>NZ_JAMYJX010000004.1:0-419530 GCF_024136965.1 Haladaptatus sp. AB618 | reverse complement strand
TCGATTCCGTTCCTTCCGATGTCGATTCCGTTCCTTCCGATGTCGATTCCGTTCCTTCCGATGTCGATTCCGTTCCGTCTCTCTCGCCGCTGTGTTCTCGTTTGCTCATTGTGAGTCAAAACCGATGATCGTTCGTTCCGCGTTGCTCGTCGGGCGCGACTCGTGGCCACGAGTCGCGCCGTCAGCGATACCGGATGAAATCCTCCGACGTCCGGGGACGTTTCAGTCGAACTGGACGGTGTGCGCACGGAATTCGCCGCGCGCGACCAGATACACCGTTCGATGGCCGCCCGTCGCTCCGCGAAGCGCCGTCGTCACTCGTTCGTACTCGTAGACGTCGCCCGTGGAGGGAACGTCGGCCGAACCCAACAGACGTCCGTCGGGGGACCCGAGTCGAAGTTCGGCCGTCGCCGAACCTCCCTCCGCCCGGGCGACCGACACCGCCGCTTCCTCCGGGCGGTCGTGCAAATCGACGTCCTCGAACGCGACCCACGAACCGTCGGAGAAGCCCACGGTGGTTCCGTCGGCCTTCGACTTGTCCAACAGTTCGATCGACGACCACGACCAGTCGTCGGCATCCACGGTGCGGGTTTCCTCGGACAGGTCGCGCTGTGGGATCCGTTCGCCGTCCACGCGGAGCGTCCTGCGCGGACCGAAGTCGTCGGACGCCGATCCGATTGCTACGTCGTGTTTCGCTCGCTCGACGACCCGGCGGTTCCGCGTGACGTCCCAGAACGAGAACTCGTCGTAGTCGAGTTCGAACTCGATGCACGTGCGTTCGCCCGGTTCGAGGTGGACGCGCTCGAACCCACGCAGCACTTGCTCCGGTTGCCGGGTGCGCGACCGGCGCTGACGGCTGTACAACTGCACGACGTCGTCGGCCGCCATCGAACCCGTGTTGGTGACCCTGACTTTCACGGTCGCCGTTTCGCCGGGAGACAGGTGTGAGCGCGGTGAGATTCGGAGGTGGTCGTACCGGAACGACGAGTACGACAGCCCGTGACCGAACGCGTAGAGCGGGTTCTCCTGCCCGTAGCGGTACGTCATCCCGGTTCGAGCGATGTTATACTCCTTGATGTCCGGAAGCCCGTCGGCCGAGCGGGGCCACGTCTGGGGAAGTCGACCGGACGGGGAAACGTCGCCGAACAGCACGTCCGCGAGCGCACGACCCGTCTCCTGCCCGGCGTGTGAGGTCCACAGGATGGACGGCGTGTGTCGGTCGGCCCAGTTGATGGCGACGGGATAGCTGCTCTGGAGCACCAGCACGGTTCGCCGGTTGGCGCTCGTCACCGCTTCGATCAGCCGTCGCTGTGACTCCGGCAGGTCGAGGTCATCGCGGTCGTGGGTTTCGCGGGCACCGATGAGGGGATGGGTACCGACGACGAGGACGGCGACGTCGGCGTCGCGGGCCGTTCGAGCCGCGTCCTGGACGCCGTTTCGACGTCGCTCGACGTCGAACCGTGCGGCGTCGGATTCCGTCTCGCCATCCACGGCCAGTCCGCCGTCCGCCGCGGTGACGAAGGCGTCCGTTTTTCGGTGTCGAAGCGCCGTCGAACCGTCGTCCAGTCGGACGAACTCGAACGCTTCCGCGACCTCCTCCCAGCCGTAGGGTTTCTCGGCGGAGTTGATCAACTGCCCGTCCTCGACGGTGACGTAGCGGTTGTTCCCCGTCGCCCGGAGCGTCCAGGCGTCGGAACTCCACTGTGCCGCGTCGAACTGCTGAACGCCGGGCGCGTTCTGGTCCGATAGATAGAGTCCACCACCGCCGGGACTCACGCCAGCCGTCACGTAGCTCCCGGAGGAAATTTCCTGGAGCGCGATGCGGTCGATTCCCTGGGCGGTCGTCACGTTGTCGGCACCGATTCGGTCGCGGATGCCCTCCTCGGCCGTGATTCGATACGGTGGCGTCCCGCTGTACCAGTCGGTGAACACGCTGTCGGCGAGCGGACCGACGACGGCGACGGACCGTTCGTCCGAAATCGGTAGCCCTCCGTCGTCGTTTTTGAGCAACACCGTTCCCTCCTGTGCGGCTTTCCGAGCGAGTTCACGGTGTTCCCGTGCACCGACGACTTCGTCCGTAAGGTCGTCGTACGGGGTCTCCCGGTCGAACTCCCCGAGACGGAACCGAACCGAGAGGACGTGGCCGACTGCCGCGTCGATTTCGTTTTCGCTCAAAATTCCCCGATCGACCGCCTCGGAAAGCGCCTCGACGGTCGTCGTGTCGTCCGGGCCATGTTCGGTGAAGACGTCCAGCCCTGCGACCACCGCGGCGGCGCGCGCTTTCGCCTTGGTGTCGAAGTGCGCCTGCGCACCGGTCAGGGTCTCAGGTGCCCACGCGTCGCTCACGTTCATGACGGCCGACCCGTCCGGTGCCCAGTCGCGGACGACCCGGTCGAGGAGCGGCGACACGGTGTTCGGTCGCCCGTTGACGAGGTTGTACGAGGCCATGACGCCGACCGCGGTTCCGGCTTCGACCGGCGGGCGGAAGAACTGCAGATAGTAGTCGTGGAGCAGTCTCGGCGGTAGCTCGGCGTTGGTGGTGGTACGGTCGGTTTCGTTGTTGTACGCGAAGAAGTGTTTCAGCGACGGTGCCGTCTTCAGGTAGTACGGATCATCGCCGGACAGACCGCTCGTGTATCCGAGCGCTAACTCGCCGCTCAGGAGCGGGTCCTCGGAGTATCCCTCTTCGTTTCGTCCCGCTCGGGGGTCTCGAAGAGGGTCGACGGTCGGTGCCCAGACGTTCAGCCCGGCGGCGCTCGGGGTGACGTTGTGCTTGCCGCGTACCTCGTCGCCGACTGCGCTCCCGACGCGTTCCACCAGGTCCGGGTCCCACGTGCTCCCGAGCCCGATGGGTTGCGGAAAGACGGTTGCCTCTCCCAACCAGGAAACCCCGTGTAACGCCTCCGTCCCGGTTCGAAACGCGTCCATATCGAGCCGCGGAATCGGCGGTTGGTACTGGTGAAGGAGCGTCAGTTTCTCGTCGAGGGTGAGTCGTGAAACGAGCGCTGCGACGCGTTCGTCCACATCCTCGCCCGAATCGCCCGACCACCCGTTCGCCGTCCCGTCGTCGGTTTCCGCGCTCGCTGCCCCGCTGTTGAGTGACAGTGCCGAACCTGCACTGATAGCTGCAAGTACCGTTCGGCGGCTAGTATCGACCATTGCTGATGCCTCTTGAAACACCATGTAGTACACTTTAAAAAATGTTTGGAAGAAAATGATAATTGATAGTAATTATTCGTTCTACATCCGAGAACAAGGGGTTCGACGGTGGGTGGCGAAGTATTGGCAGGGATCTGTGATGAGATCATCCGAACAGTGCGGTCCCGCTCATCAACGGACGTTCTACCGGGGATGGCGACACGATTTCCAGGTCGTTCCATGATGGCCCCGCGTTCTGTATTTCACCCGAGGTACTGTCGATGGCGAATTCGACGTGCCGGAACGAACGAGGTCGACTCCATCCGTTGGTTATCAGATACCTTTACAGACATAGGACCGTTCGTGATTGAGAGAGGGGTGAATAGTCCATCAAAATCGAATATAATCATCGATCGGCCGAAAATCGCCACCCAACAGTGTTTTTACGATGAGAGGGCCGGACGAACGCGACGGGCAGTCTGTTCCGTATTTCAGAACAAGTTCATTGCGAGTGCTTTTACAGGTGGTTCGTGCGAGCCGCGACGTTCGAACAATGGCGGATGAAATCGGATGTTACGGAAGATATAAATGAGCGAACGGGAAACATGCTGGTCGTATGGGATCGCTTCGCTTGAGTCATGTGACCAAACGGTACGACGACGTTGTCGCGGTCAACGATATGAACCTCGACATCGAGGACAGTGAGTTCATCTCGCTGGTCGGACCGTCTGGTTGTGGAAAATCGACGACGCTAAAGATGATCGGCGGACTGACGAAGCCGTCGGACGGGAACATCCTGATCGATGACGAGGACGTCACGAACGACCCGCCGAAGGACCGCGGATTGGCGATGGTGTTCCAGAACATCGCCCTGTTTCCGCATATGAACGTCTACGACAACATGAGCTACGGCCTCCGGATACGCGGGACCACGAAGGACGAAATCGACCAACGGGTCGATGAAGCCGCGGAAACGCTCAAACTGGAGGGGATGCTCGAACGGATGCCGAGCGAACTGTCCGGGGGACAGCGCCAACGTGTCGCGATCGGCCGCGCCATCGTTCGGGAACCGGAGGTGTTCCTCATGGACGAACCGCTGGCGAACCTCGACGCGAAGCTCCGCGTTCACATGCGAACCGAGCTACAACGTATTCAGCGCAAGTTCAACGTGACGACCATCTACGTGACACACGATCAGGAGGAGGCGATGACCATGTCGGACCGCGTTGCCATCATCAACGAGGGGGAACTCCAGCAGATCGCACCGCCGTTGGAGTGTTATCACGAACCCGAGAACCGGTTCGTCGCCGGATTCATCGGGTCGCCCAGCATGAACTTCATCGAGGGGACGGTCCACGAGGGCCAGTTCCGGTCCGAAAAGTTCGACCTCGACCTTCGTGACTTCGAGTGTGATGGGACCGAAAACGTCACCGTCGGTATCAGACCCGAGGACGTCTATTTGGCCGATTCGAAACCGGTCGACGGGAGCAAGACGATTCGAGCGACCGTGGACGTTACCGAACCGATCGGCGAGAAGGTCTTCGTCTATCTGTACACACGGGGCGAGGAGAGCACCGAAACGGAACTGTCCGAACTCGACGGGACGGAGGGGAGTCGCTCGCAGTTCCTGATGAGCGCGCCGCCGGACACGGAGATTTCGGAGGGGGACGAGATCGACATCGTCCTTGACCGCCGGAGCATTCATCTGTTCGATACGGAGACAGGTGAGGCGATCGTCCACGGCGCTGAATCGGAACCGGCCCCGGTACCGTAACCAGAGAGACACGATAGCAGGTGTTCGCAGAGGTGTCACGGCCGCTTAGTCGTGACTTTTCCCGCGGCGTACATCACAATTGATGGAAATGTATATATACTTCTAGTTTAGAGCAATGGGTATGCCTAGCAAGCATCGGCCAGACACTGATATTGATAGATCTGCGGACAGGTCAGTCGATCGGCGAACGTTCGTCAAAGCTGTGAGCGCTGGGGGCGTCGCGACCGGTTTAGCCGGGTGTTCCGGTTTCGGCGGCAGTAGCTCGGGGTCGAACGGCGGAAACACGCTTCGAATCACCGCCCATACCGAGTGGCGGAACAACGAGAAGAAGATCGTCAAGGCGCTTCACGACGCCGGTTTTCCGGACGACATCGATATCAAGATGATCAGCGCCGGGCAGACGACCGACGAAATGCAGACCAAATATCGGCAGTGGCTCTCCGCCGACCGGCCGGACCCTGACCTGATGGTGTTCGACTGCGGATGGACGACGCCGTTCATCGTTCGTGGACAACTGAAGAAGCTCGACGACGTGCTTCCGAAGAAGGTGAAGAACAAGGTCGAGAACGACTACTTCCAACAGAGCGTCAAGTCGGCGCGGTCGAACGACGGGAGCCTCTACGGGGTTCCGCTGTACACCGACTTGCCGACGATCCAGTATCGGAAGGACTTGGTGAAGAAGGCCGGGTACGACTGGACGCAGTACAAGACCAAGCCGATGTCGTGGAAGCAGTTCTCCAACGAGATGGCCGACGTTTTCGAACAATCCGACGTGAAATACGGCTTCAACTGGCAGGCCGCGTCCGAGATTCAACTCGCCTGCTGTGTGTTCAACGAGTTCCTGAGTTCGTGGGGTGGCGCGTACTTCGGCAACCCGGAAAAGAACCTCTACAAGGTCGGTGATCGCCCGGTTACGGTCGACGAGAAACCGGTCATCGACTCGCTGAAGATGGCGCGGACGTTCATTCACGGGACCGACGCATCGGACACGATGGACGGATACGGCGCGAAGATCACGTCCTCGGAAGCCTCGCAGTGGGGCCTGTCGCCGTCCATGCGGCCGTTCACGCAGGGCAACGCGGTCGCGCTTCGTAACTGGCCGTACTCCATCGCCATCAACGGCGCGGACGACGCCCTCGGGGAGAAGATGGGCGTGATGCCGATTCCGTACGGAGTCAAGCCGAACGACGCGAAGTATCCCGGAACCGGCGGTTCCATCGCCGCACTCGGCGGCTGGAACTACTCGATGAACCCGAACACGGAGAACGAGGACGCGTGTGTCGAGTTCTTCAAGGCGATGTCCACCAAATCGTTCCAACTCGACAACTTCCAGATCGCGGGCCACATCCCGCCGGTCTCGAAGACGCTGAAGAACGCGACCGACGTCCCAGTGATGGGCCGGTACGTCGATACCCTCGCGTACACCGGTCAACACACGCTGGCTCGTCCGGCGACCGTCATCTGGCCGGAGCAGTCACAGGCTGTGGCCCAGAAGGCGAACGCCGTCATCATGGGCAACGTCGGTGCGCAGAAGGGGATGGATCAATTGAAATCACAGCTTCAAAAGCTCGAAAAGAAGGTGTAGAAGCGAATGGCAACAGACGAATCCACGACCTCGAATCGCCGCTGGCGGTTCGGACCGGGTATCGCCGTCCTGAACCGCATCGAGCGGCTGAGCGAGACGCAGTTCGTGTATCTGATGCTCGTGCCGCTGTTGTTGCTGCTCGGGACGATGGCCATTTGGCCGCTCATCTACACGGCCAACATCTCGCTGCACGCCGACAGCATCACGACGTCGAATCCCGTCGGGAAGTTCGTCGGCTTGAAGAACTACGCCGACCTGCTCACCGGTCAGTCGGACGTCATCCTGCAACGGCCGTTCTTCGACCTGAGCCAGCCGTTCAAAAGCGCCATCCCGGTGACGATACTGTTCACCGTCGGTGCCATCGTCGTCGAGACGATTCTCGGGTTCGCGATGGCGCTCGTGCTGGACCAGCAGTTCCGCGGTCGACGGTGGGTCCGGGTCGGACTCATCGTCCCGTGGGCGGTTCCCATCGTCATCCAGGGAATGATCTTCTACCTGATGTTCCAGCCGTCCATCGGGTTCGCGGTCGAACCGCTCCAACACCTGGGGATCATCTCGTCGTCACCGCTGGCGACGAGCCACGACTCCCTGCTGATAACCATCGTCGCGGACATCTGGAAACAGTCGGCGTTCATGGCACTGCTCATCCTCGCCGGGTTGCAGAGCATCGACCGCTCGCTGTATCAGGTAGCGAAGATTTCGGGGGCATCGAAGTGGCAGCAGTTCCGGACCATCACGTTCCCGTTGGTGCTGCCGACGCTCCTCGTGGCGCTCCTGTTCCGGACCATCGCCGCGGTCAAGGTGTACGGGACGATCGAGACCATCTCCAGTTGTAACACGGTTCCGTCGATGAGCTGTCTGGTCGTTTCGATGTGGAACGCCAGCCGATACGGCTCCGCGGCGGCGATAGCGTTCATCATCGCGGCGGCGATAGGGATGCTGTTGATCGTGTACCTGATCCAATTCAACAAACAAGAGAGTATGGGGCTGTAACATGTCTGGAATCAATTCGGACGACGAAGCCAACGTGGTCGAACGGTTCGCACAGTATTCGATAGAGCATCCGAACGCGGTGTACAGGGTCGTCATGGCGGTCGCCATCGGGTTCTTCCTGCTCATGTCGCTGTTCCCGTTCTACTGGTTGCTCGTCATCGCGCTCACGCCGAACCGCGCCATCGCGAACATGGGGCTCCTGCCGAAGGGGTTCAACCCCGGCGTCTTCATCGACATCTTTCGGGTGATACCGTTCCACCTCTACATGTTGAACAGCCTCATCATCGCCGGACTGACCACGATCATCGTGTTGCTCATCGGTAGTTTGGCGGGATACGTCTTCGGCAGGTACGACTTCCGCGGACGCACCCCGCTGATGCTGGTCGTCCTGGTAATCTCGTACTTCCCGCCGGTGACGTTCCTCATCCCGCTCTTCCGCCTGTTCAACGGGAAGGTGGACATCCTCGGGCTCTCGTATCCCGAACTGTACAACACGCCGTGGGCAGTGGTGATGCCGCTGAGCGCGCTCACGCTGCCGCTCATCATCTTCCTGCTCTCGACGTTCTACAGCCAAATTCCGGACGGGTTGGAGGACGCCGCGCGGATCGAGGGGTCAACACGGCTCGGTGCGTTGTTCCGCATCATCGTCCCGCTCTCGGCACCCGGCGTCGCCACGGCGGGCATCCTGACGTTCATCATCGTCTACAACGAGTTCTTCTTCTCGTATCTGATGGTGAACGGTGCCGTTGAGAACTGGGCACCCGTGCTGCACGGTATCTTCCAGTTCCAGGGCACCCAGTCGGTCGCGTACAACATGATGGCCGCCGCGAGCATCGTCGGCGTCATTCCGATGGCCATCATCGTGCTCATCGCACAGGACCGCATCGTGAGCGGCCTCACGCAGGGCGCGCTCAAGGGATAGCTCGACCCCCCTGTTTTTGGGGTCTCGGTCTCGGAAAATCCAACCGGGCGGCCGGATAGACAAGAGTTATTAGCACCCGGTAACCTTTTGTAGTCGATTGGTAACAATGACCTATCGAGTCATACAAGTCGGTACCGGCGGACAGGGCGCACACTGGTGTTCGACGTTCCTCCGCGAGAATGTGGACGACGGACTCATCGAAGTCGTCGGAGCAGTCGATATCGATCCGGAGCAACACGAGAACGCGATGGAGCACCTCGGATTGGACGAATCACAGTGTTACACGGACGTGGAGGAGGCGTTCGCGGAAGTCGATGCGGACTTCTGTACGGTCGTCATCCCGCCGTGGCTTCACGAGGACGTGGTCGATGCGGCCATCGAACACGACCTCGACATCCTGAGCGAGAAACCCATCGCCGACACCCTCGAAGCGTCCGTTCGGATTGCCGAGAAGGTCCGGCGAGCGGGAGTGCAGATGGGAATCACGATGAGCCATCGGTTCGACCAGGACAAAACGTCGCTCAGACGACACATTCAGGGCGAGGAAGCGGGACCGCTCGACTACATCGTCGGGCGATTCACCTGCAATGCCCGGTCGTACGGGACGTGGGGCGCGTTCCGTCACGAGATGGAGGACGTGTTGATGATCGAGGGAGCGGTACACCAACTCGACTTCATCGCCGACATGGCCGGAAGCGATTGCAAGACGATATACGCCGATACGTGGTGTCCCGACTGGGCCGAGTACGAGGGCGACGTCCAGGCGCTCGTCCAACTCCAGTTCGAGAACGGCACGCGGGCGACGTGGGAGGGTGCGAAGGCCAACGCCGTCGGGTTGAACGGCTGGAAGAGCGATTACGTCCGCGCCGAATGTCGGGACGAGACGCTCGTCCTCGACGACCGGGAACTGGTCCGGTACCCGTACGACCCCGAGGGCGAACAGGTGGTCGGCGGTCGGACGGCCGACCCCGAACCCGTGACGCTCGACGAACAGGAAAAGTGGAGCAACACGTGGCTCGTCGAGCAGTTCGTTGAATGGCTCGACGGCGGCGAACCGATGGCGACGAACGTCGAGGACAACCTCCAGTCGATGGCGCTGATCGAGGCGGCGATGCAGAGCAGTCGAACCGGCGAACCGGTCGAGGTTCAATCGCTGCTGGAGGACACGCGAGCGTCGGTCGAGGCGGAGCTATCCGACTGAACGCGATACCTGACGACGGGTTTCGAGGAATACAGCACCGAGTGGGAAGATATTTTTGGCGACGTTGACGTGTTCTACAACCTCGGTCCGAATGCGATTCACGCCGATCCATCCATCGCTGCGCTCGAAGCAGGGACCGTCCGTTCTCTGCGAGAAACCGCTCGCACACACGCTGTCCTACGCGGAATGGGTGCAGAATGCGGCCCGAGAATTCGACGCAGCCGCTGGCATCGAATTGGGCACTTCCACGAGGAGGTTCGCGAGTCTCCCGGTTTCGTCCATGGGCGATTTGATTTCAGGTTCCGCAACCACGTAGAGTTCCATCGATTTCCGGATGTGGCCGCCGACTTCGAGGAACTTCAACCCCAGTTGGTACTTGTCCACACCCTTCACGTTGTAGCCGTGTTTTCCGAGTGTTGTCTGGTGGTTGTGAACCATGTTTTTCCCCCTGTTCGATCCGCCAGCAAGGCAGGTCACACCACACGAGCCTCGCCACATCAACTCCTCGGCCAGTGCGAGCGTTTTTGGTGTTTGCATCGGATATTTGCATCCATATCAACGTAGCTCGTACATTCATTCGGCATATCCATTCCGGATACTGGAACAGGAATTTGAACATCCATTTCGAAGTGATATACCGCGCTACTCCACGGTTTCGACTCGTGTCGTCGTGAAGTACGTTCGACCGGCTGCCGGTACTTCTTTCGTCGCAGTCACGTCGAACGCCGCCGTGGAGACGATGTCGCTCGCCGACCGACCGACGCGGAGTTCGTAGGGACCTTCTTCGACGGCGAGATTCATGTCACGGTCGTGGAACGCGAGTTGTGAGGCGTCGATTTCGAAGGTGACGCGTTTCGACTCGCCGGTGTCAAGCGACACCCGTTCGAACCCAATCAGTTCTTGGACCGGCCGGGCCTGACTCGGAGCCTCCGCGCTCGCGTACAACTGGACGACTTCGTGTCCGTCGCGGTTGCCCGCGTTACGGACTGCAACTTCAGCGCTCATCCGTCCGGCCGGGGCGAGCGCGTCCGTCGACAGCGATAGGTCGCCGTATTCGAAGTCGGTGTAGCTTAACCCGTGGCCGAACGGATACAGCGGTTCGCTTCCCACGTATACGTGTTCCTCGTTCGCGGTGTTAGGTTTCCGGTTGTAGTAAACCGGCAGTTGACCGACTGACCGTGGAAGGGAGACGGGGAGACGGCCGCCGGGATTGTATTCACCAAACATCACTTCGGCGATTCCCTCGCCGCCGTGTTCGCCAGGAAGCCACGCATAAAGAAGCGCGGGCGCTTCCTCGGCGATCCACTCGAGAGAGTGGGGTTTCCCGCTCACGACGACGACTGCCAGCGGCGTCCCAGTCTCGTGGACACGTTCGACGAGTTCCTGTTGCACGCCGGGGAGACCCAAATCGACCACATCGCAGCCTTCACCGCTGGTCGGGACGCTGGGGAGGTCGGCTTGCTTCTCGTTCAAGTCTGTGAAGTCGACGGCGGAGCGTGCGCCAACGAACGCGACGGCGACGTCGGCGGCTTCGGCCGCCTCGGCCGCCGAATCGAAGTTATCAGTCGAGGACCCGGTCGTTGTACACCCCTGCTCGTATCGAACATCGAATCCAGCTTGCTGGCCGCGTGCCTGGATGGCGTCGAGGGGAGTCGTGGCATCGAGGTTGACCTCCTCCGTGGGATAGTGGGCCGGATACGCGTAATCACCCATGAGTTCCTGTGCGTTGTCGGCTTTCGGCCCGACGATGGCCACGGCGTCCAGTCTCCCGGCGTCGAAGGGAAGGACGTCGCCCTCGTTCTTCAGGAGGGTCATCGATTCCCGAGCGGCACGAGTGGTGAGATTTCTCGCGTTCTCGGTGTTGAACGGGTCGGCGGCGGCGGCGACGTCAACGGTCGGATCGTCGAGGAGCCCCTTCTTGGCCTTCGCACGGAGCACCCGCCGAACCGCCGTGTCCACCGTCGCTTCGGCCACGTCCCCATCTTCGACAGCGTTCACGAGATGCTCGCCGTAGCAGTCCGTATAGGGGAGTTCGACATCGATACCGGCCTCAACCGCCATCACCCCCGCCGCTTGCTCAGACGCCGCGACGCCGTGCTCGCTTCGCAGGAATTCGACGCTGTAGTAGTCAGAGACGACCGTCCCGTCGAACCCCCACTCGCCGCGGAGAACGTCCGTTAGCAACCACTCGTCGCTCGCGCATGGGATGCCGTCGATGTCGTGGTAGGCGTTCATCACGGATTCAGCGTCGGCCGTTTTGATGACAGCCTCGAACGGGAACAGATGGGTTTCCCAAAGTTCCCGGCGTCCGACGTTGACAGAACTGCGATTTTTTCCGCCTTCTCCGGCCCCGTGGCCGGCGAAGTGTTTGAGCGTCGCCGAGATTCCGTCACCGTCGCCTTGGAGGCCGTTCACGTACCCGCAGGCCATCGCCGCGACTAAGTACGGATCCTCGCCGAACGTCTCCTCAACGCGTCCCCACCGAGAATCTCGTGCGACGTCGAGGACCGGAGAAAGCGCGTGTTTCGTACCGATGGCCGCCAATTGACGACGAATCGTGACCGTGATTTCCTCGACGAGCGATGGCGACCACGTACTCGCCATCCCGATCATCTGGGGGAACGTTGTCCCCCCCGGACCCATGTATCCGGACAGACACTCCTCGTGGGGAATCGCGGGGATGCCGAGTCGAGTCTCGTCTCTGAGAAAAGCTTGAAGTTCGTTCGTCCGTTTCGCGGCCTTCCGTGGCGGAAGGCTTCCCTCTCCCCCGAGTCTCGTCAGGTGACCGATTCCGTTTTCGAGGTGTTCCTCCATCGCCTCCCGATCGTGTGTCGCGTCGTCATTGAGCAGTTTGTTTGCGTTTACCGAGCCGAGCTGTGCGACTTTCTCCTCTACGGTCATTTCATCGAGGAGTTCCTCTATCCTCTGCTTGTCGGCGATACGACGCGATCCAGGATCCGGTCCAGTTTGCATCACATAGGCCTTGCAATCACATCTATTAATAGTTTGGACGGATGCATGAAGAACATTTCGTCTCACCGAAAAGTTTCGTGTAGCAATTTATTCTCCGTATCAGAACCCAACGAACGAACGGAACCCACCGAGTCGAAGACAAAAGAGTCGAAGAACGCCGAACTCGTCGTCACACCGTTGGCACTGTAACTCTGGTTCGAACCGCGATACGAGACCGCTATCCCATCGTATGGGGGCTCTCACCAACGAAACCCCAGATACGTTCCCTAATACGGAAACGTCTTTCCGAGACGTGACCGACGAATGCGCACCTTCGGCGTCGGTACCCGTACCCCCGTTTCCCGCCGTAGATGGGCTAATATAGAATACTAACCTCCCAGACCAAAATCGAGATTGCGAACCCATTCGTGACGCTATGAAGAACGTGACAGTCCGATTTGATACTGTCGCCAACACTCACGACGTCTTACGATCCGAGTATATTCGTGATCACATGTCGGACTATATTTGATGGAGACATATTCGTGTGATACCTGACCTAAACCTACAGTGAGGTGACTCGTGAGGTAACTTACTAGCGTTTCTAGCGCCTTGAAGCATCCTTACTCTTGTTCAGCGAACGAAGTAGTATGCAGGGGAGGGTAACGTAACCCATAGCAGTTCGACTCAATGACTAGCAATAAATGCGCAAAATAGCGTTCCAAGTTCGTACCCCTTGATCCCATCTCCACAAATTGGATCAGCGTTCCACTCGATTATCCGATCTACTTCAGCAGACCCATTACATAGATATGTCTGTAATGGTTGCAGAGATTGTCGCACCTAGCGCTGTCGGAACCAGTCTCCGTTGCCAATCGAGTGATTTCGGTATGGGGTCCATTTGCAACATCTGTGACTCCTGCTCCCGACCGCATCAAGTAATTGATGACCCCAAACGCTGACTGTAGCTATTTGAGTAGCTTTGTATTCACACCGGACATAACTTACCGTGTAAATTGTACCTACAAATACGTTCCACCTCGACGAGAGAGATGGCGACCACCTGCAAGAGTTCGTCTCCTATCTTGGGCGACACAACCGTCTCCCCGAGACGCTGGGTCTGCTCATGAGAACCGCGCTCGTACCGCTAGAGTCGTTCACCCACTCCTATGGCGCCCTCGTGCCATCGATATCGGCGCATCGCCGATTCGTGAACGATACCGTCTGAGCGACCATCGGATCGGTTCCGGAAGATGACTGGTGCCGAGTCCGGTGTAGTTTGTTCTGTATCAAGGACTAAAAGAAAAACGGTCGCCACCCGGAGTCTACTATCGTTTGCCGTCAAAGGTGCAGTTCGGAAACCAACATTTATCTGATAGAAGTCAGGGAAGAACGTCGCACCGTCACTCGATTCCCGTCCTCGGCTTAATTCGATGAAAGAAAGACAAACTATTCTCTATTACAAAACGAAAAGTAAATCAACGTAGCGAATCAATTTATATTGACTGTTCGGAGATTTTTAAGGATAACGTTAAACACATAGGTAAAAGGAAAGAATGCGAAACAGAGAGCACGTCAACGAGTACCATTCGTCCCGTAACGTGAGGATGAACTGGCATCTCGATGTTTTCCCCTGTTCTACAATACAGAACGCCACAGTCAACGAAGGACGGTTGAGTAGATTACCACAATCGACCGAAGCTTTATGCTCCCGTCTCCGTAGATGGAAGTCATGACCGATCAGACCAGCGTGCTTCTCATCGGGGAGAACACGTTTCCCTTCCACGAATTTGATGAGATGGCACCACGTATCGAGAATGCTCTCGGGGACAACGTTGCCGTGACTCGAACGACGGATCGAAATGCCCTGCGCAGCCTCGACGACTACGACGTCCTTGCCGACTACCTCACCGACAGCACCTTTACCAGCGCTCAGCGAGACGGTCTCACCTCTTTCGTCGCGGACGGTGGCGGTTATCTTGGGATACACTGTGCCGCGGACATCACCAGTACCCACGACGGGTCCGGTGGCATCGACCACCGGGACGAACCGTTCCCAGAACTCCGGGAGTTGCTTGGCGGGCACTTTATCGGGCATCCGGAGCAATCGACGTTTCGCGTCGATATCGTCGACATCGATCACCCAGTCACTGAGGGGGTCGAGGATTTCGAAGTGTTCGATGAGCCGTACACAGTCGATTACGACGAGGACGCGATACGCGTGCTCGCCCGGATGGACCACCCCGACCTAGACGACTATCCGGTCGCGTGGGTACGGCCGGTCGGCAACGGAAATGTTTGCTACGTCTCACTCGGACACACCGCCGAGGCATTCGAAAACCCGCAGTACAGACGCCTCCTTCGAAACGCTGTCCGATGGGTGAGCGCCTGACCGCGTCTACTTTTCTACCGATACATTGGCGGGAGTCCCCTCGACCACGAGCAGATCGTAGCCGGGAACGGTCTCCTCGCCTAACTGAATGACCGCATCGCCGACATCGACGTCTATCGGTTCGCTGCCGTAATTGAACACCCACGTCAGATCGCCACGATGGGCGACCCGGACGTGATCCGGGAGCGGGTTGGCTGCGTGTATGACGTTGGCCCGCGTGAGCACGTCGGAGACGAGGGCGTCCGCGAGGTTGTCGTCCGGCCAGATTCCAACGTAAGCGACCGACCCAGGTTCGACTTCACGCACAGTGATGGCCGTACGGCCTTCGCCAATCCCGGTCGCGTACTGCCCTACGATCTTCGCGTCGTCGGCGTCGATCCACTCCGCCCACGTTCGATATCCGTACCGTTCACCCCGATACGAGAGGCAGGCGTCGGACGAGTCCGCTGGGACGCTCTCGTGCTGATCGACGCGAACACCCGCGAGGTCGGCGAGTGGTCCCGGTGGTCGCGTGGCATGAAGCTTGTTATGCAGGTCCTTCTCTCCCGAACGAATCGTGAACAACAGGTGACCACCACTCTCGACGTAGCGTCGGAAGGTCGATACGACCTCGTCTCCGACGAGGTGCAGCGATGGGGCGAGGACCGCATCGTAGTCTTCGAAATCGGCGCCAGTCGGAAGTACGTCGACTTGTACGCCGCGACCGCGAAGCGCGTGGTAGTACGTGTGGAGGTGGTTCCAATAGTCGAAATCGGGCGACATCGCCTGTTCGTCGAGCGCCCAGAGGCTTTCGTAGTCGAGGACGAGCGCGACGGGAGCGGTGACAGAACCCTGGTCGAGATCGGCGAGTTCTGCCGCCGTCGTCGTCGCGTCGTGATATCCGCGGTCGGCGGTCCCGTTCCGCTTTCGAAGCCCGGCGTGATACTGCTCCTGTCCCTCCAGACACCGTCGCCACCTGAAGTAGGAGACGACGTCGGCACCGTGAGCGACCGCGTGGTGTGCCCAGAGACGCATCGCACCCTCTGCCGGTTGGGTGGTCTCGGGCGGCCAATTGATCGACCCCGGTTGCTGCTCCATCACCCAGAAGTTCCCAGGCGCGGCGCAGCGATAGCGGTCGTGATTGAATCCGATCTGGTCCGGGTTTCCGACCCGAAGTTCGTCCGCATCGGCCGGGTCGTCGCCGGCGATTTGGGGGAATCCAGTTGGATATGAATCCCATGCGGCGAAGTCGAGATCGTCGCCGACGTCGTAGGGGTCTAACTGGCCGAAGTCGAACATGAAGTTGTGGGTAACGAACCAGTCGTCGTTCGCCTCCCGAAGTCGATCCGCTTGCGATCGGTTGTAGGATACGACGCTCGCGCTCGCGAAGCGGTGGTAGTCGAGCACCCGTCCCGGATGGTGATCGGTGACCGTGTGGCGCGGCGGATCGATCTCTTCGAAATCAGTGTGATGCTGGCTCCAGAACGTCGTCCCCCACGACTCGTTCAGCGTGTCGATACCGCCGTACTTCTCACGCAGCCAAGTCCGAAAGGCCGTCGCACAGTCGTCGCAGTAACACCGGATGGTGTCGTGGCAGCCGTACTCGTTGTCAGTCTGCCAACCGACGACCGCTGGATGGTCGGCGAAGTGTTCGGCGAGGACGGTAACGATGCGGTCGGTCTGCTCTCGATAAGCCTCCGAGTTGAAGCAGTAGTGTCGCCGACTGCCGAAATGGCGAGCATCCCCGTCCGGTTCCTCCTGAAGGATGTCCGGGTGCTTGTCGACCAACCATTTGGGTGGCGTCGCCGTGGGGGTACATAGTACCGCTTTCATTCCATGCTCGTGCACGAGATCGACCGCGGTTTCGAGCCACTCGAAGTCAAGTTCGCCGGGTCGCGGTTCGAGTCTCGACCAGGAGAACTCGCCCATGCGGACGTATTCGATTCCCGCCTCGGCCATCTGCTCGACATCGGTGGTCCACCGTTCGCGGGGCCAGTGTTCCGGAAAATAACACACGCCTATCGACATACCTTCGTGTGTCGTGGAAACCATTATCAAGCTGTCGGTGGCATCGAACGGCGCTCGTTCTCGACTCCGGCTTCTCGCCGATCACGTCATCGAGGTAAATACGATGAAGGCGATGGTCGTCGGAAGCAACGCCAGCGTGCTTCGAATCCGACCGAGACTGTAGCGTCGTGCGAGCACTGGTCGAAGGAATAGCGCACAGAGAAGCCATCCGCTGATCCGGAGCAGTCGTACGATTTGCATCTGCTGTGTGCTCCGGATGTTCATCCGTACTTCCATGATCTTCGGTGCCATCTGTGAGACGTTACCGCCGGAAACAGCGGCAATGCCGACGTCCGAGCCGGAAATCGTGAGCGCGAGAACGGATGCGACCACGAAAATCGGGACGAACACCACGGAGAGGTACCCACCGACTTTGAACGTGGTAACGTCGAGACTTCGATTGGAGGCGATCAACCCGGCGATTGCACCGATCGTTCCGAAGAAGAAGAACAGCAACAACAGCGTCTGGAAACCCGTGTAGATAAAGTTGAGGACGAACGCCGACAGCAGCGACTGAAACGGCTCACCACCCTTCATCACTCCCGGTTCGATGAGGTACGTAAATCCGCTCCGAAAGAGGACGTGGGCGAACACACCGATCGCGGGCGCCGTCCAGCCGTAATATTCGATGGATTCGACCGCCTCGCCGAAGTCATCCGCGTCGAGGAAGGCCCGCCACGCGTCGGTGGTCGAATCAACCCTGGCGCGCCAGGCCCCGTATGCAGTTTCGAACGCCATGCAACGTTCAATTTCACCGAGCTGTCAAGAGTGTTTCGACGATACACCAAGACGTTCGGTACCAAAATATTATTACCATCCGGGGAATGTAGTGAGACGAAGTAGCATGGTGAAATACTATCAGTTACGGAATCAGTTTCTCAACCGAGTTTCGCTACCCCGAAAGTATCGTCACCTCCTGTCGAAGGAGAGCGTTTGGGGTTGGTTATTTCTCGTTCCGACCCTGGTCTCACTCGGTCTGGTAAGCGTCTATCCAGTCATCCGTGCGGCATACCTGAGCATGAACGAGTACAACGGAATCACCCCGCCGACGTGGGTCGGCCCGGCACACTACGTGAAGATACTGTCGGGGTGGCCGGAGTTCTGGCAGGTGTTGCTCAACACCGTCTCGTGGGCGTTCGGCTCAATCATCATCATGCTCATCGTCGGGATGGGATTCGCCGTCCTTCTCAACCGCGAATTTCGAGGGCGAAACGTCGTTCAGGGGTTACTTCTGCTACCGTGGGCGATGCCGTACATCGCCGTGGCACTGAACTTCCAGTGGATGTATAACTACAATCTCGGGGTGTTCAACGGCCTCTTACGGTTGGTCGGTCTCGGCGCGATTCCGTGGATCGGGAGTTCGAAGTTCGCGTTGTTTTCGGCCATGCTCGGCTGGGTGTGGCGAAACTTCCCGTTCTTCATGATTAGCTTCCTCGCCGCAATGAAGGCGATCCCCGATTCGCTGTACGAGGCGGCGCTCGTCGACGGCTCCACCCGATGGGAGCTGTTCCGCCACATTACACTTCCGTACCTACAGCCGGTTATCATCGTGACGACGCTGCTGATGAGTCTGTGGACGTTCAACAATTTCACCATGATATTCGTGCTGACGAGCGGCGGGCCGGGGATGTCGTCGATGGTGCTCCCGGTGTACGTATACAACAACGCGTTCCTGTCGAACTCCGTCGGGTTGGCAAGCGCCATCGGAATGGTCATGATGTTCATCATGCTCGGGTACGGACTGGTATACCTCCAGCTCTACCGGCAGGACATCGGTCAGGTGTGAGGTGAACACGATATGGCAACTAAATCACCGCAATCGAACTCGTCATTCCTGAACGACTCGGTACTCAAAACGATCGGATTCCACGCGTTCGTGTGGAGCCTCACGCTCATCGTTCTGTTCCCCATCATCTGGATGGTCATCACGTCGGTGAACGTGACGACCGTCGAGGAGCTAACGCGAATCGGTATCACAGGGTGGCTAAGCGGGGTGAGCCTGAACAACTACATGACGATGCTGAATCAGACGACGTTTCTCACGTGGTTCATCAACAGCGCCATCGTCTCGCTGGCGTCCACGCTCATCAGCATCGTCGTCTGTATCTTCGGAGCATACAGCATTGGGCGGTTGCGATTCCGCGGTCGAAAGGTGGTCGCAACGTTCCTCCTCATCACGCAGATGTTCCCGTACGTAGTCATCGTCATCCCGCTGTTCCTCGTCTTCCGTGACCTCGGGCTGTTCAACACGCTCACAGGCCTCGTCATCGCGTACATCGCCTTCACGTTACCGTTTACTACGTGGATGTTGCGGGGATTCTACGAGAACCTCCCCGCCCAATTAGAAGAAGCGGCGATGGTCGACGGCAGTACCCGCATCGGGGCGGTCATCAGTGTCATTCTCCCGCTGTCCGCGCCCGCCATTGCGACGACGTTCATCTTCGGGTGGATTTTGGCGTGGAACGAGTTTCTCTTCGCGCTCGTGCTCATCAACGACCCGACCAAGAAGACGCTGCCGCCGGGAATCGGTTCATGGATCGGACAGAACACGGTCAACTGGGGGCTCATCATGGCCGGTTCGACGGCCGTCAGTTTGCCGCTCCTCCTGCTATTCGTCTTCCTGCAACGCTACCTCGTCGAGGGACTGGCAGAAGGTGCCGTCAAGTCGTAACGGACGACCGTGGGAAAACGACACGAATTTTCACAAAAGTAAAGGCCGGTGGATCTGTTCTATTTCCTATGGAGCAATCACCTACTTCCCCATCCGGTCAGATCTCCGGATACACTCATTTCGACCGGTCCGAAACGAGCGAAATCATCAGAACCGCGGCCGAGGAGATGGGGAGCCTCGTCCGAAGCACGCTCGGACCGTCTGGCCTCGACAAACTCGTCGTTCGCCGACAGCAAGACGACGAGATTCGCGGACTCGCGAGCAACGATGGGATTTCCATCATCGAGGAGTTCGAGGGGGAGACGAACCATCCGGTCGCACAACATTTCATCGAAACGGCGGAAGCACAGGAGGACAACTTCGGGGACGGGACGACGACCACGATACTGCTGACGAGCGAAATGATCACTGCCGGACTCGACCTCGTCGCCGAGGGTGTTTCCCCGACGACCGTCATCGAGGGGTTCTCCATCGCCGCCCAGCGGACGCTCGAAGTCTGGGATGACTCCAGCGTCTCATTAGCGTCGTCAAACGGTGCATCGCTCGACCGCGATCTCCTTCGGAACGTGGCGATAACCGGGATGACGAACGGGAGTACGAAATCCTGGTCGCTGCACGGCCTCGCCGATCCCGTCGTGGAAGCTGTCCTCCGTGTGTCGAACCCGCAAACGGGTTCGGTGGACCTCTCGTTCGTCCGAACGGAGGCGATGCCGGGCGGGGGTGTTGCCGATTCGTCCCTCGTGCCCGGTGCATTCCTTCCCCAGGAACCGTACTGGGGAACCAGCGAACTGCCGGTCGAGGGATCGGCGCTGCTGGTCGGCGGTGACGTGGCACCCAGAGATCAGGCGTTCCAAGGCAACGTAACGGCGGACACGGACGGATTCGACGGTGTACGGACCGTAGACACACGTCGGTTCGACGACATCGTGGCCGCGATTTGCGCGACGGGCGCGGTTGCCGTCTTCGCGAGCGGGGATATTCACCGCGATATCGCCCAAGAGCTGGGTAGCCGTGGCGTGCTCACGGTGCAAAACGTGAAGGATTCGCGCATCGAGTTCCTCGCCCGTGCGACTGGAGCACCGGTATCGACGCCGCTCGTTTCGGCCGACGTGGTGGAAGCCGAAGCGACGGCACCCGTGCACATCGACCAACGGTTCGACCAGCAGGACGAGAGCTGGTTGGCAGTGACGGCGACCGGCCGGAATGTCCCCGAAGCGGTGTCGTTCGTCGTCCGCGGCGGCAGCGACTCCGTCGCCCGCGAAGCCGAGCGGCGGGTCAAGGACGGACTGAACGCCGTTCGCGCGGCGGTGATGCGCCCGGAAGCGCTTCCCGGCGGCGGGGCGGCGGAAATCGCCGCGGCAGTGGCGCTCCGCGACTTCGCACCGAGCGTCACCGGACGGGCACAGCTTGCAGTCGAAGCGTTCGCGGACGCGATAGAAACGATACCGCTCACGCTGGCTCGCAACGCCGGTCGCGATGCGCTCGGTACCGTGCTCGACCTCCGGAGCCGTCACGCCACTGGGAGTGGACGAGCAGGGATCACGTCGAACGGAGTCGTCGTCGACGACGTGATTGACCACGGCGCGTTCGACCCGCAACTCGTTCGGACCAGCGGATTCGTTCGTGCCGTCGAGTTCACGAACAGCTATCTCCGCATTGACGGCATCCTCTACAACGCGAACCCCGGCAGTCCGGTCGACGGGGCATCATCGTGACTCGGAAGAAGGGTCGATGGTTGCGAGACCGGAATTGCTTACGAATACCGGTGTAGCCGTCGAGTTGTAGGTCCCCGTCTGGTCGGCAGTGAGCGTCGTCCGTTTTCCATAAACAGCTATCGAACCGGTGGGTCTTCCCGCTGCGTCCGCCCCTCGACAAGGAGGTTGTCGCCCGTCTCCTCGTCAAACAGGTGAATGTCGTCAACTTCGAAGGTGATGTGCACCTCATCGCCGACATCGGGATTCACGTCGGGCGGAACGAACATCACGTATTCCCGTTCTTCGTCCACGTCCACCTCCATCGCCGACGGCTCAAAGTACAGAAGGTTGTCCCTGCCGAGCGGTTCGACCAGCTCGACGGTGACCGCACTCGCGTTCCGGTGGGACGATTCGCACAGTTCGAGGTCTTCCGGTCGGATGCCGAGGACGAACCGGTTCGAGGCGGTGCGTTCGGCCTTCCTGGCGATATCGTCCGATAAGACGTGGTCGATCTGGCCCGTGAACCGGGAGACACCTTGTCGGTCCTCGACGATTCCGTTGAAGATGTTCATGCTCGGACTCCCGATGAACTGGGCCACAAACAGGTTCGTAGGGTCGTTGTATACCTCCCGTGGGCTGCCCACCTGTTGGAGCTCACCGTGGTTCAGGATGGCGATTCGGTCCGACATCGTCATCGCCTCCTCTTGGTCGTGCGTGACGTAGATGGTGGTCGTCCCGAGTTCCTGCTGGATGCGGTTGAGTTCTGTCCGCATATGTTTGCGGAGCTTGGCGTCGAGGTTCGACAGCGGTTCGTCGAAGAGAAACACCTCGGGTTCGCGGACGATAGCGCGTCCCGTCGCCACGCGTTGTTTCTGTCCGCCGGACAGCTGACGGGGTTTATTGTCGAGGAGTTCCGGGATGCCAAGCAGATCGGCCGTCTCCTCTACGCGTCGGTTAATTTCCCCCTTATCGAGCGTCGTCGAACGCTTGAGCCCGAACGCGAGGTTTTCACGCACGCTGAGGTGCGGATACAGTGCGTAGTTCTGGAACACCATCGCGATATCCCGGTCACGAGGCGGGAGAAAATTCACGACTTCGTCGTCGATGGATATCTCCCCAGCCGTTATCTCTTCAAGCCCGGCGAGCATCCGGAGCGTCGTCGATTTGCCCGAACCGCTCGGCCCGACTAACGTCAGGAATTCTCCGTCGGCGACCTCGAGTTCGAAATTATCGACGGCAACCGTTTTGCTGCCGTAGACCTTTTGAACGGAATCGAAAACTATTCGTCCCATATACCATGTTAATAGGGAACAGTTGTCTATAAAAATATTCCGTCGTTATCGACGGGAATTTCCCATCAGATACACCTCTCCGAACCGAGAAATCGTCGTTTCAGTGGATCGGATGGCGGAGGTTATCGATCCGGACCGGACCTGACGGGACTCATGGATATGGTGTCTGGAACGGCGAGTGTATCCACCATGGCGTCATTCGTAGGGATTCCAGATCTTCGGCGTGTTGTTGGAACCGGTGATCCAATCCTGTACCTCCTTCGGGGCATCGTCGAGGCTCGGTTTCTCGGACTTGCTCTTGAGCGTGTAGTCTAGCTTCTTGTTCGCCTCGTTCCGAACGTTGTTGGCCATGCCGACCAACGCTTCCTTCGGATCCTTATTCGAGCCCAGGATGGCTGAAATCGCTTGGCTATATCCGGTCGTCGAACCTTCGACCGACCCGAGGAACGGCGTGTCCTGTCCGCCACCGTAGACGCCGTATCGCCGAGTCTCCTGTGCTTGGGTGACGAACGCGTCAAGCCAGTCGTCGGGAAGCTTCGTCGGATTCTTCGTGAATAGGTCCATCTGCTCCTGACTCTTCCGTACCGGCATGAAGACGGGTGCGGACGCCGCGAAGTAGTCGGACTGGTTGTCCGGTTGCATCATGTACTTCACGAACTCGTTCGAGAGGTCCCCGACATCGTGTTTGGAGACGTCATTGGTGAACGGGCTGAGACAGGAACCGCCGCGGAACGACCACTGTTTGCCCAACGGTCCCTCGGGCATCGGCTGGATACCCACGTTATCCCGAAGGCCGGCGTGTTCCTTCGTCCGGGCGAGACGCGCGTCCTCCGCGCCGAGGTGCGCCATCCCGGCGTCTCGCTCCCGGAAGAACTTGTCCGTCGCGCTCGAATCCTGGCTCGTCCAACCATCGGCCGTGAGATTCCACGCCTTCTTCAGGCTAGCGTAGAACAGGTGGCCGAACAGGGATCCGGCCGAATCGAGTTCCACCTGCCACTTCCCGTCCTTCTTGCTGTAGAACTTCCCGCCCGCGTTTGCGGTGTACGCGAACGTGTGTTGACCGGTCGTGAAGTCGCGAGCGCCGGGTTCGATGTACCCCGGATTTCCGGTTTCCTTGACCACGTCTTTCCCGATTTTAACGAGTTCCTTCCAGTCCTTCGGCGGTTTGCTGTGACCCGCCTTTTCGAGGAGGTCCTTCCGATAGTACATCGGTCGCGTCTCGACGAACCACGGGACGCCCCACTTCTTGTCGTCCCAACTGGCCCACGCTTCCATTGGCCCGTACCAGTCGTCGTACGAATCGTAAATGTCCGTGACGGGTGCCGTCGCACCGAGACTTCCGAAGTTCACGGCGTGTTCGTTGGCCATCTCCGAGACGTTCGGCGTCGTTCGTCCCTGAATGGACGCGTTCCACTTCGGGAACACCTGATTCCACACGATGACGTTCGTCGAGACGTTGACCGGCGAATCCGAGTATTTTTCGAAGCCCTTGGCGGCCTGCTTGATGTTCTTCGTCACTTCAGGGATGTATCCGCGCATCGTCCAGAAGATGAAGTCCTTTTCACCCTTCGTTTTGCTATTACCGCCGCTACCGCCGAACTGTTCAGTACATCCGGACAATCCGACTGCGGCACCGGCTGCACCCATGGATGCAGCAGTCTCCATGAAACCGCGCCGGGAGTAGCCATCCTCGTCGGAGGTACTGGTTACCGTCTCGTCAGTAGCGTCGTCGACCGATGAATCAGTTGCCTTCGGCATAGTGACACGGATTATCATTATTATAGGAGACAATAACCTTTTCGCTGAGGATGATTCACTTCATCAAACAGGCTTTCGGAGAAAAGCAAAAAAATGTTACCCGTTCAGGATAGCACGACAGTCGCTCACGGCCGCGGCGTCGTCACCTTCGGGGGAGAATTCGCACCCGATGTACCCGTCGTAACCCGCAGCGGCGAGCGTGGGGAGGATGTTACCGTAGTCGAGTTCCCCCGTTCCGGGTTCGTGTCGACCGGGAACGTCCGCGATGTGGACGTAACCGATATGGTCGAGGTGACTCGTCATGTTGGCGATGACGTTTCCTTCCGTGATCTGCTGATGGTACACGTCGAAGAGGAGTTTGACGTTCGAATCGCCGATCGTATCGACGATGTCGTATCCTTCCGCCGACGATTCGAGGAAGTAACCGGGGTGATCCACGGCCGTGTTCAACGGTTCGACGGCGAGCGTAACGCTCGCGTCGGCGGCGTCGGGGGCGACGCTCTCGAGAGAATCCACGATAGCATCTCGTTGAGTTGGGTGGTCGATATCCGCCTGTTCTTGTCCAACGGTGATAATGAGGGTCGAACAGCCGAGGCGTGCGGCCGTTTCGATGGAGTCGCGCATGGATCTGCGGGCCTCAGAGGTTCGGGTCGGGTCCGTCAACGGGACGTCGCTGCCGAGCATGGCTGCGACGTTCAGGTCGTGTTCGTCACACGCGTTGGCGACCGCATCGAGGTCCTTGTCGCGCCATCCCCAGAACTCCACCGCGTCCGCACCGGCCGCCGCGGCGAGACTGATTCGTTCCGTAAATGGTACTCCTTTGAAGACCATCTCGACGCAAACCGACAATTCTGGCATCGGTCAATCCTCGGCCGGTTCCGGAGTGAGCGTTCCTTCTTCAATCAGCGCATCGAGGGGGTTGTCCTCGATGTCGAGCGGCAACTCGACGCGGCCGTGTCGTCGTGACGATTCCCACGCGCCGAAGATTATCTCCGTCGCCTTGAGCGCGTTCTCCGCGTTCAGTTCGGAGGTGGAATCGTTCTCGACCGCTTCAACGACGTCGGCTATCGCACGGTCGATGAAGACCCGACCGAATTCCCGGGAATCGAGGCCGTGGAGGCCCTCGCCGTCACAATCGACGTGTTCCCACTCGTCGTCCCCCTCGCGCTTGATGCGGAGGATCTGGTCGTCGGTTTCGTTGTTCGGGAAGCCGTGTCCGATTTCGACGGTGCCCTCGCTGCCCACAAGGCGGTTATGACAGTTGACCAGATCCGCTCCGATTCCGGTCGTCGCGAGTCCGTAGACGCCGTTCTCGTATCTCCAAGAGGTGAGCGTCTGGTTCTCGTTGTGAGCACCGAACCACAGGTCTTCGTCTCGGTAGTCGAGTTGGGAGATGACCCACTCGGCCCTCCCCTCGTCGTTGAAGTAGTTACAGAGGTCCACCGAGTGGGACCCGTAGTCGTAGATGTTGGGAGCCGCGCACTCGACCCGTTGGAGATCTCCGATTTCGCCTGCATCGAGCAATTCCTTGGCCCTTCGATATCCTCGGCCAAAGCGGCGTTGGTGATTGAACGTCAATTTGACGTCCTCCTCGTCACACACCTCTACCATTCGCTCGACGTTCGACCACGTCCGATCCATGGGTTTCTCGCAGTGTATTGCCTGTACCGCATCGCTCCGTGCGATGTCGGTCACGATGTCGGCGTGCGTTGGTGGGGGCGTACAGACACTAACAATGTCGGGTTCGACCGCGGTGACCATGTCGAGATACTCTTCGAACACACCGTCCGCTTCGATATCCCAGTACTCGGCGAACGCTTTTGCGTTGGGTTCGACGATGTCGGCACAGGCGACCAGCTCCGCTCCCGCGTGGTCGTACGCCGCGGCGTGACGATACGCCATCGCAAATCCTTGGTTGTTCTGTGTCTCCGGGTCCGGTCCGGTTCCGACGAACGCGCTAGTAATTGCTTTCATTGCCTCTGAATCACGTAAGGAGGTTACTCGAATTCAACAATAAAGTTTGTGATTTGGTAACTTGTATCTCTCCGATGGCGTTCGGGAGCGTGACAGCACAACGTATATGAATCGACAGTGTGATTCTCGATCATGGATGTTGGTGTCCTAACGGTCGCATTAGCGGAAGAATCGATAGAAGACACGTTCTCGTATCTCTCCGAACTCGGCGTCGGCGCGGTCGAACTCGCCTGTGGCGGGTTCGTCGGCGACGCACACCTACCGAAGGAGGAGTATCTGGACGACGAGGACGCACAGTCCGAACTGCAAGCGCTCCTCGACGAGAACGACCTGTACGTCTCGGCGTTGGCGACGCACAACAACCCGCTGCATCCCGTCAACGGCGACGAGGCGGACGCGGAACTCCGCGACGCGATTCGACTCGCGAGTCAACTCGGCGTGGACACCGTGACGACGTTTTCGGGGCTTCCGGCGGGCGGACCGGACGATTCGGTGCCGAACTGGATCACCGCGCCGTGGCCGGACGAGCACCACGAGGCACACGAGTACCAGTGGAACGAGGTGGCGATTCCGTACTGGCAGGAACTGGAATCGTTCGCGGACGACCACGGCGTGAACGTCGCCATCGAGATGCACCCGAACATGCTCGTCTACGAACCGCGCGGACTGCTCGAACTCCGCGAGGCGACGGGCGACCGCATCGGCGCGAACTTCGACCCGTCCCACCTGTTCTGGCAGGGTATCGACATCACCGACGCGATTCGACTGCTCGGCGAGCACGACGCCATCCACCACTTCCACGCCAAGGACACCGAGGTGTACGACGCGAACTCCCGCGAGAAAGGAGTGCTCGACACGACGCCGTACACGGACGAAATCGACCGTTCGTGGCTCTTCCGCTCCATCGGCTACGGCCACGGCGAGGAGTTCTGGAAGGACGTCGTCTCGACGCTGCGCATGGTCGAGTACGACGGCGCGCTCTCCATCGAACACGAGGACTCGCTCACGTCCGCGACGGAGGGAATGGAGAAAGCCGTGGACGTACTCGACCGGGCGGTCTTCGAATCGAATCCCGGCGACGCCTACTGGGCCTGAACCATGAGCGAACCACTCTCCGTCGGTGTCCTCGGCTATCGGTTCATGGGCAAAGCACACGCCAACGCCCTCGCCCGCTTGCCGATGTTCTTCCCGGACGCACCCGAAATCGAACGGCGCGTGCTCGTCGGGCGGGACGAGGCGGCGCTTTCGGACGCCGTGGACGAACTCAGCTTCGAGGGGTACGGCACCGACTGGCGGGAGGTCGTCGGCGACGTGGACGTCTTCTACAACCTCGGGCCGAACTCGATTCACGCCGACCCCACCATCGCCGCGCTCGAAGCGGGAACGTCGGTGTTCTGCGAGAAACCGCTCGCGCACACGCTGGATGACGCGGAGCGGATGCGGGACGCCGCCCGCGAGTCCGATGCGGTCGCGGGCATCGCGTTCAACTACCGATTCGTCCCCGCCGTCCGCTACGCGAAACGACTCATCGAGGATGGCGAACTCGGCGAGATTCGTCACGTCAGAGGGAGCTATCTCCAGGATTTCCTCGCCGACCCGGACGCGCCGTGGGCGTGGCGACTGGACGAGGAGGTCGCCGGAAGCGGCGCACTCGGCGACCTCGGCGCACACACCCTCGACCTCGCAGGATTCTTGGTCGGGGACCGAACCGGCGACATCGAGGATATCAGCGGTCGGCTCAGAACGTTCGTGGACGAGCGGCCGGTCGACGGGGAGGACGAAACACGTCCGGTCACGGTCGATGACGCCTACACGGCACACGCGACGTTCGAGAACGGCGCGGTCGGCACGTTCGAGGCGTCGCGCTTCGCCACCGGGCACAAGAACGACCACTCCCTCGAAATCAACGGCTCGGAGGGAAGTCTCCGGTTTTCCATCGAGCGGCCGAACGAACTGGAGTACCTCGGACCGGACGACAAGGGGTTCCAGACGGTCATGGTCACGGCGGACGAGGACCCGTATCTCGCACAGTGGTGGCCGGATGGGCACGTCCTCGGGTGGGAACACACGTTCGTCCACGAAAACTACGAGTTCCTCTCGACGGTTGCGAACGGTGGCGTGGACGATACCATATCGAGCGACGTACCGACGTTCGAGGACGGCTACCGCGTTCAGCGGTTGCTCTCAGCGATAGTGGAATCGGACGAACGCGGAGAATCGGTGGCGCTCGGCTGAGTCGGCGTGTACTAAGACATGGCCACCCACTTCGGTTCGACGACAATTTTTCGAACTCAGTAGTTGATGTTGAGTTCGATGACGTTCGCCGCGTTGAGCACGCGCTTGGACAGTTCACCGTGAAGGTCGTCGTCACTGACCCGACTCGCCGGAGCGGACACGCTGATGGCACCCAACACCTCGTTCGAGGAGGCTCTCACTGGTGCCGCGATGCAGCGGAGCCCTTCCAATCGTTCACCGTCGTCGATGGCGTATCCGCGGTTCCGGATGTTTTCGAGCGTCTCGTACAGTTCCTCCCGACTGCCTATACTCTGTGGCGTTACCCGCGGCAGTCCGTAGCGCTCGATAATTTCCTCGACGCGCTCCTCGGGAAGGTAGGCGAGAATTGCCTTCCCGAGACCCGTCGTATGGAGGTACGTTCGAAGTCCCGCGTGGGTGTCCAGATCGACGGCCTTCGCACCCTTGGCCCGCATCAGGTACACTCCCTTTCCCTGTTCTTCCACGAGGAGGTTGGCGAGTTCACTCGTCTCGTCGGCGAGCGATTTGATCTCCGGTTCCGCGACCTCGTAGAGTTCCATCGATTTCCGGATGTGACCACCGACTTCGAGGAACTTCAACCCGAGTCGGTACTCGTCGCCGGACTTGACGACGTAGCCGTGTTTTCGGAGCGTCGTCAGATGGTTGTGTACCATGCTCTTTCCCATTCCCGAACCCTCAGCGAGTTCCGTCACGCCACACGACCCCCGTTGCATCAACTCCTCGACCAACGTGAGGGTCTTTTCGGTGGTTTGTACCGGGTGTTTTGCGTCCATGTCAACAGAGGCCACACAATCATCCGTGATAAACATTCTGGATATCAGAACGCACGATGGACGAAACGTCTTCGATTCCAATATAAAAGCGAAGTGAACGATGGAGAGCCGAAGGTAACGGACGGTTCAGTAGTTGTCGTAGACGGTTTTCTCGATGGTGTAGAAATCCAGTCCCTCGTCACCCTGCTCGCGCCACGTCTCGCTGGACGAGCGCTTGAATCCGCCGAACGGAACGTGGAGTTCGAGGCCAGTCGTCTTGTCGTTGACCTTCACGACCCCGGATTCCGCCTCGCGGACGAAACGGTTCGCTTCCGTGTGGTCGTCGGTGACGATGCTCGCCGCGAGTCCGTACTCGACGTCGTTCGCGACGGCCAACGCCTCGTCGAAATCGCTCACCGCGATGACGGCGACGAGCGGGCCGAACACCTCTTCCTGTGCGATGCGCATCTCGGAATCGACGTCGGTGAACACTGTCGGCTCGACGAAGTAGCCGGATTCGACGGCCGAACCCTCCGGAATTCCGCCACCCGAGACGAGCGTCGCCCCTTCCGCCTCGGCGACTTCGACGTAGTCGAGCGTCGATTCGAGTTCGCTCTCGCTCACCTGCGGACCCATCTCGTGCTCGTCGCCCGGGCCGATATCGATGGATTCCGCGCGATCCACGAGTTCGGCGACGAACTCGTCGAGGACGTCCTCGTGGACGATGGCACGGGAACACGCCGTGCACGCCTGCCCGGTGACGCCGAACGCGCCGCTCGCGACGAGGTCGGCCGCTTCGGCGGGGTCGGCCGAATCGGCGACGATGGTCGGGTTCTTCCCGCCGAGTTCCGTCTGAACGCGCTTGCCGGAGTCGGTCGCTTGGTCGTACACCATCTCGCCGACTTCGCTGCTGCCGGTGAACGAGACGGCGTCCACCGCGTCGCGTTCGATGAACTCGGTGCCGACGACGCTTCCCGAACCCGTGACGACGTTCAGAACGCCGTCTGGGAGACCTGCTTCGTCCAGCGCGCGTGCGATTTCCATGGCGACGCCGGGTGCGGCCGACGCGGGTTTGAGAACGACCGTGTTCCCCGCCGCGAGGGCCGGTGCGAGTTTCCACGCGGGGATGGCGATGGGGTAGTTCCACGGCGTGATGAGCGCGGCGACGCCGACCGGTTCCTCGATGGTGTAGAGGTTCTGGTTCGGAGAACTCGGGTTTTTGACCGTCCCGCCGCGTTCGGCCGCTTTCACCGCGAAGTGATAGAAGATGTCGATGGCGCGCTGTACCTCGCCACCGGCTTCGGCGTTCGCCTTGCCTTCCTCGGCGACGAGCAGGTCGGTGAGTTCGTCCTTCCGTTCCGCGAGCAGGGTCGCCGCTTCACGGAGGATTCGGCCTCGCTCCGGGCCGGGCGTCGCCGCCCAGTCGTCGGCCGCATCTGCGGCAGCCTCGACGGCCTCGGTGGCGTCTTCCGTACTGGAGTCCTGGTATCGCGCGACGACTTCGCTCGGGCGTGCGGGGTTCTCGACTTCGATGGTCTCCCCCGTCGCCGATTCGATCCACTGTCCGCTGACGTAGTTCCGTGTCGTATCCGACATCACGCTAGTGTTCTCACTTCCACCATACGACTGTTACGGTCCGAGTAACGTTTGACAGAAATTTTTACTACCGTTATCATTATCTTTTTGCCGACTGGGTCGAACATCCCGGTTATGACCGCCATCGACGACCTGAACGGGATCAGGGAACGAGACTGGGAAGCACTGGAGTCCGGAACGCTCCGCATCGCCGTGGTCGGCCTCGGTTGGTGGACGCGCGAGCAAGCCATCCCGGCGATCCGGGAGTCGAATTTCTGCGAGACGACCGTGACCGTCAGCAGTTCCCACGAGAAAGCCGAGGACGCGGCCGAGGGGGTTTCGACGGCCACTGCCGCCATCACGTACGACGAGTTCGTGGACGGCGAGGCGACCGACGAGTACGACGCCGTGTACGTCTGTACGCCGAACGCGTATCACCTCCAGTACGTGCGCGCCGCGGCGAACCACGGCAAATCGGTGCTCTGTGAAAAGCCGATGGAGGCGACGCTCGAACGCGCCGAGAAACTCGTCGCGGCCGCCGAGGACGTGCCGCTGATGGTCGCCTACCGGATGCAAACAGACCCGCAAGTGCGTCGGATGCGCGAACTCGTCCGCGAGGGGGCCATCGGCGACCCGGTCGCCGTCCACGGTCACATGGAACAGCAAATGCTCGACTTCGTCTCCGGCAATCCCGACCAGTGGCGGCTCGATCCCGACCTCGCCGGCTACGGCGCGACGGTGATGGACTTGGGAATCTACCCGCTGAACACGACCCGGTTCGTCCTCGACGCCGACCCGGTGAGCGTCACCGCACAGATGCACTCCGAACACGACGCCTTCGACGAGGTCCCGGACGAGCACGCCACGTTCACGGTACAGTTCGACGACGGCACGTACGCCGCCTGCACGGCCAGTCAGAACGGCCACCTCTCGGGTGGCCTCCAGATCATCGGAACCGAGGGCGAGTTACGGCTCGACCCGGCGTTTTTGGGCATCACGCCGCAGACGCTCACGATCCGCCAATCGGGCGGCCGCGAGATGGAGATCGACGACGGCCGCCGCGACCTGTTCGGGGACGAGATGACCGAGGAGTTCGACTACTTCGCCGACCGCGTCATGCGCGGGGTCGAACCGACGCCGAACGGTGAACACGCGCTCGTGGACATGCGAACGCTCGCGGCCATCTACGAGGCCGCCGAGACCGAAGCGCAGGTCGCGGTCGAGTAAGGTCGCAGTCGAGTAGTTCGTACCGCCGCCTTCTGTCCTTTGCGACCCTCACGACTCACCCCATTCGCAACCTTTACAACGGACCTCTGGGAACCAGCCTCATGCAATGGTTGATCATGCGAAGCTCCGCGACCCGAACGCGGAGTATACGATGCGTGACCTCTCCGCCGACACGATGGGAATCACCAATCGGCGCGGCGGGGTCCGTGATGCGGAGATAACCGACGTCCAGACGACGATGGTCGATGGCAACTACCCGTGGATTCTCGTCCGCGTCTACACCGACGCCGGTGTCGTGGGGACCGGCGAGTCCTACTGGGGTGGCGGCGACACGGAAATCATCGAACGGATGAAACCGTTCCTCGTCGGTGAGAACCCGCTCGACATCGACCGACTGTACGAACATCTCGTCCAGAAGATGTCCGGGGAGGGTTCCGTCTCCGGAAAGGTGATTTCGGCCATCTCGGGCATCGAAATCGCGCTCCACGACCTCGTGGGCAAACTCGTCGAACTCCCCGCCTACCAACTCGTCGGCGGAAAGTACCGCGACGAGGTGCGGGTCTACTGTGACCTCCACACCGAAAACGAAGCCGACCCGCAAGCCTGCGCGGACGAAGGCGTCCGCGTCGTCGAGGAACTGGGCTACGACGCCATCAAGTTCGACCTCGACGTGCCCTCGGGTCACGAGAAGGACCGCGCGAACCGTCACCTCCGCGGCCCGGAAATCGATCACAAGGTCGAAATCGTCGAAGCCGTCACTGAAGCCGTCGGCGACCGCGCCGACGTCGCCTTCGACTGCCACTGGTCGTTCACGAGCGGGAGCGCGAAACGCCTCGCGCGCGAACTGGAGGAGTACGACGTGTGGTGGCTCGAAGACCCGATTCCGCCGGAGAACCACGACGTTCAAGCGAAGGTCACGGATTCGACGACGACGCCCATCGCCGTGGGCGAGAACGTCTACCGGAAGTTCGGCCAGCGGACGCTGCTCGAACCGCAGGCCGTGGACATCATCGCACCCGACCTCCCCCGCGTCGGCGGCATGCGCGAAACGAGAAAGATAGCCGACCTCGCGGACATGTACTACATCCCGGTCGCCATGCACAACGTCTCCTCCCCCATCGGGACGATGGCGTCCGCACAGGTCGCGGCCGCGATTCCGAACAGCCTCGCCGTCGAATACCACTCCTACCAGCTCGGTTGGTGGGAGGACCTCGTCGAGGAGGACGACCTCATTCAGAAGGGCCGGATGGAAATCCCCGAAACGCCCGGTCTCGGCCTCACGCTCGACCTCGACGCCGTCGAGGAACACATGGTCGAGGGTGAGACCCTCTTCGACGAGGCGTGAGCCTCGTCGAGCCAGCAAATCAGTGATTTGCGCTGTTCGACGAAGTGTAACCTTCGTCGAGCCAGTGAGCTCGACTCACGTCGTTCGATGAATAACGACCGTCGTCGAGTCGGCAGATAGGAGGTTCGAACGGCTTGCCCGAAGCGAGTAGTCTCGACGCCGTCTGCGACTCGTCGGGCCTCCCGCGGCGATACTCTTTTAACACTCTCCGAGCATCACTGTGTATGCGCTATTACCGACTCCCCGGTGGAGAGCCACGCTCATCCACAGACAGCTTGGTAGTGATGGACGACGACGGAGCCGCCTACGACCTCACCGCCGTCTCACCCGACCTCGGTTCGTTCCGGGCGCTCGCCCGCGCCGCGAACGCGAGCGACGAATCCATCGACACCATCGCCCGCAGACGCATCGACGAGGCCGAGCGGATCGATTTCGACGCGTTCGACCGGAATACCCTCCAACCGGTCATCGCCGAAGAGGTGTGGGCGGCGGGCGTCACGTACCGAATCAGCGAGGAGGCGCGTAAAGCCGAGAGCGGCAAGCCGGAAGTGTACATGGACGTCTACGACAGCGAGCGACCGGAACTGTTCCTCAAGGCGACGCCCTCCCGGACGGTCGGTCCGTGGGATGACATCGGAGTGCGCGGCGACTCGGGGTGGGACGTCCCGGAACCCGAACTCGGGGTCGTGCTCCATCGCGGGGAAATCGTCGGCTACACCATCGGCAACGACGTCTCCAGCCGCGACATCGAAGGGGATAATCCGCTGTATCTCCCGCAGGCGAAGGTGTACGACCGCTGTTGTTCTATCGGCCCGTGTATCGCCACGGACGAGACGGTAGAGGACCCTCACGACCTCGAAATGTCGCTGACGATCGAACGCGACGGCGAGATCATGTACGAGGACTCGACATCGACGAGTGAGATGGCGACCACCTGCGAGGAACTCGTCTCGTATCTCGAACGGCACAACACGCTCCCCGAAACGCTGGTTCTACTCACCGGAACTGCGCTCGTCCCTCCGGAGTCGTTCACCCTCACCGAGGGAGACGAGGTTACCATCGACATCGATCGTATCGGACGACTCGTCAACGGAACGGTGAGCGTCTAATCCGATAGCACGACACGCCCGAGCACCGGGATAGCGACGGCTATCCTCGACTGCCGACGACGCCCGGACGGACGGGGCCACGTCCCGACGTTGGTCGGCGAGGGGATTCGGGGACGGCGTTCCGAGCCATCTTCGTGGAGCTGTTTCTACGGAATCACGTTTCGTCGTGTTCTGGATATCAGAATTCGATTGGCCGCGGCCGTCACTCCCGTTCGTTCGACATCCCCGCTAAAACAGGGACAGCACCGCAGTCGAAGAGTGGTACGGGAAAATACGGAGTCGTAGATGATGGTCAAATGAAGACATTGTGTTCTGGTATCGAGAACGAGCTCGTGGTCTGCGAGATTCTTGTCGTCCCGGTCTCCCGCCGAGCCAACTGTCCATTACAGGCATATCAATGTAATTCCTGTCGTGGGACGGATATTCTACTGCTGACGGTCAACCGCTCGGTTACACGTGTTTAGGAGAGTTGAACGCATTACGTCGAACGCGGTAGGAAGTTGAACGCGTCACGCCGAACGCAGGTCGAGTTCTATCTTCTTCGCGGTGCTGAACACCTGTCCCGTGACGTCCTCCTCGAAATGTCGTCCGTGGAGGACCTCGTCCGGACCGACGACGCAGATGGCCGCCCGTCCGTCGGTGTCGCCTCCACGGATCGGAGCGGCGACACCGTTCACGTCCTCGATTCGTTCCCCACGGCTGTACGCGACGCCGTCGTCGCGCACCTTTCGCAACTGTTCGAACAACCGTGACGCGTCGGTAATCGTCCCGTCGGTATAGCGGTCCAATCCGTGGTGTCGGATACAGTCCTCGACGCGGTCGTCGGACATGGAGGAGAGTATCGCTTTCCCGGCCGCGGTGGCGTGCAACGGCACTTGATCGCCGTTGACCGACGAGGGGGACCACGAATCGGAGCACGTCGCGTGATACACACGAGTCGCGCAACCCGTTTCCCCGACGTAGAGACCGGCGTACTCGCCGGTCGTCTTCGTGAGGTTGTCCAGATACGGCTTTGCGACCCGGAACAACTGCATCCGATCCCTCGTCCGCTCGCCCGTCGCGAGCGAGCGAAGCGTGAGGTCGTATCGGCCATCGACCTGTTTGACGTACCCCAGGCTACGCAACGTCGTCAGGTGGTTGTGAACGGTTCCCTTCGTCGTGTCGATTCGGGAGGCCAGTTCCGTCACCCCGAGTGGACCGTCGGCCGCGAGGGTTTCAAGCAGCGTAAACGAGGTCTTCGTCGCGTTCACCGGACAACGCCCATCTACGTTCATGGTACCTATCAATGGGTCATCCACTTATATCTGTTCACCACAGTTAAACTGAAAGATAAAAAATGTACCGAACGATCACGATAGATTCGCGGTGGCATCGATGTTTTGGGGGACGAATCCATCAGATGGACGGTATCGAGGAGGAGACGGAATATGAGCGGCGTTTTTCTGTGGTAAACGGGGGGAGGGGAGTGCTACGACCGGCGCTGGTCGGCTGACACGAGGAGCTTCGCGCGGGAAACACTCAAATCACTGGGATACACAGTGACGAAAAGAACGGCATGAATCACCTCGCAGTCGATATCGGCGCGAACGGTGGCACGGTGTTCACCGGAGAAATCGAGCCGAACCGGATGGACATCACCGAAGTGCATCGATTCGACAACCACCCGGTCGAGCGGAACGGCCGGTACGTCTGGGACGTTACCGACCTCCTCACGGATATCGAGGAGGGACTCTCCGTGGCGGCGTCGTCGCTCGACGGGATCGACACGGTCGGCATCGATACGTGGGGGTTGGATTTCGGACTGCTCAACGACGGCGAACTGTTGTGTGATCCGTACTCGTACCGTGACCCCGAAGTCAGCGCGACCCGCGATGATATCATCGAAACGGTCGGCAAGCGGGAACTGTTCGAGGCGACCGGCCTCAATCACTGGAACACGCCGAACACGCTGTGGCAGTACCACGCGCTGGCCCGGAACGAACCGGACCTCCTCGCGGACGCCGACCGCCTCCTGATGATGCCCCAGTTGTTGACGTATCTCCTCGGCGGAGAGGCGGTGACCGACGTTACGGTCGCATCGACGAGCCAGATGTTGGACCCCGGACGGCGGTCGTGGAATACCGCGCTCCTCGATCGATTGTCGCTGCCGACCGAACCGCTGCCGCCGTTGTGCGAACCCGGGACCATCGTTGGAACGGTAGACGCGGAAATCCTTCCGTCGGAACCCACGCTCGTGCTCCCGGCGAGTCACGACACGGCGGCGGCGGTCGCCGGGATGCCACTTTCGGAAAACGCCGCCTTTCTCAGCACTGGGTCGTGGTTCATCCTAGGCGTGGTTTCGCCACGGCCCGACCGTTCCGCGGCGGCCTACGAGGCGGGCGTCTCGAACGAACTCGGTGTCGACGACACCGTTCGACTGCTCAAAAATATCAACGGGTTCTTCCTGCTCGAAGAATGTCGGCTGGCGTGGAATCGGGACGGCGGCGTGACCTCGTACGAGGAACTATTGAGGGCCGCCGAGGACGCACCCGCACACGCGTCGATAGTCGATCCCGACGCCGACGCGTTCAGTATCGACGGATCGATGCCAGAGCAGATAGCCGACTACTGTCGCGACACGGACCAGCGGGTGCCGGAATCGGAGGGCGAAACCGTCCGCTGTCTCCTCGATAGCCTCGCCGCGACGGCGGCGCTCACCCTCGAAGGGATCGCGGCGGCGACCGGACGAACCCCCGAAACGCTCCACGTCGGCGGTGGCGGGGTTCGAAACGAACTGTTCTGTCAACTGCTCGCCGACGCGACCGGGTTAGTCGTCCGCGCGGGACCGACCGAAGCGACCGCGACCGGAAACCTGCTGACGCAGGCGGTCGCCGCCGGATCGCTTCCCGACCTCGAAACCGGTCGCCAACTCGTCGAATCGACGATGGAAATAGCCACGTACGAACCGGCGGCCGCCAAGGGCTGGGATGAAACGATGGAAAAGCTTCGCGCGCTTCGCTCGTCGTCGTGAAGTTCCGGTCTCAGCGCGACGTGTAGCCGCCATCGACGCGGACGATTTCGCCCGTCATGTACGGGGACGCCTCGGACGCGAGGAACACGACGATTCCCTGCAAGTCCTCGGGACGACCGAGTCGTCCCATCGGCGTGTTGTCCAGCCACGTGCGTTCCATTTCGGGGTCGGCTTCGAGCACTCCTTCCACGAGTTCGGTCCGCATGTAGCCCGGCGCGATGGCGTTGACGCGGACGCCACGGTCGGCCCACTCGACGGCCATCGACTTCGTCACCATCAGCACGCCCGCCTTCGACGCGTTGTAGCCGACCTGCGGTTGCGGGACGTTGACGTTGTAGGCCGACATGGAAGCGATGTTGATGATCCGTCCCTCGCCGCGGTCGAGCATCCGCCGTCCGACGTGTTTCGCGCACAGGAACACGCCCGAGAGGTTCACGTCGAGCGTCCGTTGCCACGTCTCGTACTCCATCTCCTCGGCCGGTTCGTTCGCGGCGATGCCCGCGTTGTTCACGAGAACGTCGATGGGACCCAGTTCGTCGGCCACCGCCTCGACCATCGCCTCTACTTCGGCTTCGTCGGTCACGTCCACCTCGACCGCGGCGGTATCGACGCCGAGTTCTTCGAGTTCGGCGGCCGCCTCCTCCGCCATCTCGATGTCGATGTCCACGATTGCAACGTCGGCACCAGCGTCGGCGAGCGCTGTCGCCATTTCCTTGCCGAGTCCACGGGCCGCACCCGTGACGATGGCTGTCTCTCCGTCGAGCGCAAATCGGTCTAGTACACCCATTTGTCAATATATCCCACGCATCGGTAGTAAGTATTTCGCAGGAGAATGTCGGTTGGAAGTGCGACACTGTAGGGGGAAGTTTTAACCGCTGGTCCACGGATTAGCAGGTGTCGATAATGAAAGCAGCTGTACTGACGGACGAGCGGACCGTCGCTATCGAGGAGCACGAAAGACCGAACCCGGACGATGGGGACGTGCTCGTCCGGGTGAACGCCTGTGGCGTCTGTATGACCGACTATCACATGTACCACGGGACGTTCCCCGTCGAGTTCCCGATGATACCGGGCCACGAGAGCGCCGGGGAAGTCGTCGCCGTCGGGGACGACGTGTCCAACGTCGCCGTCGGCGACCGAGTGGCGATCAACCCATCGATCCCCTGCAACGACTGTCGAGCGTGTCAGAGCGGGAAGGAGAACCTCTGTGAGAACTTCACCTCCATCGGCGGCGCGGCCGACACCATCATCGACGGCGCGTTCGCCGAGTACGTTCGCGCACCCGAAGGCTACGTCGAACCCGTGGGGGAGTTGGCGTACCGGAAAGCGGCGTTCGCCGAACCGCTTGCCTGCTGTATCCACGCCGTCGATCAAGTGGACCTCGAATCCGGGGACACCGTCGTCATCATCGGTGCTGGCCCCATCGGCCTACTCCTCTCACAGACGTTCCGCGCGAGCGGCGCGGGAACGGTCATCGTCTCCGAGCCTGTCGATCACCGACGCGAACTGGCGCTCGAAACCGGCGCGGACTACGGTATCGATCCCGTGGAAACCGACCTGAAATCGGAACTCGACGAACTCGTCGATGGCGTGGATATCGCCGTCGAGGCGGTCGGGTTGCCCGAAACCATCGAGATAGCGCTGTCGCTGCCGTCCGCCGGGGGAACCACGTTGATTTTCGGCGTCCCGCCGCAGGACGCGACGGTCGAAATCGATCCGTTCTCGGTGTACTACGACGAGACGGAACTCGTCGGAACGTTCTCCCTGACGCCCAACGATTTCACCCGCGCCGTCACGTTCCTGAGAAACGGGCGGATCGACGTCGAATCGCTCATCACCGACGAGTATGGTCTCGACGGATTGTCGAACGCGTTCGATGGGATGGAGGAAAAGGAGGGGTTGAAGAAGATGATCTATCCGAATCGGGACGAATAATCGTCTAACGATTATCCAATCGCCAGCTATCGATGGGGACCTGTCCGCCGTCGACGCGGAGTTCGTGGCCGTTGATGTAGTCGCTAGCGGGCGACGCGAGGAACGTCACGGCGTTCGCGATGTCTTCGGGTTCCGCGAGTCGGCCGATCGGGTTGTTGTCCAGAATCTGCTGGCGAACGGCGTCGCTGAACCCCTCGGTCATTCTGGTGTTCACCCATCCCGGTGCGACGGCGTTGACGCGGACCCCCTCGCGGCCGAGTTCGAGCGCGAGGCTCTTGGTCAACCCGAGCAGGCTGTACTTGCCCACGTCGTAGGCGGGTGACATCCCGACGCCGTTTTTCGTATGAATCGACGTGATGTTGACGACCTTCCCGTAGCCGCGCTCGACCATCCCATCGATGACCGCGCGAGTGCAGTTCAGCGACCCGTAGAGGTGCACGTCGAGGTTCAACTCGAAGGTGTCGTCGTAGGAGTCATCGACGAACGGCCCGGCGTCGCCGACGCCAGCGTTGTTCACGAGGATATCGATGGGACCCAGTTCCTCCGTCGCCCGTTCGACCATCGCCTGAACTTCCGCGGCGTCGCTCACGTCGGCGGCGATGCCGACGGTTTCGACGCCGAGGTCCCGGACTTCCGCGGCGGTTTCCTCCGCCACGTCGGGGTCCACGTCGTTGATGACGACGTCGGCACCGTTTCGTGCGAACGTCTTCGCCGTTTTCTTTCCCATTCCGCGGCCAGCACCCGTGATGAGGGCGGTACGGTCTGTCAAGTCACAGTCCATGGCTACGGTGAGCGATTCGCCGAACATAGTCGTTGTGGTAGCATACAAGATATGAACTATCAATGTGATCATCGATAAGGACAATACTTAATTATCTGTAATCAAATTACTCGCGTGGATAGCTGAACCGCATCGAACCGGACGGTGTGACACGAAGTCCCCTCACGGGGATGGCGGTGTGGATGACAGGCGGACACAGAACCATGAACACCAGCAACCGAATCAGCGCAACGGATCGGGTGAACGATGACGACGAATAGAACGCGCCGCGACTTCCTCGCATACGCGGGTACGGGTGTAGCGCTCACATTGAGCGGCTGTACGCGCGGCGGCAGTGCGAGCTCGGGGAACGACGGAACGAAGACCGTGGACCCGTCGAAGGGAGACGGAACCATCGACCTCTCGGCGTACACCGACGCGAACATCAAGTGGAAGAAACACTCCGGGAAGAAGGTCAACGTCGGTGCCGTCCAGCACGCGTGGATCGACAGCATTCGACCGCTCGTTCCCATGTTCGAGAAACTCACAGGGATCGACGTGGTGTGGAACATCCTCCCGGAACAGCAGTTCCGAACGAAGCGGCTGACCGACGTGAGCACCGGGGCCGGGAAGTTCGACGTGTTCTTCATGGACCAAGTCGTCAACCAGTTCCGGCAGGCCGGATGGCTCCAGTACCTCGACCCGTACTTCCAGGACGACGACCTCTACGACCCGGACTGGTACAACCGGGACGACCTTCTCGGCGTGTGTCAGGAGGCGGTCCACGGGGCCGGGCGGACGAAGAAGTGGACGGGGATGCCGATAACCGTCGAGGTCCACACGATGTTCTACCGGAAGGACCTCTACGAGAAGCACGACCTGTCGATTCCGAAGACGACGGACCAGTTCCTGCACAACGCGAAAGTCATTCAGGAGAACGAAGACGGCGTTTCGGGGCTCGTCAACCGCGGTCAGAAGGGGTACGGGATGAACGTCTACACGATGGACGCGTGGCTCCGCGAGTACGGCGGCAAGCTATGGAAATCGTATCCGGAAACGTCCGGCCTCGACACGGACATGGCGAAGAAGGCGGGCAAGTACTACGTGGAAGCGCTCCAGAACTACGGCCCGCCGTCCATCGGCACCATGACGTGGTCCGAAGTCGTCGCGGCGATGCAACAGGGCACCGCCGCGCACGTGATGAACGACGCGAACCTGTTCTGGGGGACCCTGGCGGACGCCTCCCCGGACGGCGGCGACATCGGCGTCGCGAAGATGGTGACGCCGAAGACGAAGGAAAGCAAGTTCGCGCCGGGCGCGTTCACGTGGCAACTGTCCACGTCGAAGGCCGCGAAACACTCCGAGGCGGCGTTCCTGTTCATGCTCTGGGCCACGTCGAAGCCGACCCAGCGATGGATGGCGATTCAGCGGAGCGCCTCGTTCCCGACGCGAAAATCCATCTGGTCGCAGAAGGCGTACGAGAAGAAGTACGGCGAGGAGTTCAGCAAGGTATCCCTCGAATCGCTGAAGAGCGCCGAGACGGAGCCGTACGACGCGATGTACCCCGTCTGGGCCCAGAAGTACTCCATCCAACTCCAGAAGGCGATAACCGGCGGGAAATCCGTCGATTCGGCGATGAAGAAGGCGGCACAGCAGGCCGAGTTGACCGTCGGAGGGAACTGACATGAGTCGAGAACCGAACCACCGACAACCATCGATTGACTTCCGATCACCGAACCACCACAGAACGACGAATTCGACCGAGAAACCATGAGTTTAGACACCCAATCAGGAACGAACCAAGGAACGCAGTCCGAGGGGCGATTCCGCAGCGCGTGGAACGAGTACCTGCCGGTGTGGCTCGCCACACCGATGGTGCTCGTCGTCCTCCTCATCACGATATTCCCCGGAATATACGACCTGTACCTCAGCCTCGTCAATTACAACTACGTCCACCCCGAGCAACTCGGGACGTTCACCGGACTCCACAACTTCCGAGTGATATTCACCGACCCCGTCGTCTGGAAATCGATCACGGTGACGGCCATCTTCGTGACGTGTGCGTTGATCCTCGAACTCGTCATCGGGTTCTTCCTCGCCGCGTTGCTGACGAACGTGGAGAACAGGTGGGCCGAGACGTTCTACAGGATCGTCTTCATCCTGCCGATGGCCGTCGCGCCGGTCAGTTTGGCGATGATCGGACGGATCATGCTCGACCCGCAACTCGGCATCATCGCGTACGCCATCAACACGTACACGCCGTTCGCGGCACCGAACTTCCTCACGAACCTGCCGCTGCTGACGGTCATCCTCATGGACGCGTGGAACTGGACGCCGTTCATGTTCATCATCCTCTACGCCGGGATGTCGTCGGTTCCGGACGAACTGAAAGAGGCGGCGCGCATCGACGGCGCGCCGACGTGGCGGACGTACGTCCACGTCATCATCCCGTACATGAAACCGGTCATCTTCGTGGCGTTCCTCATCCGCCTCATCGACCTGTTCCGCACGTTCGGGACGGTGTACGGACTGACCCGCGGTGGCCCCGGCAACGCGACGAAGCTCATCAGCATCCAGATCTTCCAGACAGGGTTCACGTACATCGACATCGGTGCAGCGAGCGCGCTCGCCATCGTGTACCTCGTCGTCGTCCTCATCATCTGTAACGTGCTGATTCGCGTCGTCGGCTTCGAGGGGGTGTTGGAGTGATGGCAGTCTCGGATAGGACGAAGAACGTGGGGCGACACGTCGTCCTGCTCGTGTGGGCGTTCGTCTGTCTCGCCCCACTCTGCTGGATCGGGTTCATGTCCCTCAAACCGCCGGGACACGCGCTGGACCTCCCGCCGAAGTGGGTGTTCCTGCCGACGGTGTACAACTACATGCAGTTGGCGAACGACCCGTCGTTCGTCCACGCGCTCACCAACAGCCTCATCAGCGTGACCGCCTCGGTGATCATCGTCCTGGTGGTCGGCGTTCCGGGCGCGTACGTCCTCTCGCGCTACGACGTGCCGAAGAAGCCGGACGTGCTCATCTGGATACTGTCGTCCCGGATGTTGCCACCCATCGCCGTGGTGATCCCGTTCTTCGTCATCTTCCGGACGTTCCACCTCTACGACACGCTGGTCGGACTGGTGTTCATGTACGTGACCATCAACATCGCGCTGGTGGTCTGGGTGATGAAGGCCTTCTTCGACGGCATTCCGCAGTCGCTCGAAGAGGCGGCGCTCGTGGACGGCGCGACGCGCTCGCAAGCGTTCCGGAAGGTCGTGTTGCCCTCGGCACTCCCGGGCATCATCTCCGTCGCCATCATCAGCTTCATCTTCGCGTGGATCGAGCTGCTGTTCTCGCTCATCCTCACGAACAACCACGCACAGACGCTTTCGCTGGCGGTGTACGGCTTCATCGGCTCCCGAAACATCGAGTGGTCGATGCTGGCGGCCGCGTCGATGACGATGATCATCCCAGTGTTGGTGCTTCTCGTCGCCGCGAATCGCTACCTCGCGTCGGGACTGAGCTTCGGCGCCGTGTTGAAGGAATAAACATATGAGATTTGAAATGAACCGAATAAAGTCAACATTTATTTGGGAAGAACGAGCATACTAGACCAATGGCAGGAATCAGTATCGACAGCGTCGTCAAACGGTTCGACAGTCGGCAGGGTGAGATCACTGCCGTCGATGATGTCGACATCGACATCGGGGATGGCGAGTTCGTCGTCCTCGTCGGACCGTCAGGGAGCGGGAAATCGACCCTGCTCCGGATGGTATCGGGACTCGAACAGCAGACGGAAGGTGACATCTGGATTCAGGACGAACTCGTGAACGGGATGTCGCCACGCGACCGGGACATCGCGATGGTGTTCCAGAACTACGCGCTCTACCCGAACATGAGCGTCCGCGAGAACATGAGCTTCGGCCTCAAGATGTCCACCGACCTCTCGGGCGAGGAAATCGAGGAGCGCGTCGAGCGCGTCGCACGGACGATGGACATCGAGAATTTACTGGACAACAACCCGTCACAGATGTCCGGTGGCCAACGACAGCGCGTCGCGCTCGGCCGCGCCATCGTCCGTGACCCCAACGCGTTCCTGATGGACGAACCGCTGTCCAATTTGGACGCGAAACTGCGAACCGTCATGCGGACCGAAATCAATCGCCTCCAGTCGGAACTGGACGTGACGACGCTGTACGTCACCCACGACCAGACGGAAGCGATGACGATGGGCGACCGCCTCGTCGTCCTCAACGAAGGCGAATTACAGCAGATCGGCACCCCGCTCGAATGCTTCTACCGGCCGGAAAACCTCTTCGTCGCGAGTTTCATCGGGTCGCCGTCGATGAACTTCTTCGAAGCCGAACGCGAGGGGCGAACGCTCCTCGCGGACGGGTTCGACTACGAACTTTCCGAGGACATCACGGCGTCCACCGAGGGGCACGAGCGCGTGACCATCGGCGTTCGACCGGAGGACGTGGAGATCAGAACCGGGGAGGAAAGCGAGAACGGGTTCCGGTGTCAGGTCGATGTCGTGGAGCCGATGGGAAGTATCCGATATCTGTACCTCAAACCGGTCGAACAGTCACACGACGGCACGTTCGTCGTGGAGATAGACGGCCAGCGTCCGGTGGACGAAGGCGAGGAGTTGTACGCCGACATCCCCGCCGAGACGATGTATCTCTTCGACACGGAGACCGGGAACGCGATTCATCACCGAACACTCACCGAGGAAGCCGAATCCGAACTCTCCGATCGGATGGCTGACGTCGGCGTCACATCGGAGTAATCACAACGGTGGAGCGAATAGGAGACAACATGGACGAAACGGAAGACCCATATCACGACGAACGGGACGCGATACGCGAGTACGGCATCGAACTCATCGAACGCGGACTGACCGAGGGAACCGGCGGAAACCTGAGTATGCGAATCGACGACGAACACATCGCCATCAGCCCGTCCGGCGTCCCCTACAGCGAAATCGACGTGTGGGACGTTCCGGTCGTGGACCTCGACGGGAACGTCCTCACGGGCGACCGGGAGCCATCGACGGAACTGCCGATGCACTTGGCGGTGTACGAGCGGCGCGACGACGTCGGCGGCGTCGTTCACACCCACTCGCCGTACGCGACGTCCTTCGCGGCGCTCGGCGAACCGATTCCGGCGTCACACTACCTCGTGGCGTTCGCGGGAACGCACGTCCCGGTCGCGGAGTATCGGACCCACGCCACCCCCGAACTCGGTGAAGCGGCAACGGAATCACTCGGTGACGAGTTCAACGCGACGCTGTTGAAAAACCACGGGGTGTTGACGGCCGACGACTCGCTCGCGAGCGCGTTCGACGTGGCCGAGATGGTCGAGTACTGCGCCCGGATCCATCACCTCGCGTCCACCGTCGGGACGCCCGATATCCTCCCCGACGAGGAGATCAGGCGGATACAGGGCAAACTGGAGAGCTACGGCACGAGCGAATAGCGACCGTCGCCGTCGCTTCGAACGTCCATTTGATTCCCCCGTCCCGCTGGTGCACGGAAGGATCAAGTGGTTCCACCGAGAGGGTCGCGTATGCGCATCGTCGACTACGAACTGTTCGAAGTGCCGCCCCGGTGGCTCCTCCTGCGGTTGGAAACCGCCGACGGAACCGTCGGGTGGGGAGAGCCGATAGTGCAGGGACGGATCAAGGCGGTTCGCGGCGCGGTCGAGGAACTGCTGGAGACGTATCTCGTCGGCGAGGACCCGCTCCCCATCGAGAAACACTGGGAGACGATGTATCGCGGCGGGTTCTTCCGCGGCGGTCCGATCCTGATGAGCGCCATCGCCGGTATCGACATGGCGCTGTGGGACATCAAGGGAAAACACTACGGAGCGCCCGTTCACGCGCTCCTCGGGGGGCCGGTTCGGGACAGACTGCGGGTTCACCAGTGGATTGGCGGCGAATCACCCGAGGAAATCGCCGTCTCGGCGCGCGAGATGGTCGCCGCGGGCTATTCCGCGCTGAAGCTGAACGGGACGACGGAGTTTCGACCCTTGGCGTCGCCAGCGGAAGTGGACGCCGTCGAATCCCGATTGCGGGCGGTTCGAACCGCCGTCGGCGACGACGTGGACATCGGGATCGACTTCCACGGCCGCGTTTCGTTTCCAATGGCGAAACGGATCGTGAGCGCGCTGGAGAAGTACAGCCCGATGTATTTCGAACAGCCGGTTCCGCCGGAGCAGAACGGACGGCTTCGGGAAGTCGCCATGCACACCACGGTGCCGGTTTCGACCGGCGAGCGACTGTACTCGCGGTGGGAGTTCGAGGAGGCGCTCATCGACGGCGTCGTCGGCGTCTTCAACCCCGACATCACGCACGTCGGGGGTATCTCGGAGATGCGAAAGGTAGCCACGATAGCCGAGACGCACGGTGTCGCGCTCGTTCCCCACTGTCCCCTCGGCCCCATCGCGCTCGCCGCCAGCCTCCAAGTGGGGTTCTGCTCGGGGAACATCGTGGTACAGGAGCACAGTTTGAACCTTCACGACGTGGAACGGAGTACCGGCTTGGCCCTCCTCGAAGACCCATCGGTGTTCGGCTTCGCGGACGGGTACGTGACGGCACCGGACGCGCCGGGACTCGGCGTGTCCATCGACGAAGAGCGAGTTCGGGAGCGTGCCGAACACGACGTGATGTGGCACAATCCAATCTGGCATCACGACGACGGGAGTTTTGCCGAGTGGTAACGCTTCGGGCGCGAGTTCCGGTTCGCGTATAAACGGCAGGGATATGCCGGGACGAAGGATAGCCACGCTGAGCCCGTATGACCTATCCATGGAAGAAAGCGTTTCGGGGTTCAAGCAGGAAGGTGGATGGGTCGCCATGGTCGAGCACGGCGAGCGCATCACTGCCGCGCTGGAAGCGGAAGGGATTTCCGGGGCAGAGTTCGAGGACTGGGACGAGTGGCGGCCCAAGGCGGAGGAACGATTCGGGGAGGAGGTCAACGAGAAGACCGCGGAACAGGCCAGCACGAGCGAGGGGGACGGCGAAAAATCCGGGAAAACTCCGCTGGAGGACATCAGTACCGCGGGGGATAGTATTGAGGGGACGATTCAAGAGCTCGAAGACGGCGATTTAGAGGACGCGGCCGAAGAGGGGCAAGAAGCGGTGGAACACGCGACCCGTGCGGCCGACACGGCGGCACGGAAAGGCCTCCGTGCGGTCGAGAACACAGTGTACAAACACGTGATGACGAAAGTATCGCCGTGTTACTTCGACAACGCGCTCGTCAGCGCGAACATCGACCGAATCGGGTCCGGACGGCCGCAGTATCGATTCGAGGTAAACGTCAACGACGATTCGCTGAAACGGAGCGTCAGCGACCTGCTGGCGGAGTACGAGGACATCGAGCGATGGCGAATCGAGACGGAGAAGAACACACGGAGCGCGGCGATATCGGAAGGTATCGAATCGGTAACCGAAGAGTAGTGTACCGGTTCCGAATTCGCTCGTAAAGTTGTGAACCGGTTCCGCATCCGCTCGTAAACACCTCCCCCGTGGGCGTGCCCGTTATTGCGGTAGCGAACGTTAGTATCGGTCATGGGTGTCGTCGTAGAGGCGGAAATTCCGGCGAACGAATTCGCGCTGTGGGAGACGGGGACGGCGGTAGAGGGGTTGGCGTTCGAAATCGAGCGAATCGTCGCTCACGACCCCGAGCGAGTCATGCCGTTCATCTGGGTGAGTGGAGAAGATGCCGACGGCGAGCGAGTACAGCGGGCGCTGGAGGGCGACCCGAGCACCGCGAACGTTCGGTTGGTCGCCGAACTCGACGACGAATGGCTGTACCAGATGGACTGGATAGATTCCATCCAGACGCTCGTGCAAATTCTGGTCGAAGAGGAGGGAACCATTTTGGCGGCGTTCGGCCGGGACGGAACGTGGCACGTTCGGGCGCTGTTTCCGGAGTACGGTTCGCTGTCGAGAACGTACGATTACTGTACGAACAACGACCTGACGTTCGACGTCAAGCGGATTTATCGGTTGGACGAGGGGAAAGGCGGCCGGTTCGGCCTCACGGAGCAACAACAGGAGACGCTCGAAGCCGCGTTCGAGCGCGGCTATTTCGAGATTCCACAGGAAGTCACGATGGACGATCTCGCGGGGGACCTCGACATCTCCCCGCAGGCGCTCTCGGAGCGCCTGCATCGCGGTCACAAGAACCTGATCAAAAACACGGTCATGGTCGGTCGGGGTGCCGAAGGAGAGGGAAAATAGCCGACGGGTCGTTCAATCGTCGTGACGGTGTTCGTCGAAGCCGTAGATGTTCGTGTCCATGGAATCGTGGCCGTCCGTCGGCGACGAGCGAACGTCGTGGCGCATGATGGCGTAGAAGAGGAGGCCAAGACCGATCGAAAACAGCACGCCTTCGCTCGATTGGAGCAACAGACGTTCGGTACCGTTTAGGAAGTACTCACCGCGAATACCGAGCCGATACACCGGGTCGACGAGACCACCGAGGACGATGAACCCGAACCCGATGGTCGAGAACAGATACGATTTCATTTTCGGATTTTGATAGTACGCGATGAAGCTCAGCGCCATCAGGAGACTGCTCATGACGAACATCAGCAAATTGGCGAAGATGAACGCCCACAGTTCGACTGGTCTAGCCATGATGCGGGTCTCTCCAGAAGCTCGGCCAGTCGAGCGAGGTACCCGTCCCCCCACCCGCCTCCTGATAGGAGGTCAACAACCCGCCGAAGAATCCATCGAGCCTGCTCACGAGACGGTTGTCGGGTTCGTTGAAGATCGTCACGACCTTTTCGAGCGCGGGATTGCCAGTGTACGCAACCCGACCGGATTCGGGGTTGTATCGGACGATATCGGCCGTCGCGAGCATCGGGAGATGGATGTGGGTCAGGGCCACCAGGATTTCGTCGAGCGTCGACTGATCCGGTTCCTCCGTATCGGTTTCGTGTCGAGCGATTCGACGGGCGAGGGCCGAGCGCGACATCGCGGTTCGGTTCTGCCAGTTGTCACGGAGGACGGAGAGGAGATACCGGCGTCGTCGGTCCGACAAACCGAACAGGACGTCGTCGACCCCCGCTTCCTCGGTTTCGAGAAGCTGCCTGAATCGCGGGTCAGTGAGCGCGCGGTGGTCCGTCGTGGTCACGGTTCCGGTCCCCTCGTCCCAGCCGACGAGACCGCTGTTCCGTAACACCGGGAGTTGTTTGTGGTGGAGGTCGAGGCGGATGGCCCGCACGTCTTCCTCCGAGACATCCGCCACCTGTGTTCCCCCCTCGGTCGCCGCGAGGAGACGGGCGAGTTCACGCTCGTCCGTTGCCGCCGTTCGGTCAAGGAGTATCGCGAGAGTCGATCGCCGTCGGTTGGTTTCCACCGCAGCGAACATCGGATGTTGCACCTCGGGTTCCATCGGGCGGTTTTGTTTCTCCATCGTTCGTCCCTACTCGCTGGGGCGGGTATAGACAGAGCGGCTAATAGCAGAGCCTCCGAATACGAAAGGTAGACACCCCATACCGGTTTCGAGGGACCGGTTAGAGCCGTCTCGATCGTAGCACACCTCCTGGAACGTTCGGGAGATCGTCCATGGCAGAAACTCAGTCGCCACGTCATCAGTCATCGGCACCGTGAGCAGTGGACTCGTCGTCGAGGTAGTCACCCTGAATCTCCGCCGTAACGCGTATCACGCTCGTCGTCGTGGTGATGGCGTACAGTCGTTGGAGTGCGCATCAGGATTCGACACCGAGCGATGATATCTGAAACGGAGGGAAGCGACGTTTCGGCCCGTGCACGGGACGTACTGGGTTTTTCGCGATGGTGGCAGATCGTGGCTGGCGTCGTCATGATGGGATTGGTCAGCCCGTACCAGTACATGTGGTCGTCGGTGCAGGGACCGCTAGCGCGGGACCTCGGGGTCCCGCTGTCAGCCCTCGGAGCGGTGTTCAGCCTGTACGTGTTCTTCCAAGCCGGGTCGCAGTTCCCCGCAGGGTGGTGGCGGGACAATCACGGACCACGACCGATGGCCGTTCTGGCGGGCGTGCTCGCCGGGATCGGGTACGTCGGACTGACGTTCGCCACCGAACTATGGCAGGTGTATCTGCTCTACTCGCTGGGGGCCATCGGTACCGGAATGGTGTACACGGTCGCCATCAACACCGCCCTCAAGTGGTTTCCAGATCGACGTGGGATCACCACCGGTGCGGGTTCGATGGCGTTCACCGCGGGGAGCGCGTTGTTCGTCCCCTACATTCGGTTCCAATCGGCTTCCGGCGCGTTTCTGTCGGGGCTTCGAACCATCGGCTTGCTCGTCGGAATCGGCGTCATCGCGTGTGCGCTCGTCCTTCGTGATCCCCCGAAGGATTGGCTGGACGACGACGGTGGTAAGGACGATGACGAGGGGGATGAAAACGAGGACGCTGACAACGACGGCGGTGAGGATGAAGTTCACAGGGATTTCGTCGATGACGCCCGCGACGAGGGATCGGAAACGGCGAGCGAGTGGACCGGAATCGGAACGGGTCGTCAGTACACGTGGCGCGAAGTCGTCCGGACGTGGCAGTTCTGGACGATGTATGCCCTATTCGTCGGGATTTCCGGGGCGGGGCTGATGCTCACGGCGAACCTCATTCCGTTCGCGGACCAGTTCGGCTTCGCCGCGCTGCTGGTGACGCTGACGGCGACCATCCTCCCCGTCGCGGACGCCATCGGCGAACTCGTCGTCGGCGGGATTTCGGACCGTGTCAGTCGGGAGCGATTGATGACGGTGACGTTCTCGCTCTGCGGAATCGGACTCCTGTCGCTCGTCGGCACGGGAGCGGTCGGGTCGTCGCTCGGATTCCTCCTCGCCCTCGTCGTGGCGGCCGGTTTGGAGGGATCACAGTACACGCTGTTTCCGAGCCTCGTCGCCGATTACTACGGGGAGCGTCATTCCTCGGCGAACTACGCCGTCCTCTATTCGGCGAAGATACTGGGCGGCGTCTTCGGCGGGGTCGTCTCCGGATGGCTCGCCGGGGTCGCGGGGTGGACGCCGGTGTTCCTCGTCGGCAGCGGTCTCGCCATCGCCGCCGGGGTCGGTGCGTTCACGCTTCGCCCGCCGGACGACGAACGAACTGACTAACGGACCGACTAACGCTTCGCTTCGCCCGCGCGGTACGGCGCGAGCGCGTCCCGCCAGGCGTCGGGAAGCAGGGTTGGCTGGCCGTCGTCGTCGAGGTAGACGGAGACCGTTCGGCCGGTAGCGACGGTGGCGTCCCCGGTCCCGAGTTCGTACTCGATGGTGAGGCTGGTCTTACCGGTTTCGACCGGACCGAGCGCCGCGGTGACGGTGGCGTCCGGTTCGATGGGGGCCACGTACTCGACGTCTAGCGACCGCACCACGGTCGGTGCTGACGAGAGCGAGGTATCGAGCACCTCCTCGAACAGCCGTTCTTTCCCGCGTTCGAAGTAGCTGGCGTAAACGACGTGATTGACGTGCGAGCGGGTATCGAGATCACGAAACTGAACCTCGATGTCGTGGGTGTACGTCCGTGGTGTCATGTCGAAACCGAGTTCGGGCGGGAACTTGAGTTCACCTATCCGAAACGTCCCCACGAAATCGGTCGCTGGAGAGCGGATGGGTCGGTCACGCCGGGATGCAGTCATCACAACACGTACGAACAGACCGTTCGGAGGGAGAAATCATCAGGCGATACGGAACGGCGTACCGTAGGGAGCAACCACGTGAACGGAGGAAGAAATGTAATTCTAAACTCAGTAACGCACCGCTCTGGGAAACAGCCGTCAGTATGAAAGCAAAATATGGAAAGGTATATAACATGAGATTACATCGACTATTGGTTCGAAAATTGAACGATAATCAAAAAACAGAGCCGGTCAAAATAGACCTATATAGGCCAATATGCACGGTCCTGAGTACCAGTAGCAGAATAAGTTCAACAATATGTGAATTCCCCACACGCACTATACCAATATAATCTGTTTGTTTCTTATTTTGTTTTATATTTTATTTATTAATAATAAATTAGATATTCGATTGAGAGGTGGTTCGACAGGGCGGTCGAAGGTCGTCGACGAACGAGGAATATCATCCGTTTCCGAGCCCATTACAGGACTACTGCTGTAATAGTTTTGAGTGGTTTGCGGTCGAATCATCAGTGAGAGTGGAGGGGATGAAAACCCACGAAATCCGGTCAGACAGCGACTCGGCGTGCCTGTCACTATGACGAAACATTCCCGACGAATCGTGTCGTGGTTCCGGCCGCACGGTCACACTCGGTGACGCGCGTGTCGCCGAGCGCGTGATTAGTGGGACGTCGAAACCCGTCCGGGGATGCGACCCTATTGGGGTCGAGGGGAAGGAATTTCGTCCTGAGAAATTCGAACGAAATCGGCAGTGTCCGCGTCTGTCAGGGGCCGATTCACGGTGGTTGCCTTCCGGAGAGTTTCCTCACCGTCCGTTCTCCGATGCGACCCCAGAGCGGTCTGAATCGCCCGTCCCCCGAAAACGATTCGTGACGACTTCGGTTTCGGATGGGGTGTCACTATGACGAAACACCCACCTATCGTATGTGGACAGGAGAGGACGGCAAAATTTAATGTTTTGTTCTAGATATAAGTATTAGTCTATATCAATAGGTGAATTTAAATTGTTGTACTCTAAAATAAACCGCGAGGGTCGGGCACACAGTTTCGGCACACCGATGCCGGTCGTGAGTCACGACCCCGTCAACCGAACTCATGAAACAAACGCGACGAAACGTATTACGCAAGGTATCGGCACTTTCGGCACTGACGCTCGGCGCGAGTGGGCTGGCGGCAGCGGCCGACTGCAGCGGTTACTCCGACTGGCAGTCGGACGTCGCCTACACGGACGGCGACCGTGTCGTCTACGACGGCGCGCTGTGGGAAGCCCAATGGTGGACGCAAGCCAACGAACCCGAGACGAGCGACTCCGTCTGGGTGAAGGTCGGCCCGTGCGACGGGAGCGGCGGCGGTGGTGACGGTGGCGACGGCGGGGACGGCAACACGGCCCCGACCGCCTCGTTTACCGCGAACCCGATTTCGCCCGCACCGGGTGAGACGGCCACGTTCGACGCCTCGGGGTCGTCCGACTCGGACGGGTCCGTGGCATCCTACGACTGGACGTTCGGCGACGGCAGCAGCGCGACTGGCCAAAGCGTCACGCACAGCTACGGCAGCGCCGGTAGCTACACCGTCACGCTGACCGTGACCGACGACGCCGGGGCGACCGGTTCGGCGACGAAGACCGTCACCGTCGCCGACGGCGGAACGTCGCTCGACCAGCGCGTCACGGGCTACTACATGCAGTGGTCCCAATGGGACCGGGACTACTATCCGGGCGACATCCCAGTGGACAAGGTGTCGCACGTCAACTACGCGTTCCTGACGGTCGAACAGGACGGCACCGTGGACTACATTCAGGAGAGCGCGGCGATGAACGTTCTCCAACCGAAGTCGTGGCAGGACTGGACCGGCTTCGACAGCCTCGTGGACGACCCGAACACGAAGTTCCTGTTCTCCATCGGCGGGTGGAGCGATTCGACGCACTTCTCCGATGCGGCCAACACGCAGGCGAACCGCGAGCGGTTCGCGAGCACGGCCATCGACATCATGCAGGAGAACGATTTCGACGGCATCGACATCGATTGGGAGTATCCGGGCGGCGGCGGCAAGTCCGGAAACGTCGTCCGTGACGGTGACAAGGCGCGGTTCACGAAACTCCTGCAGGAAGTCCGCTCGCAACTCGACGACGCCGAAGCGGAGGACGGTAAGGAGTACCTCCTGACCGCAGCGATGTCCGCCGACCCCGACAAGGCGGAGGGGCTCGACCACGCGGCGAACGCGGAGGCGCTCGATTACGCGAGCATCATGGCCTACGACTACCACGGCGCGTTCGACGACTACACCAACCACGACGCGCCGCTGTACGCCAAGTCGAGCGACCCGTCGCCGCGGGCCGCCGATTTCAACGTCAACGCCTCGATGAACTACTGGGCCAACACGGCGTTCGACGCGTCACAGCTCTCGATGGGGATGCCGTTCTACGGCCGGAGCTTCGCCAACGTCACGAGCAGCACGAACGACGGGCTGTACCAGTCGTTCGACGGAGCCGCCAGCGGAACGTGGGGGCAGGACAACGGCGTCAAGGAGTTCTGGGACATCAATCAGAACCTCGAACCGAGTTCGGCGTACGACTACTACTGGGACGACACGGCGAAGGTCCCGTGGCTCTACTCGCCGTCGAAGGACATTTTCATCACCTACGACAACGAGCGGTCCATCGGTGCCAAGACCGATTACGCCGTGGACAACGACTTCGGCGGGGTGATGTTCTGGGCGTTCGCCAACGACAAGAACGAGGTGCTGCTGGACGCGATGCTCGACCATCTCTAGCGACCGGGAACGGTCAGAGCGAAAAGTTCGAGTTTTTTCGAGGAGGCGATCAGAGTGGCAGTCGTTGAGGGTGCGACGGGGGAGCGAACTCTACGAAGACGTGCGCAGATTCGGGTGAGAGGGAGGCCTCGAACGTCCCATTTGTTTCGAGGAGAAGTGTTTGGTTGGCGTGTAGTTACAACTACTGAGAAGACGACGATTCTCGTAGAGACTCGGCGTTTCGTCTCAGAGCGCCGTTTTGAGTTGTCGGACCGTGCCGAGCACCAGCCCCGGAACGTTCTCTTCGAGTCGCTTGCTACTCAATCGATCAGCGTGCCCCGCCACGTACACAGCGGCGACGTCGCCGTCGTGTTCCAGCGCGACGGCGATGCCGTTTCGCTCGGGGTGCTGTTCGCCCCGCTCGATGGCGATGCCGCGGTCGCGGATGCCGTCCAGTTCGCGTTCGAGTCGGTCCCGGTCGGTGATGGTGTTGTCCGTCCGCTCGGGAAGGCCGACGTCGTCGAGTATCGCGTCGATTTCCGTCGGCGAGAGACGAGCGAGGATGGCCTTTCCCGCGGCGGTACAGTGGAGATAGCGGTCGGTGAGTTCGGATTTCGACGGGGTGTCCGTGGACTGGTAGAGGTCGATGGTCGACGAACCCTGTTTGACGACGAGACTGGCCGTCTCGTCGGTGGTCGTCGCCAGTCGGTCGATGGCGGGCCGTCCGGCGCGATACAGGTCGGAATCGTACTGGATTCGGGAGCCGATTTCGAGGAAGCGGTACGAAAGGGAGTATTCGACGCCGTCCTTCTCGACGTATCCCAACTCCCGCAGCGTCGCCAGGTGTTTGTACGTGGTGCTTCTGGTGAACTCCAGCGCGTCGGCGAGTTCGGAAATCCCGACGGTTCCACCGCGGTTCGCCATCGTCGTTATCAGGGCGAACGTCTTCTTCGGTGCCGAAACCATCGATGTCTGGCCACCATCATCCATACCCACGTATGGAATTAAATGCTGATAAGTATTTCGTGATTCGAAATCGGTGCCGACGAGTACTGGTCGATGACCGGATTACCAATCGGCGATGCTGCCGTCCTCGTTTCGCCACGTCGGGTTGTACCACTCGACGTGACCCTCCGACCGTTCCTCGACGGCGGCCTCGTCGACATCGATACCGAGACCGGGTCCGTCGAGGATGTCGAGGTAGCCGTCCTCGAACGAGAAGACGGAGGCGTCTTCGAGGTAGTCGTACGCGGGGCCGCGGGCCGACGGGTGGACGTCGAACCCGTGGTCCTGCACGGCGAGGTTCGGAATCACGGTATCGACCTGCAACGACGCCGCGAGCGCGATGGGACCGAGCGGGCAGTTCGGGGCGACGGCCACGTCGTGTGCTTCGGCCATCGCCGCGAGTTTCACCAGTTCCGAAATACCCCCGGCGTGGGAGACGACGGGTTGGATGAGGTCCACCGCCCCGCCGCGGAAAACCGGCTTGTAATCCCATCGGGAGTACAGTCGTTCCCCGGTGGCGATGGGAACGTGTGACCCCTCGGCGATTCGGGGGAGGTGTTCGACGTTCTCCGGGAGGACGGGTTCCTCGACGAACATGAGGTTGCAGTCGGACAACCGGGCGGTGAGCGTCTTCGCCATCGACTTCGAGACGCGACCGCGGAAATCGACGCCGATGTCCACCGTGTCGTCCACGGCGTCCCGCACCTCCCGGATACGGTCGACGACCCGGTCTATCGTGGCGGCCGTCTCGATGTGACGGGTCTGGTTCGTCGCATCCATCTTCAGCGCGGTGTAACCGGTATCGGCGAGTCGGTTGGCCTCCTCGATGACGTCCGACGGGCGGTCGCCGCCGACCCACTGGTACACGCGGATCTTGTCCCGGCACTTCCCGCCGAGCAGTTCGTAGACGGGGAGGTCGTAGTACTTCCCCTTGATGTCCCACAACGCCTGATCGATTCCGGCGATGGCGCTCATGAGGATGGGACCGCCTCGATAGAACCCACTCCGGTACAGCGCCTGCCAGTGGTCCTCGATTTGTCGAGGGTCCCGCCCGACCAGATAGCCGTCGAGCATCTCCGACACCGCCGCCCGGACGGTCTTCGCCCGCCCCTCGACGATGGGTTCGCCCCATCCGACGATACCCGCGTCGGTTTCGATCTTCAGGAACAGCCATCGGGGCGGAAGTTCGTACAGGTCGTAGCCGGTAATTTCCATACTCGTCGATGCACGGAAGATTACAAAACCGTGACGAACGGATCGTGTCGAGGGGGCGAGTGAGGAATTTCGCCGATTGGCCAATTTCGCGCCAAATTCATCCAGCCTCCCTCCATCCAGCTTTCCATCACGTTATATCCACTAATTAGTGTATTTTAATTATAGAAAATTATTTACCATCATATGTATTTTTTACCATCGTAGTTCAGAAAACAAAGCGGTTAGAGCGTACTCGGGGGCGATAGCCAGCGGCTTTGGAGACGAACGGGCGTCGCAGATGAGCGGGACCGCTGGTCGTCGCCTCCATCGCGGTTCAGTCGAGAAACCATGAAATACACTCGCAGACGACTACTGAGGGATGCATCGGCACTTTCGGCACTGGCGATAGGAGCAAGCGGGCTCGGGTCGGCGGCCGACTGTAGCGGCTATTCGGCGTGGCAATCGGACGTCGCGTACACGGACGGCGACCGGGTGGTGTACGACGGCGCACTGTGGGAGGCACAGTGGTGGACCCAGGCGAACGAACCGGAGACGAGCGACTCCGTCTGGGTGAAGGTCGGTCCGTGCGACGGCAGCGGGGGCGACGGTGGCGACGGTGGAGGCGGGGACGGCAACACTGCGCCGACCGCCTCGTTCAGCGCGTCCTCGCTGTTCCCCGCTCCGGGCGAGTCGGTGAGCTTCGACGCGAGCGACTCCTCGGATTCGGACGGGTCGGTGGCGTCCTACGACTGGACGTTCGGCGACGGCGCGTCCGGGTCGGGTGGGTCGGTAAGCCACTCGTACGGGTCGGACGGGGATTACACCGTGACGCTGACCGTCACCGACGACGACGGGGAGACGGGAACCGCCACCCGGACGATATCGGTCGGAACGACGAGTTCGAGCGGGAGTACGGCGTTCGCGCCGTACAACGACATGAGCGTCGAGTCCGGAACCACGCTGACGGACATCTACGGGCAGGCGAACAACGACACCGTCACGGCGGCGTTCGTCCTCTCGGACGGCAGCGGTAACGCCGCGTGGGGCGGTTCGGTCAACAAGCTCGTCGGCGAAGCGGGATACGGGTCGGAAATTCAGTCGTATCAGGACGCGGGCGGCACGGTCATCGTCTCGTTCGGCGGCGCGATGGGGACGATGATAGCGCAGGATACCACCGACGTTTCGAAGATACGATCGGAGTACGAGAAGGTGATGGACACCTACGGCGTCACGCATCTCGATTTCGACATCGAGTCGGTGAACACGGACGCGGTCGACCGGCGCAATCAGGCGCTAAGTCGACTCCAGTCGGATCGACCGGATCTCAGCGTGTCCTACACGCTCCGCTGTAAAACGACCGGGCTGACCAGCCACGGGAAGGACATCCTGAACAACGCGGTGAGTCACGGCGTGGACGTCGACATCGTCAACATCATGACGATGGATTACGGCTGGGTCGAACCGAGCGCGAGCACCATCGAGGATTCGGCCAACGGCACGCACGACGACATCGTGGAGATATTCTCCGGGGTGTCGTCCGACGAAGCGTGGGGAATGCTCGGCATCACGCCGATGATCGGAGCCAACGACGCCGGTGGTACCCATCACTTGGACGACGCACAGCAGGTCGCCTCGTTCGTCGTGGAGAAGGGCATCGGACGCGTGGCGTTCTGGTCCATCGACCGCGACAACGGCGGCTGTCCCGACGGGACGGTGTCGGCCACGTGTAGCGGAATCGCACAGGACCCGTACGAGTTCTCGAACATCTACAATCAGGTGCAGTGAGGAGGGAAAATCATGGATCACTCACGACGGGACCTCCTGCGGAAGGTGTTGGCCACCCCTGCCCTCGCGTACGGTATCAGCGGCGTCGCATCGGCCGCGGACTGTAGCGGCTATTCAGCGTGGGAGTCGGATACGGCGTACACCGACGGTGACCGGGTCGTCTACGACGATGCGCTCTGGGAAGCCCAGTGGTGGACCCAAGCGAACGAACCGGAGACGAGCGATTCGGTTTGGGTCAAAGTCGGCCCGTGCGACGGGAGCGGCGGCGATGGCGGCGACGGCGGAAGTGGAAACGACTCCCCGACCGCCTCGTTCACCGTGACTCCGTCGGTGCCCGCGCCGGGAGACGAAGTCACGTTCGACGCGTCGGGGTCGTCCGATTCCGACGGCACCATCGCATCCTACGACTGGGACTTCACGAACGACGGCACCGACGACGCGTCGGGCGAAACCGTCACGCACACGTTCGACTCGGCGGGGACCTACGCGGTCGCGCTGACGGTCACCGACGACGGCGGCGCGAGCGCGTCGGCGACGACGAACGTTTCCGTCGGCTCCGAACCGACGGACGAGTTCAAGATCATCGGCTACTATCCCGGTTGGAAGGCCACGCCGGAGTACGACTACTACCCCGAGGACGTGCCGTGGGACAAGGTCACCGACGTGCAGTACGCGTTCCTCGGCGTGGACGCCGAGAACGCGGTGCCGACCATCATGAAGGACCGAGACGAGCAGAACCTGGAGAAATTCAACGAACTGAAGTCGGGAGCGGCGGCCGACACCCGCGTGAAGATATCCGTCGGCGGGTGGGCCAACTCCGAAGGGTTCAGCCAGATAGCGGCGAGTGCGGACAAGCGGACGACGTTCGCCGACCGCTGTGTGGAGATCATCCGGCAGTATAATCTGGACGGCGTGGACATCGACTGGGAACACCCCGGGAGCCAACAGGGCAAGTGCCAGTGCGGCAGCAACGACGACTACGTCAACCAGATCGACTTCCTGCAGGCGCTCCGGGATGCGTTGGATACCGCAGGACAGGAAGACGGGAAGCGATACTGGCTGTCGGTCGCGAACGGCGGTTCGGACTGGAACGCCGGTGGCCTCCGACACGATCGGATCGGCGACGTCTGTGATTACACGTGCATCATGGCCTACGACTTCACGGGGTCGTGGATGGACTCCGTGGGGCAGAACGCGCCGCTGTACGGCGACGGCCACCCGACCGACAACACCCAGTACGGCGAGACGTACGACACGCAGTACTACGTCGAGTACGCCGTGGACACGCTGTGGGCCGGGGACCCCGACGAGACGGGCTACTGGCCCGGTCAGTGGAAGTATCCGCCGTCGCCACCGGCCGACCACGGAGAACTGGTGCTCGGGTTGCCGTTCTACGGCCGCGGCTTCAACGGTACGGAACTGTACGGCAGTTATCAGGGCCTCCCGGCGGGAACGTGGGACGACTCGGAAAGCGGCGGTGCCGACATGACCGGGGCGTTCGACTTCGGCGACCTGGAGGAGAACTACGAGGGCGAGTCGGGTTGGACGAAGCAGTATCACGACCCCGGCGCGGTCCCGTACATCGTCAACGAAGAGGAGGAGACGATCATCAGCTACGACGACGAGCAGTCCATCGCCGAAAAAGTCCAATTCGCAAAGGACCGCGGCATGGGGGGAGTGATGTTCTGGGAACTCGCACAGGACTGGAACGAGACGCTCCTCGACACCATCGTGGCGAACGTATAGCGCGAAGAGTAAAACGAAGAACGAACACGACAACACGATCATGAAATACACACGACGCAACGTACTACGCGACGTATCGGCACTGACAGCACTGGGACTCGGCGCGAGCGGCCTCGCGGCGGCGGCGGACTGCAGCGGCTATCCGGACTGGCGCTCGGACACCTCGTACACGGACGGCGACCGGGTCGTGTACGACGGGGCGCTCTGGGAAGCCCAGTGGTGGACGCAAGCCAACGAACCGGAACCGAGCGATTCGGTCTGGGTGAAGGTCGGACCCTGCGACGGGAGCGGTGGCGGCAACGCGGCTCCGACGGCAACGTTCAGCACTTCATCGTCGTCCGTCTCGCCGGGCGAGTCGGTGAGCTTCGACGCGAGTGGCTCCTCGGATTCCGACGGAAGCATCGCGTCCTACTCGTGGGCATTCGGCGACGGCACCAGCGCGAGCGGGCAAACGACCACACACAGCTACGGCAACGCCGGTAGCTACACCGTCACGCTGACCGTGACCGACGACGCCGGGGCGACCGGGTCGGCCAGCAGTACCGTCTCGGTCGGCGATTCGGGGGGCGGCACCACAAAGGATGACGACGCGTTCGCCCCGTACGAGGGGACGTGGGGCGACGTCGTCGGGGACACGACCGGCGCGAACACCGACCGCATCGTCGTGTCGTTCCTCGGCGACGGGACGTCCGGCGACGGCGTGAACCCCGGCTGGCTCACGTCGAGCGGACAGCGCCCGGTGTCGGACTTCTCGGACGAGATTTCGACGCTCCAGAACCAGGGTATCGACGTGTGGGTCTCCATCGGCGGCTGGGACGGCCGCGTGGTCGCCCGCGACGCGACGGACGCCACCGAACTGAAGGAGGCCTACGCGGGTATCCTCGACACGTTGGGCGTCACCCACCTCGACATCGACGACGAGAACGCGGACGAATCCGGACGCGACGGGAGCGTCTACCAACTCCGCAACGAGGCGCTGGCGATGCTCCAGTCAGAACGGCCCGAGGTGACGGTCAGCTACACCGTTCCGGCGGGACAGAACGGCATCGAGAACCGGAACTACGCTCCCGCGCGGGACATGGTCTCGGATGCAATCCAGCAGGGCGTCGAACTGGAGTACGTGAACATCATGACGATGGACTTCAACCCGACGACGGCGGACATCGTGGCGTCGGCGGGGCAGGGAACCGTCGATTGGCTCGCGGGAATCTACCCGAACAAGTCCGAAGCCGAACGGTGGGAGATGCTCGGCGTGACGCCGAACGTGGCCGAATCAGGGTTCACGACCGACACCGCCCAGCAGGTTCTCGATTGGGCCGAGAGCAAGGACATCGGCCTGCTGAGCTTCTGGGCGCTGCACAAATCGAACGCGGCGGCGTACGCCGACGTGTTCCACCAGTTCGAGGACGACGAGGACTGAGCGGGGAAGAGCGAAAGAGCGGATAGGCGAGCGAAAACGAACAGGGAGAGAAAGAGCGGACGACAGAGCGAGAACGGCCCGCGAAGCGGGTCAGTTCGCGCCGTTTTTCGATTCCCACTCCACGTCCTCGTCCAGCGGGAACGTCGGACGCGGGATGTCTTCGTACGGCAGATCGGTGAGCAACTGGTTCGTGTCGCCGGGCGTGAGCGCGAACAGTTCCCGCGCCGCGACGGCTTTCCACGCGGGACTCAAGTAACCGCTTTTCAGGACGACGCAGTCGTAGTCGTCCGGGGCGGCGTCGAAGCGGTGGAGGAACGTGGGGTCGCGGTGCAGGTTCGTCCGCGTGTCAGCCACGACCACGTCCACGCCGCCGTCGAGCGAAACGAGGGCGGTTCCGCCTCCGTCAAATTCGACCAGTTTCGACACGGTTCCGTCCGCCGTGAGCGGCGTGTTTTCGGGAACGTTCCGGCCGAGGTCGAGTCGGACTGATCGGCCTTCGCCAGCGGTGTAGCATTGCTCGTAGCTCGCATCGTCCGCGACGACGGCGAACAGCGACGGTCCGAGGTCCGAGCGCTCGCGCATCTTCGACAGGACGTTCGTCGTGTCCTCGGACGCGCCCGCGCCGGGGATATCGCCCGTGTCGGAGATCACGACCGGTCGGCGTCGGTCGTGCGTTGCCGATTCGAGGGCGACGGACGGGTCGTAGGCGTCGGTCGAGAAGTCGAACTCGCGGCGTTTCAGCCAGAACGCCCGTGCGAGTTCGACCGCCGTCTCCGCGACGGTTTCGGGCGCGGCGGCGTCGCCGGTCACGAGCGCGTGGCAGCCAGCGTTCGGGGAGTCGGCCCACGGAAACCCAAGGAAGAAGTTCGCGTCGTGGATGCCGTCCCGCTCGTCGGCGTCGCGGAGCGCCGCGACAAGCGAGCGCATCGGTTCGAATTCCGATTCGGACTGCTCCCCGGCGAGGAGCATCGGCAGCCGTTCCCAGCCGAGCGTGAGCGAGGCGTCCCCGCGCAGGTCGGCGAGAAGGAGGTTCGCGGCCCGCGTTCCAGTCTCCGTGACGTCGGTGTGCGGCGCGGTGCGATATCCCGCGACACCGTCGAGGTTGGAGACCATTCGCTCGGTGATGGTGGCGTGCATGTCGAGCGCCGCCGTGATCGGAACGTCCTCGCCGACCACCGCGCGGACCGCTTCGAGCAGCGCGCCCTCGGGGTCGGGTTCCCCCTCGACGTACATCGACCCGTGCAGGTCGAGACAGACGCCGTCCACGGGTTCGCCGTCGAGTCTGGAGACGAGTTCGTACCGCATCCACTCGAACGCGCTCGCCTCGACGGTCGGGGCAGGAAGCGCGCTCGCGCCCACCGTCGGGAGGATATCGACGCCCGCGCGTTCGAGTTCGTCCACGATGCCGCGAATCGAGCGGCCGACGTGCTCCGTCGTCAGGAGGTCGGCACCCGTCGTGGTCGAGAACGTTTCGAGTCCGGTCCGCCCGTCCGCGAACGTGTTCGTTTCGTGGCTGATGGCACCGACGGCAACTTGCATGTTCCCAATCTCTCGGGAAGCCTCTTGAGTGATACCCCTAGAATAAAAAGCGGTCAGGTCAGTGCGGCCACGGCCGCCACGGCCAGAAGAACGCGAGAAACGCCATTCCGAGCAGGAGGAACCCGCCCACCTTCATCAACGGCCCCGCGTCCATCTCGTCGCGGACGAACGAGAGATACAGCAGTCCCACCGCGGCGACGAAGAAGACGAGCGCGCCGCCGACTACCGGTTCGTTGCGCCCGGAGTAGCCGAGACGCAACAGGACGGTGAACAGGGGGGCGGCGGAAAGGGTGGTCATCCCTTCCCTCCGGTCAGCGCGATTCCCTCCATGAAGGTACGCTGTGCGAGCAGGTAGGCCGCGATGACGGGCAGCGCGGCGAGCACGACCGCCGCGAGGAGCTGACCCCACTGTGAGCTGTACTTACCCGTAAGCAGGCCGATGCCGACCTGAAGCGGGTACATCGCCGAATCGTTGAGGATGACCAGCGGCCACAGGAACGCGCCCCAGACGAAGATGAACGTGAACACGCCCAGCGACGACAGGGCGGGTTTCGCCAGCGGCAACATGACCCGCGTGTAGATCTGAATCGTGCTACAGCCGTCCATTCTGGCCGCCTCGATGAGCGAGTCGGGGACGCCGAGGAAGAACTGTCGCATCATGAACGTCCCGAACGGGTTGGCGACGTACAGCACGATGATGGCCCAGTAGGTGTTCGACCAGTTGAGGGCGTTCATCTCCAAATACAGCGGGACGAGCACGACCTGCGGCGGGATGACGAGCGTCCCGATGACCAGCGTGTAGACGAACGATTTCCCCTTGAAATCACCCTTCGCCAGCGCGTAGCCCGCGAGCGTGTCGAGCAATAGGGTGAAAAACACCACGCCGACCGTCAGGACGAGGCTGTTGAGCACCCAACGGTCGAGCGGGTTCTGCAGCCAGACGTTCACGTAGTTGGCGAACGTCGGATGCGACGGGATGATTTGGTGAATCGTCGTGAATATCTTGTTCTCGGGTTTCAGCGACGTGAGAAACGCCCAGAGGAACGGAATCGTCATGATGGCGCTCATGACGATGAGGATGCCGTGGGCGACCCATTTCGCGAGCTTGTCGTACCGCGAACCCTCGTACTCGACGCTCGGCTGGTCGTCCTCGAAGTCGAGGTCCTTAGTAGCCAACGTCGTCACCCCACGTGCGCTGTTGGAGAACGCTCAACCCGAACACCAGGAGGAACAACACGACCGCGATGGCGCTCGCATAGCCCATCTCGAACTGCTGGAAGCCGGTCTGCCAGAAGTAGTAGACGATGGTGTAGGTGGAGTGGACGGGGCCGCCGTTGGTCATCACGTACACCTGCGTGTAAACGCGGAACGAGAAGACGAGCGTCACGACGAACACGAAGAACGTCGTCGGCTTCAGCAGCGGCAGGGTGACGTAGCGGAACCGCTCCCAGCGGTTCGCGCCGTCGATGATGGCCGCCTCGTACAGGTCGTCCGGGATTCCCTTCAGCCCGGCGAGGAAGATGACCATGTTGAACCCGATGTGCTTCCAGATGCTCATGAGGGCGATGGACGCCAGCGCCGTCTTGGAACTCTGGAGCCACGAAAGCTGCGGGAGACCGATGGTCCCCAACATCGTGTTCAACAGCCCGTACTGCGGGTTGTAGATCCACGACCAGATGAGCGAGACGACGACCCACGAGGTCACGACCGGGAGGAAGATGGCCGCCGAGTAGAACTTCGTCCCGCGCATGTTCATGTTCAACAGCAGCGCCAACCCAAGCGCGATGGGAACGTCGAAGACGAGGAGGGCCAGACTGTAGCCAGCGGTGTTTATCAGCGCGTCCCAGAATATCGGGTCTTGCACCAGCCGAACGTAGTTATCGATCCCGACGAACGGATGGGATCGAGCCAACGGCTCCCACTGATGAAGGCTCACGTAAAACGCACCGAGGAACGGGATCAGCAGGACGGCGGCGAAGATGAACACCTTCGGGAGGACGATGGCGTACCACGATAGGTCCGTATCGGCGTTGCCGACGGTGAAGCCGGAAACGACTCCGCTGAGACGCTCCCGAACGCCCGTGGTTCCCTGAGATTGTGACATGGTTAGAGGAGTTTGTTGATGTCGCTAGCGGCCTTGTCGAGTGCCTTTTTCGGGTCCGTTCCCTGCCACATCGCCTGTGCCTGCTTGTGGACGGAATCCCACATCTTCGACACGTCGGGGTGGCTCGGGAAGGGAACGGTGTTCTCCATCTCCTGTTCAACGGGTTTCAACTTCGGGTTGTTGTCGATGAAGTTCTTGAACTCGTCCGAATCGTAGGCCTCCTTCCGCCCCGGGAACCCACCCATCGATTTGGTGACCTTCTTTTGAACCTCCATGGAGTTCACGTAGTTCAGCCATTCGAGGCCGACTTCCTTGTCCGCGCCGCCGCGGTTCGGAACGGTGTAGAACACGCCCGCGCTCCACGTGTGGCTTTTATCGATCTTCGGACCGCTGGGGTACGGAATGTACTGCCAGTCGAGACCGCTCTTGCGCAGTCGCGGGTAGTTCCACGACCCGGCGAAACACATCGCCACTTCCCCGGCGAGGAAGTCCTCGATTGCTTGGCTACTGCCGGAGTTTCGGGTGATGACGGTTTCGTCCTCGACGACCTTCGGCTGAAGGTATTTCGCCGCTTGGACCGCCGCGTCGTCGTTGATTATCGCCTTCGTCCCGTCGTCGTTGAGGTAACCGCTCCCGTTCGAGAGCGCGAAGCAGTCGAAGCCCTCACCGGCGGACATGGAGAACGCCGCCTTGTTCTTCTTGCCCAACTCGTCGATCCACGAACCGAACTCGTCCCAACTCGGACGGTGGGTCGGTTCGGGAACCTCCAAGCCCGCCTCCTTGAACTTCTTCTTGTTTATCGCCACCAGACGACAGTCGGCGTACCACGGGACCGCCCACAGGTTGCCGTCGTAGCTTGCGTTGCGTCGTGCGGCCGAGACGTAGTCGTCCGGGTTGAAACCGTTCTTTTCGAGGTTGAGTGCGACGCCCTTGTCGGCGAACCGCGGCACCCACAGGACGGACAACGCGAGGCTGTCCGGCGCGTTACCTGCGGGAATCGCGGTCGTCGCCTTGGCGAGGTAGTTCTCGAACGGGTAGTACTCCCAACTGAGGTCGGATATCTTGTCGCTCTGCTTCGCGAGGGCTTTCGCCTGCTTTTTGCGAATCGGCGAAAGCCCGGGGTCGTTCCACGCCCACAGCGTTCCGGACTTTGCGCCGCCGTCGCCGTCACCGGAACTGCCGGGCATCATGCCTGAACAACCGGCGAGGCTTGCTGCGCCGACCGAACCGGTCAGAGTGAGAACGTTACGTCGAGTGAGGTTTCTGTTGCTCATACCGCTCTGACCGAAGAACGATGCTACTCCGTAATAAATATTTGCCATGGGGTACCAAATACCATTCCAATCTAGCCAGTAATCGGAGGGAAGTCGAGACGATCCGAGTGTTTTACCCGGAGTCGAGTTGTTTTTCGGAAATTATGCGCGAGCGTCGACGTTGGTGTCGGTCGCGGTCGAGACGCTCCTCGTCTTGACGGTTTCGCCGGTGTCGGGGTCGAAGAGGTGTATCTTGTCCTCGGGGAAATCGATGGTGAGCGTCGTTCCGGATTCCACCATCCGCTCCCCGGAAAGCGTCACCGTACACGTCTGGTCGCCGATATCGACGTAGGCGTACGTGAGCTCGCCCATCGGCTCGGTCACCGAGACGGTCGTCGAAATCGCTCCCGGCTCGTCGGCCGGGACGGTTTCGATACTCTCCGGGCGGATACCGAGCGTCATCCGTCCCTCGTAGCCGACGAGTTGCTCGCGCGCCTTCGGCGAGAGGTCGTACCGGAACGTGTCGTGGACGAGTGCGCCGTCGACGTAGTCGACCTCGAAGAAGTTCATCGAGGGGGAGCCGATGAACCCGGCGACGAACCGATTCGCGGGTTCGTAGTAACATTCGAGCGGCGTTCCGAGCTGCTGGAGTTTCCCGTCGTTCAGGATGGCGATCCGGTCGCCCATCGTCATCGCTTCCGTCTGGTCGTGGGTCACGTAGATGGTCGTGATGTTCAGGTCCTGCTGAAGGTTCTGTAGCTCCGTCCGCATCGTCGTCCGGAGCTTCGCGTCCAAGTTCGAGAGCGGTTCGTCCATCAGGAACACCTCCGGTTCACGGACGATGGCGCGGCCGAGCGCGACGCGCTGTTGTTGCCCGCCGGAGAGTTCGCCCGGTTTCTTTTCGAGTATCTCCTCGATGCCCATCATCTCGGCGACGTCATCGACCCGACGTTCGATTTCGTCGGCCCCCATGTCGGTGGACATCTTGAGACCGAATCCGATGTTCTTGCGCGCGGTGAGGTGCGGGTACAGCGCGTAGTTCTGGAACACCATCGCGATGTCGCGCTCGGTGGGGGGTTTGTTCGTGATATCGGTTTCGTTCAACAGGATGTTGCCGCCAGTCGGCGATTCGAGTCCGGCGATACAGCGAAGCGTCGTCGATTTGCCGCACCCCGACGGACCGACAAAGATGAGGAACTCCCCGTCGTCGATGTCGATATTCAGATCCTCGACCGCGACGATCGACCGGTCCCCGTCGAGAAACTCCTTCCGGAGGTTGCGTATGTCTAACTTACCCATACTGAGGCACTACTGATGGCCTTTGTAACCAGCCGTAATAAATTCATAGGGTGGTACCGGCGTTCGAAACGTCGACGGCCGTCTCGACCGTTGTACGGACCTTTTCACCCGTTTCCGCCGCCTCGCGGGCGGCGAGCGTCACGTCGAGCGTCGCAGCGGCGTCGTCGAAGTCCGAACGGATATCGACCGATTCCGCGTCGTTCGTCCGTCGTTCGCCGCGATCGGTCGCCGACGCACGAAGGAACGCCTCGAACTCCCGTCGGTACCACTCCCCGTCGCCGTCGAACGCCACGGGTTCGCCATCGACGGTCCCCGTGAGCGAGTGATCCATGTAATCCAGTTCGAGGACGGCGTCTTCGGCCGCGATACGCACCTCGAACCGTGGTGTCGGCGACGCACAGGTCGACGAGACGTGCGAGACGGCACCGGAATAGTGGTCAAGCGTGACCGAGGTCGCGTCCTGAAAGTCGACGGTCCCGACGAGCAAGCCGTCGGTTCCGCTGCCCGTCGCCGCCACGACGTCGCCCGCCAGATATCGGTGGAGGTCGTAGACGTGGGTGGATTGTTCGACGATCTGTCCGCCGGAGTAGCGCCGTTCCCGCCACCAATCGGATTCGGGAACCGGGACCCAGTAGGTGCTGTCGATATGGCCGATTCGCCGACCGTCGAGGAGTTCCCGTGCGTGCTCCGTAATCCGTGCGTATCGACAGACGTAGCCGACGTGCGAGAGGCCCTCGCTGTCCGCTAGACGTCGGGCCGTCTCGCGTGCGTCCCCCATCGAGAGGGCCACGGGTTTCTCGATGAACAGGTCGAGGTCCCGGTCGGCGGCGGCCTGCTCGTACTCGCCGTGGGCGAACGGCGGAACGGCGATGACGAGCGCGTCGAGCGGTTCCGACTCGATCAGTTCGACGCCGTCGGTGTACACGGTCGCTCCTCGTGGACCGGCGGCGGCGCGCGCCGTTTCTCCGTCGATGTCCGCTATCGCCGCCAGTTCGATATCGCACGGCGCTCCGTCTTCCCCGACCGTCCCCGACTCGACCACCGCGTCGAGCGTTTCCAGGTGGATCGACGCGATGCCACCGGCACCGATGAATCCGACACTGTGTGTCATGTGCCACCGTGTCTGGTGCGGGGTGTGTTAAAGTTAACTTCGATAAAACAACACCAAGACCGGCACAAACGTATAAATCACCGCAAACGAGAGGCTAGGAGTGATGCGGTTTGCACTCAATCAGATGGGGTTCCCCGAGGAGGGGTTGCTGGAAAACGCACGACTCCTCGCGGACGCCGGATACGACGGTATCGAACCGAACCTCACGGCCGACGGTCCGCTGTGGGACGACGAGTTCGTGGAGGAATTGGCCGACGAACTGGAGCGACTCGGACTCGACGTTCCGGCGATTTCGACCACGCTTCACTGGGAGCGCCGGTTGTCCGCCGCGGACGACGAAACGCGCACCGCGGGTCTCGAAGCGGGCGAGCGAATGCTCGAAGTCGCCGAGGAACTCGGTGCGGGTGCGGTGCTCATCGTCCCGGCAGTCGTTGACGAGCGGACGCCCTACGACGAGGCGTACGACCGCGCGCTCGACTCGGTTCGGGCGTTGGCGGCGAGCGGTGCCGACCGCGGCGTGACGGTCTGTGTCGAAAACGTGTGGAACGACTTTCTGCTGTCCCCGCTGGAGTTCGCTCGGTTCGTCGAGGCGGCGTCCGACGCCGGACCGGTGGGCGCGTACTTCGACGTCGGGAACGTCAAGCGGTTCGGCTATCCGGCCCAGTGGATTCGGATCCTCGGGGAGCACGTCGAGCGGGTTCACGTCAAGGACTATCGGACGGATATCGACACGATGGAAGGGTTCACCTATCCGCTGGAGGGTGATATCGACTGGACCGCGGTCGACGAGACGTTGGCGGAAATCGGCTACGACGGGTGGATAACGGCGGAGGTGTCCCCGTATCGGACCGCACCCGAGCGACTGCCGCCCCGGTTGCGCGCGGACCTCGAGCACCTCTTTTCGTAGCAGATCACCTCTTTTCGTAGCACACCGGCGACACAATATTTATTACCCGCTTGGAGTAGGTTCGTGTGTATGCATCTCGTAGCAGTAGTTGCACATCCGGACGATGCCGACATCTTCTGTGGCGGTACCCTCGCAAAGCACGCCGAACGCGGCGACGACGTGACCGTCGTCTACATGACGCGCGGCGAGTACGGCGGGTTCGACACCACCGAGTCGGCCGTCGCCGCGACTCGTGAGAAGGAAGCCGAGGCGGCGGCGGAGACGCTCGGCGCGGAAACGGCGTTCCTCGGCTTCGAAGACGGTCGAATCACGTACTCGATGGAAAACAGGCTCCGACTCGTCGAAGCGCTCCGCGAGCACCGGCCCGACGTCGTTCTCACGCATTTCAGCGACGACATGCATCCGGACCATCGAGCCACCTCGCGGTTGGTGACGGACGCGTACTACATGGCCGCACTGCCGCTGTTGGAAACGGACGACGAACCATGGGAACCCGACAACGTCTACTACTTCGGCAAGGCGACGTCGTCGTTCGAACCGGAGGTGTACATCGACATCAGCGAACAGCAATCGACCAAGGAGGAGGCCATCCTCGAACACGAATCACAGGTCGAGTGGTTGAACGAACACGGCGGCGTCGATTCCGAGTTCGAGGACATACTGGCGGATGTGAGGGCGCAAGCGCGCGTTCTCGGACGGACGCGCGGCGCAGGGTTCGCCGAGGGATTCGTCCCGCTACACGAGCGGGCGTCCGAGTTCCTCGACTGATACCGACCGCATCTTTTCGTCGTGAAGGAAAACGAGTCGACGGTGAGTCTCGCCGCCGGGACGGACCTCGAGTACGAATCCAAACTGACAGATCAGGGGTGTGAAAGACACACATACCATTACAGGAATATGGTCGTAATGGAATACAGGTGAAACGAGGGGGGAGGGGGCTGTGGAGGCGGGCAAAAAACCGTACGGAAGTCGGCCCCGTCGCACGAATCGAGGCCGACGGCCGGGACGACATCCCTCGAAATTCCAAAATTCAACGGTCGATTTCCCCGACGAATTTATGAGGAAGTAGCCGCAGTACTGTGTCATGACACGGCGTGACATCCCACCGGAGAACGCGGACGCCCTCGACGGAGTGTTTCGGTTACAGGAGGACGTTTTCGCCAGAAAGGGCCTTCTCGAAATCGGATACGCGCCGGAGCCACGGCACATCGTAGCCCGCAACGAGGAGATCAGACGCCTCGCGACCGCGTTGAATCCCGCCATCGGCGGGGGTGCGCCGAACAACACGTTCCTGTACGGAAAGACGGGGACTGGAAAGTCCCTCTGTGCCCGATACGCGACGGGTCGTATCGTGGATGCCTCGAGGGAGAACGGGGTTTCCATCGCCCGTGCAACCATCGACTGTTCGCAGGAGGACACCGAGACGCGCGCGGTCAGGGCGCTCGCTCGGGAGATAAACGACCCGGACGAAACGGGCATTGACGTTCCCGAGACCGGCTTCGGACGGTCGCGGTACTATCGTCTGCTCTGGGACGTCCTCGATTCGCGATACGACGTCGCGCTCGTGGTACTGGACGAGATAGACCGACTCGAAAACGACGAACTGCTCCTGCAGTTGTCGCGCGCCGAGGAAACCGGGAAGCTCTCCCGTTGTTCGGTGGGTATCGTCGGAATCAGTAACAAGGTGCGATACCGCGAACGATTGCAGGAACGCGTCAAGAGTAGCCTGCAGGAACGTGAGATCATATTCGCCCCGTACAGTCGGGATGACCTCCGTGAAATCATTCGAAGCCGCTCCGAGGCGTTCCGTCGTGGGGTGCTTTCGGACGAGGTGCTCTCGACCTGTGCGTCGCTCGCGTCGGAGGAACACGGCGACGCACGGAAGGCCATCAATCTGATCCGTCACGCCGGGGAACTCGCGGTCGGGGAGGAGTCCGAAACCATCACCATCGACCACGTCCAAAGCGCCGACACGCTCGCCGAGCGCGACCGGTTCCAAACGCTGTTCACTGGGGCGACGGCCCAACAGAAGGCGACACTCCTCGCCATCGTCTCGCTGGCTCTCGTCGAGCGGTCGCGGACGTTCAAGACGACGGACGTGTACGCGGCCTACGAGGACGTCTGTGCCGACGCCGGTCTCACGGTCCTCTCGAAGCGGCGCGTCCACGACCTGCTCCGGGAGTGGGAGTTCCTCGAAGTGCTCGATATCACGCGAACCGGGGACGGACGCGCTCGGGGCAGTTACCTGCGTCTGCACCTCATCGAAGACCCGTCCGTCATCCGGCCGGTGTTCGACGAGAGCAGTCGGTTCGCCGGGGTCGGTCCGACATCGGGAGCGACCGCGACGACGTGGTCGAACATCTGAAATTTATCCGGGGCGACAGAAGGTTTAAGACCACTACTTCCACAGTATAGAATGATGGAACGAATCGGATTAGTGGGAACTGGATTCATGGGCACGACACATGCTAACAGTTATCAGGAGATAGACGGGGCGGAGATCGCGGCCGTCGCGTCGCTCGACGAGGAGCGTTTCACGTTCGCCGAGAAGCAGACGGCGAACGCCGACGTGTACAGGGACGCGGCGGAGATGATGAGCGACGCCGACATCACGGCCGTCGATATCTGCACGCCGACGCCGACACACCGGCCACTCGTCGAGGCTGCCGCCGAGTGCGGTCTCGACGTGTTCTGCGAGAAACCGCTCGCCCGAACGACGACGGATGCGGACGCCATCGTCGAGGCGGTGACCGACGCGGATATCACCTTCATGACGGGGCACGTGCTGCGGTACTTCCCAGAATACGTCGAAGCCAAGCGCCGTATCGACGCCGGAGATGTCGGTTCGCTGGGAACGCTTCACACCGAGCGGCTCTCCTCGCCGCCGCGATACGGCACCAACTCGTGGTTCGGCGATACCGAGCAAAGCGGGGGTGTCCTCCTCGACATGGCGATTCACGACTTCGATTATCTCCGCTGGATTGCCGGTGACGTGGACCGTGTCTTCGCCCGAACGGCGTCGTGGAACGACGGCCACCTGAACCAACACTCGTCGGTGACGCTGCGGTTCGAGAACGGCGTCGTCGGCCACGTCGAAGCATCGTGGGGCTATCCTGAGGGGACGCCGTTCACCACGAGCTACGAGTTCGCGGGCGACGAGGGGCTGTTGGAGTTCGATTCACGCGACGAGAACTCCGTCCGCGTCTCCGGCGGTGCCGAGGGAACCAACGCGCCGTCCAGTCCGCTGGCGACGAGCCCGTACACGCTGGAACTCGAACACTTCGTCGATTGTGTGAGCAACGGCACCGAGCCGGACATCTCGCCCGACGACGCCCGTCAAGCCGTCAGAATCGCCCTCGCCGCCATCGAATCGAGCGAGCGCGGTGAAGCCGTTTCCCCCGCGGAGGTGCACACATGACCGTCCGCATCGGCATCTGTTCGACGGCCCACCTCCACGCCGACTCGTACGCCGCCTGTCTGAACGACCTCTCGGACGCCGAACTGGTCGGCGTCACGGAGACCGGCGACGGGGTCACCGCGACCCGCGCGAAAGCCGACGAGTACGACGTCGAGTTCATGGAGCCGACCGAACTGCTGGCCTCGGTGGACGGCGTCATCGTCTGTTCGACGAATATGGACCACGCGACGTGGGTGCAGGACGCCGCCGCGGCGGGCGTCGATATCCTCTGTGAGAAGCCGCTCGCGCCGACCGTCTCCGAGGCGCGCGAAATCGTGAGCGTGTGTGAGACCGCGGGTGTGAACCTCGGCGTCGCCATGCCGCTCCGGTTCAACCAGCCGGTACGAAACGCGAAGACGGCGCTCGAAAACGGCGTCCTCGGCACCCTCCAGTTCCTGAGCGGGACGAACCGCGGCCAGATGCCCGGCGGCTGGTTCGTCGATCCGGAGGCCTCCGGCGGCGGGGCGACGACCGACCACTCGGTTCACATCGTGGACATCGTTCGGTGGCTCACCGGTGAGGAGGTGAGCGAAGTGTACGCCGAAATCGGAACGCGATTCCACGATATCCCGGTGGAGGACGTGAACCTGCTGTCGATGAAGCTCACCGACGGGACGGAGTTCGTCCTCGACGGCTCCTGGAGCAAACCCGACGAGTGGGATTTCTGGGGCGACGCGACGCTCAGGCTCGTCGGTACGGAAGGAGTCGTCTCCATCGACTGCTTCGACCAGAAGATAAAGCAGACGCGCGATACCGACGATGCCGGTATTCGGTCGCTGTACTGGGGGTCGAACCCGGACGAGGGACTCGTGGCCGATTTCGTCGAGAGCGTCGCGGAGAACCGACCGCCGCTCAAAACCGGTGCGGACGCCGTACGCGACGTCGCCGTCGTGGAAGCCGCGTACGAATCCGCGAAACGGGGCGAGTCCGTCGCGGTCGAGACGACCGAGACGGCCGCGTTGGACTGATCGCGACTCGCTTTCGCTTCGTCGTCAGTACCCGACTTCGACCGATTCGTCCCGCTCGATGGATTCGTAGGCCGCTTCCATAACGGCGGTCGTCTTGACGGCTTCGTCCATCGGCGTCACGGGCTCCCGGCCGGTACGAATCGCCTCGACGAAGTCGTTCAGGAGTTCGTTGTTCGGGTCGGCACCCCAGTACAGGGTTTCGTTGTGGTTGCCGTGATTTGTATCGCAGATACTGGTATATCGCTGGCCGAAACAGTCGGCCGAGAGGGTTCCGTTCGACCCGACGAGTTCGACCTCCGCGTCACCCCAAAACGAACTTTCCTGTGGGGTGCTCCAGGACCCGTCGAGGACGAACGGCGCGCCGTTCGACAGTTCCATCGACAGCAGGTTCACGTCTTCGACGGCGATGTCGTAGAATCTGGTATCCATCTCGGCGTACACCTCGGTGACTTCCTCGCCGGTGAGCCACCGAACGATGTCCACGATGTGGTCGGTGTGGTCGGCGGCCGCGCCACCGCCCGCGAGGTCCGGGTTGACGAACCAACCGCCGGGCATTCGACCGCGATTGATGCCCGAGACGGCGACGAGATCGCCGAGTTCACCCGCCTCGTACCGTTCCTTCAGCCGTCGCATCGGGCGGCTACATCGGATCGGCATGGCCATCCCGGCGACCACGTCGCTTTCCGCGCACCGGTCCCGAATCGCAGCGGCGTCCGAGACCGACGTGGCGAGGGGTTTCTCACAGAGGATCGCCACGTCGTACTGGAGCGCGAGGTCGATGAGTTCGCCGTGACGGGAGGTCGGCGAACAGAGAACGATCCCGTCGGTTTCCCCCATCAACTGGTGCTGTGACAGCACGGACGTTCCGACCGCGTTGGCCTGTCGGCGCGCACGTTCGCGGTTTTCGTCGGAGATACCGACGAGTTCGACCCCCTGAAGCTGTGAGATGAGGGACGCGTACACTCCGGAGTTGACGTGGGCCGTCGAACAGATGCCGAGTCGAATCGTCACGTGTCGTCCCCCGTGAGCGTGACCGGTTTCCCGCGGTCCGCCGACCGGCGGGTGGCGGCCGCAATCCGTGTCGCAGCGCGGTCGGAGACGGTTTCGGGGTGCCGTTTCTCGCCGCGAACCGAATCCACGAACGTTCGGAGCGAGCGACCGCGGCAATCGTCTTCGATGGGATCGACGGTGAGACACCGCCTTCCGTCCGAGAGTGCGGTAGATGCATCGCGCTCGTGGAAGTCGAGCCGACCGTGATTGCCGCTGTACTCGACGTGGAGTCGTGGGGCGGGAGCGTCGTCCCGTCCCCACGTCGTTTCGACAGTCGCTCGGCCGCCACCCCGAAAGGTCAGGAGCGCGTGCGCGTGAGCGTATCCCTCCCGGGACCGAGTGCGAACGAAGACCCGCTCGACGGCGTCGAACGTCCAGTCCAAGACGTCGAAGTCGTGGGCGAGAACCTCACAGAGCACGTCTTCGACGGGATTTTCGCGTTGCACACCGGCATACGAGACGTTCCAACCGGGACCGTCGAACGGTGCGGTTCGCTTGATTCGAGCGACGCCGATCGTTCCGATGCTCCCCGTTTCGACGCCCGCTCGGAGTCGGTCGTACAGCCGGGAGAAGCGATGTGGGGAACGGACGAGAACCCATCCGGTTCCGGTCGATGCGCGCGAAACGAGCCGTTCGGTCGCCGCGTCGTCGAGCGAGAGCGGCGGGTCACACCGAACCGGGACGTCGGCGGAAAGCGCGGTATCTATCGTGTCGGTACGTCCGACGCCCGACCCGCAGATATCGACGCCGTGAGCGCCGACCGTATCGAGTGCGGTTGCCAGCGAGTCGTATCGTGGCGCGTCGATTCCGTCGAGGGGGTCGGTGCCGGAGTCGGAATCTGTGCCGGAGTCGGAGTCGAGAACGACCCCGGCGACGGTCGTATCCTCGAAGCGAGCGTATCGCTCGGCATGTGCTCGTATCGAGCCGTTCCTTCCGACGAGGACGATGCGTCGCATATGGCTACGTCCTACCGCGTTGTGATAAGGATTTGGACGGGGGAAAGTCCAAACTGACGAACGACGAAATGCACGTCCGCGGTATCGAATCGCGCCGGACGATTACGCGCTATCGAGCAGTTCACCGACGCGAATCGCGCTCGATTCCAACGTTGCTGCGGGGTTCTCCGTCAACCCGTTTTCGTGGATGAGCCACTCGGCACCGGTATCGTCGGCCGCCCGAACACACGCATCGAGGTCGAGGACACCCTCCCCGAGATCGACGTGCAGCGTGCCATCGTCGCCGGGAACCGTGTCGGTTAGGTGGACGAGCGAGATGTCGTCGGCGTATCGATCGAGATACGAAAGCGGGTCGACGCCGCCGAACCGAGCGAGTCCGACGTCGAACTCCAGTTCGAGGCTGTCGCTTTTCCGCGCGACGAACTCGTCGTACGCGGTGGCGGAGTCGCCCTCGATCGCCTCGAACTCGTACGCGTGGTTGTGGTAGGACAGTCGGAAGCCGTCGTCCGCGAGTCGGTCGGCGAGTTCCGAGAGGTGGTTCGCGGTCTCGGCGATGGCCGAGGTGGAATCGAAACCGTCCGTTCCGTACGACGGGACGACGATTCGGTCACAGCCGACCGTCCCGTACTCCGAGACAACGGTGTCGTACTCCGACTCCAACGCGTCCAAGCCGACGTGCGCACCGACCGGTTCGAGGCCGGAGTCGTCGAGTGCCGTGGCGATGGTTTCCGGTGACTGGTCGTGGAACCCGGCGAATTCGACACCGTCGTACGTCGTCTCGGAGACGCGGGAGATGGTTTTCGTGAGCGGTTCGTCGAGGTCACGGAGCGTGTAGAGTTGAATCGCTGGACGGATCATTCAGCGTGCCATCCGTGGGCACGCCTCATAATCGTATCGACAACACGTGGACGAAATAACGGTCGAACCATCGGGAACCGAACAACCGCGAATAATCGGACGAGAGGCAAAGCAGGTGAGAAAGGTAGAATAGGTAGGATAGGTAGGACAGGTGAGCAAGAGAGGATAGGAATAATATCTGGGATAGGCGAGGTAGAACAGATGAAATGTGGAGGATAGATAAAATAGATGGAGCCGTTGGGATAGCTGAAATCGATAAAATAGGTTGGATAGGTAGAATAGGTAGCACAGGTAGAGTAGGCCACATGAGATAGGTGGGGAAGGGGAGATAGGAACGAGAGCCGAGATAGACAGAATAGTCGGAATAGGTAGTTTGCGTAGAATAGTACCAATAGGTGAAACAGGGAAGAGAAGACACGGGGGATGGATGACACGCGAGGAGTCAATGACATCACGGTATCGGAAGTATAGGAGGGGTAGACGGGATGAGGCATTGGAATAGGTAGGATAGGTTGGAGAGGCATCAGATGAGACAGTGAAGGAGAACACAGCGGAATGGCAAGGGATGGACAAACGAAATGAGGGTGAAGAGAAGAAGAGGTGGGCCAATTAGGATAGTTGGGATAGGTAGTCAAGGTACAATAGGTGATGCAGGTGGTGACAAAGAGGGAGGAAAGCGCAGGTCGAGAGAAGGATGGATGGGGGAACGTAGCTGGAGTAGCTAAAATAGGTGAAAGAGGTAGGAGAGGTGGTAAAGGTGGACAAGGTGAGCGAGGTGAGATAAAAGAGATAAAAACGGTAGAAATTATAGCTGAGGCACCTATTGCACGGGAGGGTGTCGTTTCCAATGGACGAAGGATGTCGATAAGTGTGATCTTCGACGACGGTCGCAAAAATCAGCGAACTCCGGGTTTTTCGCGGGACGATTTTACAGGAGACTCATAAAGTAGTCCCACTCCCACCCGCTGCCTGGGTCGGTGTGATGGCTTGCGCCACCGCCGACGCTGGGGTTGTCGGGGTCGGGAACCTGTTCGTGGCCGATGATACCCGATCCGTTGGCCGGATCCGCCGGAGCGACACCCGTCGGATGGGATTTCGGAATGCCGTACTCCTCACACGCCCAACTCACGATGGAGGCGAGGTTTTGATACAGTTGGTCGGGATGACTTTCGGACGCGTAGCCCTCGTTTTCGAAGTTGAGGCCTGCGCTGTTGTAATCGTAGTTCCCGGCGGCGTAGGAGATGTCGTCGTCGTACACCATCTGGGTGATCTGTCCCGAACTGTTGCCGACGACGTAGTGGGCACTCACGCCGGAATCCGGATCGTTGAACACGCTGATGCCACCCTCGTACGATCCTTGGATAGTGTGGATGATGATCCAGTTGATGTCGCTCGCCGTTCGGTTCGCCGCCGCGTAGTTGCCCGACGCGGCTTGGTCGAACGTCACCGATGGTTTGGAACCACCGCTACCACCGCCCCCGGTGGACGTGAGGTAGCGTTCGACCGACCAGCCCCACACGTCGCGGTCGAGCCAGTGGACGCCCCACCAGGTGTACCCGTCCTTGTCGGTGGGACCGTTCATGATCTCGCCGACCTCGCCGTCGTTCACGGTGGCGACGATGGTCTGATCGGTTCCTGGTTGTTCTCGGGTGTTCAATGCAGTCGTCGCTTCGACCTCTTCGCCGTCGCTGAATGCGGCCGCCGAACCACTCAGTGCGATTGGGATGCCGATGCCTGCCGCGCCGGTGCCGAGGGTCTTGATCGCGGATCGTCGATCGAGTTTTCGTGTCATTGTTATCGTTGTTGCCGTTGTTGCCGTTGTTGGATGAGAACCGGTGAGTTGTGAGTACTATGCGTCGGTGAGGTAGCGTTCGACCGACCAGCCCCAGACGCCGCGGTCGAGCCAGTGGACACCCCACCAGGTATAGCCGTCCTTGTCGATGGGACCGTTCATGATTTCACCGACCTCGCCCGCCGAAATCGTGGCGACGACGGTCTGGTCCGTACCGGGCTGTTCTCGGGTGTGCAACGCCGTCGTCGGTGCCACCTGATCACCGTCGGCGAAGCCGCCGCTTCCGCCGTCGCCGCCCGAGGGAAGTTCGGCGGCGATGTCGTTCATGATGTCTGCGATCTTCTCCGCCCACTGGTCGTCCGACGCGTAGTGGACGTTCATCCCGCGCAGCGTCGAACCTTCGTAGTACGTCCCGTCTGTGGAGAGGTACTCCTCGTCGACGTACGCCATCACTTGGCGGACACACTGTTCGAACGACGCGTATCCGTCAGCACACTCCGCCGGACAGATGTCCCGCGCGTCGAAACCGTAGATGTTGTTCTTCTCCTGTGCGATGTTGCTCCGCCCCCACGCTGATTCGAGCGCTGCGTGGGCCGCCATGTACACCGCGTTGATGTTTCGATTGTTCTGGACGTTGACCCACGTGTCGCCAAGCCCGACGAGCGGACTCCCCGGCGACACCGAATCGACCGCCGAGTCGAGTTGGCTACCGGAGATTCCGACGGTCTGCCGAAGGTCGCTGTCTATCGTGTAGGACGCGGCAGTCGTCGTGCCGCTGAACGCCAGACCGCTCACCGTGGTGAGTCCGGCGACACTCGCACCTTTCAGGAACCGCCGTCGATTGGGTTTCATGATCCAGCTGTGATTCGAAGTCCGAAATTAATTAAATTAACGGCTGTTAGCTATATATTAATATGTTTTCCATACTTGTCGACGCCTAGTTCGATGATGCGGATTTATCATCACCGGCTATGAGAGATATTCTATGGCATACCAGTATCCGAATACGGAATGTGTCGGTTGGACCGTCACGTCCTCGAAAGCGGGGCACGGTAATGATGCATCTAGAAGCGAATTTTCACAGACTCACGCGGTGATGATTTCCTCTCCATGAAGATCACGGATATCGAAGCGGTCGCCGTCAACGTCCCGCTCGTCCCGTTCGAAGACGGTGGCATCGGACCCTACGTCACGAATCACAACTCGCTGACGGACATGGACCGCGTCCTCGTTCGGGTGGACACCGACGAGGGAATTTCCGGATGGGGAGAGGTTCGCGTGTTCCTCACGCCGGAAGCGACCGTCGCCATAATCGAGGAGGGAATTCGCCCGCTCGTCGTCGGCCAGTCCCCGTTCGAACTGGAAAAACTCCGGCGACAGGTGTTCATCGAGTACGCCAACGCCGACCCGTTTTTCGCACCAGTCGAAGTCGCCTGTTGGGACATCGTCGGCAAGTCGCTCGAAAAACCGATTTACGAACTGCTCGGCGGGTGGACGGCACCGAACCAGACGGAGACGAGACACCGGGAACATCAGGGGGAGTACGGGGAGGATCACGAGGTTGAAATCGCGTACTGTCTCGGAATCCTGTCGCCCGAGCAGTCCCGTGAACGCGCCGCCGCCGTGCACGACGAGGGATACTCCGTGCTGAAGACGAAAGCCGGGCGGGACTGGAAGGAGGACGTCGCCCGTATCGAGGCGATGCACGATGCGGTCGATGGCGAACTGGAGTTCCGTCTCGACCCCAATCAGGGGTGGACCACCGACCAAGCGATCCGCGTCGGTTCGATGCTCGCCGACGCCGGGATCTATCTCCAGTACATGGAACAACCGATTCGAGTCGATGCACACGAGTCCTTGGCCGGACTGAAGCGCACCGGACAACCGATCGGGCCGAACGAGGACACCTACATTCCCCACAACCTGCGGCGACTCATCGACGCAGGGGCAATCGACGTCGCCGTGTTGGATTTGACGCCCGCTGGTGGCATAGCGGGATTGCGGCAGCAGGCGTCCATCGCCGAGGACGCCGGATTTCCGATGGCACACCACTGCGCGTTCGACCTCGGGATCAGAACGGCGGCGATTCTGCACGCGGTCTACGGAATACCGGGCTTTTCGCTCCCGCCCGATTCGGTCTACTACGGTTGGGAGGACGACGTTATCGAGGACCCGTTCGACTGTACCGGTGGCACGCTCGACGTGCCACGGGGTTCGGGTCTCGGGATCGAAATCGATTACGACAAGATCGAACGGTACCGTATCAGCTGAGGATAGCGATCGTAATTACTGGCCTTCCTTCCTCTCCACGCCAAGTATCTGCACCGTCGGAAGCGACCACCCGTACGTGACCGCCGCCACCCGCGTTCCGACGGTCACCGCGGCGCACATCGCGGCGGCGGTATTTCCGACGCCGACACCGCCGAGGGCGGTGACGAGCCAATACGTGCCGCCGCCCAACACCGCGCAACTCGCGTAGAAATCTTCGAGCAGGATGAACGGTGACCGATTCAATAGCACGTCCGCGAGCGCGCCGCCACCGACCGCGTTGATGGTCGCGATGGCAACGACACCGAAGCCCGAAACGCCGGTGTCGGTCGCCACGATGGCCCCGGTCGTGGCGAACGCGGCGAGGCCGACGGCGTCGGAGAGGAGCGTCACGGGATGATCGTCGGGGGAATCGAGCACGAGGGTCAGCCCGACCGCCAGACAGACGCCGAACACACCCAAACCGATCTCTATCGGGGACGTGAGCGCAAGCGGCACCCGATTCACGAGCACGTCGCGTGTCATCCCGCCTGCAAACGCGGTGGCGAGGCCGACGACGGTGATGCCGAACAGGTCGAACTCCTCGCGTATCGCCTTGGTCGCGCCGACCAGTGCGAAGGCGACGAGTCCGATGGTATTCATCACCGCAAACGGGCCGCCGAACAGCGTTCCGAGGATGTCCTGAACCACTGGTTTCCCGTAGCGGACTGTCCGTATTGAGCGCTCCGAATCGGTCGTTCACCTTGGGAGACTGATCGACGTGGGACGGTCGGGAACCGCGACGAAACTCGTCGTGGGTCGAAGACGGAACACTATTTTTGTCCGTCGGTCCGTACCCCCGGTATGAACGACGATGGCGATGGCGACCCGTCTCGACTCGAACGACCGCTGCTCTACGTGATGGGGCTGTTCTACACCATCGCGGGGGTGATGCATTTCGTCGTCCCGAAGGCGTACGCTCGAATCGTGCCGCCACAGTTCCCGAACCCTGTCGCGCTGGTGTATCTCTCCGGAATCGCGGAAATCGTCCTCGGAATCGGCGTGATGATTCGACGAACGCGTCGCCTCTCCGCGTGGGGAATCATCGCACTGCTGGTCGCCGTGTTCCCGGCGAACGTTCACATGGCGATGAGCGGCGAACTCCCCGATGCGGTTCCGGACTGGGCCGAGGACATCGCTCGGATCGGGGTGTGGGTCCGCCTCCCGCTTCAGGGCGTTCTCGTCCTCTGGGCGTGGTGGTACACGCGCACGACGCCCGAGACAACCGAATGACGAACGGGCTATGACCAACGGGGTAACGCCGTTCGAACCGCATAGCCGGTTTCGTCCGCTCGGTTGGTGGTTATCGACCGTTTCGACGGAACGAACCGATGGCGCAAGTGTGGTTCAAGTATAGAACTTCATCGGGAGGCGGTCGAATCCGTAACTGACCGGTGAGGTCACCGGGTCGACCGACTCCGAGAGGACTTCGATATCCTCGACGTGGTCGGTGACGGCATCGAGAATGATGTTCCCCTCCAATTTCGCGAGCGGGGCACCCAGACAGTGGTGCGGTCCGAACCCGAACGCGATGTGCCGATTCGCTCGCCGCTCCGGGCGGAACTCCTCGGGGTCGTCGAACACCGCCGAATCGCGGTTCGCGGATCCGATCCACGAGGTTATCTGCTCTCCTGCGGGAATGACCGTCCCGCTCAACTCCACCTCCTCCGTCGTCACCCGCCCGGAGAGCGATTGCACGGGGCCGCGATACCGGAGGACCTCCTCGAACGTCATCTTCGGATCGATCGCCCCGTCACGCAGGTCCGCGTAGTACCCTTCCTCGTCGAGCGTCCACAGCGCGTTGCCGACGGCGTGTGTCGTCGTCGAGTGACCGGCCAGGAAGAGGAAGATGCAGAACGAGACCTGTTCCTCCTTGGAAAGGGGTACGTCGTGCGAGTCGGTATCCGTGATAACCGAGATGAGGTCGTCTCCGCCCGTCACTCGACGCTCCTCGATGAGTTCCCCGAAGTACTCGCGCACTTCCGCGAACAGCTTTTGTGGGTCCCCCTTCGCCCCCTCCATCGCACCGGTCCATCGTTTGATGATGTCCCACTGGTCGGCCGGGATTCCGAGCAGACGGGAGATGGTACGCGCCGTGACGGGTGCGGTGAGTTCCGAGATTACGTCGATGTCGGGACCGCTGGCGAGCGCCTCGTCGAGTTGGTCGTCGGCGATGGCTCGAATCGACGGGCGGAGGGATTCGAGGTTCCCCGGACGAAAGTACTCGTCGACGATGCCACGGATGCGGCTGTGTTCGGGTGGATTCTCGTCCACCAGAACCGTACCGAGGGAGCCGAACGGGTCGAAATCCGACAGTTCCGCGGAGGAGAAGGTTTCGTAGTCCGAGAGCACGCGTTTGACGTCGTCGTAGCCGAATACGTCCCACCGCTCGCGCTCTTCGTCGTACCGAACGGGTTCGGTGCGACGCATCGTCTCGTACCACGGGAACGGGTCCATCCGTCGCTCGGACGGTTCGAGTCCTTTCGGAAGTCGCCTGTCGAGTTCGGGGTTCTGATTCGCCATAACTTGCTTAACGACCGTTCAGTAAAAGTCCTTTTGGTGGCCGATAGTCCTTCTAGCAGTCTCGAAATCAGAAGACCCTCGTGCCAGTATCAGTTCAACGAAACGTTTTTGCCACCAACTACCCATTCGGCGGATAGGGAAACAGTGATCTCCGGAAGTCCACCGTTCCGCGACATGTGGGCTGCTCGGAGTGTATCGTGGCAGTTTATCCGACGACGACATCGATATGCGTCCATACGGGGGAGACGGTGCGGGGACGTCCGTACGAGACCCTCCCGGTGGCCAACCGTCGCTTTCCGCGTGAAAATTCCGGTTCCGAATCACCCCGCACCGACAGCAACGTGAACACGACAATGTCCGAAGATACGATCGGAAACAGATGGAGCGAGTCCGAAGAACAGATCATGGAGGCGACACGGAGGGCGTTACTCCAGCACGGGTATGCACAGCTCTCGATTTCCCGGATCGCCGACGAACTGAACCAATCGAAGGCCTCGTTGTACTACCACTACGATTCCAAGGAGGACCTGTTGCAGTCCTTTCTCGAATTCACGATCGATCGACTCGAAGCCAATATCGATACCGATGACGAAGCCCCCAATCGGGAGCTCGAACAGCTCGTAGAAGCGCTTCTCCCCCTCCAACTGAGTGACGAAGAGAGCCAGCACCGGGCCGTGATGGTGGAACTTCGCTCACAGGCGGTTATGAACGACAAGTTCCGCGAGCAGTTCACGGAGATAGACGGCCTGATCGTGAAACGGGTCGAGCGGATAATCGATAGGGGAATCGACGAAGGCGTGTTTCGAAACGTCGATTCCAGGCGCGTTGCGGAGCATATCTTCGCCACGACGAGCGGAGCGACGTACAACCGGGCGACGACCGACCGGAGCGCCGCGGTCGCGGCGGTTCGCGTCTCGTTGTTGTCGTACATCAACAACGAACTGATACGGGGGTGAAAACCGAAGCCCTCGGTGGGGGAGTCACCAAAAGGTCTATAATTTACCGAACGTTCAGTAAATTTGTGTCGTCATCAGATTCACCCGTAGGAAAGGGAACGCTTCCGAAAGCGATTCGCAGCCGAGAGGGACAACTGGAACCGTTCGAATGGTACGCCGAAATGCGGCGCGACTCCCCCGTTCATTTCAACGAAGAGCGACAGCGGTGGGACCTCTTCCGATATGAAGAGATAGACCGCATACTCGGCGACCACGAGGCGTTTACCTCGGATCGAAGTGTACTCGCGGACGACTCCGCGCGCGCATCGGACGAGGGTGGATCGATACTACAGACGATGATCAGCGTGGACCCGCCCGAACACGAGCGACTGCGAGGGTTCGTCAACGAACGATTCCAGCCGGGAACGTTGCGGGAGTATCGCCCCCGAATAGAGGAACTGACCGAGGAGTTGCTGGACGACATCGAGGGTGACGACCGAATCGATTTCGTCGATAGCTTCGCCGTCCCCCTGCCCGTCATCGTCATCGCCGAACTGCTCGGCATCCCGTCCGACCGACGCGACCAGTTCAAGGAGTGGTCGGATGCACTCGTCGCACGTTCCACGGACGGCACCGACATCGACCGAATCAGACGGGAGCATCGGCAGGCACAGGAAGAGATGGGTCGGTATTTCGCGGAGTTGCTGGAGGAGCGCCGAGGGGGCGACGGTGACGACCTCATCACCCTCGCAGCGACGACAGAGGAACTGACCCAGAAAGAACGGGTCGGGTTCTGCATGCTGTTGCTTCTCGCGGGTAACATCACGACGACGAACCTCCTCACGAACGCCATCTGGTGTTTGGAAGAGAAAGGGATGATGGATGCGGTCCGAACGGGAGAAATAGACCGCAAGAAGGTGATAGAGGAGGTACTCCGCTATCGGTCGCCGATCCAATCGCTGGACCGAATCGCCCTGAAGGACGTGGAACTGAACGGACAGCAGATCCAGGCCGGGGACGTCGTCACGGGATGGTTAGGTGCCGCCAACCGTGACCCGGAACTGTTCGACGACCCCGAGGAGTTCCGCCCGGAGCGACGGCCGAATCGGCACATCGCGTTCGGAAAAGGGGTTCACTACTGTCTGGGCGCGCCGCTCGCTCGACTGGAGGCGGACATCGCGCTCGAAGCGCTTCTCGACCGATTCGAAACGGTCGAAGCCGATTTGACGGAGCTGCAACCGCTGAGCGGCCTGTACGGTCTCGAATCGCTCCCGTGCTGCTGCGAGAAATAGTCGCAGGGAGGCTACCGGCAGGGAACACGGCACACTGCCTCGAACACAGTGTACCGATTCCACCGATCGTTCACGTTTTATCTGCGGTACCTATTCCGCATCGTCATCCGAATTTCGAGCCGAGCGCCCGAGATGACGTTCGACGCGCTCGACTTTCTCGCTCACGTCGAGCGTCTCCTCGCGGAAGTGGTCGATTTTGAGCGTCGTCAGCGTCCGTGACGCATCGACCGCTTCCGTGGCCGCCTGTGCGGCGGCGAACACCTCCGAGAGTTCGTCGGCTTGAATCGTCGTCTCCATCGGATGTGTCTCGTACTGAACGTCGAACTCCTCCAGTGCGTCTATCGCGTTCGCGATTTCCGCGTCGAAATCGGCGTTCGAATCGTCGAGCGGTGCGACAACCAGCATGGCCGTGACGGTCATGCCTCGACGTTCGTATTTCCGGACGATATAACCGGGTGGTCGGTGGATAGTTGGTGGTTGGTGGTTGGTGGTTGGTGGTTGTGGTTGGTGGTTGGTTGATGGATGATGGATGATAGGAGATATCCCGTCGTCACCACCGCGAGTTCCCGCTCAGCATAAAATTCAGAGAACCGGCCGGTTTATCAACATCGGCAAAAACCACTATTAACCCGTGATGTGAATGAGCATAGCATGCCATCGGATTTCGGAGCGCTATCACTGGTACCACCCGTCTTGGCCATCGTGCTCGCCGTCATCACGCGCCGGGCGATGCTGTCGCTCTTCATCGGCGTCTGGACGGGCGGCATCATCTACAGCGGAAACGTCGGCATCGCGAAAACGTTCGATTGGATAATCAACTCCATCGGGAACAGCACGTTCAACGCGAAGATCCTCGTCTTTACGATGCTCTTGGGGGCCGGAATCGCGCTCATCTGGCGGTTGGGCGGCGCGATGGCGATAACGCGGTTCGCCACGAGACGGATCGACTCCCATCGAAAAGTCGGGGTCGTGGGGTGGTTGCTCGGCCTCATCTGGAACTTCGACGACTACGCCAACAACGCCATCGTCGGCAGTTCGCTAAAGAGCATCGCCGACGAGAAGCGGATGTCGCGCGAGAAGCTAGCCTACATCCTCGATTCGACGGCCGCGCCGATGGCGACCATCGGCATCTCCAGTTGGGTCGCGTTCGAAATAGGATTGATAGCGGACCAGTACAAAAAGCTCGGAATCGCCGAACAGACCCCCACCGCGACCGCGACGTTCCTTCACAGCGTTCCGTACAACATGTACTCCATACTGGCGCTGGCGATGGTCGGCATCATCGTCATCAGCGGCCGGGATTTCGGCGAGATGCTGGACGCCGAAAACCGCGCACAGCGGACCGGCAACGTCATCCGCGACGACGCGAACCCGCTTCAGAACATCAAGGATGATCTGGGCAAACCGCTGGACGACGATGCTCCCCTTCGGACGTTCATCCTTCCCGTCTTCGCGCTCGTCGCCGTCGTCGTCGGTGGCGCGGTGATAATGGGGTACAGTCCCGGTCGGTCGACGATAGAGATGGTCAACAACACGAACATCGCCACCGCACTCGTCTGGGGGTCGTTCGCCATGGTCGCCACGGCCATCGCGTTGGCGCTCGGGGAGGGAATCATGACGCTCGACCAGACGATGGACACCATCCTCGACGGGTTCGGCACGATGCTTCCGGCGGTCAGCATCCTCGTGTTGGCGTGGTCCATCGGGTCGGTGGCGTCGGCGCTCGGGACCGGCCAGTACGTCACGCAGTACGCATCGGGAACGGTCTCGTCGACGGTGCTCCCCGTCGTCATCTTCCTCATCTCCGCCGTCATCTCCCTCGCCATCGGCACGTCGTGGGGAACGATGTCCATCATGACTCCCATCGTGATTCCGCTGGCGTGGAAAATCGGTGGCCATTCCCCCGGATTCATCGCCGTCTCGGTCGGCGCGATGTTCAGCGGTGCCATCTTCGGGGACAACTGCTCGCCCATCTCGGACACGACCGTCCTCGCATCGACGTTCGCCGGATCGGATCACATCGATCACGTTCGCACGCAGATGTACTACGCGTTCACCGTCCTCACGGCGACGGCGTTCCTTTACCTGCTGTACGGACTTACGAGCGTCGGCCCGCTCGTACTGCTCCCCATCGGCCTCGTGACGCTGATCGCACTGGTGTACGCGTTCTCCGGTTTGGACGCTTGGCGCAAGGACATCTCCCCGAAACCGGCATCGAGCCAGTCGCCGAATCGGTCCGTTACCAGCGACGACTGACCGCCCGACGACCGAACGTCGGTACCGGAAATCACCACGGGGTCGAAACCCGAAACCATCCGATTCGCCGTTACCCCCATAATTTTGCTGTCGCACACAAACCAACAAACGATGACAGGGAAGACTATCGGCTTCATCGGACTCGGAATCATGGGCAAACCAATGGCGAAGAACCTCATCGACGAGGGATACGACGTCGTCGGGTACAATCGCTCACAGGAACCGGTTGACGAACTCGTCGAGTACGGCGGTTCGGCGGGCGATTCCCCGCGCGATGTCGCGGAACGGGTCGACGTCGTCATCACGTGTCTGCCGGATTCGGCGGTCGTCGAGAAAATCGTCCGGAGCGACGACGGTATCCTCGCGGGAGTGAGCGAGGGCATGACGGTTATCGACATGTCCACGATTTCGCCGACGACGACCGAAGAACTCGCCGCAGACATCGCCGAGAAGGGCGCGAGCATGCTCGACGCGCCGATCAGCGGCGGCGAAGTCGGCGCGATCGAGGGAACGCTCTCCATCATGGCGGGCGGTGACGAGGCGGTGTTCGACGAGCAGATGGATCTCTTCGAGGTCATGGGCGAGACGGTTACCCACTGCGGGCCGAACGGCGCGGGCCAGACGACGAAGGCGTGCAATCAGATCGTCGTCTCGGCACAGATGGTCGGCGTCAGCGAAGCCCTCGTCTTCGCGGAAAAAGCGGGTGCGGACCTCGAAGCCGTGATCGACGCGATCAGCGGCGGTGCCGCGGGGTGTTGGACGCTTGACAACCGCGCATCGCAAATGATCGAGGGCAACTTCGATCCCGGCTTTTTCGCCTCGTATCAGTACAAGGACCTCCGAATCGCAACCGACGCCGGTGAGGAGTTCGGCGTCCCGCTCCCACAGACGTCGGTCGCACACGAACTGTATAAATCGATGGAGACCACGGGACGCGGCCGTGACGACAACTCCGGCGTGATGCAGGTCATCGAGGACCTCGCGGGAACGGAAGCGCGTATCGACGACTAACTGCCTCATCGACAAACAGCGAACCGTATCGACCGGTTTCTCTCGCAGTCAGCCACTCCTCGTCGTATGAGCGATGTCGATGGGAGTCGGGTGGTTACTTCGAGGGGAAGACGCTGTCCGGTTTTCGACCCGTGAACGGCCCGACCTGTTCCCCGGTCGTGGCGTACCGATAGAGTGCGGTTCGTGCGATCATGCCGACGACCTGTGAGACGACCATCGAAGCGACGAGCAACACGAAGCCGACGGTTCCGAGGGCGTACGCCAGGAGTCCGGCGGCGACGAAATACGCCCAGCCGAGACAGACGAGTCCGACCAGTGCGACCGGAAGGAACACGAGCGAAACGCCCAGCGACGCGCTGACGCTCTCGCCCCACGTGTCGCGGAACGCGGCCCCGCTTTGGCGTAACATCGGACGAAGGGCGTCCGTATCTTCGAGCACGATAACGGGGACGACGAAGAACGTCAGTAACGACCACGCGAGGTCGAAGATCAATCGTGCGAGGCTCCCGAGGGGACCGAGCTTGTCGTCGATGATGTACAGCACGGTCCCGAGCGTCGCCGCGGCCACCGACCACAGGGCGATCCGCCATCGAACTCGCCACGCGGCGGCGAGCCCTTCTCGGGCGGACGTTTCCTCGCCGTCGAAGTATTTCGCCGCACAGTGGACGACGGCGGCGTTGAAGAACACGCCGACGCTTGACGAAACGGCCAACCCGACGAACACGGCCACGTACTGAAGGAAGTCGCTTCCGAGCACGTCGCCGAGGATGCCGTAGTAGAGCAACACCCCGGCCACGGCGGCGAACGCGCTCCCGACCGAAAGAAGGCTCAGGAGCGGAAGGATCGCGAGGGAGGGATTGTCCCGGAAGACGTCGACACTGTCGTCAACGATGGAAAGTCCGCGTCGAAATCGTCCAGCCATACAATAAATATTGTATTGAGAGAATATAAGCTTTGTAGACACGACGGAGACACGTCTCGGCGACGCGTTCGTTTTCGTCGTCGCTTTCCGGTCGGGTGACGACGTAGCTTGAAGATGTTCCCGGTTGTACCGGCTCACATGCAGATTGCGCTCATCGCACACGACGAGAAGAAACCGGAGATGGTGGAGTTCGTCCGGCGGAACATCGACCAGCTTTCGACCGCCGACTGCATCTCGACCGGGACGACCGGCCAGCGAATCAACGAGGAAACCGACCTCGTCGTCGAACCGAAGGAGTCCGGTCCGCTCGGCGGGGACATGATGATCGGGGCCGCGGTCGCCGCCGGAAACTGTCACGCCGTGATATTCCTCCGAGATCCGCTGACCGCACAGCCGCACGAGCCGGACATCAACGCGCTCCTGCGAGTGTGCGACGTTCACGACGTTCCCCTCGCGACCAATCTCGCGAGCGCGAACGCCATCATCGACGAACTGGTCGCGTGAGGCCGGTCGTTCCTGGCGGGAAACGATAGGGATTGACGTTCAGTAGAGCCGCGTGTAGGTGTCCACGTCCCAATCGGTGACTGCGGTCGCCGCATCGGTCCACGTCGCGCGCTTCACCGCGACGTACGTCCGATGGAGGTCGTCGCCCATCGCGTCCGAAAGAACCGCGTCGGCTTCGAGTTCGTCGATAGCCTCGCCGAGCGACTGCGGGAGCCGTTCGATACCACGACGTTCCCGCTCCGATTCGGAGAGGCTCCCCGGATCGACGTCGAGCGGTTCTCCCGGGTCGAGGTCGCGCTCGATGCCGTCCCGCCCCGCGGCCAGGACGCCGAGGAGCGAGAGATACGGGTTCGCGGTGTTGTCGGCGGCTTTCAGTTCCAGACGAGTGGTCGCCGCGGCGTTCTCCCACTGTGCGGATGGAATACGCACCATCGCCTCCCGATTGTCGAGCCCCCACGCTGTGTACGCCGACGCCCACGAGCCCGGTTGAAGTCGCTTGTACGAGACGACCGAGGGTGCCGTCAGCGCGACGAGCGCCCTCGCGTGGGCGAGCACGCCACCGACGAACCGCTTACACGTCTCCGAAATCCCGTACGGCGACTCGTCGTCCGGGTCGTGAAACGCGTTCTCCTCCCCGTTCCAGAGGGAGAGGTGGAGATGGCACCCGCTACCCGCGTGGTCGGGAAACGGTTTCGGGGAGAACGTGGCTCTGGTATCGTGGTTTTCCGCCACCGCTTTCACCGTCTGTTTGTAGAACGCGTGGTCGTCCGCCGGAGTGAGGCCGTCGCCGGGTTCGATAGCGATCTCCTGCTGACCGGGGCTGTACTCGGGGTAGTACGTCGCCATCTCGATCCCCTGGGCCGCGAGATCATCGACGATTTCGAGGACGACGTCGTGGGCGCTCTGAATCCCGTCCGCCGTGTAACAGCCGCTTCGGTCGAACGGTTCGATTCCCGCCGCCGTTTCCCGGACGAGATACCACTCGGGTTCGAACGCGGCGCGCGACCGATATTCGAATTCGTCGAGAAAGCCGCGAAGCCGTGATCGGGGATCGATCTCCCACGGCGTCCGGTCGAGTCGATGGATGTCGCACATCATCGCCGCGGCGCGTTCGGCGTACGGGAGAGTTCGAAAGGTGTCGGGGTCCGGGACGAGTCTGACCTCCCCGACGCGCCCCAACGGCGCATCCTCGGTGGGGTAATCGAGGTCGGTGAACGCCTGTTGGGCCTGCGCGATGTTCGCGCCGGAGGCGAAAACGTCCTCGACGTTCGCCGCGTTGACGACCCGGCCCCGTTCGACGCCCGCGTTGTCGACCCAAAGCAGTCGGACGAGTTCCACGTCATCACCCGCACAGATGTCGATGACCTCCGATTCGGTGGGCATGATCCATACACTCTACCACGGCAACACACGTCATGGTTTCTACCAGTCGTGAGGGCAGTCGGTCGAGCGTGGAAGCACCGATGCCGTCAGCGACGGTGGCGTTTACCGATGCCGTCAACGACGGTGGCGTTTCCGGAGGCAACGACCTTGTATCGCGGCGTGGATGAGTTCCCATGGACCTCCGGGAGCAAATCGAGGGCATCGCGCTCGTCGACAACCACGCCCACCCCGTCGAACCGCTGTCCGCGGAGACGGTTCGGGAATCGTTCGCGGGGTACTTCACCGAGGGCGACCTCTCGCCGAGACACGCCCGACAGACGCTCAACTATCGGGCCGCTCTCGACCTTTTGGATGAACGGTTCGAGGGTGAGACCGAAGACGAACTGCTCTCCCGACGTGCCGCCGTCGACCTCGAATCGTACAGCCGCGACCTCATCGACGGAACGAACACCGAGAAAATCCTCGTAGATGACGGGTTTCCCGACACGTCGCCGGACGACTTTCGCGCGTACACGACCGCGACGGTCCACCCGCTCCTGCGAATCGAACCCGTATTGGAGGAGCTACTGGATCGACACGACTCGTTCGCGGGCGTCGAGCGGGCGTTCGAGGACGCGATAGACGACGCGCTCGCCGACGATTACGTCGGATTGAAGACCATCGTCGCGTACCGAAGCGGCTTGGCGGTCGGGAATCCGAATCGTAGCGAAGCCAGGACGGCGTTTTCAAGCGTCAGAGACGGCTGGTCGGGACGGATTTCGGATCCGACGGTGCTCGACTATTTCGTCCATCGGGCGAGTACGCTGGCGGCGGAACGAGCGGTTCCGATACAGTTCCACACCGGATTCGGCGATTCGGATGCGCATCCGCGACGGGTCGATCCGACGCTCCTCTCCGATTTTATCGCCCAGCATCCGTCGGCGAAGGTCGTCCTTCTGCACGCGGGCTACCCCTACGTCCGCAAATCCGGATACGTCGCATCGACGTTCGACAACGTTTATCTCGACCTCTCGCTCGCCATCCCGTTCGTGCAGCACGGCTGTGAGCAGGTCATCGAGTCGGCGTTCGAACTGGTACCGATGACGAAGGTGCTGTACGGTAGCGACGCCTGCTCGGTCCCCGAACGATACGTCCTCGCCGAACGACGAACGCGGGATGCGCTCGCGACGGTTCTCGAAAGCCTGGTCGCCGACGGGTTCGTGAACGAAGCGTACGCCGCGACGGTCGCTCGGAACATTCTGCGGGGGAACGCGGAACGGTTGTACGACCTCTGATTCGGCCCCATTACCACACATCACCACGTACTAATCGCCGAACGGAGGACGCTGAATTGGTCGAAAGTAGACGCGGGTGCGGGTTACTACAATGAGATTTTTAGCTTCCGGAACGCGTTTTACCGTTCCGGTCCTTGGTAAAGATACGCTCTCACAAACCCGGCACGAACCGCCTGTCCGGCGCCATCACCGGCATTGCACCCGTGCCGATTGTGAGGGCACCCCGCTTTCCTTACCACTTCAACCGCATCCAGTGGCTACAGTACTGATCACGGCTCGTCATCGATTGGTAGCTCTTCGTCGGGCGGGAGAACTTTGCTGGAGGAGGGAGTAGTGGTTTGGGATGGCACACACGAAAGTCAACTATCGAGACGTGGAATCGGTGGGCGACGGAATGCACTTCCTCCGGGACCCGCTCGGGTGCGAGCAGTTCGGCATGACGGTCCTCGAATGCGAGCCGGGATGGACCGGAAAGGAGCACGCTCACGTCGACCGCGAGCACGAGGAAGTGTACCTCCTACTGGACGGGGAAGCGACCGTGACCATCGATGGCGAGGACGTGACGATGGAAAGCGGCGACGCGCTACGGGTACCACCGGAAGCGACCCGCCAGATACACAACGGCGACACCGAGTCCAAGTTCGTCCTCGCCGGAGCACCGTGAAAAACACGTAGCCAATCCCGTCTTCGGCCCGTTTTTGGGCGGATGCAGATCAGAGCTATTTCAGATAGTCACCTATTGCACCTCTTGTTAAAATTGTGCCTATTGTAGGAGAGGCACCCATTTTACAAATCACACCTATTCTACCTATTGTGTATGTTGAAGGGTTGTGGCGTCGAATTTCAAAGGTCGTCGGGGTCAAGCGCGAACCGAACCCGCGCGTTCGTCGGCTTTCCGAGCGTCAGTTCGACGCAGGTTTCGGCGAGGATTCGACCGCCTTCGACGGGAACCCCCCACGTGTCGAATCGGAGGTACCCACGAATCGCGTCGGCGTGCGTGTAGAGGTCCAGATATCGTATCTCGTGCTCCGGAAATTCGCTGGCCGAGTGTGCCTGCTCCATGTCGGAGTAAATCGTATCGACGCCGTCGAAGAACGCTTCCAGACGGTCGGCGTCCTCTCGAGTCGTCTCGACGATGGTGTCGGCGACGGCCGCGATTTCGGAAGTCGATAGTCCACCGGTTTCGCGGAGGGCGTCTTGGGTTCGCTGATCGAAGTGCATACGACTCCCGTAGGAAGTCACGGCTGAAAAATCCGGTCTCTCGTTCCCCGTCCTCGCGGGCGGAAACGTTCGTACGTCGGTCGCACGGGCTACGCATCCGACGCTTTATATCGGGTCCGTGCCGGAGTTCAGCGCCTTCAGCACGATCGCGGGGTCGCGGTTTAGCGAGTGCACCCGATAGCTCCCTTTTTCGTAGCCGCCGCCGGTGTGACGGCTTTCCGTGATGCCGAGGAACGATTGCTCTTTCAGCAGTCTGGAGACCCGATCCCACGAGATCGGGGCGGAGCCCTCGTTCTTACAGACGGTCTTGTACGCGGAGTAGATGTCCTGTTTGGCGAACTCCTCTTCCTCGCGGTTCATCGTCAGCGATGCGAGCGCGACGAGGATGTGTTTCACGTGCGGGGTGCTTCCGGACACCAGTTCGGCGAACCGGTCCGCCTCGGCGCGCTCCATCGCGCTGTCGATATGCTCGCCCAGCACTTCCGACGTGCCCGACTCCTCGGCGATCGCGCCAGCATAGCGGAGGATGTCGATCGCTTTCCGAGCGTCGCCGTGTTCCCGCGCAGCGAGGGCGGCAACCTTCGGGATCACGTCCTCGGACAGCACGTCTTCGTAGAACGCGTCGCGGCGATTTTCGAGGATGTGGCGGAGTTGGTTCGCATCGTACGGATGAAAGACGAACTCGCGGTCCTGCAGCGACGAATCGACGCGTTCGCCGATGGTCTCACGGTACTGAATCTTGTTGCTGATGGCGATGATACCGACGTAGGAGTTCGTCTTCCCCGTCTCTTCCGCTCGAGAGAGCGTCATGAGGATGTCGTCGTCGCCACCGAGTTTGTCCACCTCGTCGAGGATGACGATGAGCGAGCGAACCTCGTGTTCGTCGAGCATATCCCACAGGTGGCGGAAGTACTCGGCGGCGCCGATTCCTTTGCGAGGGATATCGAAGTCGGGCGCGAGCGTATCACGGACCCCGAGTGCAAGTTCTCGTGCGGCACGGGTTTCCGTATCGTCGTTCGAGCAATCTATGTACTGATAGATGAGATTGACGTCGTTGCGGTGTGCCCTGTCCCGAGCCTCGCGAGCCATGTGTTTCGAGACGAGCGACTTCCCGGTTCCAGTTTTTCCGTACAACAACAGATTCCGTGGAGGTCCGCCACGGACGGCGGGGCCGAGTGCTTTCCCGACCGCTCGAATCTCGTCGTCACGCCCGATGATTCGGTCCCGGTCCGGAACGTAGCCGACTCGTAATAACTCCTCGCGCGCGAAGATATCACCGACAGCGAAGGGGTCACCGAAATCGTCTTCGTTGGTGGTACTGGGACTTCTGGAATCGTCGAGTCCGTTATCGTCGTCGTTTCCGTCATGAGCGTCGTTTTCGTCGTTTTCGGCGCTCTCGTCATGAGCGTCGTGAGCGTTGTTATTGTCGAACCCGTAGTCGTCCTCGCCGTGACTGTCGTCGTTACCGTGGTCGTACCGCTTTGATGACGCCGATTCGCCGCCGAAATCCCGTAGGTCACCCTCCCTATCGGCGTCGGGAGAGTCCGATTCGCCGTCCAAGTCCTCGTCCTTCTCCGCGTCGGTCATTACGTTATGTGACCGAGTGGCATAAAGATAAAACTACCGACCTCAGACCGAGTGAATTGTGTGAAATCCTCGTTTGTCCGGAACGAGAACGTGTTTTCAGGGATTGTAATCGTATAGCCCCCCACCCCCCATACCGAGTGAAATGGGGTTCGGAGGGGTGAAGGGGAATGACGGTTGCACGGGGAGGAGTATATAAAAGGCGAGCGGTGGTAGCATCGTCTCTTTGTAAATTGTTCCTAGAACACTTCTTCTAGTTGTTTAGGAAGTAACCTAGTTGTGTTGTTTACCTATATAGTAAAATATATAATATACGCGAGAGAGGAGCGGGAAAGACGCCGCTAGAGAACCGTTCTCACCTTCCGCTTTCACGTTGTCTCCATACCGTTTACCGTCGTCTTTCACTCGGTTCGAGGGGTGTCCGCCGCTTGTCAGCCAAACGTCTGACGCCATTCGAGGGGGGTACCTCTTCGAACCATTTCACTCGGTTTGAGGGGTGGGGGTGCTCGTTCTTCCCATTCGTTCGTGTATTTCCGAATTCACTCGGTGTCCGGTGTCCCCCCGTTGTCTGCCATTCACTCGGTTTGAGGGGTGGGGCCTGACTGATTTGGTCGAGTCTACCCTACCGATTTTTCATACGCCACGGCGTGCGATAGACCATGCCAACCGATCTACTGTTGCCCCAGGTGACCACCCTCGATCATACCGAGATTAGCGTCCGTGCCGAGTCGCTCGGCTACGACGGCCTCTGGCTCGGCGAACTCTGGGGAACGAGTTCGGTCGTCCAACTCACCGACATCGCAGCCCACACCGACACCGTCGAGCTTGGAACGGCGATCGTCAACGTCTTCTCGCGGACGCCCGCCGTACTGGCGATGACCGCGGCGACGCTCGACGAAGTCTCTGACGGTCGATTTCGACTCGGCGTCGGGACGTCGACCAAAAAAGCCATCGAGGACCTTCACGGGATGAAATGGGATGATCCCAATCCTGTTCGACGGGCGCACGAAACCATCGAATTGACTTCGAAATTCCTCGGCGAGGACGGTCGTGTCGAATACGACGGGGAAATCTTCACCGTTCGGGATTTCCCGTCACTGGACGCCGACGTACCAATCTATCACGCCGCGCTCGGACGGGCGAACCGTCGGGTCGTCGCACGGCTCTGTGACGGCTGGATTCCGCACAACATCCCATTTCCGGACCTCGATGAGGCGTTCGCGTACATCGCCGACCAAGCCGAGGCGGCCGGTCGTGACGATTCCATCGACGTTGCACCGTACGTACCCGCCGCCGTCAGTGACGACGTTGCGGCGGCCAAGGATGCCATCCGGGGTCACGTCGCCTACTACGTCGGCAACGGTCGCGGCTACGAGCAGGCGGTCGCCCAGCGGTTCCCGACGGACGCCACGGCGGTCGCCGAGGCGTGGCGGAACGGTGATCGCGAGGCCGCCGCCGCGAACGTCACCGACGAAATGGTCGAGGCGCTCGGCGTCGCGGGAACACCGGAACGGGCCCGAGAGCAGTTCCGAGCGGTCAGCGAAATCGACTGCATCACGCGACCGATAGTGACGATTCCGAGCAACGCCGACGAAGGAATGGTCGAACGGACCATCGACGCCTTGGCACCGTCGAGCTACTGACTTTCCGTACCGCGGAAACACGCCCGGTTGTCCGAGGTACGGACCGGGTTGCTATTTTCCGATCTAGATTTTCGGCACGGAGATGGAAATCGGGTCGCTACCGGGACGACTGATACGGTTCCGTCGAGTGAAATCGGACAACTGCGGCTGTTGCCAATGAATAAACTGTATTCCGCGATATAGAGTCTGTCCGGAGAAGAAGACTAGAGATAATGGATAAAGCCACCGCTCTCGACTAGTTTCGGGCGAGCTATCAAAACCGTTCCGGGCGAACTAACTTTCATCGTCATTCCCGTTTTCATCGTCACCCGTACGGGTCGTCTCGACGGCGAAGAAAAGCGGTCCGACAGCGAACTGTGGTACTATCTCCTTCAAACAATCGGGCAGTTTTCCAAACCTTCATGTTCCGATCGTTCCATGCTATTACATGGCACAAGCAAGCCAGTCACGGTACAGTATCGACTCTGACTGGGACAGGTTGTACATCGGCGGAGAGTGGCGGGAGAGCGCTGGCGGCGAAACGATTCCCGTGGAAGACCCATCGACGAGGGAGAAGGTCACGACCGTCCCTCGGGGGACGGACGACGACGTGAATGCGGCGTACGATGCGGCCGTCGAAGCGCAGGACGAATGGAGGGACACCTCGCCAGCGCGGCGCGAAGAGTTGGTTCGGAACCTCCTTCGGACGCTTGAGGACCACAGCCAAGCGATAGTCGAACTGCTCGCTACGGAGGGTGGTGGGACTCGAGGTATGGGCCAAACCTCTGTTCACCTCACCGTTGATCAGATCGCCGAGGCGCAGACGCTGCCACGTCGAATGAAAGGCGATCACGCCACGTCGAACATCCCCGGTAAGGAAAACCTCCTCGTACGGAAACCGTGCGGCGTCGTGACGGTCATCTCGCCGTGGAACTATCCGCTGAACCTTTCGGCTCGCGCGGTCGTCCCCGCGGTCGCCGCCGGTAACACCGTCGTGCTGAAACCGGCGACGAACACGCCCGTCGTCGGCGGACTCCTGTTCGCTCGCTTGTTCGAAGACGCCGGGTTCCCGCCAGGCGTCCTCAACGTCGTCACCGGCCGAGGGTCGGAAATCGGGGACGCCGTCGCGAGCCACGATGCCAGCGACGTGGTGTCGTTCACCGGTTCGACGGCCGTCGGTCGTCGCGTCGCCGCAGCCGCCGGGGAGAACCTGGCGGAGATGGCGTTGGAACTCGGCGGCAACAACGCTCACATCGTCACTGCCGAGGCGGACCTCGACGCCGCTATCGACGCCGCCGTATTCGGCTCGTTCACGCACCAGGGACAGGTGTGTATCTCCATCAACCGCCACCTCGTCCACGAGGACGTGTACGACGAGTACGTGGAGAAACTGACCGAGCGCGTCGAAGCACTGCCCGTGGGAAGCGCGCACGACCCCGACACGGTCATCGGCCCCATCATCGACGAATCACAGCGCGACGAGATGCTGGAGTACGTCGAGCGAACCGTCGAAGCGGGGGCGACCGTCGAGACCGGCGGTGGAACGGTCGCACTCGACGATGTCGAGGAGTCGCTCGTCGTCGAACCGACGGTTCTCTCCGGCGTGACGAACGACATGCCCACCGCGTGTAACGAGCACTTCGGCCCGATCGCACCGGTCATTCCGTTCGCCGACGTGGACGAAGCGGTCGAACTCGCCAACGCCACCGAATACGGGCTGTCAGGATCCGTCCACGCTGGCGACGTGGGAACCGGCAGCCGAATCGCGCGGCGGCTCGAAACGGGAATGGTACACGTCAACGACCAACCGATCAACGACGAGGCCCACGTCCCCTTCGGCGGGACCGGTGCGTCGGGCGTCGGCGGTTACAACACCGACGACTTCCTCGATGAGGTGACCGAAACGAAGTGGATATCGCTCCAACACGAACCGCGTGAATACCCGTTCTAACCGCGGATAATCACAGCTGGACGTTTTTTATTTTCCAACGGAATCAAACGGAATCACGTATTTTCGCACGATATCGCTCCCGCTCTCGCTCGATACTGTCGTCTCCCGGGAGAATCGAAATCGACGGGATACGACTACGAGAGTGATTTTCCCGATGGCCACGGTCGGTGAACTGCCAACAGTAACGAGTTGTGAACTGCTGAAGAGCAACGGTCGGTGAAGTCGAAGAGAATGGGTGGTGAACTGCTAGTAGCCACTGCTCGCCTGCCCGTCACCGAACCGAATGACGGTCGTCGTTAATGTCCGAGCGGGTAGTTGAGTTTTCGGAACGCTTTGCCGTCCGTTTTTGGAGAGACCAGGTGCTGGTCGCCGTCGATCCACTGTCCCATCGCACTGGTCCATCCTTTCGGACGGCCGACGTCATCGAAGCTGAACTCGCCGCAGACGGTCTTGTACGAGGTGTTTCGAAGTGCATCCCGGACGGCCGATTTCTTCGTGCTGTTGGCGGCGCCGAGCGCCTGCTCGGCGACTTGCGTCAGGTTGTAACACGCACCGGTCATGACGGGTGGGAGGTTACTCTTTTTCGCGTCGTACTTGTCGTAGTAGTCGTTCTCCATCTTCTCGTTGCCGTTCCCCGTGAGGCCGGGAACCCACCCGGGAGCCATGACGACGTTCCGTCCTGCCTCTCCGAGCGCGTTCCACCAGCCTGCGGTGTCCGCTGCCCGGGTGAGCTGGACGAACTTCGGGCTGAACGACGACTGGTTGATCTGCTTCATCGCCGTGATGCCGCCGTCCGGCGCAGGTGTTCCGAGGAGGATTTCAACGCCCGCCTGTTTCGATTGGGAGATGAGGGTGCTGAAGTCGCTGGCGTGGAGTTGGTGTTTCTTGCGAAGTACCGTCTTGAAGCCCGCCTTCGTGAGCGTTTCGTCCCACATATCGGCCATCTCGATGCTCCAATCGGTGTTCGGAACCCACAGTCCGACTTTGGTTGGTCGTTTCTTCTCGGGAACGAGTTCGAGAACGGATTTCGTTCCCTTGACGTGGTCGCTGCTCTTCGGGAACGGAACGTTCGTCCACTGGTAGTTCTGTTCCTCGTGGAGTTTGTCGTCGGAAAACGCCACCGCGAGCATCGGAATCTCCTCCTGCTCGGCGACGGCGGCCGTTGCCGTCACGAGAACGCCCGCAAAGCTTCCCCAGATCATGTCCACGTCGTTGTTGCTGATGATCTGCTTGAGCTTCTCGCGCACCATCTGTGGGTCGCTCTCGTCGTCTTTGACGATCATCTCCACGTTCTTCCCGTGGAGGCCACCGTTGTCGTTGATTCGCTCGATACCCAACTCGTATCCACGGTGAAGATCCTTCCAGATGGCGGAGAACGCGCCGGTCTTCGGAAGTGTCGTCGCGATGGTGAACTTGTTCGAATCGCCACCCGAACTGCCTAGATCTCCGAGACATCCTGCGACGCTCGTCAACCCTGCGACGCCAGCGGTACCGCTCGCCTTGATAAAGGTACGTCTATCTGAGCCTGTCATCCTTCATGTCACGAGCCAAAATTACTCCAAGGATATATAATGTTTATTATTAATAATTCGACAGGTTCCGGAGCGACCGGCGTTCGTCACGACTCGAAAGCGTCGGTCGACGCCGTTTCCTACTCAATTGTTCACTTCACTTCCCACACGGGAATCCGGGTCAGTGTCCGTAACGGGTTCCGCCTCCGTCCCGACGTCGTCCACGAACTGCTCGTGAACGTAGCCGTACAGTCCCTGGGGAAGGAAGATGACGAAGAGGATGATGAGCACGCCTTCGAGCGTCGTCGCCAACCCACCAGCGACCTGGCTGAACAGTTTGTCGATGAGCATGAAGACGGCCGTGCCAAACAGCGGCCCGTAGACGGTTCCCATCCCGCCGAGGATGACGATCACCAGCGTGTCGATGGTCCACGCCACCCCGAGTGTGGACGATGCATTGAGATACAGCGTGTACTGGCCATACAGGCCACCCGCGATGCCCGCGAAGAACGACGAGAGCAGGAACGCCCACATCTTGTATCGGAGCGGGTTCACCCCGAGCGTGCTCGCCGCGTCCTCGTCGTCCCGCACCGCTTGCACTCCCAACCCGAGTCGGCCACGCTTCAGATAGTACGTCACGAGGAAGATGACGATCAACGCGAGGACGGCGAGGTAGTAGACGCCGACCTCGCCGAGTTCGTTGTGCACGTAAAACCCCGTTGCCCCGCCGCTGAGCGAGCGCTCGTTGTTGAGCAGTAGTTGAATGATCGCCGCGAGCGCCAGCGTCCCGATGGCGAAGTAGTGCCCGCGCAGTCGGAACATCGCGGGGCCCGTGAGCAGCGCGAGGACCGCCGCCGCCACCCCGCCGACGAGAATGGCGAGCACTGCGGGAACGAGCAACCATTCCGGAAGCCCAGCGGCGCTCGGCGTCGTCAGCCACGCGCTCACGTACGCCCCGATACCGAAGAACGCGGCGTGGCCGAGCGAGATCTGTCCGGCGTACCCCGCGAGCAGGTTCCACGAGATAGCCAGGATCGCGAACACGAGCGCCTGGAGGACGAGGTCCTCCCCGTAATTGGACGCGACGAGCGGGACCAGGAGGAGCGCGACGATACCGACACAGAAGGCCACGATCCACCGGTTACGACCGATCATCGTCGATTTCGAACGGATGCCCATCGTCACTCACCTCCCTCCGCGTTGCCGAACAGGCCGTGCGGCCGCAGGATGAGTACGATGAGGAAGATGGTGAGGCTCACCACGTCACGATAGCTGCCGCCGATGAGCAGTGCGCCGACGTTCTCGGAGACGCCGATGACGGCTCCCCCGGCGAGGGTCCCGAGAATGCTCCCGACACCGCCGAGGACGACGACGGCGAACGCCTTCAACAAGTACGACCAACCGACGTAGGGGTCGAACGGAAAGAGTATCGAGAGGAGCGCACCGGCGGCACCGGCCAGTGCCGCGCCGATTCCCATCGTGATCCTGTGGATGGAATCCGTATCGATACCCATATACTTCGCGGCGGTCGGATTCTGGGCAGTCGCGCGGATCGACCGGCCGGTCTTCGTATATTGCATGAACGCCCACACCGCGACGATGAGCACGACCGCGATGACGAAGGTCACCGCCCGCGAGGAGGACAGCGAGATTCCGGCGAACCCGAAGCTCCCCGAGACGACGTGTAAATCGGTCGTCTGGGCGTCGCTCCCGAACAGGTAGTTGTCGAGGACGAACTGCCACGAGTTCTGCATCACCAGGGCGATGCCGAACAGGAGCAGGATCGGTTGTTCGATACCCTCACCGATGACGTACTGGAGAACTTCTTGCAACACCAGACCCACGACGACGAGGACGACCATCGCAACCAGCATCCCGATGAGGGGTGAAAACCCGAGCATCGTGGCCAGAATGACGGCGACGTAGCCACCGATCATCAGCATGTGTCCGTGTGCGATATTGACGATGTCCATGATGCCGAACACGAGCGTCAGTCCGAGCGCGGCGAGCGCATAGATACCGCCCAGCAGCAGGCCGTTGGCGACCGCGTTGGGGAGGAGCCCTAGCGACGACATCGGTCACCACCGGCCGTCGGCCTCCCTTCGTCCGCCGCTCGGTCGTTCGTTATTCCGTCGTTCGCTATTCGATCGTTCGTTATTCGGTCGTTCGTTACCTGATCGACGCCTGTCAATTCTGCCGCTTCGTGTTCAGCTGTATGTTTCATTGTTGCCTCTCGCCTCGGTCGTGGTCGTTTCCGTTTCGAACGGTCGATGAACTTCGGAACCGTGGTGCACTCGTTCGTGAGTCGTTCTGCGGATAGCATCGTGAATCATCCGAGGTACGACGCCTCGACGCGTTCGTCGGTAGCGAGTTCGTCCGCGTCACCGGACAGTTCGATTCGACCGCTCTTGAGGACGTATCCACGGTCGGCCACCCGGAACGCGTTGTGGAGGTCCTGCTCGACGAGGAGCACCGTCACACCCTGCTCGGTGATCTGCTCGATGGCGTCGAAGACGTCCTCGACGAGGACGGGTGCGAGGCCGAGACTGGCCTCGTCCAGGAGGAGGAGGTCCGGGTCGCTCATGAGGCCGCGTCCGATGGCTAACATCTGTTGCTCTCCGCCGCTGAGCGTCCCGGCGGTCTGCTCGCGCCGCTCTTCGAGACGGGGGAAGATGTCGTACACCCATTCTTTGCGCTCCTCGGCGGCGTCGGGATTCGTGTGTGCCCCAAGGACGACGTTCTCCTCGACGCTACTCTCCACGAATATCTCACGTCCTTCCGGAACGTGAGCGATACCGCGGGGAACGACCGCGTCGGGAGAGCAGTGACCGATCTCCTCGCCTTTATAAATGACTGAGCCGGATGTCGGCGTCAGACCCCCGCAGATCGTCTTGAGGACCGTCGTCTTTCCGGCACCGTTCGCCCCGAGGAGCGCGACGGTTTCCCCCTCGTCGACGGACAGTGAGACGTCCCAGATGACCTGCACGTCGCCGTACGACACGTCGATGTGTTCCAACGAGAGGAGACTCATACCGTCTCCTCCCGTGTGCTCGCCCCCTCCCCGAGATACGCCTCGATGACCTCGGGGTCGTTCTGAATCTCCGTTGGCGTTCCACGGGCGATCAGTTCGCCGTTGTTCAACACCATTACCCGGTCGCTCACCGACATCAGTGCGCGCATGACGTGATCGATGAGGAACACTGTCGTCCCTCGGTCGCAGATTCCCTCGATGAGTTCGATGATGGCCTCGGTTTCCTCGTAGTCGAGTCCGCCGGCGACTTCGTCGAACAGGACGAGGTCGGGGTCCGTCGCGAGCACGCGAGCGATTTCGAGCCGTTTCAACGCACCCACGCTGAGTTCGCTCGGCGGTCTGTCCTTCGAACCGTCGAGGCCGACGAACGAGAGCGTCTCGTGGGCGCGTTCGTAGGGGTCCGCGACGCCGCCACCGAATTCGGCTCCGACGGCGACGTTTTCGAGGAGCGTGAGTCCCTCGAACGGCCGAACGATCTGGTGGGTCTTGGCGAGACCACGGTTACACAACCGATACGGCGCCCACCCGGTGACGTCCTCGCCTTCGAAGTGCACGGTCCCTTCAGTCGGCTCGTACGCCCCCGAGAGCATGTTGAACAGCGTCGATTTCCCGGCACCGTTCGGCCCGATGAGTCCGACCGTCTCGCCGCGTTCGACTTCGAACGACACGTCGCTGACGGCGACGAGTCCACCGAACCGTTTCGTCAGTTTGCTACCCGTTAACAGTGGCATCCGTAGGTGGTGTTCGAAATGATTATAATTAAAATTACTGGTTCATACGATCCGATTCGTGGATAGTCTTGAGACGACGAAGTTCGTATTCGAATCGCATGCCCGGTCCCCTCGACGGTTAGACGAACGGGACACCATCGAGTTCGTACTGCGTACCGAACCACTGGTGGTCCGATTCGGAGCCGATATCCTTCCAAACGACCGTCTCCCAGTCCGGCTCGAAGTTGAGGTATCCCGGCCCGGCGAACAGTTCGATTCGAATTCCGCTGGCGGGGTCCTTGACGTACAGATAGTCCGCGTTCGTGATCGCGTGTTTTCCGGGGCCACCGTCGATCTCGATGTTGTGTTCCGACATAATGTCGGCGGCGTGCCAGAGGTCGTGGAGACTATCGAGGTGATAGGAGAAGTGGTGGAACTCCCGTTTGTCCTCGGTCAACTCGTGGACGGCGATGTCGTGCGGTAACGCCGTCACCGCGCACCACCACCCCCATCTCGTCCCGTCCTCCGACTCGAATACTTCGTTCAAGCCGAAGCCGAACTCCTCCTGGAGGAACGCGGCAGTTTCCGCTCCCCTGATCCCTTGCACGTGAACGTGGTCGATGCGTTGGGGATAAACGCGGTTGGCGCATTCGGGGCTGTATCGTCGCATCGGGATCTTCGACCGGACGTTCTCGGGGGCCTTCGGTTTCTCGACGTCGTAATAGATCTCGAAGGGATAGCCGTTGGGCGTCTCGAACCGAATCGCCTCGCCGATACCGGCCTCGTGACCGGCTTCGTGCCGCGTCACGTCCAGACCGAGGTGTTCCATCCGAGTGGCGTACTGGTCCACCGATTCCGGGTCCGCCGCCCGCCACCCGATGTGATCTACCCTTCCCTCGGGCCCTTCCGTGAGGCTCATCGTGTGATGTTCGATGTCCTGCAAGGCACAGAGATACGCGGTGTCTCCCTCCCGTTCGACGACTTTCAGTCCCATCAGGTCTCGGAAGAACCACAGGGATTCTTCCAAATCTGGTGTTACGAACGCTATGTGTCCAAGCTTGGCTAAACCGGGCATCACCGATACTTTGTATACTTTCGTTATATATTTTTCCCAAATAGGGTTCGGTGGGGGATGGAGCTCGGCTTGCGAACCGCCGGTGGATCGACTGCCGAGCGATCACTCGCCGATCCGTGCCGAAATACTACCGAGCGATGCGAATTCAGCCGTGAGAACGTCGCCGGGTTTGACGTCCACGGCGGGGGTCAGGGAGCCGCTGAGGATGAGTTCCCCCGCCTCGATACGCTCGTCGAGTTCGTCGAGCGTGTTCGCGAGCCACGCGACCGAACGCGCGGGATGGTCCAGCACGGCGGCCCCGACGCCGTGTTCCGCCACCGTTCCGTTCTTGTGGAGTTTGACGCCCTCCAACGACAGGTCGAGGCCGTCGGTAACCGTCGTCCGTTCGCCCGTGAGGTAGCACGCCGAGGATGCGTTATCGGCGATGGTGTCCTCGATTCGGATGTCCCAGTCACGAACGCGACTGTCTATCACCTCGATGATGGGGAGAACCGACGCCGTCGCGTGTAACACGTCGATATAGGTCACTGGCGGTTCGAGTGAGTCGCTCATCAGAAACCCGACCTCCGGCTCGACGCGTGGGGCGATGAGTTCCGCCGCCGGGACGACCCGTCCGTCGACGAACATCGTATCGAGCAACCGCCCGAAGTCGGGTTCGTCGACGTCGAGTTGGTTCTGGATTCCTTCGCTGGTCAATCCGATTTTGTGCCCCGTCACCTCGGCACCGTCGTCGAGTCGGTGGTCGATGAGCCGCGTCTGAACGTCGTACGCGTCGGATATGGTGAGTTCGTGGTTCGCGGTGAGTCGGTCGATCGGCGAGGCAGTCTGCAGTGCGGTGTAAAGCGAGTCGGCGAGTTCGTCGCGCATCTCTGCTGGAACAGCCATGCATGAAGTGGAAGCGGCGAGGGACAAATAAGTTCGTGTCCCCCGCGACTTCGATCAACCGACCGGCCCGTCCCCCCGAAATTTATATGCCGTTCCGGAGATGCTCCACCATGGACGTGCTTCACAGCGCAGTGTGGGTATCGGACATGGAAACGACGCTCGCGTTCTACGTGGACGAACTCGGTCTGGAGAAGACACGGGAGTTCGTTAGCGGCGACGGTGCACGAAACGTCTTCGTCGCCGGCGAGAGCGACACCGAAATCCAGTTCAAATACGATCCGGACAGGGAAGAACCGCTCCCGGCACCGACCGTGTACGACCACGTCGCGATCGGCGTGGACGATACCGACGCGGAGGTCGAACGCCTCGTTGAGGAGACCGACTGTCGCCTTCGTCGTGGCCCGTTGACGTCGGATGGTGCCAATGCCAGAGTCGCGTTCATCGAGGATTCCAACGGCTACGGTATCGAACTGGTCGAGGAGTTCGACTGAAACGGTCTCGAACGGCGATCCTTTCTCTCGAACGTCCGGCATACCTTCTCGACTGTCCTATCTCCGTGCGAGTAGCGTCGTCTCAGTCGTCCGATTCGGCTTCGGCATCGGTTTCTGACCCCCCGCCGTTGCCCATCCGCGCCGCCACGTCGGTGATGAGGTCCTCCTGTCCGCCGACGACTCCCATCTCGCCGAGTTCGACCAGCACGTCGCGCGGGTCCAGATCGTAGCGGTCGCTCGCACGACGCGTGTGGCGAAGGAACGAGGAGTAGACGCCAGCGTAGCCGAGGATGAGCGTGTCGTTGTCGATCTCCGGCATCGTGTCGTCCGAGAGCATTGGCACCAGAACGTCCTCCGCGGCGTCCATCACCCCGTAGAGATCGGGGTTGATGTCGTAGCCTGCCTTCCGGAGCACCCCGACCAACACCTCGATTTGGGCGTTCCCCGCACCGGCACCGAGTCCACGGAGACAGCCATCGACGGTCGTAACCCCTTCTTCGAGGGCCGCCAACGTGTTACCGATGCCGAGACCCAAGTTGTCGTGGGCGTGGAACCCAACGTCGATGGACAACTCGTCGGTCAGGAGCCCCACCCGATCACGAACGTCGCTCGGAAGCAACGCCCCCGCGGAATCCATGACGTAGACGGTGTCGGCCCCGTACTCCTCCATCAGCCGTGCCTGCTCCAACACGGTTTCCGGCGGAGCCATGTGCGAGAGCATCAACAGTCCGTCCGCCTCCATCCCTTGGTCTTTGACCAACTCGAAATGCTGCGCGGAAATGTCCGCTTCGGTGACGTGGGTCGCGATTCGACAGATGTCGGCCCCTTTCGACGCCGCGACTTCGATGTGTTCCCGGGTCCCGATACCGGGAAGGAGGAGTACCGAGAGTTCGGAGTCGGTCAACTCCGGGACGACCGCATCGAGGTACGTCTCGGTCGACGCCGAGGCGAAACCGTAGTTGATGGACGACCCGCCCATCCCGTCGCCGTGCGACATTTCGACGACGTCCATGTTTGCGTCGTTCAGGGCACGGGCGACGTCGGCCATCCCTTCGGGCGAGAACTGGTGATCGACGGCGTGCATCCCGTCACGGAGCGTCATATCGACCAGACGGACGTCCGAATCAGTCATCGCTCGCACCTCCGACGACCGTGGCGGTCGGATGCGTCGCGAGTCGCTCGGCGGCACCGAGCGCCGCGCTCGTCATGATGTCCAGGTTACCCGCGTAGGGCGGGAGGTACTGTCCCTCTCCCTCGACTTCGATCATGGTCGTGAGGACGACCGTGTCCCCGAGGTCGAACGCCACGCCGTCCTGTTCCACCAACTCGGGTTCGAGCGTCACTTCGTAGCCCGGGACGTACGACCGAATCTCGGCTTCCATCTCCGCGACGGAGTCACGGACTGCGTCGAGGTCGGCCGTGTCCGGAACCTGCGTGTAGATGGTGTTTCGCATCAGTATCGGCGGTTCGGCGGGATTCAGGACGATGATGGCCTTGCCGTCGTCCGCGCCGCCGACTTGTTCGATTCCCGCGGACGTGGATTGAGTGAACTCGTCGATGTTCTGCCTCGTCCCCGGCCCGGCACTCTTCGATGCGATGGTCGAAATCATCTCCGCGTATTCGACGTTCACCGTCCGGTCGACCGCGTGGACGATGGGGATGGTTGCCTGGCCGCCACAGGTCACCATGTTGATGTTGCGTGTCTCCCCCGCAACGTCGTCGAAGTTGACGACCGGGACCGTGTACGGGCCGACGGCGGCCGGGGTGAGATCGATCGCGAACAGGTCGAGGTCGTCGTACACGGGTGCGTTCTCGGCGTGGACCTTCGCGCTGGTCGCCTCGAAGACGACGTCGAACTCGTCGGCGTACTCCTTCACGCTCTCGATACCGTTCGTCCCGACGTCGACATCCTCCTCGACGGCCGCTTGAAGCCCATCCGACTCCTCGACGGGGAAGATACCGATCATCCGCTGCAGGTCGATGTTCTCGCTACGGTCGAGTATCTTGTACATCAGGTCGGTGCCGATGTTACCCGGCCCGACGATAGCTGCGTCTAATGCCATGCGACTCTTACTTGTACAACGATAGTATAAAAGAATTCGTCTGGGATAATCATGTCTTATAGCGGGTCCACGCCGTCCAGCGACTACCCCCACCGTCGGCAAAAGCAGTCTCCGAGGCCACGAAAAAAGCGATACGGGGCGCTTAGAACGGATATCCGCGCGGTTCGCGCTGAACGGAGGTCCAGCGGACTTCGGTGAACTCGTCGATGATCCAATCGCCGTTGTAGTTGCCGATGCCGGAGGATTTCGTGCCACCGAACGGGGTGTGTGGCTCGACGTTGACGGTCTGGTCGTTGATGTGCATCATTCCGGCCTCGATTTGGTCGGCCACGTCACGGGCACGCCCGCGGTCGGCCGAGTGGACGGACGCGCTCAGGCCGTAGTCGGTATCGTTGGCGAGTTCGATGGCCTCCTCCTCGGTCTCGAACGGGATGATGGGGGCGACCGGACCGAAGTGTTCGTTGCACGCCGCTGGCATTCTGTTTTCGACGCCGGTCAACACCGTCGGTTCCACGAAGAGGCCGTCGGCGTTCCCGCCGGTTTCGAGCGTGGCACCTGCCTCGACGGTCTGCTCGATGTACTCCAGTATCCCATCGCGCTGTGATTCGTTGATGATCGGTCCGATGATGACGTCATCGTCGTCGGTCGGGTCGCCGATTTTCAGTTCGGACGCACGCTCCGCGAGCCGCGATGCGTACTCGTCGTAGACGTCCTCGTGGACGAGGTGGCGGTTGATGGAGATACACACCTGTCCCTGGTGCCAGAAGCTTCCGAAGACACCGGCGTCGACCGCTTGGTCGAGGTCGGCGTCCTCCAAAACGACCTGTGGGTTGTTGCCACCGAGTTCCAGCGCCGGGAAGGCGAAGTGTTCCACGGCGTTCTTTCCGACGAGTTTCCCCGCTTCGGTCGAACCGGTGAACGCCACGACGTCGCTTGCCGGATGCGAAGCCGTCCGATCACCCGCCGTCTTTCCGTCGCCCGGAACGACGTTCAGGACGCCGTCGGGCAGTCCGGCCATCTCGAACAAGCGGGCGATAAGGAGACCACCCGCGATGGGCGTGTCCTCCGCTGGCTTCAGGACGACGCTGTTCCCGAGTGCAATCGCCGGTGCGACGGCGCGGATGGAGAGTTTCAGCGGTACGTTCCACGGCGAGATGACGCCGACGACGCCCGCGGGCTTGCGTTGGATGATGTTCTCCTTGCCCGGAATCTTCGACTGGTTGTGTCGCCCGGACATCCTGAACGCGAACGACGCGGCGTCGTGGACGAACGTCACCGTACCGCCGTATTCGATGTCCTGTTTCGGACGGGCGCTTCCGCCTTCGACGGCGAGTATCTCCCGAATCCCGTCCTCGTACTCCTCGATCAGTTCCGCGACGCGACGGACGACGGCCGCGCGCTTGTCCGGCGTCGTCTTCGCCCACTCCGATTGTGCCCGCGTCGCCGCCTCGTACGCGGCATCGACGTCTTCGGTGGCGGCTGACGGCACCGAACCGATCGTTTCGCCGGTCGATGGGTTCAACACGTCGATTCGGTCTCGGTCCTCGGCCCGGTTCCACTCCCCATCGACGTACATCGCGTCCCAGTCGGCGTCGATGGAAATCTCCGGTTCTGATTCGACTACTTCTGCCATGTGTATCTCCCAGTATGGACACCTGATATAAAGTGATGTCGCCCGGAACGGTTTCACCGCAACTCGGAGGAGTATAATTATATATCCGGTTCGATGTGGTACTCACATGGCTCTCAGCCAAGACGAGATCGATACTCTCGCAACGAAGCTGTACGACGCGTACTCGACGAAAGAACCCATTCCGCCGCTGACGGACGAGGCGGAGTTTTCGACGGCGGACGCGTATCGAATCCAGTTCGAGGTGTTCGACCGTCTGACGGAAGCGGACCGCGAGAACGCCGTCGGCCACAAACTCGGCCTCGTCAGCGAGGCGAAACAGGACCAACTCGGCATTCCCGAACCTATCTTCGGCTACGTCGCCCCGGAGACGGTGCTGGAAGGGGAACCCGTTCCGACGGACGAGATGATCGCGCCGCGTATCGAGGCCGAAATCGGCTTCATCATCGACGAAGACCTCACCGCACCGGTCTCGACCACCGACGTTCTCACGTCTACACGGGCCGTCGTCCCCGTCCTCGAAATCCTCGAAAGCCGGTATCAGGGGTGGTCGATCCCCTCGGCACAGGACGTTATCGCCGACCTGACCTCCGCCGGAAAGGTCGTCGTCGGGGAGTCGTTCAAGGACGTCACGGACGTGGATCTGCGGATGGAGAGCATCGTCATCTCGGTCAACGGCGAAACCCAAGCGTCGGGCGTCGGTGCCGACATCATGGGTCATCCCGCCCGTGCCGTCGCGTGGCTCGCCAACCGGCTCGACGACCTGGACGACGGACTCAGGGCTGGAGAACTCGTGATGAGCGGCGGAATCACCGCCGCTATCGACATCGAACCGGGAGACGTATACTCCATCGAGTTTGCGAACCTCGGCTCGGTCGAACTGCGAGCGGAATAACGCCCGTCGGATCCGTTTCGAAGGTTTCGAACCGTTCGAAGAGACGTTTTCAATACGAAAATACTCTTCCTCCGTTCCCGGCATCTTCCCGACGATTTACCATCCGTGAGAGGAGTAACGTGGGCGAAAACGACGGATCGCGGGTCTTCGTACCGGTTTCCACCGCTCCGGTATCGCGAGTTCATTTCGCTGGCTATCAGGTCTGTTTTCGATATGAAAATGGATAATTCCCGATTGCGGTTCGTTTTACTCATCGAATCTCCGTAAGTCACCAATAAGAACGACACCCGTTACGGTCATACCTCTGTAATGGGGGTCTGCGTCCACGGATCGGTTCGAGCTACCTGTGATCCCTGCTACCGCGATGTCCGTCCGGGAGGCCCCTTTCACGGAAGGTTCGTCGGACTCTGAGGGTGAATGCGAAATTACGTTTTCAAGCTGAAAATAGGTCCGCTCAGTCGAGGAGTGTACGGAGGTTTCCGGCGAAGATGTCGGTTTTTACGTCCGACTCGACGTCCATCGACTCGACTGCGTCCCTCGTCACTTCGACCGTCCGTCGTCCTCGTTCCGGGCTGAACGGGTAGTCCGTTCCGAAGAGCAGGTTACTCGACCCGAAGAAGTCGTCGGCACATTCCAGTGCGGAAACCGACCCGGACACCGCCGTATCGGCGTAGAACTGCTCGAAGTACTCCTCCGCGGGTTTCGAGAGGTCGGCGGCGTGTTCGTGGAACCCGGGGTAGTTCTCCGGGTACGCCTGTCGCTGTTCGTAGAACATCGCGATTCGTTCCCCGAAGTACGGAACCATCCCTCCGCCGTGATGGGAGACGAGTTCGAGGTCGGGATACGCCTCCATGACGCCGCCGAACACCAACCGCGAGAGCGCCAGCGTTGTGTCGAACGGCCACCCGAACAGGCGGTGTTCCATGTACTCCGACGCCCAGTCGTACCACTCCCAGAGTTGCGGATGCATCCAGAGCGGCGTTTTGGTCGCCTCGGCGCGCTCGAACAGGGGCCAAAACTCGTCGTCGTCGAGCGGCCGTCCATCGACGTTCGAAAAGATCTGAACGCCGGCCATGTCGAGGTCGTCGATGCACCGATCGAACTCCGCAAGGAACTCCTCGCTCGCCGTCGGTATCGTCCCGACGGGGACGAACGAATCGGGATGTTCGTCCGCGAGTCGTCGAATCTCGTCGTTCGCGAGGCGGGTAATCTCTAGCGCCAAGTCGTGTTCCATCCCCTGAAACAGCGTCGGCAGCGCCAACGTGATCACTTGCTTGTCGATACCGTAGTCGTCCATGTCGGCTTTCCGCTGTTCGATGTCCCAGAGAAACTCGGGACGGCCGGAGAGGCCTTGGAACCCGTATCGGTCGGTCAACTCGTCGAAGAACGACTCGGTGAGGACGTGCGTGTACGCGTCGATGATTTCCGGCATCGTGTGTTCGTTTCCCCCCACTTGGGCACGGGAGATAATTCTTTGCCCCCGCGAATCAGGTCGAATCAGCTGTACTTGATGTCCAGCGCCAGTTGATTGGCCGTACTCTCGACCTGCGCGATGATCTCGTTGTCGAACCCGGTGTTTCCCAATCGTTTCGTCGGCGCGGAGATACTGACCGCGCCGAGAACGTCGCCGTCGAGACGAACGGGTGCGCCGATGCAGGTGAGTCCCTCCGTCCGCTCCTCGTGGTCGGTCGCATAGCCACGCTCTCGGATCACTTCGAGTTCCTCGAAGAGGGCCTCCCGGTCCGTTATCGTGTGGTCGGTCGCTTTCGGGAGCCCCCACTTGTCGAGTATTTCCTCGACGCGTTCGCGCGGGAGATAGGCGAGGATCGCCTTTCCGATGCCGATGTTGTGGAGTCGAATCCGATAGCCGACGTACGTATCGAGATTGACCGCGTAATCCCCCCTCGATTGGAACAGATAGACGCCTCGTCCGCCTTCTTCGGTCATCAGGTTCGCCAACATACCGGTATCCGCCGCCAACTGGTTTACCTTCGACCGACCTAGCTGATACAGCGGAAACTGGTTTCGCCGGTGCCCGCCGATCGAGAGGAACTTCAGCGTGAGCCGATACTCTTCCCCCACCTTTTCGACGTATCCGTGTTCCCGGAGCGTGCTCAAGTGATTGTGTATTCCACTCTTGCTCATGTCGACCTCCGCTTCGAGTTCTCCGAGGCTAGCCTGATCGACGGCATCGAGATGATCGACGAGACCGAGCGTCTTCTCGGTCGTCCGCACCGGGTGATTGGCTTGCTTTTCCATGGTACTAGTATGTATTCCCATGGTATATATTTTCATATTGAAAACGAACTCGTTCGATTGACCGACTCGGATCGTTCCGGAACTCCCCGCCCCGTTTCTTCGACGATCGTCACCGGTCTCCACCGTCACTCTGTTACATCGATATCATTGTAATGACTGTCTCGGGTGATCGATACGGTGCGATCATGATGTCGCAGCGATTCTCCCCGATATCCAGATCAACTATCCCAAAACTATTTACCCACTCTCTCTGTTGTACAGGACGATGGCACAACTGGAGGACGTCTCGACGGCCGCGCTTCGGGAGGCACTGCAGGACGCGGACGACGCCACCACCACGAAACGGATCATGGTCGCGATCGCGTACAAACAGGGCGTCTCACAGACGGAGTTGGCCGACTGGTACGGCCTCTCCCGCAAGACCATTTATAACTGGCTGCAACGATTCGAGGAGGAATCCATCCGGAACGCGGCCAGCGACAAGCCTCGTTCCGGTCGGCCGCCGAAGCTCGGGGGGGGAAGAACGGGACGAACTCCTTCGGTTGCTACGGAACTCCCCCAAAGCGGCCGGTTACGACGCAGAGGAGTGGAACATCCCGCTCGTCCAGCGTCTCGTGGCGGAGCAGTTCGACGTCGCGTATTCGCGCACCAGTGCGTATCGAATCCTGTCCTCTGTGAGTAATTAATTTTCGAACTCACATCGTAGTGAACTCTTCACCGGAGTCGGGAAGGTATTCGATGATACCCCGATGAGCACCGACCTCGCTGATCGTCGTTTGAAACGCATCGACGACGGTCACGATGTCGCGGTTGAGTTCGTGCCGAGTTCATGTCCGGCTAGTAGTGGAAACGGTGGGGTCCGATCACGGTCTAGCTGGAGGGGAACGTCCGTCGAAGCGGTTACCGATCCGCAAGCAGCGCCTCGATCCGCTCCGTTCCGTCCTCGACGTAGCCACCGTGAAAGCAGACCGCGTGGTCGATGCCGTGGGTCGCAATCGTTTCGACGCTCCCCCACGCCGTTTCCATCTCGGGGGTTGCGCCTTCGCGTGGGCCGACGAGTTCGCCTTCGGGCGCGTTGAGCGCGTCTGCCGTGATCAACAACTCCTCTTCGGGGAAGTAACAGGAGACGTGCCCCGGCGTGTGTCCGGGCGTGTGGATGATCTCCATCGGCCCGGCGTCGGTCGTGAACGTCTCGTCACCGGTAAGACGGACATCGATCGTCGTCGGATCGATCGCCATGGGGCGTTCCTCGCTCGATTTCAGCAGTTCCTTTTCGCCCTCGATGTACGGCGCGTCCGCTTCGTGTGCGAACACGACGGCGTCGGTTCGTTCGACGACCGCCGCGAGACAGCCAGCGTGGTCGATATCCTGATGCGTGAGGACGACCGCCCACGTGTCGTCGAGGTCCAGCCCTTCGTCATCGAGCGCACCGGTGAGGTCATCGATACCGTCGGGCATCCCGACGTCGAGAAGGAGGAGGCCACGCGGCGTCTCGACGGCCGTCGGGGTGAGCGTCATCTCTCGGTCGCCGAGCGAGACATCTATCGGAAGATCGTACACTCCGTTTGGAAGCGCCATACCCGTGATTGTCCAGCAACCTGCTTGAACCCCATCGCTTCCGGCCAGCGCTTCCCCTTTCCCGTCTCACGTTCGTCACCGTTCTCCGAAATGGTCCTGCGTCATTCCCGACCACAGGTCACGCAGTTCGGCAATTCCCGGAGAGCCATCGGCGATCCAGACGCCGAGCGCGATCCCGGCGAGCGCGAACTGAAGGAGGACGAACGGGGTCAGGCCGAAGTTCGCGAAATGAGCGGAAAAGCTCTTTGACGTCTCGTACGACGGGGGGGAAAGGACGGGCCACAGCAGGAAGCTCACGTCCGCGAGTCTCCCTTGCAGAAGCGGATGCACGGAATCCATCGCGAGGTGACTCAGGTAGCCGATGGCGAACGCACCCAGCGGAATCCGCCTTTCGGATCGACGAGCGCCGATCCACAGCAGTCCGAGGAGCAGTGTGGCTGTCAACAAGGAGTGCGTTAACGTTCGTCCGGTCGGAAGTACGGCAAACGTCCACGCGAGCGGTTTGTCGACCAAATCCGGAAACTGCGTGCCGAACGCGACTGCGACCGTTCCGACTGCGGACGGTGAACGGTCATCGGCTCGGCACCAGAACGAATACAGGAGATAGCCGACGGCGAGGTGTCCCCATGGCCACATGCTTTCCCCTTTTTCGACGACCGTGTTAGGAACTTCGGCTTCCAACCGAACGTTCGGTGTGGTGCGACCGAGGGAGCGATATCGATGGCCAACGATAACCGCTGATGACGTCAATTGAGGATGCAGACCACCGATAATCGCCGGTGGCGTTAACTGGCGACGCCCACCGACGATCATATAAATTACACTATTTATCGAAGATGAACTATGTTCGACCGATACTTTGGTAAGCCAGCTTCCTGTGTTATTAGTAGATGTCAACTCGACGCCGCCAACGGTTCGTTCACGGGCAGGTCGCGTGGATGCTCGTCTCCCTCCTCGGGTTGGCGGTGCTGCACGCCCTCTCGTTGGAGTTGTTTTTCGTTCTCTCGCTCGTCGGACTGCTCGTCATCATCGAACTCACGGCACCGTTCAACGTAACGCCGACGTGGCGACGACGGCTGAAGTGGTTCATCCTCGTCGGACTCGTCGTCTTCGTCGTCATCCTCGCCCGTCATGTCTTGGCGGTCCTTCCGTCGGGGGTATTCTAAGTGAAACGACCGTCCGATTACCCGATGCCGACGCGCGTCCTCGGCGCGTTCGCCCTCGTGGTCGTCGTCGGTCTGCTCGTCACAGCTTCCACGTCGAGCGCCTCGTTCGGCGCGTACAATCACGCGTGGGACGGCACGAGCGACCTCCGCGGCGTCGCATCGGAGACGAGTGGGACCTCGCAAATCGCCCACGATACCGCCGCCTATTCGCGTGTGACTCCCAACGGCACCGTCGGAATCATCCTCTCGCCGGACGAGAACTACTCGGCTACCGACCGCGCTCGCCTTCGACGATTCGTGCGGCAGGGCGGAACGCTGCTCGTCGCGGGTGATTACGGGGGACGGACGAATCGGCTGCTCTCGGCGCTGGGGACCGACGCCCGCCTCGACGGCCGCCCGGTCCGCGACGACCAGCGACAGTACCGTTCCCCCGCGTTACCGGTTGCGGACAACGTGTCGAACCGCTCGCCCGTGGCGAACATCTCGGCGCTCACGCTCAATCACGGTACCGTCGTTACCCCAGGAAACGCGACGGTGCTCGTCAGCACGTCCGAGTACGCCTATCTCGACACGAACGGCAACCGGAAACTGGACGACGACGAGACGATTTCCTCGATGCCCGTCGCAACCGTCGAACGGGTCGGCGAGGGGCGCGTGTTCGTCGTCAGCGACTCCAGCATCATGATCAACACGATGCTCGGCCGGTCGGACAACCGGGCGTTCGTCCGTGCTATCCTCGACGGGAACCGGACTGTCCTGCTCGATTACTCACACACGGCCCGGCTCCCGCCGCTCGCGCTCGCCGTCTTGACGCTTCGGGAATCCGCGCTGTGGCAACTGTTCGTCGGGTGCGGGTGTCTCTCCTTCGTTCTCCTCTGGGCGCAGCGACCGGAGAGTGCGACTCGCCGATGGAACTCGCTCGTCGCTCGAATTTCCACGTCCGACGCCCGAACGACGACGATGTCGCCGAATCGGTCGATCGATGCAACCCCATCGTTGTCCGAATCGGCGATGGTCGACTACCTACGGGAGCAACACCCGGACTGGGAGACCGAACGTATCGAGCGTATCGTCGCGGCGTATCGTGAGGAACGGTCCGATTGATGGTCGATACTGCTGACGCAGGTGATGTCCCGGACGCCGCTGATGCGGCCAATAGTCCCGACGACGTTTTCGGAAGAATCGGAAACCGCCCACTTCCGTTTATTATGACGGCCGGAATACACACTCTCATATGATTCACGATGCTCGCGTCCTGCAACCACAGTTCGTTCCCGAAGAGGTCGAGCATCGAAACGAGGAAATCAACACGTTATCGAACACGCTCAAACCCATCATGGACGGGCAGAACGGCGAAACCTCGCTCCTGTTGGGCCCGTCGGGCGCGGGAAAGACCTGTATCGCCAAGTTCACCACCGACCGGTTGCGCGAGAACGTCCTCGACATCAACCGACAGTACGTCAACTGTTGGCAGGACTACACGCGGTTTCAGGTGCTCTATCGGATCCTCGAAGGCATCGGCCGAACCGTCAACATCCACCGTCGCTCGACGCCGAAGGACGAACTCCTCGACCGCCTCCAGCGGTACGACGGGCCGCAGTTCGTCGTCATCCTGGACGAAGTCGACCAACTCGAAGACAAAAGCGTTCTCTACGATCTGTATCGAATGCCGACGATTTCGATGGTACTCATCACGAATCACGAGGACGAACTGTTTTCACACCTCGACGGTCGCTTGGCGAGTCGGCTTCGGACGTGCGTTCGGGTTCCGTTCGAGAAGTACCACCTCGACGAACTCGTCTCGATCCTCCGTGCCCGCGCCCAGTGGGGACTTTCGGAAGACGCAATCGGAAACCGCCAACTCGAACTGATCGCCGACGCGGCGGCGGGCGACGCACGGATCGCGATCGGGATCCTCAGGAATGCGGCACGTCGCGCCGAGCAGGGCGACGCCGACCACATCACGTGCGATATCGTCCGGGAAGCGATACCGGACGGACGCCACGAAGTCCGGCAGAAAACCATCGACCAACTCAACTCCCATCAACGCGCCCTCTACGACATTTTGGACGAAACCGGCGAACTCGCGCCGGGCGACCTGTACGATGCGTACCGGGAGCGCGTCGAGAACCCGAAGACGAACCGAACGGTTCGAAATCACCTCTCGAAGATGGAACATTATCGGCTCGTCGTCGCCGAGGGAAAGAACCGAGCGCGGACCTATCGACTGCGCTGATATCGAGTTTCGGAAGCGTCGGAAACGACCCGGTCTTGCCTATGGTTCCGGCGGGGGATAGAGTAATTGTGATGACAGCACAGCACGCATCGACGGTTTCGCCCCTCGAAAATGGAATCGACACCACGCGCTACGAGGTGGCTCACGGAATCGAGGTGCGCCCATGAGTCGAACGACCACGACGTACCGAGACCTGCTCCGCGCGATGGAAAGCCGCTGGACGGCGTATCGACGCGGTCTCCGGCGCGACGACCAGTTGGTGTTCGACCGACTTTTCGAGTTCGCACGCGCACACGCCGACGCGAGCGGGCGCCAGCACTCCCACCAACATCCCCAACCCGTGGAGATTCCCGCACTGTTCTCCATGCTCCTCGAACAGCAACGACAGATCGAGGACCTCGAAGACCGACTCGACCACCTGGAGCGTGATCTGAACGACGTGGAATGACCGCGCATCCCATGGACGGGTTTATGATCGCGGCATTCCGTTTTTTTACTGCTTGGTGCCGAGCGTCGTTTACTTCGAACGACGCTCGGCGTACGAGCGCGAAACAATGACCGAATTTGACACTGACACGCCGTGGCTTCCGGCCGACGCGGGACCGGAGTTCGACCCGCTCGAACACTTCGACGCTCTTCCGGACGGGAACACCCCGCTGGTCGTCACGCCGCGCGGCGGCGCACGCGAAGTCGGACGGAGTTGCTACCAAGTCGATACGGAACACGCGACGTACCTCGTCGATTGTGGTTTGCGCCAAGGGTCCGGCGAGACGTTTCCCGACTTCCGGGGCCTGTCGCTCGAAGGGGTGGACGCCGTGTTCCTCACGCACGCGCACATCGACCACTGCGGTGGGCTCCCCGTCCTCGAAGCGAACGGGCTGTTGGACGACGACGCGCCGATTCTGGCCACGCCGCCGACCATCGCCCTCGCAAAGCTCCTCCTCGAAGATTCGCTCCATATCCACAGGCGTGAGACACAGCGTTCCGGTACCGAACAGCGGTTCGACCGGCAACACGTCGATGCGGTCTTCGAACGCTTCGAACCGGTGGACTACGGCGGCGGCCGCGTCGAGCCGTTCGCCCCGACACCCGACGAGGAACCGCTGGTCTTCCAGTACGGGAACGCGGGCCATCTCCTCGGTTCGGCGTGGCTCATGCTCCAGACGGGCGGCTACCGAGTCGTCTTCTCGGGGGATATCGGCGGGCGTGCGACTCATCTGCCGGACGTCCAGTCACCGCCCGGCGCGGACGTTCTCCTGACGGAGTCCACGTACGGCAGCCAGCACAGTCACACGTCGATGCACGACGCGCGGTCGGGGCTGTTCGCCGCCGTCGCGCAGGCCGTCGAAAACCGCCAACCCGTTCTCATCCCGACGTTCGCGGTCGGCCGGGCACAACTCCTCCAACTGCTGTTCAAGGAGCGGTTTACGTCACATCCGGGCGACATCGGCTCACGGGTACAACTCGTCGTGGACGGGATGGCCCAGGACGCGACCGAGATCTATCACGAGTACGTACTGGACGACACGTACATGGACGAGTCCATCGTCAACCGCGCGAAAAACAGCGGGCAGGACCGCCCCTTCCTCCCGGACGGTGCCGGGTTTCCGCGGAACGACGAGGAGCGACGGGAACTGCTCACCGATACGGACCCGCTGTCGGGTGGGACCGTCCCCGTCGTCATCGCGCCTTCCGGGATGCTGACCGGCGGGCATTCCCCGCGGTATCTCGTCGAGTTCGCGGCCCGGTTCGAGGACGCGAAGGTGTTCCTCACCGGCTATCAGTCGAAGGGGACGACCGGGCGGACGCTCCAGAACTACCTCGACGCAGGCGAGGACGAAGTGACGATCACGACGGACGCGACGCCGTTCGGGACGGACTGGCCGAGTTCCGATTCCGTGGCGTGGACGCGCGTCGAGACCGACGACGGGTTCGAGCGGACCACCCGAGCGACCGTTCCGACGGAATGGATCGAAACGGTGGACGGCCTCAGCGCCCATGCCGCACAATCCGGCTTGTTGAAGTTCGCCCGGGCCGTCGAACCGTCGACGGTGGCCATGGTTCACGGTCCCGACTACGCACAGGATCACCTCGCCCGTCACTTCGGAAAGAACCTCGATAGCGCGAAGCAGGTGACCAGATCACGGCTCCTTACCCCGATTCCGGTCTCTCGCGATATCGAACTCGACACGCCGACGTTGACGCCCGAACAGTTCGAACGCGGTCCCGACCGCCTCCGAAATCAAGTGAAGACGCTCCACACGGAGGTCGCGTCGCTGAACGAGGAACTCGCCGCGCTTCGACACGACGAAGGGACGTGGAGTGAGTCGGCCCTTCGTCGTCTCGTTCGGGAGGAGATACGGGAGGCCATCGATACGGACGGGGACACGTAACCTCCGTCCCACGTCTGCGGTAAAGACCCTCCCGAACGGACTTCCGATCCGAAAGAGGAGGGAAGCTTTAGTCGGTGAAGTAAGAAGGAGAGGATATCCATGTCCCGTCCGGACGAGTACAGGCGGTCAAAGTGGACGCGTGACCACGCGTCCCGACTTCGTCGTACGCCCGACACCGTGGCACCGATCATCTACCCGCCCGAACGGGCTATCTCCGAGGAGTACCACCTCTGGGACACGTGGTTTCTCCGCGAGCGCGACGGCTCGATCGCCGAGGTGGACGGCTATCGAGTGGCGTTCTCGCTCTCCGCTTCGTCGTCGCTCCTTCCCGGAAAACGGCACGACGAAGCGCGCATCCGGTACTTCTACTCGACGGACGGGCGCGAGTGGACTTACGGCGGACCGATTTTCCCCGAGGGGGAGGCGTTCGGCTCCCGACAGTGGGCGGGGTCGGCCCTGCTGGACGATGACGGCACCGTGTACGCCTACTACACCGCCGCTGGTCACCGTGACGAACCCGAACTCACGTACGAACAACGGATCTGCGTCGGAGCGGGTGGCACCGTTTCGACGGACGAACACGGACTGGCCATCGACGGCCCGTGGGAGCAGTCGGTTCTCTTCGAACCGGACGGGGTACGGTACCAGACACAGGAACAGTCGAATCGCCAGAACGGTCCCATCTACACGTTTCGCGATCCCTGGTTCTTCGAGGACCCCGCGACGGGAGAGTCGTATCTCCTCTTCGAGGGCAACACCCCGATAGACGACCCCGACCCGGAACGGACGTACAACGGCTGTATCGGCATCGCACGCTCGGAAACGGGCGACCCGACCGACTGGCAGCCGCTCGATCCGATCCTCGACGCCGAACGCGTGAATCAGGAACTCGAACGGCCACACATCGTCGTCCGGAACGGGCGCTACTACCTCTTCACCCCGAGCCATCTCCACACGTTTGCGCCCGGGATGAGCGGCTTCGACGCGCTCTACGGCTTCGTCGCCGACTCCGTCTTCGGACCGTACGAACCCCTCAACGAGACCGGTCTCGTCGTGGCGAACCCCGAGAACGCCCCGTTTCAGGCGTACTCGTGGTTGGCTTTCTCCCACGGCGACGAAATCCTCGTCACGTCCTTTTTCAACTACTTCGACCTTAACGGCCTCTCGCTCGACGACGTGGCGCTCCTCCCCGAACCCGAGCAGTTCCGCCGATTCGGCGGGACGTACGCGCCGACGCTCCGATTGCAGGTCGGGGGCGACCGAACCCGAATCTGGGGCGAACTCGACTACGGGCAAATCCCTCTCGAACGCGAGTCGCTGACCCCTCCCGATCACATTCGCTATCGCGGGTCGGGAGGCGACGGTGAGGACGAGGACGGCAACGATAACGGCAACTACTGATTCAGTCGTCGCCCACCTCGACGGTCGACCCGACACCCGCCGACGAGGTGGCGGAAGCGTCGAGTTCCCACGCGTCGAGGGTCACGATGCGGGCATCCCCGCCTGCGGCGTAGAGCGAAACGCCGTCGGCGTCCGCGCGAGTCGGATAGATCCGTCCCGTGAGACAGCGCCGTTCGTTCGCGAACACTTCGATGACTGACCCGTCGATGAACACCCTGAGGTCGACCCTTCCCTCCCCGTCGAGCGGCATCCGTATCGGGTCGTCGGCCGTCTCCGGGTGGAGGCTCGACGTGGAGCGTTCGAGGATGAGTTCGTCCCGGCGGACGTGCAACGGCGTCCGCTCCTCGCCGTCCACGGTTTCCCGGAGAACGATGCCCACCTCGTCGGCGGTACCGAGGTCCAGTGAGACAGCGAGTTCGAGCGCCTTGCCGCGTGTTTGGAGCACCTCACGGTGGCCGTCGGAGAGTCCCCGGGATTCGAACCCGTGATGGCCGCCACGAAGCGATTCGACCTCGGCGGCGGGTCGTTGGCGCAGTTCGCCGTCCTCGATGTCGAGGACTCGCGGGAGCGAAAGCGCTCCGGACCACCCCGCGTCCCACTGTGCGCGCTCGCTCCGGGCTTCCTTCAGCCATCCGAACGTGAGCAGCCGTCCCGAACCATCCCGTAGCGTTTGTGGGGCATAAAAGTCGCCGTAATCGAGTATCCCGGACGTTTCGCGTTCGAAGCGCGCATCGCGCACGGTCCCGAGGAAGTAGCGCACGTGCTCGTAGTTCGAGACGTGGAGCAGGCGCTTCTCGCCGAAGTCGAGGAGTTCGGGGCACTCCCACATGTGGCCTTCCGCTTCCGACTCGGCCGTGTACAGTGGCCCGAGATACGTCCAGTCGAGGAGGTCGTCCGAGCGGTAGAGGAGTGCCGTCCCACCCACACCCGCGATACCAGAGCCGATGAGCTGATACCACGAGCCGTTTTCGCGCCAAACGGAGTGGTCGCGGAACTCGGCGTCCCAGTGGTCGGTCGAGAGGATATCGAGTTCGACCGGTGGCTCGGCCACGACCGGGTTCTCGGGGTCCTTTTTCCACACGTCGAGCGTTTCATCGACCGCCGTCGCGAGACACGGGAGTTGGCGTCCGTCGCGCCCGCCCGTGTAGAGCATGTGAACCATCCCGTCGTCGTCGATTGCACATCCCGACCAGCAACCGTCGCGGTCGGGACCGTCGGGGTTGGGCGTGAGCGCGACGGGACGGTCCTCCCAGTGGACGAGGTCCTCGCTCGTCGCGTGCCCCCAGTGAATCGTGTCGTGGTAGGGTCCGCCCGGATTGTACTGATAGAACGCGTGATACGTGCCGTTCCACTCGATGAGGCCGTTCGGGTCGTTCAACCAATTCGCGGGTGGTGTGAGGTGGTAGCTCGGACGGTCGTAGTCGTCACGAAAGTCGGTCCGCATCGCGGCGAGGTCCGCGGCGGCCTTCGGCCGCCCGACGAGACCGTCGTCGGCATTTTCCCCGAGAAAACGAAGACATCCTGCGAGGAAGGTTTCGCGGCCGCCGTCCGCGCCGTGAGCGTCGAATTCGACGTTCGCACCGACGCCGAGAACCGTCCCCGTTCCTGGTTTCCATTCGACGACGGACACCTCGTCCGGGCGGTCGATGTCCCCTCGGACGGTCCCCGCGAGGACGTCCGCGCGTTCCGGGAGGACCTTGTCGTATCGCGCAAACGACTGCGTGTCGCCACCGCCACGGGTGTGGAACCGAACGTCGTCGAAGGCGGCGACCGCCGGATGGTCGGCGTACTGGGTCTTCCACAGCGGACCGACGGGCGTCTCGACCGGTTCCGTTCCCACGGCGTCCGGTGCTACCGGGTCGACCCCGAGCGCTTCGACCGCGGTCAACGCCTGGCCGGTCAACAGCAGGGTGCCCCCGCGCTCGAAATAGGCGGCAAACACGTCGGCCGCCTCGGCGATAGTTTGCGGGTTCACCGGTGTATCACGGTGCCACCAGAGGACGTCGTATTCCTCGAAATCACCGTCGTGGCGGTCCGTAACCGGGACACGCTCGACGGCACCCAGTTCGGTCGTCGCCCAATCGAGCGCCGACTGTTGCTCGAAAGAGAGGTCGTCACAGTGCAGGAACCCGATGGTCGGAGACGACGGTACCATTGACAGTACATATCGGCGCACGTCATATAATGGACACGGCTCGTTCGATGATACGAAATGACGATTCGACGCCGCCAAGCAGGCCGCAGCAACATTGACAACGAATGACATCATCTAGCCTCGTATGGATGGGATGCTTGGGGGACGGTCAGCGGTCGTAACGGGTGCTGCAAGTGGAATCGGTCGAGCCATCGCACGAACGTTCGCCGAACAGGGGGCCGACGTCGTCGTCGCGGACGTGCGGGACGACCCCCGTGAGGACGGGGCGAAGACCCACGAACGGATCGAGGAGGAGACCGACGCGCACGCCGTCTTCGTCCAGTGTGACGTCAGCGACCCCGCTGCCGTGACGGCGGCCGTCGACACGGCCGTGGACGAGTTCGGCGGCATCGACGTGATGGTGAACAACGCGGGTATCGTCGGCCCGACCGCTCCGGTGACCGACATCGACCCGGACGCGTACCAGCGACTGCTGGATATCAACCTGAACGGCGTGTTTTTCGGCTCACAGGCGGCGGCACGGCGGATGCGCGAGGACGACGGCGGCAGCATCGTGAACGTTTCCAGCATCGCGGGGATTCAGGGCTACAGCGACCTCTCGCCCTACTGTGCGTCGAAAGGCGGTATCAGACTGCTCACGTACTCGCTCGCCGCGGAACTCGGAGCGGACGGGATTCGGGTGAACGCCATCCACCCGGGCGTCATCGAGACGGCGATGACGACCGAGGACGTTCCGACCATCGGCACGGAATCCGGCGAGCAGATGCGCCAATCGATTCCACTGGGGCGATTTGGAACTCCCGACGACATCGCCGACACGGCGCTGTACTTGGCGAGCGACCTCGCAAGTTACGTGACGGGCGAATCGATCATCGTCGATGGCGGGATGGTGAACACGGCGTGAGGCGTTGTTTCGACTGATTCGTGACGCGATAGGTGGAGACCGTCCGAATTGTGACTATCAGCCCGAATTCGGTAGCCGTCACCGGATTAGCAAAACCTCCGTTAGTAAAATCGTGATTAGTAAAATCTAGATTTAGATAATCGGTAGCACTATCCTCCGTTCGCCGTTTCTATCGCCGACCACACCGTCTCGTTGGTCAACGGCATGTCGAGCGTCTCGACCCCGAACGGTTCCAGCGCGTCGAGTACCGCGTTGACGACTGCGGGCATCGAGCCGATGGTGCCCGCCTCGCCCACGCCCTTCACGCCGAGGGCGTTGTTCGGCGACGGCGTCACGGTGCTGTCCCACTCGATGTCGGGGACGCTGATCGTCTTCGGGATCGCGTAGTCCTGCAAGGAAGACGTCGCGAGGTTCCCGTTCGAATCGTAGTGACCGTCCTCGTACAACGCCTGACCGATTCCCTGGACGATCCCGCCGACGATCTGCCCCTCGACCAGTTTCGGATTGACCTGCGGGCCGACGTCGTCGACGGCGAGGTACCGCTGGAACGAGATTTCGCCGGTCTCCGGATCGACTTCCACAATCGCGACGTGGGTACCGAACGGTGCCGTCGATCCCTCCGGTTCGAAGTACACCGACGTCTCTAAGCCGGGATCGACGTCGTCCGGGAGTTTCCGCGGATTATACGCGGCGTTAGCGACGTCTTGGAACGTAACGCCGTACTCCGGTGCGCCTCGGACGTGGAACTCGCCGTCCGAAAACTCGATATCCGCCTCGGACGCTTCGAGCTGATGGGCGGCGATCGTACGGGCCTTCTCCTCTATCCCTCGGGACGCCTTCCGAATGGCGTTCCCCGCCATCGGCAAACTGCGGCTACCGGCGGTTCCTCCCCCTTCGGTGACCTTGTCGGTGTCCCCCTCGACGATTTCGATGGTGTCGTAATCGACGCCCAGTTCGTCGCTCACGATCTGTGCGTAGCTCGTCGCGTGACCCTGCCCCGTATCTTGGGTGCCGGTGTGAACGACGACTTGCCCGTCGGCGTTGACCCTCACTTGGCCGCTCTCGATGCTCCCCGCGGACCCGCCACAGATCTCAACGTACGACGAAATCCCGATACCCAGATACCGTCCGTCGTCCCGGGCACGTTCCTGCCGTTCGAGGAACGCGTCGTACTCGACGAGTTCGAGGGCTCGGTCGAGGGTCTTCTCGTACTCGCCGCTATCGTAGTTCATCCCGAGGCCGGTCTCGACCGGGAACGCCTCCGGCGGAATGAAGTTTCGGCGACGGAATTCGACCGGGTCCATGTCGAGTTCGCGGGCGCAGGCACTCGCCAGTCGTTCGATGATGTACGCCGCCTCCGGTCGACCGGCACCGCGGTAGGCCGATATCGGGGCCGTGTTGGTCATCACCCCGCGAACGGTGACGTGTCCGACGTCGATGTCGTAGGCCCCACAGAGCATCCCGGCGGTTCCCTTCGGAATGCCGACGCCACCGACCGTGGGATAGCCGCCGAGGTCCGCGTCGATATCCCCTCGAAGTGCCACTATGTGTCCCGATTCGTCCAGCGCAGCCTCGATGGTGGTTCGCTGTCGGCGAGCGTGAACCATCGATTGGAAGTCGTCGGTCCGGCGGGCTTGCCACTTGATCGGCCGTTCGAGTTGCATCGAACACCACGCCGTCAGGAGATGACCGGCGTACGGTTGAAGTTTCGCGCCGAAGCCGCCGCCGACGTCCGGCACACGGACGGTGATACGGTGACGAGGTAATCCGAGAACGTCGCCGAGTCGGTTCTGTACTGCATGCGGGTTCTGACTCGATAGCTCGACGGTCAGTTTGTCGTCCGATGGTTGGTACTGGGCGACCGCCGCTCGGGGTTCGATCGCCGTCGGAATCACGCGGTTGTTCGACGGATCGAGCGAGACCGTGTGTGCGGCCCCCGAAAACGCCTCCTCGGTCTCCTCGCGTTCGCCGGTCTCCCACTCGAAGGCGACGTTGTTCGGTGCAGGGTCGTGAATCGTCGGCGCGTCCGACGATACAGCGTCGTCGAGTTCCGGGGCCGCATCGAGTCGTTCGTACTCCACGTCGATCGCATCGAGTGCGTCGAAGGCGGCGTAGCGCTCTTCGGCGACGACCGCCGCGACAGGTTGGCCCTGATATCGGACCCGATCGTCGGCGAGGAGCGGCCGTTTGACGGACGTGTCCTCCTCGTTGGTGCCGTCCTCTTGGAGGTCCTCGGCGTCCAATTCGGCGGCCGGCATCGTGCCATCGAGGCCGGATTCGAGTAAATCGTGGTACGTATAGACGGCGATCACGTCGCTGCGAGCTTCGGCGTCGCTCACGTCGATCGACTCGATTCGGGCGTGAGCGTACTGGCTGCCGAGCAGCGCGAGGTAGCCCATCCCCGGATATTGAATGTCGTCGGTGTACCGAGCATCCCCCGTCAGAAGATGTCGGTCTTCTCGACGCTGAACAGCGGTACCCGTCATCTCGCCGGGCCTGACCTCGTTGTACTCGACCGTGTCTATCTTCATAGCGTCCTCCATGTACGCTGGCCGAACGGTCGATATCGTCGATGATTAACCGTGGGTTTCGTTTGCATGGTGAAGTACTGATTCGTCCAGGCCCATTAACCGACTGATTCCGGTGATCCAAGTGATACGATTCGTCGTTCGGCATTCTCGATACCACGACATCCTCGACCGTCACCGTTCATGGAAACTACCCCCTTCCACTATGTTCATCGAATCGCATCTCGGATACGACATCTCGCACGGTCCCTACCCGTGCTGGTCCCTAGTTGAGTATGGGGTTTCTGTCGCTGTCGCGTCGTGCGCCGAGCGGTTCGTAGATGAGGACGGTGTTGTTACTCCGAACGGTGACGAGATGGTTCTCGATCACGAATCGAACTTCGACGCCGCTCTTTTTCGTTCCGCTCGTCTCGACGAGGTCTTCGAGCGCGTCCGGGTTCACGTACTGGTACAAACTGAGCGAGGTCTGACCGTTCGGCGGTTCCAAAACATCGACGATCGTTTCGATCAGGCTCACGGTTAGCGGCTGGCACGGATCGATCGAACGAACGGCGACCAACGCGTACTGCGGTGGATCGGCTGGGTCCGTGGGCGTGTGCCCGTTTTCGAACCAGTTCGTCGTCTCGGTGATTCTCGTGCCATTAGACATAGTTTCTATTCGTACTCTATCTATTTGAGTAACATGTGCTTACCGCCAAAATTAGTGTAGATAACCTAACAATAATCTGGCGTCCGTCGAAACCAATCCTCGCGTCAACCTACGTGCTCCGAGGCACGTTTATTGAACGTTCAATCAAAGCGCTTTTGTCCGACCGGCTAGTACGTTCAAGGGAGGATGAAGACGAGAACGTCCATGGAGATACTGCGGGCGACGGGGCGTGTCGTCGGAACGTATCCCGAACTGTGGCTTGGCTGGACGTCAGGGGTGGTGGAGTGAATCCCCTGCAGGGATCGAATCTCGGCGAGCGTCTTCCAACAGCGTGGTGATACCTAGTCATGTTAGAAAATCCCAGTGACTCGGATGCGGTTGATCGGTCAGTCGATCTTCCTGACGGATGGTACGAAACAGCCAGTAGCGTCACCGATCCTCGGGCGACCTACGCGTACGACGTAACCGATTCCGCACAGGTCGTCGTCGGTCTCGTGTTTCGTTCCTCGGACGCGTCCGGCGACATCCAACTCCGCGTTTCGGTCGTCGATAGTACGGCGTTGATTCATCGGCACGACTACGTCGTCGACGAATACGACGACACGACGACGGCAATCGAAAAGATGGAAACGTTCATGGAACTGGTCTCATCGACGTTCCACGACGAATTGCACACGAGCGAACGGGTATTCGTGACCGTCGAGGGGATCGTTTCGGAGTTTCCATCGGATACGAGTCTTTGGCACTCGCTTTTTTCCGGCGGAAGGAAATGATCCGAAACGCGGTCACCTCATCGGTGGCTGAAGACTCCCGAGCGGTGTCATGCGACCTGCCGCGGTCGATATGGACTCGCCCACGTGGGGATCTCACAATCGAGTCGGGCGACGCGGTTTTCCATGGACGGATGGGTGGCGAACACCGAAAAGCGGAACGAACGATCCGCGTTCCACGGTATCGGTCCGGCGATGTCCTCCGTGTTGTCGCCGGTTGCGATTGCGGCGACCCGGTAGAGCGCGGCGGCGAGCGTCTCGGGGTCGACGACGTGGGCGGCGTACGCATCCGCGCGGTACTCCTCCAGTCGATTCGCGTACCGACTCAGCGCGAGCGCGAGCGGTTCGATACCGAGACTGCAAACGTAGCGGAGACGGCGGATACGTCGATCATCGATGAACGTCACTGCACTGAACAGCAGCGAGCCGACGGCGGCTACGAACGGACCCCGTCCCGCGAGAAAGACGAGCCAGAACGTGCAGAACCCCAGTATCTGCGGGATGTACGCACGGACCGCGTCCGTGTGAATATCGTTCCCGAGGTGGCCGAGTTCGTGTGCGAACAGCGCCTCGATTCCCGCCCGCCCGACGATCTGCGGGAGCAGCGGATCGAGAGCGACGACTGGTTCGCCATCGTCGTAGCCGACGACGGCACCTGGTGCGTCCATCTCCATGACGACGACCCGAGGGAGGGGCCGACCGGCACGCTCGCAGACGTCGAGGACCGCCCGTTGGACGTCCGGAAACTCGCTGGGGTCGAACGGTCTGGCGTGTTCGTGTTCGAACTCGTAGCGCCCGCCGGAGCGATAGGACAGATACGCGATGACGACGAACACGAGAAGCCCGAAGCCGACGATCGGAAGCGGAGCCCCCGTCCGAACGACGGCCGCAACCGCGAGGAGTGTGGCGGTTAGTAGTCCGAGCGTGATTCCCCACGCTCGAACGACTACTGAACTCATTATATAAACAGACACTCTCGGGGAGAATAATAACCGAATCGGTCAGCGACCAATCGAGCGGCGAACGCTCGCCGTATGGCGAAGACAGTGGGGAGAGTTATCAATCTCAGTACACACTGTCTTCAGACGTATCATAGCGATCGACGGACATCTGTGTCTCTCTCGAGACAAATTACGATACTACCGATTCCGATCTAAACCTGCCGATCTGACAGTCACTGCTGTCTGTTCTCCGGGACGAGTGCGAACACCGCCGTGGAGTGGTGTCTGTAACACGTCTTGATTCATCGGCCATTGTTAGACGAGCGTCAGACATACATCGAGAAAATTCGAAAACACATATATTAATTCTCCAATATATGGATATTATGTTCCGTAGTAACCCTCCAATAAATTCTCTGGGTCAGCCGATCTGTGGTCGCGCTAATCCCATCGCCGACGAGCCGTGTCAATGTGTCGTCCCGTTTCCTGGGAGAGCGTGTCCACAACATAGAACGTGAACCGGACACCGAGTACACGAACGCACTCGTAACTGGCTCTCGAACGGTCGGTCGATCTATCATCTATTCTCGACAGTGACGCTCGCTCTCGAACCCTTCGACGGGGTCGCGTTCACACGAACCTAGCCGCTCACTTGGCCAGCGAGACCCTCGACGTCACCCAAATCGTCCGGTACCAAGATCAACCGAAGTCGTGGCCGACCGACATCGATCGGGACCTTTTCCGTATCGATGAGGCCACGGTCTTCGAGCCGTGTCTTCGTCCGCGAGAAGGTTGCTTTACTCGCGACACCGGTGTCCTCACCCCATTTGCTGATGTCGTAGAGGAGCACCTCGTTGTTCGCCGCCACCAACAAGGCGATGGCCACTTCATCCAACTCGTCGTCTTCGCCGGGAATCGTATCGACCGAGTCGACGACCATCATGAAGTCCTCTTCGACGTCGTCGCCGAAGTCCTCACTGAGCGTTTCCTGGATGCGCGACAGCGGTGGCGTTCGCAGGGAATACACATCCCCGTCCTCCCAGTCGTCCGAAAACGTCGATTGGACGTTTTCGACCAAATCGCCATCCGTCGAGCGAAGCCCCGTCAACTCCCCATCCAACGTGATGACGGTTACGACCTCGTCATCGCTGACGAGCAACGAACTACGTGCGATATCGCCCGTCGTCCGGAGTTCGAGGGAGTCCTGGTCGATCAAATCCGAAACCTGGCTCGCGAGGATGAAATCATCCAGCGACGCTTTCAGCACGTCCGGATCGGCAAGTACCTGCATGTGCGGCAGATCACCGTCGAACGAGGCTGCCGTCAACATCACCGTTTGGAAGACGTTCGGCGCTGGATTGACGATGAGCACCGTGTCTGCGTCTTCGAAGAACGAATCGATCATATCGGCGAATTCCTGGTCCATGACTGTTGCATCTGCGGACATACTTTTTCAAACGAGTAGTGCTTCTATTGTTCTACGCACATTACTACTCGAAGGTCGTTCCTAAAAATAGGAGATGGAACGGAGTAACTCCATGAATTTCGAGCCGAAAAGCCGTTTTGCCACGAGTTTGTACGAAGTCGAATCGTGTCCGATTCGGAGGAAATCTCGGAGATGCTGGGAAGAACGATACTGCCCGTCCTACCGCCAAACCTCGTGAAATCCGACGGTACGAGCGTGCTCCTCCTCCCGACGAACGATCGTTCACGTCCGACGTTGTCGATCATTGAACGTATCGATGACCTCTAGTTATGTGCTTCTACCCCGTTATCCTCCCCTTATCACTAACTACGAGGGGAGCGAACGCCCATTCGATGCGTGTCGCAGCTTTCAATGATCTTTCCGGCCCGGATGGCGTCTCGATAATCAACCGACCGATTCCCGAACCGGGACGTCGAGAGGCGGTGGTTTCGGTCGAGGCGTGTTCGATCAACCGTCACGACCTCTGGATTCTCGAAGGCGACTCCGCGATGGTCGATACGGACGATCTGCCGTTCGTCAGCGGTCTCGATGTCGCCGGAACCGTCCGGGACGTTGGCGATGACGTCCCCGATATCGAACCCGGTGACCGCGTTGTACTCTGCCCGAACGAGACGTGCGGGACGTGTCGCTACTGTCGGGAGGGTCCGGAGAACCTCTGTGAGAACTTCTCCCTCTACCACGGCGGCCTCGCCGAGGCCGCTCGCGTCCAAGCTGACCGCCTCGTTCCGCTCCCGGATTCCGTGGGTATGGTCGAAGCGGCCGCGCTCCCGACGGCCTACATGACCGCGTATCACATGCTCCGTCGGGTCGAAGCCGGTCCGACCGACGTGGTGTTCATCCCCGGCGTGACCGGCGGTGTCGGCGTCGCTGGCGTGCAACTCGCGGCCGTCCTCGATGCACGGAGCGTCGGGACGTCCTCCTCGCGGGCGAAACTCGACCGCCTCGAATCGCTCGGCCTCGACCACCCGGTCGAGGGAACCGACCCGAACGACATCCGGGATTTGGTCGCCGACATCGGACCGGTCGATGGCGTCCTCAACCACCTCGGCGGCGCGTATACCCAACTCGGCTTGGACGTTCTGCGACGCGGTGGCCGAATGGCGGTCTGTGGGCGGACGGCCGGTGGAACGTCCGAGATCGACATACCTGACCTCTTCCTCGGTCACAAACACGTCATCGGCAGCACGATGGGGACACAGGGCGATCTGGAGACGCTCGTCGAACTCGTCGCCGACGGCGCGTTCACACCGGAGATCGACGAAACCTACTCGCTCGAACGAACCGACGCCGCGTTCGCGACGATGCAGGACCGTGAGAGCGTCGGTAAGCTCGTCGTAACGCCGTAGTCGTCATTCCGATCTCTCCCCCGTGATGAGAACCGCTCAACGCGGATAATCGATGCCTACCCCTCACAGCCCGTGCCTACCGGAACGGTTCGTTTTCGTAGCCTTCCCGAAACGTGCAGTAGACTCGGTCCGTCCTCCGATAGGTGGTCCTCCTCGGTCGTCTATCCGACTAGCTACATCGTGGCGAGACCCAAAACGCCGAGACAGTAGAGGGAGAGTACCAGCAGTGAGTCGATTCCCATCCGGAACCGTTGCCGACGCGGTCGGACGATGAGGCCGATGCTGTAAATGCTCGTGAGGAGAATGCCGAGGGCGGTGAGATAGAGGGTGCTCGGCGGCATCGTGGCGAGTACGGCCCGACCGGAAAGGAGCGAGGCTACGAGGAACAGCGTCGGCAGAAACCCGTTGCCGCCGAAGATGTCGCTGATGGCGAGTTCGCAGTCGCCGAGTTTGATCGCCGCCATTCCCGTCGCGACCTCAGGCAGCGAGGTGACCGCCGCCAACGCTGTCGCTCCGAAGATTGCGCCACTGACCCCCGTCCTGCGTGCGATCAGGTCGCTGGTGCGTTCGAGCACCACGCCACCGACGAGCGTCGCAAGCGCGGCGAGCAGGAAGACGCCCACGACGTACCGCGTCGAATTACCGGCTGCTTTCATTCGGCGATGTTTCTTCCGTTTGGCGGTTCCCCGCGGCGTTTGCTGCCCGCCGGGGGCCGCACCCTCCCGTTCCCACGGCAACCCCGTGCGGGCCTTCGCGATGATCCACACGCCGCCGAGCCAGAGGCACACGATCAGTATCTCCGGTGGTGTCACGCGAAACACGAGAAACGCCGATGACAGTTGGCTCCCCATCACCGTCACGGAGAGGACCGCGACCACGACGCTCGCCTCGATGACCAACTGTAGTGATGATGCCCAGTACGTGAGTCCCTTCGACCGTCCGGTACCGAAGACGTCGAACACGACCAGAACGACCGTTTGAATCGCGATTCCGCCGAGAACGTTCCCCACCGCCAAGTCCACGTTGTCGGCGAGCGCGGCACTCACCGTGATGACGAGTTCCGGGAGGTTCGTGACGACCGCGAGCAGGACGAGCCCACTCAGCGCCTGTCCCAGTTTCCACCGTATCGAGAGGACGTCGGTCGTGTCCGAGACGTAGATGCTGGCGACGTACACGACCGCGGCCGCGCCGAGGAACACCACCGAGAGAAGGGGAAGCGAGGCACTTTGCAGCATCCGCTCACTGCCTCGTGATTTCGAGAACCGTCATCAGGTCGGTCCGTGTGACCAAGCCGATGATCTCCCCGTAAGGATCGACCACGAACATGCGGCCGACGTTACTGCGTTGGAAATCCGTCATGAACTCCTCGACGCTCTCGTCGGCGGACACGGTTTCGAGGTCACTGCTCATCACGGATCGAATCGTGTTCTCGTCGCGCTTTTCGACCGGAACGCGAGCGGCGTCGTCCAGTGTGACGATGCCGACCACCTGGCCGTCCTCGATCACGGGATAGCCGACGTGTCGCTGGTCCAACATCCGTTCGAACAGCTCCGAGACGGTCGATTCGGGTTCGACGGTATCCCAGTTGGCGACCGGAGTCATGATGTCGCTCACCGGGATGTCCTCGACCCCGGATAGCGTCTCTTGGACCACTTCGCTGGTGGCGCTGAGATACACGAAGAAGGCGACACCGATGAGAAAGATGTTGAGCGACAGGAGTCCGACGATACCGAAGACGACCGCCACGCCCTTCCCGACGGTCGCGGCGATTTGCGTGGCACGGGCGTGAGAGCGGGTTCGGGAGAGGAGCGCACGGAGGATTCGGCCACCGTCCATCGGAAACCCGGGTAACAGGTTGAACAGCGCGAGAACGAAGTTGAGCAGACCGAGATAGGCGACGATGAACCGAACCGCATCGAGACCGGCCGGGACGACCACGAGAGCCCCGTAACAGATCACGCCGAGAACGATACTCACGAGCGGACCGGCGATGGCGACCAGAAACTCCTGACGCCAATCCTCCGGGATTTCTTCGAGGGCGGAAACACCACCCAAAAACCAGAGCGTGATCGATTCGGTGCCGAACCCGAACCGTCGTGCGACGAGCGAATGACCCAGTTCGTGAAGGATCACGCAGACGAACAACCCGACCGCCGACAGAACCCCGAGTATCCACGGCATCCACCCGCCGACGAGCGTGCCCGTCTCGATCCGAGCGTTCCACAACTGATTGAGGACGTCGGCGAGCGGGGCGATTTGAATGCCGATCAGATACGCGACTAACGGGAGGACGATGAGAAAGCTCAGGTTCAGTTGGATGGGAATCCCGAACAACGACCCGAGACGGATGTTCCTCATCGTTCGATCGGACCGGTGGTGAACGACGGTTTCTCACCGCTTCGGCTGCTCGACACCCGCCGTGCTCGTTTTACAGAGTCGTCACGACGCCCGCAGGCGCTCGTAACGGATAGACGACAGCACCTCATGTACGTGTTCCAAACACCGAACGACTCAATAAGAAACGGTGATCGTTTGCCTCGACGGGTGGCCTCGAAAGACCAGCCTACGGTGCGGTAGGGGGAGTTGGAGAGACGCAGTTCAACTCGACGGGGGTAGTTTCACTGTGGTGCGCGACGAGTGTGCTGACGGGGGGAATTATCGTGGGGAACGATCAGTTCGTACGACAGCTTGCGGACGTAGGGAGTGCCAACGTCGATATAGTCGGGGGCAAAAGCGCGAACCTCGGAGAGCTTACCACGCTCAACGTACCCGTACTTCCGGGATTCACGACCACCGCGGCGGGGTACGACCACTACTTGTCGGAAACGGGCCTCGAAGAATCGATCGCCGCTCGACTCGTTGGCCTCGACCCGGACGATATCGATACGTTGCAGCGGCGAGGATCGGAGATCCGAGCCGACATCGAACCGGCGACGATACCTGCAGACCTCGAACGGGCAATCGTCGAGGAGTATCGTCTGCTGGGCGGACGACTGGGCGTCGAGAACCCCACCGTCGCCGTTCGGAGTTCCGCGACGGCGGAGGATTTACCGACCGCGTCGTTCGCGGGCCAACAGGAGACGTTTCTCAACGTCTCCGGGGAGACGGAGCTAATCGAGGCGATCGAAGGCTGTTATGCGTCGCTGTTCACCGACCGTGCCATCACCTACCGCTTCGACCACGGGTTCGACCACCTCGCGGTCAAACTCGCCTGCATCGTTCAGGCGATGGGCCGGGCGGACATCGGTTGTTCCGGAGTGGCGTTCACCCTCGACCCCGATACGGGGTTCGAGAACGCCGTCGTCATCGAGGCGACCTACGGGTTGGGGGAACTACTCGTCCAAGGGCAGGTCGATCCGGACCGATACGTCGCCTTCAAACCGACGAACGGCATCATCGAGCGGGAACTCGGGACGAAAGAACGACGGATGATCAGGCGGGGAACCGACACCGCCATCGAAGCGGTGCCTGACAACGAACGGGATCGCTTGACGCTCACTGACGAGCAGGTCACATTGCTCACGACGTACGCGAAACGCATCGAGGATCACTTCGACCGACCGATGGATATCGAGTGGTTGCTCGACGGCGAGCGGGACGAACTGTTCATCGTCCAAGCGCGACCGGAAACGGTGCACGCGGCGACGACGGAACGAACCGTCCGAACCTACCGCCGAACCGAGGAAGGCGACGTTCTACTGGAAGGCGTTTCGGTCGGGACTGCAATCGGCACCGGACCGGTTCGAATCCTCTCCGATGTCCGCGAGATGGATCGGTTCGAAGCGGGGGACGTTCTCGTCACCGAGACGACCGACCCCGACTGGGAACCGGTGATGCGGAAGGCGGCGGGAATCATCACGGAGCACGGCGGGAAAACGTCGCACGCGGCCATCGTCTCGCGGGAACTCGGACTGCCCGCCATCGTCGGTGCCGACGACGCGATGAAAACGCTCCGCGACGGCGACGAGGTGACGGTCGATTGTACCGAAACGACGGGTCGCGTGTACGCCGGAACGCTCGTCTACGACGTTCACGAGGAGCGGATCGACGAGATCCCCGAGACGGAAACGGACGTGATGCTGACCCTCGGGGACCCGTCCCGTGCGTTCTCGCTTTCCGATCTTCCGGTCGATGGGATCGGACTCGCCCGCGAGGAGTTCATCATCACGTCCGCCATCGGCGACCACCCGCTGTACGCCATCGAACACGACGCGTCGGAGCGGTTCATCGAACAGCTTCGAACCGGCATCGCGATGATCGCCGCCGCGTTCCACCCCCGGGACGTGATCGTCCGTCTCAGCGACTTCAAGACGGACGAGTATCGAAACCTCCGCGGCGGCCGTCGGTACGAACCCACGGAGGCGAACCCGATGCTCGGTTGGCGCGGTGCCTCCCGATACTACGACTCGCGGTTTCGGGAGGCGTTTCGCCTCGAATGCGAAGCGCTTCGTCGCGTTCGGGAGGACGTCGGTCTCGACAACGTGATCGTGATGGTACCGTTCTGTCGAACGCCGGACGAGGGTCGGAAGGTGAAGCGACTCATGGCGGAGTTCGGGTTGGCGATGGACGACCTCGACGTGTACGTGATGGCCGAACTCCCATCGAACGTCGTTTCGGCGGATCGGTTCAGCGACGTCTTCGACGGCTTTTCCATCGGCTCGAACGACCTCACGCAACTCACGCTCGGCATCGACCGGAACTCCGCACGGCTCGCACCGTTGTTTCACGAGGACGACGAAGCCGTCGAACGCTCCATCCGTTCGCTGATCGAAACGGCACATCGCCACGACCGTCGCGTCGGTATCTGTGGCGATGCCCCATCGACCGTCCCCGGGTTCGTCGAGTTCCTCCTCGACGCGGACATCGACTCGATCTCGGTCACCCCCGACGTCGCGCTCGAAACGATGCTTCGGGTCGCCGAACTGGAGGGCGATTGAAGGGAACGGCGATTCCTGCTCGGCTCTCCAGAACCGCTTTCCCCCCGGTTCACGCTTGTTTCGCCTCGGAAACCAGACGCTGGACGTCGACGGTTCGCTCTTCGGCGGCGGCCATGTATGCCGCCTCCGTCAGCGCAGTGACGTGGACGGCTTCGTCCGGGACGATCGGCCGTTCGCCGTCGTCGATGGCGGTGACGAAATCCGCCACCTTCCGTCTCGTCGCGATATCGAAGTTCGACTTCGTCCCCGTCGGTACCGTGTATCTGGTCGCTCCCTTGTGTTCGATGTACAGGTAGTCACCGGTGTACACCACACCGCCGCGTGTCCCCCACACGACGTACCCCTCGCGTGGATCCATCTCGACACCATCCCCCGTCACGGTGATACTCGCGATTGCCGCCCTCCCGTCCAGTCGCAGTCGTGTCGTGAGCGCCGCACTCACGTCGATGTCCGGCTTGGCGAACTCGATGGACGCAGTTGCCGTCTCCGGAACCCCGTTCGTCACCCACAGGAGCGCATCGAGGAGGTGTGAACCGGTGTCGTACAGTTGGCCGCCACCCGATATCGACGGGTCGACCCGCCACGACCCCCGATGTGAGGAGAACCAATTCTGTCCAATGTAACAGGCAACGGTGTGGACATTCCCGATACGATCGCTGGCGATGAGGTGCCGAATCATCTGAAAGACTGGATGAAAATGGCGCTGGTACCCGATTTTGAGGACACGGTCGTGTCGTCGTGCCGTTTCGACCAGATCGACGGCATCCCGTACGTCGGTCGTCATCGGTTTTTCCAACAAAACGTCGATTCCCGCTTCCAAGCAAGCGGTCGCTTGCTCGTAGTGATAGGCGTGCGGCGTCGCGATCACCATCCCGTCCAACTCCCCGCCATGCTCGTCGAGAAGCGTCCGATAGTCCTCGTACCCGGGCGCATCGAACTCGGATTCGAACACGGCACGCGCCCCCGTCGCTGTATCCGCGCCAGCAACGATGGTGACATCGTCCATCTCCGCTGCCAAATTCAACTCCAGTTGGCCGATTCCCCCGATTCCTATCCCTCCCATCCGTACGACCATGACTCTCACACACCGCGGTCGTGTAAAAACGTGAGGAGAGTGGACATCTTGTGGCCGGTAAGTTATTTTCCGTCGCTATCCGTATCGAGAAGTAGATGAACTATCGAACGCTCGGCTCGACGGGTACGAAAGTCTCGGAACTCTGTTTCGGCACGTGGCGATTCGGGAAACGCACCGGTGACGTCCTCGAAACGGACCGCGAGGAAGCACACGAACTGCTCGACGCCGCGTGGGAGAACGGTATCAACTTCATCGATACCGCAAACGTGTACGGCACCCCGAACGGCAGGAGCGAGGAGTACATCGGGGAATGGCTAGACGACCACGACCGCGAGGACTTCGTCATCGCCTCGAAGGTGTACTTCCCGTTCGACGGTTGGGGCGAACCCGGTCCCAACGACTCGGGACTCTCGCGTAAACATATCCGCGCCCAGATAGAGGGGACGCTCGACCGCCTCGGTACGGACTACCTCGACCTGTACTACATCCACCGCTGGGACGACGAAACCCCGATAGAGGAGACGCTGGCGACGCTGACGGAACTCGTAGAGGACGGGAAAGTGAACTACCTCGGCGCGTCCACGATGGCGGCGTGGCAACTCACGAAGGCGCTCTGGAAATCCGACGTGAACGGCTTCGAGCGCTTCGACGTAACCCAACCGCTCCACCACGCGGGCTACTACACGGACGTCGCCGATTTCCTCGACGTCTGTGCGGATCAGGATATCGCGGTCTGTCCGTACTCCCCGCTCGCGGGGGGCTTCCTGACCGGGAAATACGAACGCGCGGACCCGGACGACCCGAAGGCGGTGAAAGGCCCCGACGATGCCCGCGGGGATTTCGACGACATGTTCGGCGACTATTACGTCTCCGAGCGCGGGTGGAAAGTGCTCGACGCGATTCGATCGGTCGCGGACGAGGTGGATGCGACGCCTGCACAGGTGTCGCTTCGGTGGTTGATGGACCACGACGACTTCACCTGTGTTCCGATCATCGGCGCACGCACGCCCGAGCAGTTGGACGAGAATGTCGCGGCATGTGACATCGACCTCTCCGGGGAACAGTGGGACCGTATCATGGACGCCCGATACAAGGACGACGACACGCTCTGGGGGCACTGACCGTACTTACGGTGACTGTCCACCGTAACCGCTCACGGGGAGACGTCCGAGCGGAACTCCGGACGACCGGCGACGCCCGGCGAGAACCGAAACAGGGCACCCGCACCGTCGCCTTCTTCCTCCCGCGATCTCGGTTCGCCCTCACCCGGACCGAGAGCGGTCGTGACGTACGCGTCCTCGTATCCCTCGCCGCCGAACGTCACGCAGGAGACCTTCCGCGCGGGAAAGTCGATGCGTCGATCCTCTTCGCCGTCCGGCGTGTAGCGGACGAGACACCCCCCGTTCCAGTAGGCGGTCCAAACGTACCCGTCCGCATCGACGGTCATCCCGTCGGGACTTCCCTCCTCGTCTTCCGTATCGACGAACACGTCCCGGTTCGAAATCTCCCCCGTCTCCGCGTCGTACTCGAATCGATACACCGACTCCGCCTCGGTCTCGTTGAAGTAGAATCCGGAGCGGTTCGGGGTGAACCCCATCCCGTTCGGGATCTGCAACCCGTCGAGCACCTTCGTGATCGTCCCGTCGGGGTCGAGTCGATACAGACTACCGAGGTGGTCGTCGCTCGGCATCGTGCCGCAGAACACCCGTCCTTCCGGGTCGGCGATCACGTCGTTGAAGCGCGTGTCGCGTTCTTCCGGAATCTCCTCGATGACGGTCTCCGTCGTTCCGTCGCGCCAGATTTCGACCTTCCCGGCGTCCTCGAACAGCAGCAGCGATCCGTCCTTCTGGATGGTGAACCCGCCGATGGCGTCCGCCTCGTAGCAACGTACGTGCTCGTCCGTCGCCGGGTCGTATCGAAGCAACTCGCCGTTCGGGATGTCGAGCCAGTAGAGGCGCTTTTCGTCCGGGTGCCAGAGCGGTCCTTCGCCGGTGTGATTGTGGGTATCCGCGACGCGTGTCGGTTCGGGCATGCGTTCCGTTTCGTCTGTGTGCCAGATAAAATTTGATGCGAGCGCTCCCGTCAGGTATCCAATCCTTCGACGATTCTGTCCGGGTCGATGTCGCGAGCGCGAAGGCGTTCCTCGATGGCACAAAGGGCCTGTATCGTCCGGTCGTCGATACCGTACTCCCGGAGGAGGAGGCTATTGCGTCGGTACCCATCGACCAATCGTTCGTCGGACCACTCGTCGTACGGTGACGCCGGGGAGGTCCCGACGTCACTCCGACGAAGGTTTCGATTCATCTTTTCGGCGATCCGGACGGTTTCGTCGACCATCGTTAGAAGTCCCCCTTGATGATATCCGCGACTTCTTGACGGTCGAACAGTTGTTCGTCCGCCGGGAACTCGGGGTACGGTCCGCCGTCGGAGGTGGACCACTCGCCGAACTGGTCGGGGTAGAACTGCTTGGCGCTCATCTCCAACTGGAAGAGGTTCAGGATCGGCCCCTGATAACGCGCCCCTTGCGGGTAGACGTGGCCGTTCTCGACCGCGGAAATCTTCGCGGCGACGGGATCGGATTCGAGCGTCGAGCGGAGGTCGTTCATGCTCACGTCCGGTTGCATCCCGCCGAGGAACAGTATCACGTCCGGATTCGCCTCCAACATCGCTTCCAAGTCGACCGTCGCCCCGGAATCGACCGATCCACCGAACGCATCCTTGGGCCGTAGCGGTCGCGTGTGTGCCGTCAGGAATCCCGGACTGACGACCGGATACGCCCAGATCTGCTTCGTCACGTCGCCGGCGGTGATCATCGCCACGCTCGGACGCTCGTCCTTCGGCGGGAGACCGTCTCGTATCGTTGCGAGAAGGTCGTCGTGAACGCTGGCGAGCGCCTCGTAGCGCTTCTCCTCGCGGAACACCTTTGCGACCTTCTCGAACTGCTCCCACAGGGTGTAGTACTGATAATCGCCGGTCCACTCGGAAGTCACCTTCTGCTCGCGCGCGCTCAACGAATTGCCGAACCACGGCGCGATGTTGTCGGCGATTTCGTCGATGTCCTTCATGTTCCAATTGTCGAGTTGAATCACCGACGCGGGGTCGGCCAAGTGAACGTCGCTGTCGAGTGCGTAGAGTTTCTCCTTGCTCACTTCCCACGACGGGTACAAATCCGACCAGTCCACCGAAACGCCCGGGAGACGAGGTGTGAACTGGTTCCACGTCGTGTCGTAGTACTCCGGCCCGTTGACGGCGTTGACGTCGTCGCCGCGGCCGAGCGCGAACGCCATACCGGTGTGATGTGACAACCGAGTGAATATCTTCTTCGGGACGGCATCGAACTCGACGGTCCCCACGGGGGACATCGTCACTGAGTACGAACCGTCCCCGGACGTCTTCGTCTCCGATTCCGTTTCGGTTGTCGTCGTGGAGTCGGTGTCGGTCGCCTGCGTCGTGGTCGTTTCGGATTTATTGCCGGAACAACCGGCGAGCAGGCCGCCGCCGATGACTGCGCCGCCGCCTTTGAGGTAGTCCCGTCGTGTCGGTGCATCGCGCGTGTCGCCGCCTTGTGGCATACGTTTTAGGCTCGCCTAAACCACTAAAGCAGTTTCGATTTTTTGGCCAGCCTAAAACACTCGTTTGGTGAGAATCACGGTCGTGTGGAAAGAACGATGATACCCCCCGTGGGACCATATCGACCGCCAACCAGCACGCCACCCCACCGACGCCGTTTCCTCGCCGTTATCTCGCCGTTCTATCGGCGTGACCGGCGGTCTTCGACCGTCCGGATCTTCTCTCAGTTTAAATCGCACTTTACTTCTAGATATTATATTGTATATTATACTATTCATATATTTATAATTAAGGTTATAACCATCCCTCCCACATCGTTAATGATGCCATCCGTTACCAGAAGACGATATCTCGCCGGCACCGGTGCGGTCACGCTCTCGGGCCTCGCTGGCTGTTCGGGATTTTTCAGTACCAGTAGCGGCCCCCGGAGCGGTGAATTGAACAAACTCGGTATCTCGATGTACGTTCGCGGCGGTTCCTGGATTACCGCGTTCAAGGAAGCCGCGGAGTTCTACTGCAAGGATCAAGGGATCAAAGTCGATATCGTCCCGAACCAACAGAGTGCCAACAAGCAGGCATCGGACATCCGTCAATTCGCGAATCAGGGATACGACGGTATCCTCGCGAGCATCTGGTCGACCGGTGCTATCAAATCCGCCATCGACTCCTCGGAGAAACAGGGCGTTCCGGTGTTCACTGCCAACGCGGACACGGCGAGTTCGAAGGCCAAAATGTACGTCGGATTCAGTAACACCGCAGGCGGGCAGAAATCCGGCGAGCAGATGATCAAGTCGCTGAAAGAACAGAAAGGCGGCAAGGACAAATGGCGCGTGCTGAACGTCCGCGGTCCGCAGGGGAACCAATCCGCGAACCAGCGCAGTCAGGGGTTCCTCGACGCCGTGAAGAAAAACGACAAGATCGAAGTGGCGGACACCATCAACGCGGAGTTCGCTCAGGACGAGGCCAAGAGCAAGGTGAGCCAGTGGCTCAACTCCAACGGTAACGTCGACGGCATCTACTCAGCCAACCTTTCAATGGGGCTCGGGACGAAGACGGCCGTCGAACAGGTGGGAAAACTGAAGAAGAAAGGGGAGAAGGGACACATCGTCCTCACGCAGATGGACGGAAGCCCGCAGGTCAACCCGCTCGTCAAAAAGGGGTACATCGACGCCGCCGTCGACCAACCCAACTACTTCTACATGCCCATCGCCATCGAGTACATGCGCAAGTACATCGAGAACGGCGACGATGCGATACCGAAGGTCGGAAAGCAAGTCTCGAAGAGCGACCTCAGTGTCAAAGCGCATAAGCACAAGGGCGTGGACCTGTGGAAGAAGGCCATCTGGAGTCCGGCGTCCATCAAAAAGCAGAACGGTCACCCGTGGTTCCAGACGAACAGCATCGTCATCACGCAGGAAAACGCCGACAAACCCTACCTTTGGGGGAACATTTGGGGCTGATCGAGATCCATGAGCACATCAACTAGTGGGATTCTCGGGCGGTTCGCCGACGATTCTGAGGACCTCGTCCTCACGTTGCTGGAGTACATGATCTGGCCGATCCTCCTCCTCGTCGTCGTCTGCGTGGCGGTGCTCGTCCCGAACACGTTCCGGAACATCATCTCGGTCCAGTTGATCCTGTGGCAGGCGGTTCCCATCGGACTGCTCGTCCTCGGGGAGAGCATCTGTCTCCTCTCGGGTCACTTCGACCTCTCGGTCGGGGCGATAATGGGTTTCTCGGCCATGTTCACCGGGATGTTGCTCGGCAACTGCCCGAGTTGCTGGGGCGTCATCGGGAGTCCGGCGCTCGGCTTCGTCATCATCCTCGTCGTCGGGGGACTGATCGGCGTTTTCAACGGCGCGATGATCAGCAAACTCGGCATCAACCCGTTCCTGCAGACCCTCTCGACGCTCATCATCCTAGAGGGGGCGAAAACCGCGCTCAACACACAGCCCGTTCCCGTTCCCAAGGGCTACCTCGTTCCCGGTTCGATTCCCAACCTCGCCATCCTGCTCACCCTCGTCGCCTTCGTCATCGTCGGCTACGCGATGAAGTACACCGAGTTCGGGCAGGAGGTGTACGCACTGGGAAGCGACAAGGATTCGGCGCGTGCCGTCGGCGTCAACACCGACCACATCACCATCGCCGTTTACGCGATCAGCGGAGTTCTCGCCGGACTCGCCGGATTGATGAGCACCGGCTACACCGGTGTCGTTCCACCGCTCATCGGGGAAGGGCAGGTATTCCCCGCGTTCGCCGCGGCGGTGATCGGCGGTATCAGCCTGTTCGGTGGCCGAGGGAAGATTTCGGGCGCGCTCGGCGGCGTCCTCCTGCTCGGCGTGATTCAGGCGGCCCTGAACATCAGCGGCGTTCCGGCGACGCAAGTGCAGGTCGTCAACGGTTTCGTCCTGCTCGTCGCCATCCTCCTGTACAACACGCAAGAAAGCATTCGAAACCGCATTCTCGCGGCAAGCGCCTGATTATGAACGCGAACCCCAACGAAACGACCCGAACGACGGCGGAACCGGACGTGAAAATGCGGTTGGAAGGCGTGGAGAAGCGCTTCGGCCGCATCGTCGCGCTCGAAAACATCGACCTCGACGTGTACGAGGACCAAATCTTCGCGCTCGTCGGCGACAACGGTGCCGGAAAGTCGACCATGATGAACGTGCTGTGCGGCGTGCACGAACCGACGGCCGGTCAGTTGTACTTCGACGGCGAACCGGTGTCGTTCTCCAACCCGAACGACGCTCGGGAGACCGGGATCGAAACCGTGTATCAGGATCTGGCCCTGATGAACGACCTCGACGTCGCCACGAACATCTTCATGGGACAGTTCCCGAAGCGTGGCGTCGGACCGCTCAGCGTCATCGATTGGGAGGAAACGTACGAACGCGCCGACCACATCATGTCGGACCTGCTCGGCCGCAACATCGACGCGGAAACCGAAGTGGAGTTCCTCTCCGGCGGGCAGCGGCAACTCGTCGCGGTGGGACGCGCGCTCGCGTTCGACCCCGACGTCATCATTCTCGACGAACCGACCAGCGCTCTCTCGGTCGATGCGACCGAACTCGTTTACGAAACGATTCGGCGATTGCAACAGGACGGTCACACCATCATCATCGTCAGCCATAGCTTGGAGACGGTCATGGAGTACGCGGACCGTATCGCGGTTCTCTATCAGGGCGAACTGGTCGAAGTCGAATCCACGACCGAAACGGACGTCGAGACGCTTACCGAACTGATGATCGCCGGAACGGCGTCGTCGGGTGACTGAGAAGTAAATCCGTTTTCGGTGGACGTCGTTTCCGTCGTGTGCCACCCAATCAGCCGACCACACCCGTCGTCCGATACCGATTTTCCACCGGTCGTACCGATCAGACACCGGCAATAGTTCGACGGTGTCGAGGAGAAGACAAATCCGCGAATGATAGTAACTTATATTCTCGCGCACTGGATGCCGGATACGATGCTGCGAGTGGAATTCCGAACACGACCGACCGGTGTCATAGAACACCTCGGGGATCTGATCGACGGTGTTCGGAGCGTCGAACTCGACAACGCATTTTACATCGAGGACGGAACGTGGATCGAGTCGCTCACCGTCTCGGCGACCGATTCGTTCGATTTTTCGAGTATCTGTGAAGCCATCTCCGGCGTCAGTATCTTCAACCGTTCCCCGCTCCCGACCGGACCGATGGGAATTCAATCCGAGCGGGCGATCATCACCGCGAGGGAACCGTATCCATCGATACTCGGACTCGTCCTCAGGAACGAAGCGATTCCGAACCGAATCGTCCTCGCCAACGATCAAATCACGGTCGTCGCGACCGTCCGCGATTGGGAGCAGTTCAGGGAGTTGGGTGACGATATCGAGCACAAACTCGGCACGTTCGGCTTGGAGAGCGTCACGCAGGTCGATACCATCGGCGAACCGCTCGACAGCGGCCGATTGACGGCTACCGTCCTCTCGAAACTCTCCGACGAACAGCTCCAGACGCTCGAAACCGCGTACGAGATGGGGTATTTCGACGTCCCGCGACGGACCTCCGCGACGGACGTCGCGGACCGCATCGGCGTCAGCCAATCGAGTTTCAGCGAACGGCTCCGACGAGCCGAACGGAACCTCGTTTCACTTCTCTTCGGTCCGACCTCGTCGGAGGCCGACGGCTGAATATCGTGCTCGAAACCTTGCCATAACTTCATACCCCATTTAAAGAAAAATCCATATCGGACCCCTTCGGACATAGGACCATGAATCAAGAGTATATAGAGCACCAATGTCCATGGAAGAACATGGGAGATCAACAGAGGCAAACGGTCAGGAGGGGACGCTCTCACGCAGGAGATATCTCTCCACCGCTCTCGCTACGACGGCCGCAGTCGGGTCGTTAGCTGGGTGTAACGGCAACGCCGGAGAATCCATCGCGGCGAACGTCCCTTCGGGCGTCCCGCACTCGGTAGAAACACGGTACTGGCACGATTGGCCGACCATCGACGCCGACGCACCTGGAATGGAGTACACGGCATCGGCAGGTGCACGGCTCGATCCGATCACGGTCGAATATTCGAGCGAGGACGACCCCTGGATGCGCGAACACGCGCTGATGTTTCGGCGCGCACTCGGCGACTTGGGGGCTCCGATGAAGCTCATCGACCGGCCGCTCAACCAGTTGTACGCACAGAGTTGGGAGACCGGCGGCCTCGAAAACATGATTTCGATGAGTTCGCAGGGTCCGGACCCGCAGCGTGGACTCGACCCGAACCCGTTCCTGATGCGGTTGTACGAGGAGAACTCCTCGAACTACACGAACTACTGGGACGACCGGATCAATCGGCTCCTCGAAAAACAGCGCCAGATGACCGGCGAAGAGGAAAAGCGCAAGAAGCTGGTTTCGAAGGTTCAGCGGCTGTTCGGCGAGGACGTCGGCGACATAATCACGCTGTTTCCGAACGTGATCACGGCTGTCAACACCGACAAATGGAAGGGATACGTTCCGACGCCCGGAAACGGGCCGACGGGCGATTCGTTCCAGTGGACGGAGGTGAACCTCCAACCGAAGACGAACGAGCGGACGTACGTGAAGGGGGTTTCGACCTCGATGAACTCGCTCAACCTCCCCTGGTCCGCCGGTGGGGCCGAGGAGGCGCGTCTCAAGTTCATCTACGACGGACTGTTCGACGCGTCCCCGTCGCTCGAAGTGATCCCCGGATTGGCGACGAGCGCCGAGTTCACCGGCGACACCACCGTCGAAGTCTCGCTTCGAGACGGCGTCGAGTGGCACGACGGGAAACCGTTCAGCGCCGACGACGTCGTTTTCTCGACGAACCTCTACATCGAGAAGACGTCGACGAGTCAGGGGACGTTTTACGAGCCAATCGAGTCGGTGGAGAAACTCTCGGACTCGCGGGTCCGGTTCGAACTGAAACGCCCCGACGCTTCGTTCACGACCCAGCGCATGGTCCGGAGCATCATCGTTCCGAAACACCGCTGGAAGGACGTCGAAACGCCGTCGCAACACAATCCGGGCTCCCCCGTCGGAACCGGTCCGTTCCGGTTCGAGGATTGGGACCAAGGAACCCGATTCGCCGTCTCGCGCAACGACGGCCACTGGATGTTCGACGACGAGTGGCGACGGAACCACCTCGGTGACGCCGCCGTGAGCGGTCCGGGAATCGAGCGCGTGGTCTGGATCAACGTCGGGAACATCGACGCGATGATCGGGGCGCTGAAAAACGAGGAACTCGACGCCATCGGGACGACGCTCTCGAACACGCAAGCCGACCGGGCCGCGAACTCGGCCCACATCGAACGGATGTCGACGAAGAACTTCGCCCCCGTCGCGGTGAAGCTCATGCACTCGAACCCGCTGATTCGGGACAAGGAGTTCCGCGTTGCCCTCGCCAAATCGCTGCCAAAGCAACAGTTCGTCGACGACGTGCTGCTCGGCGAGGCGACGGTTCCGGACGGCGAGAACTACATCTCGGAACTGACGAAGTGGCACGCAACGGGCGTCAAACACTACGAGTACGAGCCGAAACGCGCGCGGAGAATCCTGGAACGGGCGGGTTACATCTGGGACGACGACGGCGTAATGCACTTCCCGAACGGGAAGGCATGGAAAGCGTTCGTCGAACGAACCAAACCCGGAAAGACGCACGAACGCCGGACGGAACTCGGCCAACCCGACTTCTCGGACGAAACGAACACGACCACAACATAAAAACACATGACACGAACCCTTTCGACCACGACGACGGTGACAATCGACCGTTTCCACCCCGTCTCGACTCGGGTTTCGATGCCCGAGCGTGACGTGAACCGACCGCACGACCGGCGGGCCGCTTCGCATCGGAGGCAGCGCGATGAGTGACTTCCGACGGGTGTTCCTGAAGCGAATCGGCATCGCGGCGGTGCTCACGCTCGTCGCCGTCACGGTGATTTTCGTCGTCCTGCGAATGCTCCCGGGTAGTCCGTTCGAGTCGCTGATCACCACCGGCAATCTGAACGAGGCACAGGCTCACCGGATCATGGCGTTGTACGGCCTCGACAAGCCGCTCTGGCAGCAGTATCTGCTCTACCTTCGGAACCTGCTCACGTTCCAGTTCGGCTACTCCATCCTGCAGAGTCGGCCGGTGTGGGATATCCTCGCCCCGAAACTGGCGAACACGCTCGTCCTGCTCGTTCCGGCGCTGATAACGACGGCCGTCCTGAGTTCCCTCTTGGGAATGGTCGCCGGGTGGAACCGCGGTTCGGCGCTCGAAACGGGGAGTATCCTCACGACGACGGCGCTCCGCTCGACCCCGGTGTTCATCACCGCCATCCTCTTCATCATCCTCTTTTCCTACACGTTGGACCTCACCCCCGCGTTCGGCATGCGCGACATCACGGCGACGCCCGACGGGTTGGGCGCGACCTATCTCTCCGTCGATTTCCTTCACCACTACGTCCTCCCGTTCACCGTCGCCGTCCTCTACTACAGCGGCGATTTCCTTCTCCTGGCGCGAAACGGCGTCGTCGAGAAACAGGGGTCCGAGTTCCTCAAACTGCACCGGGCGAAGGGGTTGTCCGAGTTCGAACAACTCCTCCGCGCCGGTCGGAACTCGATGCTTCCGATACTGACCTACTTCGCGCTTCGACTCGGGATGATCTTTCAGGGGCTCATCCTCCTCGAAGTCGTCTTCGGGTGGCCGGGTATCGGACGGGAACTCGTGCTCGCCATCCAGCAACAGGACTATCCGTTGGTTCAGGCGGCCGTGTTCATCATGGCGCTCGCGGTCATCGTCATGAACCTCGTCGCTGACCTCCTCTACGCCTACTTCGACCCGACGGTTTCGGCCACCGGAGGTGCCGCCTGATGAGCACCGAATCCGTCTCGTACCGCACTCGCCTTTCGGACCGAGCCAGCCAAATCCAGTCCCAACTCCTGTTCCTCGCCCGGGACCGCCTCGCGCTCGCGGGAATGTTAATCCTCGGCGCGTTCGTCTTCCTGGGTCTGTTCGGACCGTATCTCGCACCGCACGACCCGATCATCTCGGACGTGCACACGAAGAACGGCGAGATCATGCGGTTGGCGTCGCCGAACGCGGCGGCCCCGTTCGGCACTACCGAGTTCGGCAAGGACGTGCTCAGCCAGTTCCTGGCGGGCGCACGACCGACGCTCATCGTGGGTCTGATCGGCGGCGTCGGAACCGGCGCGCTCGGGTTTCTGATCGGCCTCGTGAGCGGCTACTTCGGCGGGTGGGTCGACGAACTCCTGATGCGGTTGACCGACCTCACGTTCTCGCTCCCGTTCATGCCGATGGCGTTGTTGCTGTTGACGTTCGTGACGCCCTCGATTTGGCTCATCACGGCGATCATCGTCCTCTTCCTCTGGAAGATGCCCGCTCGCGTCGTTCGGGCGGAAGTCCTCTCGGTCCGCGAGCAGACGTTCGTTCGCTCGGCGCGGGCGAGCGGTGCCGGTCACCTGCGGACGATGTTCGTCCACGTCGCGCCGAACGTCCTCCCCATCGGGTTCCTCTACGTGGCCTACGGCGTCGCGTGGGCGATTGCCTCGCAGGCGAGTCTGGCGTTCCTGGGCTTCGGCGACCCGACCTCAACGAGTTGGGGGCGGATGCTCAGGATGGTGTTCGAATCCGGCGCGATCCGAGTCGCCTGGTGGTGGGTCGTCCCACCGGCCGTCGGTATCGCCGCCGTCACGACCGCAGTGTTCCTCATCGGCCGCGCGTACGAGGAAGTCATCAACCCCGAAATTCAATCAGACAAATGACGCTCTTGGAGATAACCGACCTCGAAGTCGAGTACCGAACGCAGAAGGGATCGATCCACGCCGTCAACGGCGTCTCGTTCACCGTTGACGAAGGTGTCAACTACGGCCTCGCGGGCGAAAGCGGGTCCGGAAAGTCGACGGCGGCGGAAGCCGTCCTCGGCTTGCTTCCCGATAACGGCTCCGTCACCGGTGGCGAAGTCCTGTACAAAGGCCGGGACTTGCTTTCGCTCTCCGAACAGGAACGGCGGGACATCCTCTGGGAGGAGATAGCGTACATCCCACAGAGCGCGATGGACGCCCTCGATCCCGTCATGACGACCGGCGCACAGATCCGGCAGGCGATTCAGAAACATCGGAACGTCTCGAAGCCGAACGCCCGCGAGAGGGTGCGAGAACTGTTCGATCTGGTCGGTCTCGACCCGAACCGAATCGACGATTACCCGCACGAGTTCTCGGGCGGGATGCGACAGCGGGTGACCATCGCGATGGCGCTCGCGCTCGAACCGGACCTCATCATCGCCGACGAGCCAACGACCGGGTTGGACGTCATCGTCCAGGACAAGATCATCGAGACGATTCTCGACATTCAGGAGCGCGTCGATAGCTCGTTGTTGCTCATCACGCACGAAATCGGCGTCATCGCCGAGACCTGCGACGAACTCTCGATACTCTACGGGGGGAAGGTGATGGAACAGGGGAGCACGGGCAACGTGCTCATCAATCCGACGAACCCGTACACGATGGGGCTGAAGAACTCCTTCCCGGAGATCGAATCCGGGACGGAGGACGCGGTGTCCATCCCCGGGTCACCGCCCGACTTGGCCACGCCGCAGACCGGCTGTGCGTTCGTCGAGCGGTGCCCGTTCGCCGACGAGACCTGCGAAGCGTCCCATCCGGAGTTCGTGGACCTGCCGAATCGAAACCAACGCTCGGCCTGTCACCACGTCGAGCGCGCCGCACAGATCCGACGTGAAGCCCGGAAACCAGAGACGTGGGGCGTCGAAACGGCCGAGGATGAGATACGGACGGAGCGGGACGTCATCCTCTCGGTTTCAGATCTGGAGAAACACTACGCACAGAGTCAGCCGCTGATGGATAAATTCCGGGGGAACGAACCGCCCAAAGTCCGGGCGGTGGACGGCGTTTCGTTCTCGGTCTCCCGGTCGGAAATCCTCGGCATCGCCGGTGAGAGCGGCTGTGGGAAATCGACGCTCGGCGAGACGGTCGCGCTCCTCGAAGAGCCGACCGGCGGCGAGATACTGTTCGATGGCAAGTCGGCGTCGGAGTATCAGAGCGGCGAAATGAAGCAGTTCCGGGAAAAGGCACAGATCGTCTTTCAGGACCCCTTCGACTCGCTCAATCCGCGGATGACCGTCTGGAAGCTCGTGAGCGAACCGCTCACGATCCACGACCGAAACCCGGCCGACCGCGAGTCCGTGGTCCGGGAGACGTTGGAACGGGTCGGACTGACGCCCCCCTCGAAGTTCCTCGATCAGTATCCGCACGAACTCTCGGGAGGACAGCGCCAACGCGTGGCCATCGCTCGGGCGTTGGTGCTCGACCCAGACTTCCTGGTCTGTGACGAACCGGCGTCGATGCTCGACGTCTCGTTGAAAGTCAACCTGCTCAACCTCCTCCGCTCGCTCGCGGACGAGGAGGACATCGGAATCATCTACATCTCACACGACTTGGCGAGTCTCGCCCAGGTGTCGGACCAACTGGCGATCATGTATCTGGGTCGAATCGTCGAAATCGGCGACACCGAACGCGTCGTCGATGAACCGCTGCACCCCTACACGGAACGGTTGCTCTCGGCGACGCCGGAGAAGGACCCGTCCACCGACCGCGACCGGGTCACGCTCGACGGGGAACCGCCAAACCCCATCGACCTCCCGTCGGGGTGCGTCTTCGCGCCACGGTGTCCGAAAGCCCGCGAGGAGTGCCGAGCCACGGACCCCGACGTCGATACGACGGGAGACGACGACCACTCCGCGGCGTGTCTCTTCCCGGTCGAAGGCGAGTTGATCGACCAACCCTCCTCGTCCGACTGACGTCCGGCTATCCGCTTTCCTCCCTCATCGGGATTCGATACGCACACCTGCTCGGTTACGAGCGAAACAAAAGGTCGATCGTAGGTCGGCTCAGCAGCCGTCTTCGGAATCGTCTTCCGAGGACGAGTCCTTCGAATCGGAACCGCTGGATTCATCGGATCCGTTATCTTCGGTGTCTTCGCTTCCATCGGATCCACCGTCGTCACCCGACTGCTCGTCGTCTCCCGACTGATTATCGTCACCGGATTGCGTGTCGTCGGACGAATCGTCACTCGACCCATCTTCGGAATTCGATCCGATAGGGGCGACGTCGTAGTCCGACGACGCCACCACCGTCCCGTCCTCATCGAGTAACGCGATCACGTCCGAATCGTCATCGGCGATCACGTCGTGGTCGTAATCGAACTCCACGAAGTTGTTATCGCCGGGATTGATCTTCTCGTCATCGACGGCACCGGTCGCCACGTAGAGGTACATACCGGGATCGATGGTGCTCCCCTCCGGGAGTTGCCGACGTTGATCGACGTCGTCGTTCCCGTATTCGAAGTCGACCCAGTACCCGGACGCGTCGTAGGTCTCGCTGCCGTCGTTGCCGAAGACGACGAACTCGTACTCGGGGTCCGAATGTTTGAAACTCACCGCCGGACCGAGCGCATCGTCGTGGCCGTCGCCCTCGTTTTGATCCTCCGATGTTCCCGCTCCCGATTGGCCCAACACCTGCGTCGTACCGAGACCGAGTGCCGTCAGCGTTCCTACTCCTGCCAGTACCTTTCGACGATTGCTATCCATAATCCAGTCAATCGGTTGTAGTATTCCGGCAAATACTTTGTGTCCGATTGGGATTCCGATAGATTATCGAAAAATCGCTTTATGAACAACAGCGATCTGATCGTAGAACGGTAATTGATCTGTCGATTAATCGTCTCCGATTGCTGCTGTCCGTAGCGACACTCGGGTCCCTGCACGGCACGACGGGATTCGATATCGTCGTCACGAAAATGTCCCAATATCTACTAATAACCTTTCACCGAAGATAGGTGACGTCAGTAACCGCCGTGGTCACCGACTCTAGATTCTTACGAGAAGGGACGGTTCCCACGTTCCGTGTGACAGCCCTGTGGAGATTTCACGACCAAATCCATACTTGGACGACTTTATTTTTAATCGGCCAACATCAATAAGTATCTCTGGGATACTCGCTAACGAGTAGCACTCCTTGACGACGATTCGGCGGAAAAACGCAAGGAGACGTGAAAATAGGACGAAATCATGACTGTAATCGGCCTTCCAACCACGACGTTTGTAATGATCATCGCGACGCTCCTCGCGGGTAGTTTGGGAGCGATCCATTACGTTGTCGTCCACAAAGTGATGGGGAAACCGTTCTCGGACACCGCTCGCGGGGGGACTGACTGATGGTGAATCGAACGTATCTCGCCGCGTTCGTTCTCTACCTCCTCATTGTCCTCGCTATCGGCGCGTGGGGATACCTGAAAACGAACACGAAGGACGATTTCTGGGTGTACGGCCGAAACCTCGGGAAGTGGCTCGCGACCTGGTCGCTCGTCGCGAACTTCTTCAGCGCCGTCGCCGCTATCGGCGTCATCGGCGAATTTTCGAAGACCGGCTACGCCATCATGGTCGGCGTGAACTTCGGACTCGCACTCGGCATGAGCGGCCTCTATTTCGTCTCGCACAAGATACGGGAGTTGAACAAGGTGACCCTCTCGGACATCGTCGCGAACGTTACCGGTCGGCAGTATGCCCGTCCCGTCACTGGCCTTCTCCTATTGAGTAACGCGTGGGTGTATCTCGTCATTCAACTCGTCGGCGCGAGCGTGTTGGTGACCGAAATCACCGGCGTTCCGTACGAGTACATGGTGTGGGTGATCGGTCTCGTCTTCATCGTCTACACGGTGCTCGGCGGGTTGGTGAGCGTCGCGTGGACCGACCTCCTTCAGGGAACCGTCATGGTCGCGCTGATGACGATCGCGGTGGTGTACCTCGTCACGGATTTGGGCGGCCTCACGGCCATGAACCAACAGTTCGCCGCCATCGACCCCTCCAACGTTACGCCGCTCGGCGGTGGATCGTACACCCTGATCACCATCGTGAGTTCCATCGTCGCCTTCTTCGGGACCATCTTCACGGGCCAGAACGTCATCATCCGCATCAACGCGACGAAGGACATCGAAACGACGAAATTCCACATCGCCGCCGGTGGCGTCATCATCGCGATGTTTCTCGTCGTCACGTCGCTCCTCGGTGCCGCAACCGGCGTCGCGCTCCACAACGCCGGGATAACCGTCTCGAATACGGACCGGGCGTTTCCCGTCCTCATCATGCGGGTCCTCCCCACCACGCTGGGAACCATCGTCATCCTCGGGATCATGAGCGCAATCCTCTCGACGACCGACACGCGGTTACACTCCATCGGGGTCACGCTCACGCGGGACATCTACGACTACTTCAACCCGGACACGTCCGACGCCCACCAACTGAAAATTTCGAGGGCCGCCACCATCGGATTCGGACTTCTCGCGACGGCCATCAGCGCGTCCCCGCCCGGATCTATCTTCGACCTGTACGATTTCAGGGCGGTACTGCTGACCACCGGACTTCTGGTTCCAGTGTACGTCGCGCTGTACTGGCGGGGAATCGACGGCCGAGTCATCCTCTCCTCGATGGTGCTCGGAGCGGTGTTCGGGATCAGTACTAAGCTAACGGGAGGCACACTACTGGGCGTGCCAGCGACCATCCTCGGCGTCGGTATCGCGATGTTGGTTCTGGTCGCCGGACAGGTCGTCATCGGTCAATCCTCCCGAACGACGCCGGTCAACTGAGAACCATCCTCGTTCCGGTCCAGCGTTTGAGGAGGGTGACGGGGACGAAACCGAGTTAGTGGTCCGCCTCGTGCGGATTGGGTTCGGTGCCGTACTGCTCGGCGTGATCCGTGTACTCGATGAACCGCGGCGCGTCCGGATCGAACTGCCGTTCCAACGACGAGAACGCGTTTTTCTTGTCCCAGCTCTGTAGTTTACCGATCGCTTTCCGACTGTAGAGGTCCTCGTATTCGAGGTCGGGTTCGGCCAACTCCCACGCTTTCAGTCCGGTTTCGGTCCGGACGATGACGCTCGAATACTCGTTCGGGCTGCCGACCGAACCGACGGTGAGGTCGGCACAGTAGCCGGTGAAGTCCGCACATTCGTCACAACCCTTGAGTGTGGCACCGTGGAAGTTCTTGATGGATTCCTCGACGATGAGTTCCTCGTCGTGGTCGTACACTCGAAACTCCCCGTCGAGAACGTCGAGTTTGCCGATCTCCTCGGGCTGAATGTCCCGCTTTTCCTGCAGTTGGTCCCCGATAAGCCGCTCGTAGTTGAAGTTCTTCGTGCACATCAGCGCGATGGTGTACTCGATGGCGCGAACACCATCCTCGTGGGACTGGTGGTCCCACGCGAAATCCTGGAGTGCACGGATCCCTTCGATCTCACACGGCGTCCCGACGAGCGCAAGCGAGAGGTCCTCCGGGTCCTTGTCCGGAAGCTGTTCCTCCCACTGCTCCATGTCGAGGTTGCCGAGCGCCATCGTCTGGTTGTAGAAGCTCCCGGCGTTCTCGATCAACTCCTCGCGGCTCGTCGCGAGGAAACTCTCGGCCTTCCACGGCTCCTCGTCGGATTCCGTGGCGACGAGCGCCCCGTCGATTTCACCCGCTTCGAGGAGATGCACGAGGACGGATGTCACGATCCCGCCGTCCTGTGCGTTCGCCCGCCAGCTATCGGAAACTTTTGCCGAGAACTCGGTGATCGGATCACCCGCACCCGACACGTTGTCGTCGCCGCCGGTGATCTTCCACTGTCGTTCGTACCGGAGGCCGCCCCGAGGACAGAAGTCCCAACAGAGCGAACACCCCGTACACATCTTCACCAGTTCCGGCAGGCCGTCGTCGCCGATGCCGATAGAATCGGACGGACACGCCGCGACACACGTCCCACACTGGATACACCGGTCCTCCTCGATGACCGCCTCGTCCAACTCCATGAACCACGTCTTCTCGTCGGGCGTGTCGATGTCGTTCATCTCGCTCCGGATGGAGTACCCCGGCGTGTCCAGTTCGACGCCCTCCGGGACGCCGGGTCTGGCCGTCGGATTCGCGTCGGAGCCCTCGACGTCCTGACTCGTTCCCACCGTGGGTTCGGTGAACTGGATCTCGCCGAGGCTCCCGTCGGCATCGACGTTGCTGGGGGTGCTCCCGCCGTCCGAGCGGAGCCGTGGCGGAGACGAACCCGCCCCGTCTTCACCCACGGCACACGTACATTGGCCGTTCTCACAGCAGTCGTCCGTCGAATCGGCCGAACCGGATTCGCCCGGGACGCCCGGGAATCGCCGCTCAGTCATCCTGCGCCACCCCCTTCGAGACGGGGGCGTCTGCACGGCGCATGATGTCGCGGAGGCGGTCGTTGCCGACCCGGCGATGCCACTCGTAGAAGCGTTCGCCCTCGACTCGGTCCTCGACGTACACCTCGAAGAGCCGTTCGAGCGCGGGGATGACCGCGTTCGCGGGAACCGCTGTTTCGACCCAGTCGATGAACTCGTTGTCAGCACCCAACGAGCCGCCGAGGCCGACGTCCATCCCTTCGACCACCGCGTCGCCCTCCTCGTTCGTGGTCTCCTCGGAGCCTTCGACCTTCACCGTCTCGCCGCGGAAGCCGATGTCCGCGATTTGTGGTTGGGCGCACGACGCCGAACAGCCACTCATGTGCATCCGAACGACGTCCAACCCGTCCGGCGTCTCGACCCGCTCGTCCAGTTCCTTGGCCCACCGTCGGACGCGCTTTTTCGTCTCGATGATGCCGTAATTGCAGAACTCCGACCCGGTACAGCCGACGGCACCGCGCGAGAACGGGCCGGGGTCGGGTTGGTAATCGCGTGCGAACGGTTCGTCGAGCAACTCGGCGGTACGGTCGGCGGGCACGTGGGAGATCAGGAAGTTCTGATCCGTGGCGAGACGAATCGTCGCCTCGTCCGTCCCGTACTCCCGCGCGGCCCGGGCCGCTTCGGCGAACTCGTCCCCGCCCATGCGTCCCGCGATGACGTTGAACCCGACGTACTGCAGTCCATCCTGTTTCTGGTCGTGGACGCCGACGTGATCACCCGTGTAGCTCTCGCTGAGGTCGGTACCACGGGATTCGAGGGGGACGTCGCATCGCTCGCGAACCGCCGCTTCGAAGTTCCCGGGACCGAGTTGTTCCACGAGATAGCGCATCCGACAGACGCCGCGGTTGTTCCGGTCGCCGAGTTCCTTGAACACCTGCGCGACGGCACGGCAGAACTCGACGGCGTCCTCCGGTTGGATGAAGACGTCGAGCGGGGACGCCATCCGTGGCCCGTCGGAGAGGCCGCCGCCGACCTTCACGTGGAAGCCGTAGTACTCCTCGCCGTCGATCCGCTTCCGGGCGGGCGTCAGTCCGACGTCGTTGATCTGTGACTGGGCACAGTCCTCCTGACAGCCGGTGATGGTCATCTTGAACTTCCGCGGCAGGTTCGCGTACTCGCGGTTGCCCGTGAAGAAGCCCGAAACCGCGTCGATGACGGGTTGCGCGTCGAAACATTCGTGCTCCGACAGCCCAGCGGCCGGACATCCAAGCACGTTCCGAGCACCGTCACCGCAGCCCTGGACGGTAGTGAGACCGACCTCGTCGTAGCGCCGCCAAATCTCCGGCAGATCCTCGATCTCGATCCAGTGCATCTGAATGTCCTGCCGTGTCGTGATGTCCAGATAGGCGTCTCCCCACACGGGATTCTGCTCGTCGCCACCGTGTTCCGCGGGTGCGGTGGCGAACTCCTCGGCGACTTCGCCGATGACTTCGGCTTGCTCCGTGGTGAGGCGACCGCCCGGGGCCTTCGTGCGAAGCATGAAGTAATCCTCGTGTTGTCCGTGCGCGTATAGCCCGGCCCATTTCAATCGTTCCCACTCGCCGTCCCCGGCGCGCGCTTCGATTTCGTCGAAGGACAATCCTTCTTCGGCATACGCGTACACGTCGTCGATGACGTCGAGCGGGTGTTTCTCCTGTTTCCAGCGTTCGACTGTATTCATGTTGTGTGTTCTCCTCGGCATCCGTCCGCGTCGGATGCCAAACGAGTGGCTGCTAACTTCTAGCGCACTATCTAAACACCCCGATTGGCTTTGACCTCGGCATCGAGGCAGTATCTGTTGCTGGTCCTCGAAACCAGCTATTCTTGCACCTATCTCTCACAACATACATCAGAAAAAACCCATTAGGGCTCGTCCCGTCGCTGTCAGGTGGACAAATACGGCTTCGTAGGCGACTCTTGTGATCGGGCGGCGTGAAGGGAGTTCTTTGTTACCGAAGTCAGGAGATGAATAACTAAACTACTGTTTGTCGTTAGTTCGGCGACAACGAATGACCGACGAAACTTCTCCGAAAACGGACGCGGACGGTTCACCAACCCAACGAACGCGACGCGCACTCGTTCAGCTCCTCGGCTCGGCGGTCGCCATGGGGGCCTTTTCCGGGTCCGTTACCGGTAGTGGCACCCACGACACCGACTGCACGGACACCGGTCACGAGGGGAAACGCAATGATCGCTTCGAGGTGACCGGTCTCTCCCTCTCCGATGACGAATTCCGCCTCGACAGGTTGCGGTTCGCACCGACTCTCGATGGTGAGATGGAGGAGTTATTCGCCATCGAAGGGTTCGTGGCGACAGTCACGAACGGGAAGGTGATCCGGATGGACGTCGACTCCGTCGAAATTCACCACGACTTCCTCGACGCCATCGCGGGGGTACTCGACTCCCTCGCGGAAGGAGACGTTCCCGACGAATTCGATACCCCTCCGGCGGCGGTCCATGCATATCTCGATCGGATCGATACCCGGGAGTTCGAGCGTCTTCGAGCGACTTTGGAGAACGAAGGTGGTGCGGATGCGCTCGAACGCCGCCTTCGGAGCGGTGTCCGAACCGAGACGGACTCCGACGGGTACGCAGGGGGATTCGTACTGATTTTGGTCCTTTTCATTCTGCTCGTCATCATCGGTGCGGGCTTCGGTAGTGGGATCGATCACGCTTCCGGGATGAATCGCTGACAGTGACTGGTAGTCGAAAGTCGGAGCCGATATGGACGCGGAATCCGGACGTCTCGAACGGTACGGATCGTTCTCACAGGAACCCCGTCTCGGTTCGTGGGAATCACTCGCGTTTCGATTTTCGAATTTCCTTCAGTTGAGGGTGTTCGGGTCGGTCGAAACCTCAACAGCTTCCGTGATTCCGGAACTCGTCGCTGTCACACTTCGAACACTGGGTCGGATTCGAAATAAACGTCGTACCGCACTCCTGACATTCGAATATATCTCCGAATCTTGACGAATTCTCGTCCACTTGTTGGGAGGGTTCTTTCGAGCTGAATGCGTCTCGTAACTGGTGAAGGATTTCCATGGGTTGGTAGGGGATACAGGTGACTCGTATATAGTTCTTCATTCTCGGAAAGTTATAAAATAATTGTCCACGCATCCAGGAATAAATATCGATATATTGCTGTATGGATGCAGTATGTCCAACAATTGTGCTGGGGTTCGTCGCGAGATGGGTCAAAGGATGAGGGCACCCGGAAAATGGGCCCGTGGCTTGTGGCCCGCCGGGTGCACTGAAACGCCGTCAGTGACCGACGGTGACCCCACCGATGTGCACTCCGAGTTCCGTGAGATCACCGTTCGTCGGGAGGACTATCGTCGTCGGTTCGACGATAATCGTAATATCGCCCATCGGTGTCGGTACCGTCGCCGCACCGGTTCCGGCGACCGTCACCGTCGTATCGCCCTCGACGATTGTCACGTCACCATCCGCACCCGCATGAGCGGGAACGACTGGCGTCACCGGCGCGTCGGTGGGACTGTCGGTAACGAGTGAACCGAGCCAAATTCCACCGAGGAACACTGCAAAGAGGAGACCGACCACCACGGCCAGGGTGACGACGACCCCGAGAACGGTGCCGACGATTCCCCGACGGTTCGACCGGCGAGTACGACGCCGGGCGTCCTCGTATCCTTCGTCGTAGCCACGGTCGTATTCTGTTCCTCTCCCCTGTTGCTTATCCGTCATTATTACTACCCCCGTGGAGACTGTCCGGTACGAACTCCGTGCTCCATCGCTGAACGGAGAACGAACGTCGATGAGATGCGTCACGTCGTGGGCGCAAGGACTCGTTCCTCCGACTCGGAGTATCACCCCCCTACATGGTCATCGACTGCATCGCGTCCGCCGTGACGTATCCCACACTCCCGTGGTTCGTCGGTATCGGTCCGCGACGGGCGTGTCTCCCGCTCGACTACGTGTCCCTCACTCGACTGTTTCTATCGCCCGCGTGAACGAGGAGATTCGACTCCTCCTTCCTCCACTAGTACATATACGCTCACAATCATAATAAAGATTTGTAGCCGCTGGTGAAGGTTCCCGTCTTCGAAGTTCGAACCCGGCGACGTTCCCCTGTGTCCATAGATATTCGATGAGTATCGAATATCGACTGATTCGATCAAATTTGAGGAAGACATTAATTGGGGGTGTCGAACGAGAGTCGCGTGAATATGGAACAAGAGATAATGATCTCCTCCGAGACGGAAGGTCTCGACACCGAGAACCTCCGAGCAGCAGTTATCGGCACCGGAGCGATCGCGCAGCGACTTCACCTCCCGGCATATCGAAAGAGCGAACAAGTCGACCTGGTCGCCGTCTGTGACGTCGAGGAGAAGAAAGCCGCGACCGTCGCGGCGGAGTTCGGGATCGGATCGTACTACACGGATTACGTCGAAATGCTCGAATCCGGTGCCGTCGATGCCGTGAGCGTCTGTCTTCCGAACCATCTGCACAAGGAAGTCGTCTGCACCGCGCTCGAACACGATGTCCACGTTCTCTGTGAGAAGCCGATCAGCACCTCCCTGACGGAAGCGGACGCGATGATCGACGCGGCGGACGCCAGCGACGCGTTCCTGATGATCGACCAGACCGAACGGTTCAACCCGGTGTACGAGAAGACCAAGGAGATACTCGAAAAGGGCGTTATCGGCGACTTACTGTCGGTGCGAAGTCGGTTTAGCCACCCCGGCCCGGAGGGTTGGTCACCCCGTTCGACGTGGTTCACCGACGCGGCGACGTCCGGTGGCGGCGCGCTCATCGACATCGGCGTCCACAACGCCGACCTCGTCAACTATCTGTTCGGCTCGGTTTCCTCCCTCTCCGGGTACAGCGACACGCTGTCGATGGATGCTGACGTCGAGGATACGGCCGTCGCCGCTCTCCGCTTCGAAAACGGTGCCCTGGGAACCTTCGAGACGGCGTGGCGAACGGACCCCGAGTCCATCGAGATGCAAATCGTCGGCGAAGAGGGCGTCATCTACGTCGACAAAGTCGCACCATCGCTCAGGCTCGAATTGGGCAACGACTGTGGGACCGTCGACGTTCCGATTCCGGACCGATCCAAGTACGACGGTCCGGTGGAACACTTCATTCAGTCGGCGAAGGACGACAGCGAGCCAACCGTGACGGGACGGGACGGCAAGCGTGCACTCGAAGTGGTCATGGCCATCTATCGGTCGTCGGAGTCCGAGAACCGGGTTCACTTCCCGCTCGAAACGGAGGCGGAGGAATGAAGCTCGCCTGCAGTTCGTACTCCTACCACGACGAACTCGAAGACGGAATGTCCCTGGAGGAGTTCCTCGAAATCTGTAGCACGGAACTCGAAATTTCGGGGGTCGAACTGCTCGACGGCCACCTTCCGGGCGACGACGAGGAGACCATCGCGGAGGTCGGCGACCTCCTCTCCGAGTATGATCTGGAACTCGCGTGCCTGTCGGTCTTCTACAACGACTTCGCCAAGGGGACGCCCGAAGAGCGACGTGAAGACGTCGAGGTGGTCAAGACGTGGCTGGACCACGGCGATCAACTCGGCGCGCCGGTACTTCGAGCGTTCACCGGATTTCCGGGGCTCCACGACCGCGAACACGACGACCCGCAGGTGTGGACGGACGTCTCGACGTGCCTGCAGGAGTGTATCGACTACGGTGAAACCGTGGAGACGACGCTCGCGGTCGAAAACCACAACCACGATGGTCTCATTCGAACCGCCGACGACATCTTCCGGATTCGAAGCCTCGTGAACGGCGACCTCGGTCTCGTTCTGGATTTGGCGAACTACGTCGACGGGAAACCGTCTATCGACCGGACGCTGCACTTGGCGGACCACGTCCACGCCGCCTACGACGACCTCGCGGCGGACGGCTCCGAACCGAACTACCCGTACTACGACGAATCGCTGACGGCGCTTTCCGAGCGCGGCTACGACGACTTCGTGACGCTCGAATACGAGGGCGAAGCGGACGACTTCGAGGCCGTACCGCAGGCCATCGACTATCTTCGTAGCTGTCTGTAGCGCTTCGACGACGTCCAAATCGACGATTTTCCCCGCTCGATGTGGGTCGGTACGTCGCCATTCGTCCCTCGGTTGGGAATGTTAGTAATCGACAATCTACTGCCCTTTTCGTTCAGTTATTCCTCTTTTCTTCGGCGAACACATTACTTGCTGGCGGTATAGTATCGGTCTCTCTCAAATCCGTTTGACGCAAATCAAATCCGAGAGCGAGGTTTATACATCACAATTGATTGCACAGTTGTGGAGCAGTCCTATGACGAGGCAAAACACACTACGGCGTCGACGATTCATGAGAGCCACGGCCGGGGCGGGTACGGCAGCCATGCTATCCCTCGCCGGTTGTACGGGTGGATTGGGTGGGTCGGACGGATCGAAAAGCGGCAAGACCGAGTTTTGGTCGTCGCCGAACAAAGAGGAACTGGCGTTTCACAAGAACGCAAAGAAAGCGTTCCTCGAATCCCACGACTCGAAACTGAAAGTGAAACCGGTCCCCGAGGGGGATAGCTCCGAACAAGTCGTCCTCTCGGCGCTCGCCTCCGGTACCGAACCGGACGTGTTCGCGAACGTGTTTCCCGGGTTCGCCGCCCAACTGCAGGAGAACGGTGCCGCGAAGAACCTGTACGACATCGAGGGCGCGGAGAAGTCCGTGACCGAGCGGTGCGGCGAGACCATTTTGAAACGCTACGAGGCGCCCGACGGGGGCCTGTATCAAGCGCCGTGGAAGGCGAATCCGGTGTTGTTCCAATACAACGATACCGTTCTCGAGAAAGCCGGATTCAAAAGCAAGGATGAGTATCCGACGACGTTGTCCGGATTGATCGAGGCCGGGAAAAAGATCGTCGGCAACGGCGATGCGAAGGTCCTGTGGGATCGAGCACCCAAACCGACGTGGTACGAGCGGTGGTTCGACTTCATCCCGCTGTACCTCGCCGCGTCGGAGGGGAAGGAGTCGATGTTCACCCAAAAGGGTGACAGCGTCGAACCCGCGTTCAACAACGAGACGGCGAAGACGGTTCTCCAGTTCTTCACCGACCTCTACGGTGCCGACCTCGCCCCGACACAGGGAAGCGAGAAGCCGAAATTCCCGCACGACGAGGCGGTTATCAATTCCGGTGGACCGTGGGTCATCCCGTACTTCGAAGGCGTCAACAAGGACGTCTCGATGTCACACTTGACTCCGCCTGTCCCGGAGGGAACGACGCCGAACGGCCACACGTACGCCGATCCGAAGAACACCTCGATCTTCGCGTCGGCGAAACAGCCGAAGCAGGCGTGGGAGTTCGTGAGTTTCGAACAGGGCTCGAAGTGGGATACGAAACTCCTGAAAAAGACGCTCCAACTGCCGCTCAGAAAGAATCTCGTCGATTCGGCAAGCGGCTTCTTCGATAAGAACCCCGATGTCAAACCGTACGCACAGGCCCTCGAAACGTCACATCCGCCTGCGTACACGCCGGAGTATTCGAAGGTCATGAACATCTTCGGCGAACAGTGTTTCGTGCCCGTCGCGCTGGGGAAGAAACCACCGCAAAAAGGGCTCGACGACGCCGAGAGCGACATCAACCAAGCACTCAACGGACAGTAACGGACACAATCTATGCCAGACGCGACAACCGAACCAGGAACGAGGAAGACGGACACGGCGACCACGAGGGGTGGATTTCGGCGGCGGTTAGCATCCCTGCCCCTTCTCGGCACCGCAACGGAACGCCTCGGCGACCACGACGACAACCTGATGGGATGGGCGCTCCTCATCCCGTGGTTCCTCTGGGCGTCGGTGTTCCTCATCGTCCCGTTTCTCTTCGCACTCTACCTGAGTTTCCACAAGTGGTCCATCATCAGCCCCGAAACGCCGTTCGTCGGCCTCGACCATTACGTGCAGTTACTGACGAGCGACCTCTTCTGGAAACTGCTCGAAAACACGCTGTACTTCTTCGTCGTGAACGTGCCGACGCAGATAGTGCTCGCTCTCGGCGTCGCGGTGTTGTTGGACCGCATCGTTCGCGGCCGGGCGCTGTACATGGCGGGGTACTTCGTCCCGTACGTCACGAGCGGCGTCGTCGTCGCCGTCGTCTTCAAGTGGATTTACGCGCCCGACGGCTACATCAATCAGTTGTTGGCCGTCGCCGGTACGAAGATCGATTTCCTCGGCAGCACCTCGTGGGCGATGCCCGCCATCGCGCTGATGGTTTCCTGGAAGTTCGTGGGTTACTACGCGATCATCTTCCTCGCGAACCTCCAGTCGCTTCCGGAAACGATCTACGAATCCGCCTCGCTCGACGGTGCCAGCGAGTGGCAACAGTTCCGGTACATCACCCTGCCGTTGTTGAACCCGAGCATTCTGGTCGTCGTGATCCTCTCGACGATCACGGCGTTTCAGATCTTCACCGAACCGTTCATCATGACGAGCGGCGGGCCGAACGGCGCGACCAAAACGTTCGTCCTCGTCATCTATCGTAACGCCTTCTCGTATCTGGACATGGGCTATGCGAGCACCATCGGCGTCATTCTCGCGGCGATGATCTTCGTCATCAGCTACGTCGAGCGGAACTACGTCGATCAGGAGGTGTCGATGTAATGAGCATCGAAACCGACGATTCCGGCGTGTTCGCGGACGGCCACGAACGGTTGTCCGGACTCTCGGGCAGGAAAATACTGGTGTATATCGTCCTGACGCTCGGCGTCATCCTCCCGGTGTTTCCGTTCGCGCTGATGGTCTCGATGTCGTTCAAACCGGCGAGCGACATCTACTCGTTACACGTGATTCCGTCGTCGTTCACGCTGGAGAACTATCGGTTCCTCCTGCACAACGTTCCGATCGTTCGGCAGTTCATCAACAGCATCATCGTCACGGGGGCCGTCGTCGTCTCGGTGGTCATCACGTCGTGTATCGTCGCCTACTCCCTCGCGAAACTGGATTGGTACGGACGCGGCGTCACGTACAACTTCATCCTCGCGACCATGATGATCCCCGGAATCCTGCTGTTGATCCCGCAGTTCGTCATCATCGTCAAACTCGGCTGGGTCAACACGTATCAGGCGATGATCGCCCCCTTCGCGATCAGTTCGTTCGGAATCTTCCTCCTGACCCAGTTCTTCAAGCAGTTCCCGGACAGCCTCATCGATGCCGCACGGATGGACGGCTGTAACGAACTCGATATCGTCTTCCGTATCGTGCTCCCCAACTCGATGCCAGCCATCGCGACGGTCGCTATCTTCACCTTCATGAACCGCTGGAATCAGATGCTCTGGGACCTCATCGTCATCAAAAACGAGAACCTGTACACGCTCCCGGTGAGTATCACCCTGTTCGCCAAAACGGGCCTCTACGGCAACAGTTTGGGGCCGTTGATGGCCGGTGCGACGCTCCTTTCGGTGCCAACGATACTGCTGTTCCTCCTGTTACGGCGGTATTTCATCAGGGGTGTCACGATGTCCGGGCTCAAAGTATAGCAGACCGAAAAAGGAGAATACCATCAATGGTTTACGACACTCACCGAAATCGAGTCAACTTCATCGGACTCTCGAAGGAGGCCGTCGCCGCAGCGTATCGGTCACTCCCCGTCATCGTCGCCGTGAGCGTCTGTTGGTGTCTTTTGGCACCGACTATCGTTCTCCTCGGTCCGGTGACCGCCACCGCCGTCGCCGCCGCCGGTGCCGTGCTCCGCGGCGACCGGTTTCGACTCGGTGCCGCGACGACCACGTTCCGACGGTATTTCTGGCGAAGTCAGTTCCCGCTCGTACCGACGTTCGTTCTCATCGACGTCGTGGTGTTTTCGTGGCTGCAGTTCCGACGAACCGGCGAGTTTGCATACGGCGTTCTCGCGTTTTTCGCGGTCGATACGCTGGTCGTGCTCCTCGTGCTGTTGCTGTACTACTACCCCCTCCTGGTCGATGCCGACCGTTCGGCTCGGGAGACGGCACGACGCTCCGCGGAACTCGCGTTCGAGCGGTTCGTTCCGACCGTCGGACTGGTCGCGTTCTGTCTCTCGATCGGTCTCCTCTTCGGGTTTACCGTCGCTGGTTTCGTCCTCCTCGCCCCCGGCGTGGTCGCGACGGTCCTGACGCTCGCAACGCGATATCTCTCGACAGGAGCATCGTAGCGGTGTGGAACCTCCCGACGGAAACACCGTAGCGGTGTGGGCCGATGGACGTTTGTTCGTCCTCTTTCGGACCGATGGGAACCCGCCCCACGCGTAAAAGAACGTCAGGTGTCGCTCAGATCAGATGTCGCTCAGATCGACCGTAATCTCGTCGACCGCGAGCGATATTTCCTTCTCGACGCCGCCGTTGTCACTCACGTTGAACCGCGAGGCGGCGAGTCCGGCCTCTTCGAGTTGTTTCACGTGTACGGAAACCGTCCCCTTCGAGAGACCGACCAGTTCGGTGAGTTCGTGAATCGTTCGCGTTTCGGTCGATAACGCCTTTATGATCTCCCACCTGGTGTCCGACCCCATCGCCGTCGCAACGGACAGGATTTCGGACCCGTCGGGTTCGAGCGTCCGTCGCGGACGCGGGTGGGACCGTGCGTTGGGAACTTGCCGAGTAAAGCGTGAATTGTTCATGGTGAGTGGTGGCTGGTTCGCCTCGTGAGAGACTCTCTATCGGGGTGTATTGAAATTAGGGGTGATATTCGATAATATCCGAAGATGTTTGATAGAGCCCAAAGATAGAAGAATTCGGTCGATAGGAGCCATAGAGTTAAACTTCCGCATGTATTCGAATAGAACATTGCGATGTCCGGAGGGAACACAGCCGAGTCATGGTGGAACACGCAGTTACTACGGGCAGTAACCCTCTACCCATGGGCGACGATGCGACCCGACGCGGAATTGAAACGACTTGCCAACAACGGCGTGAACACGGTCTTCGTCGTGACCAAGGAGAGCGACGGGCGGGTCTTCTACGATTCCGACGTCGCGCCGAACGAGGTCCCTGGTCGCGATCTGCTCGGCGAACTCGCCGATGCCGCAGCGGTCCACGACATCAACATCGTTCCGACGCTCTTCGTCCTCTGTGACAAATTCCTCCTCGAACAGTACCCCGAAACGGTCCAGATAGCGAAGGAGGGGACGGAAATCAGGTATCCGAACGTCTCGGCCGAGCACATGCACTGGGCGTGCCCGAGTCACGATGTCGTCTCGGAGCATCTCCAAGCGATCACCCGCGAGATAGCCGAGTACGACGTCGATGGGATTCAGTTCACCCACTTCGAATTTCAGCCGATAGTCAACGGCGAATCCAGCTACCTCTCCTGTTACTGTGATAACTGCCGGGAGCAGTACGAACTCGGTGACGTCCCGGACCGATCGACGGAATGGGTCGACCGACGGTGTAAGCAGACCGACTCGCTCCTTCGGAAACTGAGCGATCCGTTCCGCGACCGATCCGATTTCCTCGTCAACATAGAACTGGAAGCGTTCTCGGACCTCGAAACGGCCATCGACGACAGTCGGAGGATTCTCGGCATCGATCAACGCGACGTCGCGCAGTATGCCGACATGCTCACCCCACGGACGGCACACATCGACCTCGACATGCATCCGGTGTGGATCCGTGAAGTCGTCCGCTCGCTTCGGGAGGGGACGAACTGCCCGATCACACCCTCCATTCGAACCGGGCGGGGCGAACGACCGTTCAATCGGTTGGAGGAGGACGAACTGGTCAGCGCGATTCAACTCGCGTTACACGGCGGCGCACACGGCGTTTCGCTCTTCTCGGACGGGGCGAACATCGGCCGGTTAACCGCTGATCAGTGGGACACCGCGACCGAGATGTTCGACGAACTCGATTACTTCGACAGGGAATACGGTCCGGCGAGCAGGCGCTAGGCGGAATCGACCGTTCCCCGTCGTAGTTTGAATATTTTCGAAAATGTTCGTCTCCGGGCCACTTCGAGGCCAATCGTTTTGGTATCCCTTCACAGACTACAGAATTAGTATGGGTACGCTTCGGATCGATCGATTGGTCAAGTCGTTCACTACGGCGGACAGTACGGGCGAAGTCGTCGCGGTCGATACGTTGGATATCACCGTCGAAGAGGGGGAGTTCCTCGTCCTTCTCGGACCGAGCGGGTGCGGGAAATCGACGACGCTCCGCTGCATCGCGGGTCTCGAAACACCGACGACCGGTGCGATACGTCTCGACGAAACGGATATCACGGACGATTCGCCACAGCAACGGGATATGGCGATGGTGTTCCAGGACTTCGCGCTCTATCCGCACATGACCGCCGCTGAAAACATGAGTTTCGGGTTGAAGATGACGACCGACCTGTCGGACGACGAACGGTCGAAACGCGTCGACGATGCGGCATCCATCATGGATATCGAGGACATCCTCGACAAAAAACCGGCACAGGTCTCGGGAGGGCAGAAACAACGGATCGCACTCGGCCGCGCCATCGTCCGCGACCCGGAGGTGTTCCTGATGGACGAACCGTTGTCGAACCTCGACGCGAAGCTTCGGGCACAGATGCGGACCGAGATCCAGCGGCTTCACCGGAAACTCGGTGTGACGACGATCTACGTCACCCACGACCAAACGGAAGCGATGACCATGTCCGACCGTATCGCCGTGTTGAACAACGGAGAGCTTCAACAGATCGGCACACCGGAGTACGTCTATCACCATCCCGTGAACCGGTTCGTCGCGGGCTTCCTCGGCGAACCGTCGATGAACTTCCTCGAAGTCGAACTGGACGAGACGGACGGCCGGTACGTTTTGACGGCCGACGACGCCGACGCTCCGTTCGCCTATCCGATCGACGAGACGACGGTCCGGCGCTGCGAGTTGACGGTGGGCCAGCGACTGACGATCGGCGTCCGACCGGAGGACATCTCGGTGACGGACGACGGGACGACGAACGACCGTCGTCAGACCGCGATGCTCGACGTCGTCGAACCGATGGGGAGCGACGATTTCCTCCACCTTCTCGTCGCTTCCGACTCGTGGACCGCCCGCGTCGATGACGACGTGGAGGCCACGGAGGGAGAGTCAATCTCCTACGTCTTCGAGGAAACCGACCTCCACCTCTTCGCGGACGACGGAACCACGCTCAAATCCGCAGGACTCGGCGAGGAGGCCTTCCACATCGATTCCGAGCCAGAACCCATCTCGGAAACGACGCGGTCGGTGGATTCGGAGGCGTGAAAACGAGCGCCGTTTCTACGGCGTCGTCGGCGAGAGGTCTGTCAGTTCGATCCACTCCGTCCCGTTCGAGATGACAAGCTCCGGATGGCCATCGGAATCGGGGTCCCACGAGCGGCCATCGGCGAGCGCGACGCGACCGAGTCGGTGTTCGGGGGCGGCGGAGCGTGGTTCGAATTCGAAGTACGACGCGTCGCGGTAACTCCCCCCGTATCGCTCCCCTTCGAAGGTTTGCTGTGTGGCGGCTGGCCACTTCCTGGTTGACCCGTCCACGTACAGGGTTCCGCCGCCGTGTTCGACGATGTTCTCGACGGCTCCCGCGACGAACGGGTTGTGGAAGTACGTCCCCTGTTCGGCCGAGGCGGGAAATCGGGGGCCGTCCTCGTCGATATCCTGGATTACCGCCGTCCCGCGAACGTTGGCAAAGTAGGCGTTCTGGAAGACGTTGTATATCGCCCGCGAGTCCGCGATGTGGATCCCGTCGTACGTCGCTTCGACGTCCAAGTAGCGGAAGTGATTTGCGAACGAGTACTCCCGAACCCGCAACGCGGTGTCACCGGCGTTCTCGCCGGAACTGACGCTCCCTTCGATGCCGGAGAATTGGACGCGGCGTAGTTCCACTCCGACGCCCCTTGCCGCGTTGTGGACGCCGTAATGGTAGGAATTCAGGACGAAGTTCAATTGACAGGCCCCCGCTCCGTCCGGGTTGCTGTTGGACGTCGAGAACCGCGACCAGCAACTGTTGTACGCGTCACCCAAATCGTCGGACCCCCAGACGAAGGAAAATCCGGCACAATCCCCCTCGAATCGGACACCGACGATTTCGGTGTAGAACATGGCCGTCCCTGTCGAATCATGAATCCTGATTCCGTTTCCGTCGTCGGAACCGCATCTGATCCGTGAGGATTCCAATCCGTCGCCGTGGATCGACCAGTTGTTCCGCAAACCGTCGTATTCGGCGAGGTCGATCTCCCACGCGGTCGTTCCCGTCCCATAGTACCCGCTCGGGTAGTAGACGACGCCGCCCTCGATTTCGTTCAAGCGTTCGAAGGCTTCCCGCATTCCACCGGTCTCCGAGGGGGAAACGTACGGGTCGTCGGGGGTGCCGCTCCCGGAGACGGAGGGAAGCGCCGACACGACGACGGTGTTCGACCGTTGTGTTGCGGTGAGTTCGTCCACCGTGATCGATCCCACTGGCGACGCCCGTCCGAGATGGCTCGTCGATCCGTTTCGTCCGCTGTGATCGTGGTCGCGCGGTGCCCACGGTTGTGTGCCCCCGTGGTTGGGATTCCAACCACGTCCCTCACGGCGTGAGGTGGGCCAGAGTGCGGCGCTTCCGAGTCCCATTGCTCCCAAGAACCCGCGTCGTGTACTCCGGGCCGGTGACCGATCCTCCGCGCCGTCGTCGTGTCCTGTGCTCTTCCCGTGTCGTGTGTCATCACTCATCGCGATTCGTCCATGGTCGAAACGTGGTATACACTTATCCTTCGAATTGGGGTGGAGTAAAATATGTTCGAGAATCGTTCTCCGGAGGTCTCCATACGGAAGGGAAACAAGTGCAGTCGGGCGGATCCCGGTGCCGCTACACGATGACGGGTTTGTCCTTCCGCAGCGCGGCTATCGTCTCCTCGTCGATGTTCAGATGCGCCTGCACCAACTCGGGAGGCGTCAGGGCCATCCACTGATTGAGCGACACGTCGGCGAAGTGATCGCTGCGGAACATTTCGAGGAAACGCAACGTTTCCTCGCCCGTGTTCTCGACGTAGTGTCCCATCGCGAAGGGGACGTATCCGACGTCTCCCGCCTGATAATCGAAGGTCCGTGCCATCCCGCTCGACGCGAAGACGGTCATCCGTCCCTTCCCGCCGATGTAGTACTGCCACTCGTCGGCGTTGGGGTGCCAGTGCAGTTCGCGCATCGCTCCCGGTTCGATTTCGACGAGCGCCGCCGCGATGGTGGTCGCTGCGGGGAAATCGGTCGAATCGACGATGCGGACCTGCCCACCTTCCACCTCCTTCGGTTCTTGGTCTAGCAAGCGGTACGTGTAGCTCTCCGGAACCGTCCCCTCCGGTGAATCGACCTCGTCCTCGTCCAACGGCGGGGGGACTTCTCCGTCGAAAACGTACCGCGTGTGATCGATGTCGTGCGGCAAGTCGTCGAAGGCTTCCTCGGGAACGCCGAAGTTCTTGGCGAGCACGTCACGCGGCGTGTGTTCGAACCAGTCCGTAATGAGGAACGTCTCGTTCTCAGAGAAATCCCCATCGTCGAACACCAACAGGAACTCACAGCCCTCCTCCAATCCCTGAATCGAGTGTGGGACGCCCGCCGGGAAGTTCCACAGGTCACCTTCGCCGACGTCGTCGATGAAGTTGTGGCCGTCTGCATCGACGGCAGTGACCCGCGCACGACCGGCGAGCATGTACGCCCACTCGGCCTCCGTGTGCCAGTGGAGTTCGCGAATCCCGCCCGGTTTGAGACGCATATTCACCCCGGCGAGGTCGGTTGCGACTGGCAGTTCCCGCTTGGTCACTTCGCGTGCCCACCCACCCGTCGTCAGTCGGTTTCTTGCCTCCGCGAACGGGAACTTGAGGTTGGGAATCGTCCCGGCATCGGTGTCGGGCGAGGCCAACAGATCCGGATTCTCCCGCTCAAGCGGTACGTTCCGTGGACCGAGGATGGAGGCACCTCGGTCGGCTTGAATCGGTTGTGGTTCTCCGTCGGTGGCTCTCTTAGTCTTGTCCGGCATGGTTCGGTCTCCGTTGTCTCGGGCGTCTCGACGAACGTACGCGGGAGACCGGCCGAAGACGTGCGACCAAGAAAACGGTGGCCACGACGAAACTGACCGATGTCCAATTCGATCGTATCTCCCCCACCTGACCGACTGTCACGCCCATCCACTATACGCCGGATAGCGACTTGAACGTGCCGCTGTACCGTTTTCGACGGGAAGCCGACGTCCCCACGTTCCCCCGTCCGAGTTGCGGGGAACCCTCTCGAAACCACGTTTGGACGTCATCGTTTGGCGACCGAGTCGTACGATTTGTACCGACGTCGTTCGTGCGATTCGAAAATAGCACGTCCGTAATGTGTATTCGCTGCTGGATAAATTATTTACCCACGCGGTGGAACCAAAGCTACCATGGGAGCAGATCACAATAGCGATGAGTTAACACGTGTCCTGTCGAAAGTCGATATCTTCGTCCTCGCGTTCGGTGCGATGATCGGTTGGGGGTGGATCATTCAGACGGGATACTGGATCGACGAGGGGGGAACGACCGGGGCGATTCTCGCGTTCGCCATCGGGAGCGTAATGGTGACGACCGTCGGCCTGATCTACGGCGAATTGGCGTCGGCGATGCCCTTCGTCGGTGGCGAACACGTCTACAGTTTACGAGCGCTCGGGCCTGCGGGGTCGTTCGTCTGTACGTGGGCGATCATCCTCGGGTACGTCAGCGTCGTCATCTTCGAAGCGGTCGCGCTGCCGTCCGCACTCGCTTACCTCGTCCCGGGCTTCAACGTCCTCCACCTATGGACGATTGCCGGAGAACCCGTCTATGCGACGTGGGTACTGACGGGCGGAATCGGTGCGGTCGTGATGACGATGCTCAACTACCGTGGCGTCCGTCCCGCGGCGCAGTTCCAAACCATCCTCACGCTCATCATCGGCCTCGCAGGGGTCACCCTCGTTATCGGTGCGATTTTCAACGGACACTCGACTGCGACGCCGTCGTTCACCGATGCGGGGTGGTCGGGGCTGTTCACGGTCGTCGTCATGACGCCGTTCATGTTCGTTGGATTCGACGTGATTCCGCAAGCCGCCGGTGAAGCCGACGTTTCATATCGGTCCCTCGGCCGTCTGATCGTCCTCTCGGTCGTGATGGCCGCGGCGTTTTACATCGCGGTCATCTGGGCCTCCGGGCAATCGCTTTCCGGTTCCACGCTCGTGGACAGTTCGTTGCCCGCGGCCGCCGCGCTGACCTCGCTGTTCAACAGTACGGTTATCGGTCGAATAATGGCGCTCGCGGGGATTGCCGGGATACTCACGAGTTGGAACTCGTTCATCATCGGCGGCAGTCGCGCCATGTACGCGCTCGCCGAAGCCGACATGTTACCGAGTCGGCTTGCGACCCTTCACCCACAGCACGGCACGCCATCGGCCGCCATCGCTCTCATCGGAGGTATCTCGGTGCTCGCACCGCTGTTCGGTGAGCAGATGCTCGTCTGGATCGTCGATGCGGGCAGTTTCGGCATCGTTCTCGCGTGGTTCTTCGTCGTGATCTCGTTCCTCGTGCTGCGATACCGCGAACCGAAATTGGAGCGTCCGTTCAAACTTCCCGGCGGGTACGCTATCGGCGTTCTCGGCCTCGTGCTAACCGCGTTCTTCGTCGGTCTGTATCTGCCCGGTGCCCCGTCCGCTCTCGCCTGGCCGTTCGAGTGGCTGATCGTCTTCGCGTGGTGTGTACTTGGAGTGCTCTTCTATCACTTTTCGAGTGGCTCTTCGGAGGACGTTACGATGGAAGACGCGAAAGACGCGTTCGAATCGTTCGAGAACTGAAACATTCTGCCTCGAAGACGGGTTTCGACGACCGTCTTCGATCTTCGGTAACCGTTTTCCGTGTACGATCCCTATGAAAGTTATGTCCGCAACATTCGGCCGGCCGCGCGGGCTCGCGATTCTGGTTGGAGCGTGGCTGCTCGCTCTCGCTGGCGTCGGCCTCCTCTTCGGTACCCGAATCGTCGGTGCCCTCCTCACCAGTACCGATCTCCCGTTCCTGCTTCTCGCTACGGGCGTGGGAGTGCTCGTTTTCAGCTACGTGAACTATCGAACGAGCGCCAAGCGTCTCCTCCTGCGTCTCGACGCGGTTCCGCTCGTCGCTACCCGTACTCCGGGAATCGACGCGAGTATCGACCGGTTGGTTCGGCGGATGCGTATCGACCGACCGGACGTCTACATCGCTCGGCTCGGTCACCCGAACGCGTTCGCCCTCGGGCGGCGGACGCTCGTGATCGACCACTCGCTCGTCCGGTTACTGACGCCCGCGGAACTCGAAGGCGTCCTCGCTCACGAACTCGCTCATCTCGAGGGTCACGATAGCCTCCTCCAAACGCTGGCCATGAGTCTCCTACGGACGATGGCGAGCCTCGCTCTCGTTGTAGTCCTCCCGTTCGTGGTACTCGTCTCCGTGAGTTGCTGGGGGCTGTCGCTGATCATGGGTCGGCCGGTGCGAGGTCCATCCAGCGTCGGTAGCGGCCTACGACGTGGGCTGGCTGGGCTCGTGATGGGGCTGTTCGTCGCTCCGACGCTGACGCTCCAAGCGTACTCCCGACGGCGGGAGTACGCCGCCGACCGGCGGGCCGTGGCGGTGCTCGACGACCCGCTGGCGTTTGCTCGTGCACTCGAAAAGCTCCAACGTGCGAGCGAACCCGGCTGGGGGTTGTTTTCGTGGGTGTTCCTGGACCGCAACAGGCGGACGGAGCAGACGCCACTCGAACGAGCGTTCGCGAGCCACCCGCCGACGGACGAACGCGTGAGTCGCGTCCGCGAGGCTGCAGCTACCACCGGACGCCACGAAACCGGCCGGTGGCACAACGTCGAAATCCGCTGATCCATCGGAACTGGCGGCGTTCGATTTCCCTTTTTCGAACGCTCTAATTCCACGGCGACCGCCCTCCTCGGAACTGTTCGTACCGAACAGTGAACCCCGTTTCCGATGAATTGACTGTGAAACGGTCGCGGGACCACCGCGGTTCACGTCCGAACTGACCCCAGCACACCTCGTTTGTCCTTCTCCCGTTCGTGTGGAAACGAATCTGTCCGGTCGCCGTCAGTTCCTGTAACTCATGTGACTCCGCGATTTCGGGGGTCACCAACCATTGGAAAGTCAAAAAAGATACAATATTATATGGTCGATACGGATACCCCTCCATAGATAGACATGGGTACAATGGATTCGAACATCTCGTTGAAGAATCACTTCCCTATTTGCTCGATGTTCTCGGATTCCTGTCCATATTCGGAAGATAATCTACTTTACTTCGAATCCCTATCGAATCGGGGCAAAGCTGGATTCGTGAAATACATTCATTCTCTATCGATTGACATAGACACGGCGTCGGAATTATGTTTCATAGAGAGATAATATCAATGCTGATGATCTCTCCCTTCCAAGTATGATTGCAGAGTAATCACAATATAACTGGGTGTTATCCTCGATAACGGGTGGTGTTTACTGGCAATTGGTGTTACAGTGATAACCCTGTAATTGTTGTCTCCCTCCTATTGCCCGTAGTCAATGGGTTGCCACCTCTACCGTTTGGAGTTCCACCCGCCGATTTTCGGATCAGGCTCGATCCTGTCATCCCCGTACGCGACTGTTTTCTATCTCCGTCGGGTTTCCTCCTGGCAAACGTCTCGTCGGAGGCAAATTCGGCAGTATCAACGATGAATCGTACGAATGTACTCACGGACGTCGAGCGAGAATCGCATACCAACGGTGGGGTTGATGACCGCTGTGGAACCCATGATTTCACTCGGTAGGAAGGGGGTGGTGCATCGTTCTTCTGGCTGTGACGGTACTTATGGCGCAACTCCATCACGGCGAGTGGTATCGCTACGTTGACCGGGCTATCGAGTGTGACCGGTCGCCTCGGCGACTTCGGTACCGACAGTGGTGATTCCAACACGTACACTATTGCGGTGGTAGGGAACGCTCTACCATCCGTGTTCTCACATCCACATGTGGTGACGTAGCTACGGCACAACGTCGCCGCGACGATACCAGTACCGTACCGTGTGCCCTTTCACTCGGTCATCGTGTTCCATCCCCCGGACACCGGCCGTAACATCGAACGGATGAGGGGACGAGTCCGGACCTCCTGGCACATGTCGCCTCGGACCGCCCCCCACGACCGATGCGCATTGAGTATAGCGAGATATTGTTTACCTTTTTGGCGTCGAACTTTCCAACTCGTCGGATCCGGAAATCGCTATGGTTTCTCACGATCCGAGATTGGATACCCGTTTCTCACCCGTCTCACGTCGAGTCGGTACGAACGATCGGGTTCGACGAAGTCGTCCACTGACGACCATACTTGCCATCTAATCGAACGCTTCGTCCGCCGCCACGAATTCATCCCAGTCCGTGACGTTCGGTGCGCCGTCAGCATCGTCGACCGCCGCGGCGGCCGATGATTCGTACTTGATCTCACGCCTCGTTTTGGCGCGCAGTACACTAGATGGACAGGTATAATGCATGCACTGACTTGGTTTTCACATGTCGATCGTCGATATCCTGATCGGTTCCGGCCCCGGACAGCGAATCGTCATCCTGGGCACGATCGTCCTCTACGTGTATCTCTCGGTTCGCCGTCCCGACGCCGCCCGTGAGAGTTTCGAAAGCGGTGCTCGGATGCTAGTCGGACTGGCAACCCTCGTCCTCGCGGCGTTGTTGCTCGCCAGTGCGATCGAGACACTCGTCCCCGCGAGCGCCATCAACGGACTCGTCGGTGGGTCGGCGGGGACGACCGGCGTGTTGCTCGCCGGTGTGCTCGGTGGGGTTCTTCCCGGTGGCCCGTACGCGGTCTATCCCATCATCAGCGGGGTCGCCGACAACGGTGCACGAACCGCGTCGGTGCTGGCGATGCTCGTCGGCTACGGCGCGATCGGGTTGGGTCGGGTGTCGTACGGCCTCGTCTTCTTCGAAACGAGAATCGTCGCCGCCCGGGTCGCCGTGGGCGTCGTGGTGACGGTGCTCGTCGGACTCGTCGCCGCGGGGGTGCTCGGTATATGAGCCGACTCGACCTCCTGATCGGCGAATCGTGGGGTCAGCGCGTCGTCATCCTCGGGACGCTCGCCGTCTACGCGTACCTCGTGGTTCGACGCCCGGCGGATGCGTGGACGGGTGCCCAACACGGTGCGACGACCGTCGTCCATCTCGCGACGCTCATCGTCGCCGCCCTCTTCCTTTCGAGTGCCATCGGGACGTTGCTGCCCGAGGACCGACTGAGCGAATTGCTCGGCGAATCGGCAGGCTTCGGCGAAGTCGCCGCCGCCGGACTCATCGCCGGTCTCATTCCCGGCGGTCCGTACGCGACGTACCCGGTCATCAAGCGCATCCAGGAGAGCGGTGCGGAGACCCCGGCAGTGTTGACGATGCTCCTCGGGTACGGCCTCATCAGCGTCGGGCGGGTCCCCTACGGTCTCGTGTTCTTCACGCCGACGATCGTCGGTCTTCGACTTCTGACCGCCGGGACCGCCACTATCATCGTCGGCATGGTGCTCTTCGCGGTTGGCGGCGTGATTCGAAACGGAGCAGTTGGGAGCTAAGCGGTCCCGCAGTCGCTCGTGTTCGGACCTCGTCCTTCGAACCTCCCCGCAACGTCACGTGTCTGGTTCGTAGCTAGTACCGTCGCCGATAGCTTGTCACGGTCGCCATCAGTCGTCCGCAATTCGGGCCGTCGCGTCCATCGCTGCGACAGTTATCGGTGAATCGCCACAGCCGACACAGGCATACGAGCCTTCGACAGTTTCGACGACGGGCGCATTACACGAAATACATTTGATTGCTGCTGCACGAACGGATTTTGGATATCTTGCCATAGTTGGTCGTTTACTGCGTTCTATCTCTATTTGAATCGACAATCGGCTGCACATTTACCGCAAATCTCACCTATCTCAAATATCTATAAACTCTAAACGTCATATTATCTTAATTTTTCTCGGTTATGAAGATACGACAATAAGACATACGTCTTTCGATGGTAGATACAATTATGAAACGTCTCTCACGAAATGCAATTCGGAATTCTCGACGGATGGTTCCTCGGTCAGGAACGACGGGCGATAGCCACGCGGTCCACGGGTAACCACGAACTGGCCGAGGGAGGTGTCAGGGATTGAATCTGTGGGACATTCGCATATCTATCTTCTATTTCACGTTATAATTCATAGAAATATTTGGTAGTTCGTTCGAAGTTAACCGTCGGTCGGACGGGACGGCCAACCCGTTCGCGCCGCCGGTGACCGTGGGAACGGTGGTCCGCTCCCACGAAGTTTATCACTGTCCTACTGATACGATCTACCATCGATGACTGATACTAGGCGGGCATACCTCTCGACCATCGGAACCGTGGTAGTTGGAGGGTGTCTCGGGAACTATGCCGGTTCGACCACTGCTAATGGGAGCAGTTCGTCTAGCGACACCGGGGCCACCGGTCAGGAGACGACCGACGCTACCGATTCATCCGGGGTCCGTCCCACGACCGACGACTCGTCCGACGGTCGCGGAACGCACGAAACGACCATCGGATTCGCCGGGGACGCGATGGTCGGACGCAGCCTCAACCGAATTTACGGCGATTCGGGTGTCGATCCCGCAACGATCTGGGGCGACTTTCAGCCACGACTCGACGCCCTCGACGGCGTCTTCTGTAACCTCGAATGCTGTCTCTCGAAGCGCGGTGAACGGTTTCCCGACCGAGTGTACTACTTCCGGGGAAATCCCGAGTGGGCAGTCCCTGCGCTCGACGCCGGGAACGTTCGGTTCACGAACCTGGCGAACAATCACGCGATGGATTTCGGTGCGGTGGCCTTGACCGACACGATAGGCGCGCTCGATGACGGCGGTATCGAGAACGCGGGCACCGGCGCAACCCCGTCGGCCGCGTGGAAGCCAGCCACGTTTACCGTGGGGGACATCGACGTCGCCGTCGTTTCGTTCTCGGACGAGTACGAGGTATACGCCGCCACCAGCGACCGACCGGGAATCGCGTGGGCCGAGACCGACCCCCGGAACCGGCGAACCAGACGACTCGTCGGGAACGCCATCGAACGCGCCAAATCCGGGGACCCGGACCTCCTCGTCGTCTCGCTCCATTGGGGGGAGAACTGGATCGAGAAACCCACCGACCGACTCGTCGCGTTCGGCCACTGGCTCGTCGATCAGGGCGCGGACCTCGTTCACGGCCACAGCGCGCACGTCGTCCAAGCCGTCGAGCGGTACGGCGACGGCGTTATCCTCCACGACACCGGCGACCTCGTCGATGACTTCGGCATCAAGGACGACCTGGGAAATCACGACAGCTATCTGTTCGAACTCACGCTCGACGGCGGGAGTTTCGAGAAAATCCGGCTCGTTCCGTTCCATATCGACGACGGCGTCTCCCCCGCAACCGAGGACCAGGCGGCGTGGCTCCGGAAGACGATGCGTGACCGCTCGGATCAGTTCGACACGACGTACGAACGGGATGGCGACGGTCTCGTGGTCAGACTGTAAACCGTCCTCGACCGGCGTTCTACGGCGTCGATAACGGTGGTCGAAGTTTCGCAACTCATCCAGTTCGAAGCGTACGCGGCGTCAGAGTATGCCGTCATCGGACAGTCGCTCGATATCGCGTTCGGAATAGCCGTACTCGGAGAGGATTTCCTCGGTGTGCTCGCCGAGTAACGGCGGATGCGTACGGACCCCGTCGGTGTCTTCGAGGGATGCATCGGGCTTCCCGCCATCTCGACCTCACGTGCGGTATAACGGCGTAGGGACTCCAAAAGGGACGACAATGGATCAACTTCGGAGTAAATTGCTTTCATCGGTGAACCTGATGAAATCTATCGGAATGATCTGTTTAAATATATTCACTTGGGCGATCCCGTCCGAGTGCCGGATAGATGTTCGTATGACGGTGACCCGACCAAACTGGTCCGGGAATATCATTTTCAGCTAATAAGTCGAGTGTCGGTTGGGGGAACCAAAATGAAGCAAACCAGACGTAAGGTACTCAAGATCATCGGCGTGAGCAGCATACCCATTCTTGGGGGGATTTCGAGCGCCCAGGAGATGACTAGCAGTCAAAACGGGAACACGAGTCGCGTTCGGGTCATCCACGCGATTCCGGACGCCCCGGAAGTGGACGTTTACGTCGACGGAAATCGAGTCCTGGAGAACGTCGCGTTCAAAGACGTGAGCGATTATCTCGAACTCGACGCGGGGAAGCACACCATACAGGTCGCGCCAGCGGGGCAAGGGCGGGGGAGCGCGGTCATCGACGAGCAGGTCGCCCTCGACGCGAACACCGATTACACGATCGCTGCCGGGGGAACACTCGACAGTCCGCAGGCGTTCGTGTTCGTCGACGAGAACCAAGTGCCGTCCGGAGACCAGACGCGCTTGCGGGCGGTCCACCTCTCGCCCGACGCACCGGCGGTCGATATTGCAGCGGACGGCGACGTCCTCGTCAAAGGATTGGAGTTCGGCAGCGCCAGCGATTACGTCGAGGTACCCGCGGGGTCGTACACCATCGAAATCCGACCCGCAGGTACGAACGAGGCCGCCGCCACGTTCGACGTGACCCTCGAAAGCGGGACGGTGGTTTCGGCGTTCGCCGTCGGGCTCCTGCAGACGAACGACAAGGCACAGGCCTTCGATCTCCTGCCGACGGTTGATGCTCCAAGCGAGATGACGACGACCACGACGACGATGTAGCGGCGATGTCGTGCGACACGACGCCGCATTTGTTTTTTCGTGGTCTTCGGTGAGAGTGACCGCCTTCGACTCGATGTCGGGTGGCACGTGGGTCCCGTCTCGGTGGGTCGGTAACGGTACAGCGCCTTCCCGCGTTAATGGCATAAGCCGTGCCCAAGGACCTCGAACGTGACCTCAGTCTGGTATCGACGACGTCCATCAGCATCGGTGCGATGGTCGGGAGCGGTATCTTCATTTTACCCGACGAGATGTGGCGGCCGATCAGAGAACATCCTTATCGGACAGTCGCTCGATATCCGCCTCGGTATATCCGTATTCGGAAAGGATTTCTTCCGTGTGCTCGCCGAGGAGCGGCGGATGCGTACGGACCCTCGCAGGTGTCTTCGAGAGGTGCATCGGGCTTCCCGCCATTTCGACCTCGCCTGCGGTCGGATGGGATATCGATCGGTGCATGTTCCGTGCGGCGACCTGCGGGTTCTCGAAGACGTCCTCCATGTCCTTGACGTCGCTCGCCGGAACGCCGTACTCGTCCATCAGGTCGAGAACTTCCTCGGTCGTAATGGCCGCGAACGCCGGTTCGAGCGCCGCATCGAGCGCATCGCGGTTCTCGACGCGGTCCGCGTTCGTCGCGAACCGGTCGTCATCGACGAGGTCCTCGCGGTCGATGGCGGCGCAGAACTTCGGCCAGAGATTCGGTGAGGGAACCGCGACGACGACGTATCCGTCCATCGTCGGAAACGCTTGATACGGCGCGAGGGTCGGATGTTTGCTGCCCATCCGACCCGGCGGTGCCCCCGTCGCGAAGTAGTTGGAGGCCATGTAACTCATCCACGCGACCTGCCCGTCGAGCAGCGAAACGTCGATTTTTTGGCCGGTCCCGTCGCCGAGTTCGCGTTCGAGGAGCGCGGCGAGGATGGCCTGTGTGGCGTACATCCCCGCGCCGATGTCGGCGATGGCGACACCTACCCGAACGGGGGCACCGTCGGCTTCGCCGGTGATGCTCATCAGTCCCCCTTCCGCCTGCATGATGAGGTCGTAGGCGGGACGATCCTTGTCCGGTCCCCACTCACCGTATCCCGAGAGGGCACAGTAGACGAGGCCGGGATTGTCCTCCCGGAGCGTCGCGTAATCGAGTCCCCACTCCTCCATCGTGCCGACACGGAAGTTCGAGACGACGACGTCGGCTTCGCTCGCGAGGTCGCGGAAGAGCGCACGGCCGTCGTCGCTCGCGAGGTCAAGCGTCATCGAACGCTTGTTACGGTTCACGCTGAGGTAGTATGCGCTCTCGTCCGATTCGCCGTACGTCGGTGGATGCCACCCGCGCGTCTGATCACCGACGTCCGGTTGTTCTATCTTGATGACGTCCGCGCCGAGGTCCCCCAACTGCATGGTGCAGAACGGACCGACGAGGACGCGAGACGCATCGAGAACCGTGACACCGTCGAGAGGACCGGTATCGGTATCCGGATGGCGGGCTTCTCCGACCATCTACCGGTCACCCACGGGACGTTCGGTCGTCCTGTGCCCGACCATCTCGTGATCATCGCCCGTCCGGCCGCGACGGGGTCGGTCCTCGATCATCGATTCCTCGGCAAGCGAAATGGTTTGTCCCATCGTCTACGACGTGATTCGAACAATCCGGGTTAAACTGTTTCGGCGAACCGGAATCGGAGGCGACCCTCGAACGCTCGCGACCGAAGGGGACGACGTATAACCGTTCCGACCGAAGTGGGTTTCCGTTTCCTTCGATTCCCCCTCGCGGGAGGGCCAGATACTGCTATAATATTGCAATTATAAAACAATACAATCGTCGGTTCTCGTCTATTTCGACCCGGATAAAGACAGCACGTTCTCCTTCCACTTCCGATCTACTGGTGGCCCTTTACGGAACTCTGTTGTGTGATGAAAATTAAAAACATGGATTTAGTAGCGAGAAAACAGGGTTACTATCGTAAAAACCGGCAGACAAATATCACTATAAACACCATTCACAAAGGAGTCATCGTAGCCGACCACACGTGTTTGACGTCTGGTCAATAGCCGAATCTATCCAAATAGTATTCTAATATTCATGCAATATTATGGTCGGTGAAACGGGCGGCAGCCCAGAACTCAGGGCCCGATTTGGCGACCCAGCGTTTCTGTCTACTTTCAGATATCTCCGCCGAAGAACGACCTCGTCCTTCGACCCGAACCTGCTGTCGCGTGGACGTGGCCGAATAGCAGTCCGACGAGCGTCGACACATATTCGTGCGGCCAGCGTCCGTCGTTCGCGGTCAGGTGGGCAATAAGCGACCAACCCTTCATCGGAACTCCTCGTTACGGAGTTCGTTTTACCATATTGTCAAACGCTAAGTGGGTACCGTACGAACGGCGTACTAGGTGGAACCTGGACGTCGCAGCGCGGCCAGTTGACGCTTCCGAGCCTATACATGAATTCGACGAATCCAACGAAGAGACCGACTGACGCGGAGTATCTGGACGAAGATGACCGCTCGTACCCGCGGGAACTCCTCAACTTACCCTGGTTCGACGGCCACAACCACGCACACACCCTCTCCTGGGACGACAGGGAACGCTACGCGCTCTCGGGGTGCGAGGGGATGGTCATGGTTGCGTCCGGATATCACTGGACTCCCTACAAACCGGTTCGTGCCGAGGACGTACGGTTTCTCTGGGACGACGCTATCAACCGCCGGGCGGCGATAGAACGCAACCACTTCTTCGAGGCGCGACTCGGCCTGGGTATCCACACCGGGGTCCGGATAGAAAACCCGGACGAACTCATCGAGGCGATGGACCGGTACTGCGAGTTGGACGAAGTCGTCGCCGTCGGGGAGACGGGAGTCACTCCCGCCCAACACGTCGAAGCCTGGGACGTGGACGAACAGCGTGCCATCGTTCGCGCCCAGATGGAACTCGCTGAACGTCACAACCTGCCCATCATCCTCCACACGCCGAACCAGTCCGGTTCGTCCGGGCGGTCCTATCGTCCGGAATTCGGCATCCCGGGATACGAGAAGAACACCTCGTTGGGACAGGACCCCGTCATCACGGGAGAGAACCCGGCGTTACGGGCCGTCGAGATGGATATCGAGGCGGCGCGCGACGCCGGACTGCCCGAGGAGCAAGTCGTCGCGTCTCACGCCGACCGGAACAACGTCGACTACCTCATGCGCGAAACCGACTGCTACCTCAGTTTCACCATCGGTCACTCGTGGCTCGTCGGCGTCGGACCGGCGGACGTCGCGAACGCCATCGACGAGTACGGACCGGAGCGGATCATGATCGACACCGACTGCGCCAACGTCCTTCGCACCGACCCGGACGCGATAAAACGAGCGATGTTCGAGCTGTACCGGTACGGCATCGACACGGAGTCGATTCGAAAAGTCGTGTTCGAAAACCCCCGCGACGTGTTCGGCTTCTCCGACTGACGGTTCCGATTCGATATTCTTTGCCGCGTTCGATGACGAGGGAGCACACGAACGTCCCCCACAAACGCGTCAGTCGAACGCGCAGGTGTTCGTGAGCTCACCGAGTTCTTCCACGCCGACGGTGACCTCGTCGCCGTCCGACAACAACACCGGCGGCTCCCGATACACGCCGACACCGGGCGGCGTTCCGGTGAAGAGCAGGTCGCCCGGTTCGAGCGTGAACGCCTGACTACAGAAGGAGACGAGTTCGTCGATGCCGAAGATGAGGTTCGACGTCGAGGAATCCTGGAGTCGCTCGCCGTTGACTTCCGCCCAGATGTCCAAATCGTGCGGGTCGGACACCTCGTCTGTCGTCACGAGTTCCGGCCCGATGGGTGCAAAGGAGTCGAGACTCTTTCCGCGTACCCACTGTCCGTCCCCGTGCTGTAAGTCCCGGGCGGAGACGTCGTTGCCGACGAGGAACCCCGCGACGTGGTCGAGCGCGTCCGCTCGGCTCACACGCCGTGTCTCGCGCCCGATGACGGCGACGAACTCGGCCTCGTAGTCGACCTTCTCGGTGAGGTCGGGGTCCCAGCGAATCTCGTCGTCCGGGCCGGTAACCGCGGTCGGAAACTTCGAGAACAGGACGGGGGTCTCTGGGATCGGATTGTCCCCTTCCTCCGCGTGATCGCGGTAGTTCAGACCCACGCAGACGACCTTGTCCGGGTTCGTGATCGGGGCGTATCTGGTTAGCTCGTCGAATTCGTACGTCCCTTCCCCGGACGCGGCGGCACGTTCCAGAGCGAGGTCGGCTTTCGCTTCCCACTCCCAGGTGGCGAGGAGGTCGGTGCTCGTTTCGGGAAGGTCGACTCCCGCCGCGGCTCCGGCTTCCGCGAGGTTTACGACCGTCCGCTCGTCGAGTCGCGCTCCCGTCCACGGTGCTTCGTCGTCGGTGGCTGTGTATTGTCCTAGTCGCATCGTTCGGTATCGCGTGTAGTCGACCGGGGCGGTATTGAATCTGTCCTCATAGGTCGATACCGGCCTCCTCGACGAGGCGGTATCCCGAATCGACGAATCGGTCGAACTCCTCGTCCACCGCGGGGTTCAGGAGTGCTCCATCGCGTTTGACGGGTTTCCCGTCGACGAGCACCGTGTCGATGTGCGACGGGTCGGACTGGAAGACGACGGTCTGGACCGGCGAATGAGCCGGGGCCGTCGCGAAGTCGTCGGTGTCGATCATGATGATGTCGGCCCGTTTGCCGGGTGTGAGTGTCCCGATTTCGTCCTCCATGCCGAGCGCTCTCGCCCCCTCGATGGTCGCCATTTCGAGCGTGTCGCGGGCCGTCAGTCCCACTTCCAAAACCTCCTCGCCGTTTTCGAGGAGGTTTTGATTTTCGAGCATCCGTTGGACTTGGAGTCCGATGCGCATCTGCGTTCCCATGTCCCCGCTGATGTTCGAACAGACGTCGACGCCCCATGTCGGGCGGCCACCTGCTTCGAGCACTTTCCCGGTGACGGGGATGCCGTGGCCCATCTGCATCTCCACCTCAGGTGTCGACGAAAAGGACGCGCCCGCGTCGACCGCGTGCTGGATGTCCTCCTGCGTGAAGTGGTTACCGTGGGCGATGTTGACGTCAGGTCCGAGCATGTCGTGGATGGCGCCGAAGCCCTGGTAGTCGTCGTTGTACTCCGACGACGTCCACTGTGCCGCACCCATGTGGATCGTCGCGAGAGCCCCTAGCTCTCGCGCCAGTTCCATGTCGCTGCGGGAGATTTCATCGGTACAGAAGTCGGGTCCCCGGAGCCCGAGCGCCAGACTGAGCAAGTTGTCGTCGCGGATCTTCTCGTCGTAGAGCTCGCGGATGTTCTGCTCGGGGAGACCGACATCGCTCTCGTACCACCACTTCGGCGCGTCGTCACCCGGTGGGCCGTAGGTGTACACCGCACGCAGTCCAGCATCCTTGAGCGCGTCGACGGCCCGTTCGCCGTGTTCAAGCGTGTTGGGGTAAGACCAGTCCAGGGCCGTGGTCGTTCCTGTATGGAGCTTCTCCAGCGCGCCGAAGAGGCCGCCGAGGTACATGTCTTCGGGCCGGTAGAGCCCGGTGATATTGCCGAGCATGTGCTCGAAGTATTCACCCATGAGCGACCAGTCCCCGGCGATACCCCTGACTTGGGTCTGTGCGATGTGAATGTGTGAGTCGACGAACCCGGGCAGTACGATGTGGTCGCTCGCGTCGATGACCTCGGCGTTCTCCGTCGAGAGCCCGTGCCCGATTTCGACTATTTCGCCATCCTCGATGAGGATATCGGCGTCTTCTACATCTCCGATGTCTGTGTCGAGTGAGACCACTGTCCCACTCCGAATGACTATTCGTGACATAGTCACTCGAACTGATGAACCATGACACTAAATAATTTACCGTGCGGTAAACCACCTTCCGGGGTGCGCGGAAAACCCCTATATGTTCCCGGGAAAAATACGCCGTATGAGCACCCCCGACAACGAACGCGTCCCCTCCGACACGCGGGAGGCCATCATGGAAGCCACGTTCCGCGCCCTGAGCAAGCACGGGTACACGAACCTCCGGATGCGCGACATCGGCGAGGAGATGGAGATGACCCGGCAGGTCATCCACTACCACTTCGACGGGAAGTACGACCTCATGTCCCACTTTCTGGAGTACATCATCGACCAGTACGAGGGAAGCGTCGAAGTCGAGGCGGACACGTCCCCGCGTGAGGAACTCGACGCCCGCATCGACCAGTGTCTGTTCGGCCCGGCGTTCGACGACTTCGGCCACTGGGACCGGATGAAGGTCTACCACGAACTGTTCACGTACGCGGGGAACGACGAACGCCACCGCGAAATATTCAACCAGCACTACGTCCGCATTCGGTCGAGCATCACCACCGTGATCGAAGCTGGAATCGATCAGGGCGTCTTCCGCGACGTCGATACCGAGCGGATGGGTCAACTCATCACGGACGTCATTCACGCCGCCCGGGGCCGCAAACTCTCGCTCGGCCACGACGACGCTCCCGAGGAGGCCCGCGCCGCCATCGACGAGTTCATCCTCGACTCACTCCGCATCGAGGAGTAAGTGGCTCCCTTTTTCTCGCACGTTTTCAGCTGATCCGCGGTCGAATCAATCCGTAACGACGGTCAGGCGGGGGTTCGTCCCCTCGTCTCCGTCCCGGAGACGGTACGCACCGACGAACGCCACGCGGTCACCCACGGCGGCCTCCTGTGCCAACTGACCGACGACCTGCACCTCGCCGAATCGGGCGAAGCCGAGCGGATTCGGGCTTCGAACGTCGGGCGGCGTCATCGCGACGCTCGTCACCGCTATCAGCGTCCCCTCGCCGAGCGTGTACGTCTCAATCCGGTCTCGACGACAGTTCGGGCAGTTGCTCCGCGTGTAGTACCAGCGGTGTCCGCAGTGCTCGCAGACGAAGGCTTCGTCCACCGCTATCCGATCCGTTCGTGTCGTGGACTGTCGGTCCCTCATGCTTCCAGTACCGTGCAGACGCTGTTGTTGCCGAACCCCGCGACGTTGACCGCGAAGCCCGTGGTGGCCGACGAGACCTGCCGCTCGGTAGGGAGGTCACCCCGAAGTTGCCAGACCAACTCGATGAGTTGTGAGAGTCCGGTCGCGCCGAGCGGATGTCCCCGCGCCTTCAACCCGCCGCCGGGATTAACCGGGAGTCGCCCGTCGAGTCGCGTCTCTCCATCCAGAGTCGCTTTCCAGGCGGTGCCCGACTCGTAGAACCCCAACTCCTCCAGTTCAAGGAGTTCCAGAATCGTGAACGCGTCGTGGATACACGCGAGGTCGACGTCGTCAGGCGTCACCCCACCTCGCTCGAAGGTCCGTTCCCCCGCGACGCGGACGCTCTCGATTTCCAACGGGTCCCGGCGGTCGGCGACGGCGTGGGTTCCGGTCGCGCTTCCGATACTCGTCACGTGCACGTCCTCGGGCGTTTCCCGGGCCAGAACCACGGCGGCCGCGCCGTCCGTCATCGGACAGCAATCGTAGAGGCGGAGCGGGTCGGCGACGACGGGCGAGTCGAGGGCGTCCGCGACGGTGATCTCCGTTTGGAACTGCGCGACCGGATTCGCTGCCGCGTTCCGGTGGTTCTTCGCCGCGATTTCGGCGAGCGCCTCGCGGGGGGCGTCGTGCCGGGCGAGGTAGGTACTCGCCGCGAGGCCACCGAACGAGGGAAGCGTGAGGCCCTGCACGTACTCACGCTCGTGGGTGAGACGGCTGATCGCTTCCGTCACCCTGCTCGTGTCGCCGACGGACATCTTCTCCGCGCCCACGACCAACGCGACTTCGGAGTGGCCGCTCTGGAGCGCCTCGACTCCCCGGTGAAACGCGCTCGCGCCCGTCGCGCTGGTATTCTCCACCCTGTCGGCGGTGACGCCCTCAAGCCCGAGCGACGACGTGAGCGCGTTCCCGAGACCGGCCTGTAATCCGAGGGCATCTCCGAGGACGTTCCCGACGTGGAGCGAGGAGACGTCGTCTGGATCGTAACCGGCGTCGGCGAGGGATCGGTTCGCCGCCGTCGCCGCCAACTCCACGAGGGAGCGGTCCGACGCGCCCGTGAATCTGGTCATCCCGACGCCGGGAATCGTCACGCCGGTCATTCGTCGGTACCACCGTCTTGCGCTCCGAACACGCCCCTCGTTTCGAGTTCGTCGATTTCATCCTCCGTGTATCCCAGGTCGGAGAACACCTCGCGGTTGTGCTCTCCGAGGAGCGGCGGCGGCATCTCGAACCCGCTTTCGGTGTGTTCGAACGTGAGCGGGTGTTCGATGACCGGAATCGTCCCGAGTTCCGGGTGCTCGATCTCGGTGATCGCCCCGCGCGCTTCCACCTGCGGATTGGTCAGCGCTTCGTCCACGTCGTAAACGGGCCCGGCGGGCACGCCTCCCTCGTCGGCGATTATCTCGATCCATTCGTCCGTCGTCTTCTCGCCAAGCGTCGCCTCGATTTCGGCTTCCAGTTCGTCCTGATGGGCGACCCGGTCCGCGTTCGTCTCGAACCGGTCGTCGGCGGGCAGGTCGGGCCGGTCGATGACCGCACACAACTCGTGCCAGAGCTTCTCGTTCAGGATGCAGACGTTGAGGTAGCTGTCTGCCGTTTCGAACGTCTGGTACGGCGCCAACACCGGATCTTTCGTCCCCATCCGCGTCGGCGTCTCGTCGGCGAACACCTGTCCGGCCTGCTTCGTGAGCCACGGCAGCGTCGCTTCGAGCATGCCGAGGTCGATGTACTCCCCTTCGCCGGTCAGTTCGCGTCGATAGAGGGCCGATGTCGCGCCGAACGCCGCCCACATGGCCGTAATCAGGTCCGTTATCGGGAGACCGACCTTGACCGGTTGCCGACCCTCCTCTCCCGTCACGCTCATGATTCCGCTCATCCCCTGAATCAACAGGTCGTATCCCGACCGCTTCGCCCACGGTCCGGTCTGTCCGAACGCCGAGATGGCGAGGTAAATGATCTCCTCGTTGTGTTCCTTGATCGTCGCGTAGTCGACACTGAGGCGCTCCGCCGTCCCGGGTCGATAGTTCTGAACGAAGATGTCGGCGTGCTCGGCCAACTCGTACAGGGCCTCCCTCGCCCGCTCGTTTTTCAGGTCGAGTTCGACGCTTCGTTTCCCGTAGTTGACGGTCCAGTAGTAGGGCGACTCACCGCGGATGAACGGTGGACCCGAGTGGCGGATCGCGTCCCCGTAGCCGGGTTGTTCGATTTTGACTACCTCTGCGCCCAGGTTCGCCAACATCGCCGAACTGAACCCTCCCGTGACGAACGTCGAGAGGTCGAGGACGGTAATGCCGTCCAGGATTTTTCCCTGCTGTGCCGATGACGTGGTGGTTTCTGACATGCTAATTGCCTCGTTGCGGAGTGGCGAATGCTCACAACACATCGCTATCGCCGTACCGGTACTATCGATTACCAGATGGTAAAAGTATCGGGTGTTCGCATCGGTAGGCCCCTTCGCGATGCGCCGTCGCTCGGTCGCTCTCGCGGGTCCGACCGAGCGTCACAGCAGGTGGCCGAAGCGGGCGGGGATTCGAAAGGACGAGGCTTCGGAAAGTAGCGTTCTCGTCGGTCAGTCGTCGTTCGCGGCGTTGTCGAGGAGGACGAGCGCACCACCCATGAGGGCGAGATTCTTGCAGAAATCGATCTTGTTACCGTGCCGTTCCTCACCTTCGAGTTCCCAGAAGTTGTGAATCATCGGCGTGGTGCCGACGAAGAAGAGGATCACGGCACCGGCCGCCGCCCTCGGAAATCGCCAGACGAGGAGGCAGAGGTTCGACACCAGTAGCATACCGGTCGTCATCGGAACGAGAGTTTCGGGGACCGGGACGCCTTTCGACCGGGCGAGATCGACCCGCGCTTCGTTGTGTTGGAATCCATCGACGGCCATGTACAGCAACACACCGCTGTACAGCAGTCGAGCGGACCGCGGCGGCGCGTTCGAGGACGAGGAGTCGCTCATGGATTCGGGACGGTTCTGCCGCGTTTGGTTCGGAGCGTCGTACACACTGTTGCCATTGTACGTGTTCAGAACTACCTCGAAACCATATATCTTTATCGGGGATTTAGGATCGACCCGGATTACGAATCGCCTCGTTTGGACCGCCCGCGTCGATCGTTCGGGTCAGACCGTCGCGATGGTCCCGATATTGGCCGGGACGCGTCCCACATCGTGGTACGTCCCGTCGTCGTCACGCCGCATGACGCGGCCCTCGACGTCTTCTCGCGGGTCGGGGACGTCGAACAGACCGGAACCACAGATGACGTCGCCATCGTACACGTCCCACGTATCGATGACTTGCGTCTCCTCCGTCGGGTACGACACCCGGTCGAGCGTCCGGCCGAAGTTCGTCGATTCGAAGAGCGCAGCGCCGTGGTCGTCGTGGACCCACTCCGGCGGCGCTTCCTCGCCGCCGCCGAAGAAGAGGGTCCCGTCGTGGACGAACACGTTCCGGATGTACGAAAACGGGTTTCCGACGTCGATTCGCGTCCAGGAATCCCCGCCGTCGACGGTTCGATGGAGTCCTCCCGTCCCGACGGCGTGGCCGAGGCCGATTTTCTCGATGGTGTGGTCGAGATAACCGGTCGCCGCCAGCCAGACGTCTTCCGTGATCGGAACGACTTCGTGGACGTCGTCGACGATGGTGTCCCGTCGGTCGTGCCACGTCTGGCCGCCGTCGCGGCTGAGGTGGATGCCACCGGCCTCGACGCCCGCGATGAGTTGTTCGGGCCGTCCGGGGACGGATTCCAGCGACCTGAGTCGTGCGTAGTGGGGATCGATCGGGGACTCCCAGTGGCCACGCGAAGGGAGATCGCGAAATCCCTTCATCTCCATCCACGTCTCCCCGTCGTCGACGGAGCGGTACACGTAGGGGTCGTTCGTCCCTGCGTACAGCGCGTCGGGCGTCGAGAGGACGGACCACACTTCGCTCTCCCCCGCATGCCAGTACCGACTGCCGACCGGGACGCCGAGGTCCACCCAAGTCTCACCGCCGTCCGACGACCGGTACGCCCCACTCGACGACGAGACGAAGACGTCGTCCGTGTGTTCGTACGTTTCGATGCCCGTGACCATTCCACAGTCGAGGACGAGTTCCGCATCGTCCCGTTCGAACGGAAGCGCTCGAACGAGGTACAGTCCCTCGTCGGTGCCAATTAACAACGACATACGACCGAATAATTCTCCGTTCTTACTATTAAATCGCTAGGGAGGGTCACCCGGAGCGGCGAAACGACGAACCTGCCCGCATCGCTCCCGTTCGGCATCCCCGTGGATCCCGAAATACGGGAACGAAAAATCGGGGCCGAGACCGCTTCACGTGTGTGCGATGTGCAGTTCGAGTTCGTTGGTCGCGGCGAGGACGGCGTCGGGAAGTTCCCGTTCCAACCGTTCGTCCTTCAGCCTCGTCGCCGGGCCTGAAACGCTCAGTGCCCCGACGATGCCGTCGTCCTTTCCTCTGACGGCGGCACCGACGGCGTGCACCCCGCCCGTCGATTCTTCGAGGTTGAGCGAGTATCCCCGTTCCCGAATCGTCCGGAGGTCTTCACGGAGGGCGTCGCGGTCGGTGATGGTGTTCGGTCCGGTCCGTCGCAGGTCGAGGGAGTCGATGAGTCGATCCCGCTCGGGGTTCGGAAGGTTGGCGATGATCGCTTTCCCGGCGGCGCTCGAATAGATCGGACCGCGGCGACCCGTGTACGCTCCCGTCTGTACCAGACTATCGCCGGTCTGCGTGTACAGGTAGATCCGTTCGTCCTGTTCCCGGACGATGAACTGGACCCGTTCGTTCGTCTCTGCCGCGAGATCGTCCACTTTCGTCTTGATGACCGGATACGCCGTCACGTTCCGCCGGAGGCGTCCACCCATCGTGAGAAGTTTGAAACTCAAGCGGTACGACCCCTCGTCCCTGACCACGTACCCCCTCTCTTGGAGCGTCGAAAGGTGTCTGTGAACCGTACTGTTCGTCAGGTCGAGTTCCGTTTCGAGTTCCTCGACGGTCGCCGCTTCCCGTTCGAAGAGGACGTCCAGGACGTCGAGGGACGTTTCGGTCGTCCGGACCCGCGATGTGTATTTTCCCATCGTACCTCCTTATTGTCGCCATTCGGCATAAAATTCCCGAATATTCGGATTTCTCGATTTCCACCCGTCGAGGAAACCTTCCCCGCGGAAAACGAAACCATCTCACCTCGTCTTCTTAGCTCCTTTACGGGCGAAAATCTCCGGTAGTGAGCGTGGCGCGCCCGTCGAGGGTTCCCATCTCGGAACTCGAACTTTTTCGAGCTCAAATCCCAAATTATGGGATCACTGTCGAAAAAGAATCGCCGTGGAGGAATGGATTACGAATCGGGGTTTCACACCTCTATAAGACGGTTTCATGGTGGCCACAGTAGCACGCGTTTGATCGTTTTCGTGCTGTGAGAGATTGTTCCCGTATTTCGGGATCAACTCTACGGGAGGGGTTGATACGGGAGGAGTTGACGATGGACGTCGGCGTCCTCCGTTACAGCGCTATGCTCGTAATGAAGACGGGAATACGAATCATACTCCGTGTCTCGACGGAGTGAATATGCATTACGTACGTCTGTTTCGTCCACGTCGGTGTCCGGTTCGGCACGGGAGGCGGTGTGAGGAGCGCCGACCGCTGGCGAACTCGTTGAGGGAAGTTTAACTTCCCGGCCTCGAAATAAAGCGTATGGAACCGGACGACAATCGCCGCGGTTGGGCCGAACGGTCGGGTGACTACTCGCCCGAATACTACGCGAAGATCGGGCCGAACGAGGTGAGCGAGACGCTCGCCACCGTACTCGACTACTACGCACACGAAGACGCCGCCATCCTCGAAGTCGGCTGTGGCTCCGGCCGTCACCTCGCCCATCTCCGCGACAACGGATTCAAAAACCTGTCCGGCATCGACATCAACGAAGACTCGTTCGACGTGATGGCAGAACGACATCCACGCCTCACCGCGACGGGGACGTTCCACACGGGTGCGATCGAGGACGTGATCCCCGAATTCCCCGACGACGAGTTCGACGTCGTCTACTCCGTCGAGACCTTACAGCACATCCACCCCGAGAATACGTGGGTGTTCGAGGAGTTGATCCGCGTCACGAGCGATCTGTTGATAACCGCCGAAAACGAGGGTAACAGCCCGCAGCGCGGTCGCGGCGACGAGAAAGTGAGTTACGTCAACGACGACTTCCCCCTCTACTTCCGGGATTGGAAACGGGTGTTCTCGGAGTTGGGCCTCGCCCAACTCGTCCGTGAGCCGACCAACCGCGATACCGTCCGAGTGTTTCGGATTCTGTGACGGGACCCCTCTCGGAGCGTCGTTTTCCCGCGGGAACCCTGGATTCCGATCGTCACGAGGGGAAGAGCGTGCCAGGGGACGTGAGAACTTCGGGGCCTCGAAACAGGCTCCTCGGAGAGCGATTCCGCGACGGAATTCCCTCACAGCTACTCTGGACGCCGAACACGATCAACGTCGACGTTCGACATCTGACATCCGGTAGTATCGGACAAACTGGCTTGGGAGGTTTTTTGCAATACGGTACCGGTTTCCGAGCGTTGATTACACGTATAGTTGCGTAACGATACGGGATACGTCCCGATCAACGGTATGGTATTATCGGACTACTCGCGACGATCTTTCGATTCGTTCCTCGAACCGACAGTACCCTATGAAGGGCTGAGACGGGAAATCGTCGTTATCGGACACCATGTAAGAATGCGACGATGGTTGCGATATCGTCGAACGATTCCGTCCGGACGGCGAACTTCCCTGGCTTCGCGGATCGGTACGGTCGAGGGATGACGTTTTGGCTGTACGGTGTCCTCCGTTCCGTCGCACTCGTCTTCGTCTACTTCTGCGTTTTCGAAGCCGATGGACGGTGGAAACGCCTATCGCGGCCGAAGTTCCGACCTCGAAGGACGAACTGACGCGGTTTTCCGACCGACACACCTGTTTTCCCGCCGGTCACCCTGTTCGGAAGCGGAGGACCATCCGTGTACGACGTCTTTCTAAGACGTATCGTTATCACGAAATTCCATTCATCGCACCGATAGAAATAAGATGGGTAGAAAACACGGTTAATTGTGTCAAACTATGTCCAACCATAGCAGGCGACAGTTCGTCAAAACCTCCGGCGCTCTCGGCAGTGCAGCGTTGGTCGGTCTTTCGGGTTGTAGCAGCAACTCGAGTGGAAGCGGGTCGAAAAACGGTAACGGCGGGAAGAAAACGCTCAAACCGTTCGGGATGGTGACGAACCTCCAAAACGATCAGTGGAAAGCATTCGCCTCCGGCGTACAGGAGGCGGCAAAAGCCCTCGGTGCGCCGACGTCCGACTACAAGCAGAACCAGGGTCAACAACAGCAGATGCTTACCCAACTTTCGACCGCATTCACCAAGGATTACAACGTCATCGGTGGAACGCCGTATCAGGCCTCCGGTGTTCCTACCGTCGTGCGCAAGTGCAAACAGAATGACGCCGGATTCGTCGACTACTGGAACATCGCGAAGTGGTACACGCCGATCGATGCCGGTGACAACTTCATCCAGTATCAGATCCCGGCCGTTGCGAAGACGGGTCAACTCACCGCCGAAATCCTCTTCGAGGCGATGGGAAAGAAGGGCAACTTCGTTCACATCACCGGTCCACACGGTGCGACCGGGCGTAACCGAAACATCGGAGTCGAGCGGGCGATGAAGAAGTATTCGAACGTCAACCGACTCGGCATGCTCCCCGGAAAATGGGACCGGCCATCGGGACGAAAGGTCATGTCGTCGTTCGTCTCCAAGTTCGGTGACAAGATCGACGGGGTCTACTGTCAGAACGATGCGATGGGACTCGGCGCATTCACCGTCCTCAAAAACAACGATTTGAGCGTCCCGCTGGTCGGCTACGACGGTCCGTCGGACGCCATCAGGAACATCAAACAAACCAGCCCGGACGGAGACGGTCCGAATTGGGTGGCGTCGTTTTCCGCCAAAACGTTCTGGCAGGGCGGCTACGCGGTCGTCGAAGGATTCGACTGGCTCAACGGCTGGAAGCCAAAGCCACCCGAGCGGATGATGTGGGGCGGCGGCGTCCTCGTCACGAAGAAGCCGAGTCGGTACGAGGGGAAGACGAAGACGAAGTTCGACGTCTCGTGGTCGAAACCCGATCCCTATCTCGATGTCGCGTACTCGGACGAGAAATCGCCGTACGATTGGAAGAAGATGTCCCGACATCACAATCCGGATAGCTGGGATCCACAGAACAGGCTCATTCCAATCCGAAAGGACGAACTCGATCAGCTCAACTGGACCGAATCCAACAAGCCGAACGGCTATTCGCTCCCCGACGTTTACGACGACGGGAGCAAGTTCGACGAGGTCGAAAAGACGTACCGGAAACATCACGAGACGGACCCCTACCAGTAGTCCATTACCTGATCAATGAGCAAAACAGAAATCAGTACGACCCCCGTTCCGCAGGACACCGATACACCACTCCTGCACGTCGACGATCTCACGAAACGGTTCAAGAACACGACGGCACTGGACCACGTCACGTTCGAGGTTCGAAAGAACGAGGTCGTCGGACTCGTCGGCGAGAACGGGGCCGGGAAGAGTACGCTGCTGAACGTCCTTTCCGGGATTTACTCGGCCGACGAGGGTCGTATCGTCCTCGACGGCGAGACGGTGGCGTTCGGGAGTCCGACCGAGGCGGCCAGACACGGCATCTCCATCGTCCAGCAAGAACAGAGCATCGTCCCGAACCTCACCGGCTATGAGAACCTGTTTCTCGGACGCCTCGGTCGCTACACGACCGGTCCGAAACTGAATCGGGACGCGCTCCGCGAACGTGCGAACACGGTCATCGACGACCTCGGTATCGACCTCGATCTCGGATCGCCCGTTCGGACGTACCGGTTCAACGAACGGCAGATGTTGGAAATCGCTCGGGCGTTCAACAGTGCCCGGGACGCCGACCACCCCATCCTGTTCCTCGACGAACCGACGGCCGCCCTCGAACAGTCCGGGCGTGACGTCCTCTTCGACCGTATCGACGACTTGCGCGACCGCGCTTCCTTCGTCTTCGTCTCCCACGAACTCGACGAAGTACTGGAGGTCAGCGACCGAATCTACGTGCTGAAGGACGGTGCTGTCGTCGACGAGATGTCGGCCGACGACGCGACCGAGTCGCTCCTTCAACAGACGATGGTCGGCCGGAGTACGTCCGATGAGTACTACCGAACCAACGAACAGGAGTCGATCGACGCCGACGCGCCGACCGTCCTCTCCGTGGAGGATCTCACGGTAGAAGACCGTATTCACGACGTTTCGATGGATCTCAGAGAAGGGGAGATATTCGGTATCGTCGGCGTCGAGGGGAGCGGGAAACAGGATCTCGGGCGGGCGCTTACGGGAGCCACGGACGTCGATTCGGGGACGATTCGGTTCGATGGCGACCCCGTTCGGTCGGGGTCGGTTCCGGCGTTCGTGGACGCGGGGATCGGTTACATCCCGAAGGAACGAAAGAGCGATGGAATCCTCCTTTATCAGAGTCTTCGTGAGAACGTTTCCCTTCCCTCCATCGACACGGAGAAGCTTCGACGCGGCCTCCCCATCGTCGGACGGTTCCTCCCGATAATCGACTTCGAGTCGGAACGATCGATCGCCGAGGATGCCGTCGAGGACCTGGCCATCAAGACGCCGGGAATCGAGGCGCTCGCTCACACCCTCAGCGGTGGAAACCAGCAGAAGGTCGTCATCGCGAAGTGGCTCCAACGTAACGTCGACGTGCTGGTCGTGGACAACGTGACGCGCGGTATCGACGTCGGAGCGAAAGAGGAAGTGTATCGCGTCATTCGTCAGCTAGCCGCGAACGGTGTTTCTATCGTCCTCATCGGCGACGAACTACCGGAAGTGATCGGCATGTCGAATCGTATCGGAGTCATGAGACACGGTAACCTGGAGACCGTCGTCTCCGCACCAGTAGCAGAGAAACCCGAGGAAGAAGACCTCATCCAGGAGATGTTACAACTATGAGTAGCGAACAATCCGAACGAACGATCGTCGGCGAACTGTACGAGAAGCGCTCGATCCAGGACTGGATTCGAGACGCCGGTCCGGTGGCGATGCTCGTCATCCTGCTGGCCCTGTTCACCGCGCTCTCGCCGGTGTTCCTGACGTTCAACAACCTCGTGAACAGCATTCTGATGAACTCCACCATCCTGTTGTTGGTGGCGCTCGCCGGGACGTTTCCCATTCTCCAACAGAGCATCGATCTCTCCGTCGCCGCGAACCTCGGTCTCTCCGGCGTCCTGACCGCCATGGCGATCAATCAATTCGGTTTCGTCGGCATCTTCGTCGGCCCGTTCGTGGGGCTAGCCGCCGGATTGGTGAACGGTGTCGTCTTCGCCAAAGGGAAGATACCCTCGTTCCTGGTGACGCTCGGAACGCAGTCCGTCCTCATGGGCGGGGCACTGTTGCTCACGAACGGGAGTTCCCAACCGTATCGTAATCCGGCGGTTCAACAACTGGCCATCGGAAACGTCGTCCCTCGGATACCCAACCTCGTCGTGTTGGGGCTGGTGTTCTACGTCATCACGGTGTTCGTCGCCTTCTTCACGCCGTTCGGGCGCTACTGCTATGCCCTCGGTGAAAGCGAGAAAGTGACCGAACTCTCCGGCGTCCCGGTCGACCGGTACAAATCGGTGTCTTCGTCGTCTCCGGCTTGCTCTGTGGTATCGCCGGTGCGCTCCTCACCGCACGCATCTCGTCGGCCGCCGCCGGAATGGGTCAAGGACTCCTTCTGCAGAGCATCGCTGGCGTCGTCATGGGCGGTACCGCTCTGACGGGTGGCGTCGGCGGTCCGCATCGAACGCTCATCGGCGTCCTCGTCATCGGGGTTCTGGCAAACGGTATGAACCTCATCGGTATCGGGTCGTTCGTCCAGCAGATCATCCTCGGTATCGTCGTGGTCCTGGCCGTCGCCATGTCCATGGACCGCGAGAAGATCGACATCGTCAAGTGAAGACTGGTCCCGTTTCATCGTTTGTGTTTGACGAACGGATCGGCAACGACGGGGCGGTTCGGCTACGCACACGGCGTCCACCGCGTCGTCGTGGGGGTCAGTTCTCCCGCTGGTGATTAACGACCGATCGCGTCAAGTCGAACTACTCGCCGATAAGTGGGACTTTCGATAAATTTAATATTGATCCATGCTATCGCAAACCGTGCCACTGAAACCTCCGGAACATCGGCTCACACCGGTATCGCTCACCAACGTCAGTATTCACGACGAATTCTGGAATCATCGTCTCGAAACCAACCGCGAGGTCACTCTCGAACACCAGTACGAACAACTCGAAACCAGCGGGTGTCTCGGCAACTTCCGACGGGCCTCGGGACGGGAGAAGGGCGGATTCGAGGGAATCTGGTTCATCGACTCGGACGCCTACAAGTGGCTGGAAGCGGCCTCCTATGCGCTGGCGACGGACCCCGATCCGACGCTGAAATCGCGTGTGGACGAGGTGGTGGACCTCCTCGCCGACGCACAGGAGGCGGACGGTTACCTGAACACCTACTTCATTCTCAAGGAACCCGACGCGAAGTGGACGAACCTCCACATGATGCACGAGTTGTACTGCGCGGGGCATCTCATCGAGGCGGCCGTCGCGCACCACCGTGCGACGGACGAATCGGGGTTACTGACCGTCGCACGGAATCTCGCGGATCACATCGACGACGTGTTCGGGACCGAAGCGGGTGCCCTGGACGGTGTTCCGGGCCACGAGGAGATCGAACTCGCGCTGGTCGATCTGTACCGTGTGACCGACGAGTCGCGGTATCTCGACCTCGCCGAATACTTCATCGATCGTCGCGGACGCGAGGACTCCCGACTGGAGTGGGAGTTCGACCACCTGGACGAAATCGCGGGCGACGAGTCGGAGGCACACCGAAACCTCTTCCTCGATGACGGCGAGTACGATGGAAGCTACGCACAGGCACACCTCCCCTTCCGTGAACAGACGACCGTCGAGGGACACGCCGTCAGGGCGATGTACTTTTTCAGCGGCGTCGCCGACGTCGTCGCGGAAACCGGCGACGAGGAACTGTACGGGACGCTGGAAACGCTTTGGGAGAACATGACGAAAAAGCGGATGTACCTCACCGGCGGTATCGGTCCCGAAGCGAGACACGAGGGGTTCACCGAGGATTATGACCTGCGGAACCGGACGGCGTACGCCGAAACATGCGCCGCCATCGGGAGCATCTTCTGGAACCATCGGATGTTCCAGTTGACTGGCGAGGCCCGCTTTTACGACGTCCTCGAACGCGCGCTGTACAACGGCTTTTTGGCGGGTGTTTCCCTGTCCGGTACGGAGTTCTTCTACGAGAATCCGCTCGAAAGCCGGGGGGATCACCACCGGAAAGGCTGGTTTACCTGTGCCTGCTGTCCGCCCAACGCCGCACGCCTGTTCACCGACCTCGGCGAGTACATCTATGCGCAGGGTCCCGAAGACGAGGTGTACGTGAACCTCTACGTCGGCAGCGAAGCGTCGGTGTCGGTGGACGGAGCGCCCCTGACGCTCTCCCAGCGCACCGAGTACCCGTGGGACGATTCCGTGACACTCTCCGTATCCGCCGACGAAGCCGTTGAGACGACCCTGCATCTCCGCGTCCCGGAGTGGTGTACGAACGCAGGTGTCACGGTCAACGGTGAAGCGACCAAAGTCGGTACTGACGATGGATACGTCGCCGTCGAACGTACCTGGAGCGACGGCGACGAGGTGACGCTCACGTTCGACCAACCGATCGTGCGCATGGAATCCCATCCGAACGTCTCCGACGACGCCGGACGACTGGCTTTCCAGCGCGGTCCCATCGTCTACTGTGTCGAGGACGTCGACATCGACCGGTCGGTCTTCCACCTTCGAATCCCCGAGGACGGTTCGGTTGTGGCCACCTACGAAGCGGACCTCCTGGATGGTGTCGTCGCCCTCGACGGTGACGCACGGGTGGTGACCACCGACGGGTGGGAAGACACGCTCTACCGCGAACACACCGGCGATGATCTCGCCGACGTCGAATTCAGAGCGGTCCCGTACTACTCGTGGGACAATCGTGATCCGGGGGCCATGCTCGTCTGGCTTCCGACGACGTAAATCGGTGAGACACCGCTTTACTCCTTCTTCCGTTCATCGACGTCGAAGGGGTCAACCGATATCGGGCGCACCTACTGGATTCCTTCCGTCGGTGCTTCGGTGTACAGTTTTGGATTGTACGCCGCACTCCCGTCGGTGTCGAAGACGTGTAGCTGTTTTCCGTCTAGCGAGACGCCGACGGTTCGACCGGGACTCAACTGCTGGGACCGCGGTACCTGGGTGACGAACTCCCCGTCGACTCCGTCGATATCCAGGTAGACGATGTTGAACGCACCGACCTGCTCGAACACCTGAACGGTGGCGTCTACGTGACCGGTTCCGATGTCGACGAGTCGGACGTCTTCGGGGCGTATGCCGAGGGTGGCGATACTCGCACCCTCGTCCATCTCGTCGGGTGCTTCGAGCGTGAACGTCGCGGTCGAGAGGAGACCGTTCGAGTGATTGCAGGGAAGAAGGTTCATCGACGGACTACCGATGAAATTCCCCACGAACTCGTTGCGTGGACGGGTGTAGGCCTCCGCGGGCGAGGATATCTGCTGCAGTTCTCCGTCGTTGAGGATGGCGATACGATCGGACATCGTCATGGCTTCTTCCTGGTCGTGCGTGACGTATACCGTCGTGGTGTCGAGTCGCTGGTGGAGCTCCTGAAGCTCCGTCCGCATCTGAACGCGCAGTTTCGCGTCGAGGTTCGCGAGCGGTTCGTCGAGCAGAAAGATGTCCGGATCGCGGACGATACTTCGACCGAGCGCGACGCGCTGTTGTTGTCCGCCCGACAGCGACGAGGGTTTCTTTTCGAGTTGCTCCTCGATTCCCAGCATCTCGGCGGTATCTTCGACCTTGCGTCGAATCTCGTCCGAGGAAAGTCCGGCGTCTTCGAGCGCGAAGGTCATGTTCCGCCGTACCGTCATGTGAGGGTACAACGCGTAGTCTTGGAACACGAATGCGATGTCGCGCTCCTGTGGCGTCTGTTCGGTTACGTCCTCGCCGCCGAACAGTATCCGTCCGCTCGTGGGACGTTCGAGACCGGCGATACATCGTAGCGTCGTCGTCTTCCCGCACCCACTCGGGCCGACGAGCGTGACGAACTCTCCATCTTCGACTGTGAACGAAACGTCGTCAACGGCGACCATGTCGCCGAACTGTTTCGTGAGGTTTCGAATTTCGACTTTCATATCATTGCATCTCCAATCCTGCGATTCCTTGAATGAACTGCTCCGAGAAGAACGCGAAAACGAGGATGACCGGAATCGTCGAGAGCGTGCTCATCGCGAACAGTTGGTTGTACACGACCGATCCGTGATTGCCCTGGAACGTCTGTAGCCCGACGCTGATGGTGTACAGCGATTTCCCTTGCAGGAAGGTGAGGGCAAAGAGGAACTCGTTCCACGTGAACACGAACAGGAACACACCCGTCGTGGCGAGGCCAGGCTTTGCGAGGGGAAGGATGACTCGAAGGAATATCTTCCACTCGCTGATGCCACCGATGCGTGCGGCGTCTTCGAGGTTCTTCGGAAGGTTCGTGAAGAAACTGTGCAACAGGAACACCGAGAACCCGAGGAAGAACGTGGCGTAGGCGAGCATCAGTCCGATTCGCGTGTTCACGAGGTGAAGCTTGACGAACAGTACGTACAGGGGTATGAGCAGAATCTGTGCCGGGACCATCAGGATGCCGAGGAACATCACGTACAACGGTTTCGCCCCCGGAAAGTCCTTGCGAGCGAGCGAATACGCCGCTGGAATCGCGATGGCGAGCGTCAGGATGGTCGTTCCGGCGCTGATTATCGCGGTGTTGAAGAGCCACGTTCCCCACATACCCTGTTGAAGCGCTTCGACGTACGGCGCGATGGTAAAGTGGATTGGAACGATGCTCGGAGGGAACCGTCCCACCTCCTTGGCCGGTTTCAACGACGTTGCGACCATCCAGTAGAGCGGAACGAGAATCGCCACCGAACCGGCTGCGAGGACGACGAACGTCGCGACACGCCGCCGGATAGGGGCACCGACGTGTTCCGCACTCGTGCTTTCGACGTCCTCCTCGATGAGACGGTCGATGACGCTCATATCTCCGTCCCTCCCGATAGTCGGATGACGATCATCGAAAGAACGAGCGCGATCGCGAACAGGACGAACCCGAAGGCCGCTCCCTTTCCGAACTGGAAGTAGCTGAACGCGATCTTGTAGAAGTACGTCGAGAGGATTTCGCTCGCGTGTGACGGGCCGCCCCCAGTCATCACGTACACCTGTCCGAACGCTTTCACCGAGTCGACGATACCGATGACGAGCGTGACGAGGACGGCGGGCTTGAGCAGGGGAAGCGTGATGTGTCGGAACATCTTCCACCGCGATTTGCCCATGATCATCGCCGCTTCGTACACGTCGTCCGGAATGGCTTGTAACCCGGCCAGTAGAATGACCATGTAGTAGCCGGTGCGTTTCCAGATCACCATGAACATCACGCTCGGAAGCGCGAACGTCGAGGAGTTCAGAAACCGCACTGGCTGTGCCACGATGCCGGTCGAGACCAGAATCCCGTTGACCAGACCGCTCGACCCGAGTAGCCAACCGAAGGTCATCCCGGCGACGACGATAGGGATGACGACCGGCAAGAACAACACCAATCGGAACAATCCGCTGTACTCGATCCCGGTATCGATGAGCATGGCGAAAAAGAGGCCGAGAACGAGCGGTATCAGTACCATTCCAACGCTGAAGACCAGGGTGTTGACCGCCGACTTCCAGAACAGCGGATCGGACAGCACCGCGGAGTAGTTCTGCAATCCCACCCACGTGTGCGCACCACCGAGGATTCTGACGTGCTGGAAGCTCAAGATGAACGTCTCGGCCAACGGATAGATGAGAAAGACGATGTACAACACCAGTGCTGGCAGTAAGTACACGTAGGGTCGCCAGTCGATCGTGGCGACACGACGACCGAACGATACCGAGCGATCGCTTTCCTCGCGTAGGCTCACCGTGTGAACACCTCCTGCCGAAGACTGATTCGGGTCATTGGGACGATTGAAGCACCTTCGTTATCGAGTCGGCCGCCTGCGACAGCGCCTTCTCGGGGGATTGTTTGCCCTGCAGAGCACGGACGAGCGCGTCGTTGAGCGGCTGTTGCATCTGAATCAGCTTCGGATGCATCGGCGGCGCGTGACCGTTCTCCAGGGCTTTCTTGTACGGTTCGTACAGGGATTTGTGCTGTGTGATGTACTCGCCGTCGAACCCCGACTTCAGTGACGGGAGATAGCCGGTCGAACTGGCCATCGTGTTCATGCCGTCTTCGCTGTGGATCCAGTCGACGAATTTCTCGGAGGCGTCGAACGCCCCCTGGTTCTGTTTGGTCTGTTTCGTGATGACGACGCAGTCTCCTCCGAGGAAACTCGAATGTTGCCCGCCCTCGGGCTTCGGAAACATCGCCGTTCCCATATTCTTGTACACGTCGGGGGACTGATCTTTGATTTCCCCGACGCCAGCACCCGAGAACGCCATCGACGCCTTGCCGCTCTCGAAGGGCGGATAGGTGAAGTGTTCGTTCTGAGTCTGGTCGGTCGTGTAGCCCTTGTCCTGCAGCTTTTTGAAGAACTTCAGCGCGTCTACGGCGGGTTGTTGGTCGATGAGGCTCTTGCTCATCTCATCGTTGAACAGCTTTCCGCCACCGGCCCAGACGAACGGCATGAAAAAGAATATCTCGAGACCCAGCATGCCGAGCGTGTTCGAGAGTGGCGTGTAGCCTGCCGCTTTGAGCTTTTTACAGGCGTTGAGGAACTCATCCCACGTTTCCGGGGGCTTTTCGGGGTCGAGTCCGGCCTTCTTGTAATGTTGCTTGTTGTACAGGTAGAGACTGCAGTCGATCCAGTACGGCATCGCATACACCTTGTCGTTCCAGCGGATGAAATCGCGGGTCAACGGCTGGAATATCTCGTCGGTGTAACTCTTCTTGTTGTAGTACGACGTGAGGTCTGCGAGTGCCCCGAGTTGGACGAACCGCGGGAGATAGACGACGTCGAGTCCGATGACTTGCGGCGCATTACCGGCCGTGATCTGGGCGATCAACGACCGATATTTCGACTTCTCGGGTTTGATACTGGGGTTGACGTGGACCTTGCTTTGAGAACTGTTGTACGCCTTCGCCATCGAGGTGAAGGGGTCCTCGCGGTCACGGTACGTGATGGTTTGCTTACCACCACCCTCGTTATTCCCGGAACTTCCGTTCGAACTACAGCCTGCTAACCCGGCGATACTCGCTGTACCGACGGTCTTGATAATCTGCCTGCGATTTACACCAGGCATGGTAATTGATAGCATCAACCCCTACATAAAAATTCCCATCAATTATAAAACACAACGGCCAATTCCCAATAGATATATCGTGTATTAAAATTGTTATATATCTCTGTGACGTGTGATTTGCTGGCGGACTTGACGGTTTATCGAATCGTCTATGCTGTTTCCTTACCGAGTAAGATCACCACCATTGAGGGATTGAGCGAGCCGTTTTTTGATCTTGAAGGGTACGACCGTCGACGTGGGTGTACGATCAGTGGCCGTTAGATGCTCGTCCGAGCACTTCAGTGCCATCATATTTCCGATTATATCGAAGACAAAGTATGAACAGAAGTCGTCTTTGGAAACGGTATCAGCCATATAACACTATTCGCCCCTGTTCCGATTGGTGTTCTCGCTTCGAACTATCACGCAGTCATACGATAGGGTGGTCACCGTCTCTCCACAGCCAAAGTCCGCGGACGGGTAGAAAAAATACGTTCTTTGATGAGTATCCACACGTAAGCAGTACGCTGGTTTCCCTTTCCGCCTCGATACGATACTACCAGATACGTACCCTCCTCACTCCGGTTGGAATCCGACACGAGTGCCGATCGAATTCAATTATCAGGGGAAAAGACCCAAAGAACAAAACAAGATCAACATCTCTACAGTATCACGGGAGGTATTTTGCATTCGGGTGGGGGAGTACTCTCCGACGATATCGGAGCAGACTCCATCAGTACGAATATCCGAGCGCGTCGTTCGACCGTAAGCCCCGTTACGCAGAGCCGTCTCTCACCCGCTCACGCTGCAGAAAAAACGTCTATCCTCCGCTGAACACCTCTCTCGACTACCCGACTACCGAGTCAAAGCGTGCTTCGATCGATTTCTCCCCGTCCGCTAGGTGCTGCCTTTCTCTCGGTCACGTTCGGCGGTCTCCGTTCCGTATTACCAAACACCGACCGTACGTCCCTGTGGAAGGTGAATCCGAGCGTCATGCGCGGTTCCGTTCGGTGATCCGGACCGTCGTTCGGGACTCGAAGACGACCGTCTCCGACTTCGGTATCCGCACCGTCGTCCCGGATCACATCGCTCATCCGACCGTGATAGTCACCTCGTCGGTCGTCGAGTGGCCGGTGTTGTCGGTGGCGGTCAGCACCACGGTGTGTTCGCCCGTCCCGCCGTACTGATGTTCCGTCCACCATCCCGTCGCCGACGTTCCGTCGCCGAAGTCCCACTCCAGCGACTCGATCCAACGGTCGTTACTCGTCGTGTCCTTGGCGAAGAACTCGACGTCTTCACCGGTCGACGGTTCGGTCGTACTCGGCTGAATCCGTGCGATCGGTTCGCTGAGGTCGGAGACGGAAATCGTGATCTCGTCGGTAGTCGTCCGTCCGTCGTTGGCCGTCGCGGTCAGTTCGACGGTGTATTCGCCGCGGTCATCGTACCGATGGTCGTTCCACCACCCCGTCGCCGACGTTCCGTCGCCGAAGTCCCACTCCAGCGACTCGACCCAACGGTCGTTGCCCGTCGTATCGTCGGCGTCGAATTCGAGACGTTCGCCGACCGTTGCAGTCGTGGAACTGGGATCGATGCTGGCGAACAGCAGTTTCCACGTGTTACTGAGCGGGATGTAGAACTCGTCGCCCTCGGAGAGGTAGTATTCGTATCCCCCATCGTCGAGTTGGTCGGGATTCGTGAACGACTCTATCGTCGTCCGCTCGCCGACATCGACGGTCGTGTGGTTTCCTGACTTCGAGGTCCCGTGAACAGGGTAGACGCCGTTGACTAACCCGTCCGTTTGGACGTATATCTGACCGCCTTGCGCCCGGTCGATGTCGCTGACGTGTTCGTCGACGGTGACGTCGAGTTCGTTCTGGATCGTCATTTCGCGGGTGAAGTCCTCGACGGTCCCGGTGAACTGGCCGTGGGACGCGTCGATGAGCGGTAAGTTCGCTCCCATCGGGGTGAGCGACCGTCCGTCGTTGAGGTACGCGTGGACGGGTTCCCCGTCCCGCTCGCTGTAGACGGCGAAGAACCCCTCGAACGAGAACACGTCTCCGACGTCGTACGTTCGGTCGGAGTCGCCTCCGTAGGCGACGTAGTCCGTTCGCCCGTTCGTCAGTTCGACCTTGACCGCGCGGGCGGCGGCACCGTCGCCATCCGTGGTTATCGGAACCGCTTCCGTCGACTCGATGAATCGATCGCTCATGTACGGTTCGACCACGGACGTGAACGTGCTCTCGATGTCGGTTCCGGTACGTCGAGCGATGACGTACTTGATGGTGTCCGGTTGGTTGTCCGTATCCGGCGGGTGGCCGTCCATGACGGCGATTTCGTCGTGGTCACCGAGCATCGTCAACCGGAGGTGGATGTCGGCGTCGTCGTCCCGGGTTCCCCAGTAGTCCTCGATATCCCAGTCGATGCTGGCGTGAGTCGACGGGTCGTCGTCGCGAGCGACGTTGTCGAGGTAGTTGAACCCGTTGCCAACCTCCTGGTTGTACTGGGAGTCGGGATTCGCCACGTTCTCGGGCTTCGGAACGTCGGGTCCGGCGTACGTGCCGCCGTCCTGTTCCACGAGGTTCAACCCGCCCGTGGCCACGTCACCGACCCAGCCGTGGAAACTGAAGCGGTGGTCGTCGCCGCCGTCGATGTGGAAGAAGTCGACGCCGTAGGAGTTCACGTCGTCGACGTGGATCATCGCGGTGGTGCGGCGATAGTCGTCCGTTTGGGGATACACCTGCGGCGCGGCCACCTCCGACAACTGAACCATGTCGGTGTCGTCGAAGTGCTTCGGGACGGCGACGCGCTGTCCCTCCTGCCGACGTTCGTCCACCATGACCGTGTTGTGGGCGATGGTGTTCTTGTGCCAGTAGCGCCGCCGCGGCCAGCTCCCCGTGAGGGTCGGGTAGCCGTTGTCGGGTGCGAGGTCGAGTTCGTACGCCATCACGCCGAGGTTCAGCGTGTCGCGGTGGGTGTGATTGCCGTAGTCCCCTGTTCGGCCGTAGTACGTCCAAATACCGCGTTTGGCGTTGCCCTTCTCGACCGCGTTCTGTCGCCGGTACCAGTCGTCGCGGTCATAGGTTTCGAACTGGATGATACCCATCTTGTAGTTCGACGCGTCGTCGTTCTTGCCGACGTTCCGGAAGGTGATTTCGTGCGTTCCCTCGGAGAGTTCGGCGCTACCGTCCAGCGCGACGAAGTCACCCTTCGCACCGGTCGTCTCGTCGTAGAAGTCGTAGGTATCGACCACCGTTCCGTCGATTTCGATGTCGTAAATCCCGTAGACGGACGATTCGAACGGGCGAAGGGTGAAATGATACGTGCCCGCGTCGGTTATCTCGAACGCGAACGTGATGTGCTGACCGGGCTCGTTCGCTTCCAGTTGGAGGGTGTTTTCCCCGAACGCGTCCTTGGATTCGAGTGAGAGCGCATCGACCTCGGACGGCCGCCAGACGCCGGTCGAACGCTCGATGACCTCCAGCGAGAGGAAGCGATACTTCGTCCCGCCGTCGTTCAGGGCCTTGTAATTCTTCCCGTCGCGCAGTGCCGTAAACCCGTAGGACGGCTGAATGGTGCTTCCCAGGTCCAGCGGCCCGTCCGCCGCGATGATCGCTTCGACGTCCTCGCGAAGTTGCGTGGGATCCTCGGAGAAGATGTCGCCGCGAAGCCCTTCCGTCGAGAAGCCGTTGATGAAGTGAAGCGTCTGTCCGAAGATGTCCTCGCCGTACACCTCGAAGGCGTTTCGTTTCGAGTTCTCGTCCAGGTACAACCGGTTCGGATGCGCGTCCCCGATCAGCGGCGTGTGTTTATCCAGCATGATGAGCGGGATGTGCGTGTGCATGATACGGTGGAATTTGACGTGCTCGTAGAGGTCCGCCCCGTCGAACCCGTCGTAGCCACGCAGGAGGTCGCCGATGTCGAGCACCGCCGCTTGCGCGATGGGATTGTACAGCGGGGACGATTCGTCGAAATAGCCGTCGCGCCCCTCCGTGTCGACGAGTTTTGCCATGACGTTCCCGCCCGTCGTCGCCCACTTCTCCGGCTCCTTGTACCAGACGTCGCCCGTGAATATCTCCCGACCGGGTTGGAACACCCAGTGGAGCGCATCCCGCGTGTAGCCGTTCGGCTCGTCGAGTATCCGCGCCGAGATGGTGACCGCGGGCAACTGTCCACGGGCGGGGGCGAGTTGGGATTGCTTTGCGGCCGGAAGGATCTCCCTGAGCAGGCCGTCCTCGATGTTCTTCCGGATTTTCCCGACGCTGTCCTTCGTCTCCAGTCCTGGAAACTCCTCGACTTTCCCCTGGAGGAAGTCCACCAACTGTTGGTCTCCCTCCATGCCCGGGAAGATGGCGTCGTACGCCCGCATCACGGGGCGGATGAGATTGGGTTCCCAGTGGGAACCGATTATCTTCCCGGTCTGGCGGCCGCCGGTGTTGTTGTGGTAGTGACCGCCCGCTCGCGGGTCACAGTACGCCGAGACGTCCATGTCCGGGTACACGTCCGCGATGCGGTCGAGCAGGATCGCACAGGGACGCGAGTACTTCTGGTCGCCCGTGAGGAGGAACGCGTCGGTGAATGCTCGCATCATGCGAACGACGCCGCCGGGTCGCCAGACGCCCCAGTGGTTGTAGTACGCGACGAAGTCCCACCACGCACCCTCTCCCTCGCCGAGGTCGTCGTTCGTGTCCTGCCACCCGTATCCGTCGTCGACGCCCCAGCCTTCGCCCATCTCGGGGTGTTCCTCGTTGACGAGGTACTGATCGTCGGCCAGTTCCGGATCGAACATCCCCTTGTCGTCCAGGCCGCTCCGGCGATACGACGCGAAGTCGTTCGTCGGGAACACGTACTCGCCGTCGGTTATCTTCCACGGGTCGTCGTACTGGTCCCAACTGTCGTAGAACGGGTTGTCCCAGTGGTAGTCCGGACTGAGAAACGAGGACCGCGGCACCGTCTGTGCCGGGATGAAGTGCCACAATTCGTCGAGCGTATCGAACCTGTCGAGAAACTCGTCGGCGGTCACAACGGCATCGTCACGCTGGGATTTCGCCCAATCGTACTGCTGAATGTTCTCCCTCGCGTTCTGTCGATCTTCGGTCGTCCAGATAGTGGGGCGCGTCTTCGCGTTGGACGCGTCGGTGCTCGATGCGGCGGCCCCCGTCCCAAGCGCGGAGAGCACGGCACTCGCACTCGCGACCTTGAGGAAGTCCCGTCGTTCCAGTTCGAAGGATGTCGATACGCCGTCAGCTATGCTCTCGGGTGACCAGCGCTGCCGCTGGTCGTCCGAGAGATCGTGTTCTCTCTCCATTGCGTGTTATTATCTAACGTAATAGATGATAAATATTTCGACGATCCATGTTGTGAATAGTTGTGAGAGAGGATTACAGCGCCGAAATCGACGAATTGAGTCAACAGCTACACCGTTCGTCGACAGCTATACCGGCGGCCGGTCGACCGCCCGTGGAGTCAATTGCTCGCCGTCGGTGTAGTCGAACGGATGGTCCTCCAACTGCTCGATGAGACGGTTACGAAGCGACGAGAGCGTTCCTTCGTACGCCGGGTTGGTCGATTCGTCCGAGATTTCGTCGGGGTCCTCCGCCAGGTCGAACAGCAACTCCTCCCCCGTCACGGAGTTCCAGATATATTTGTGCTCGTCGGTGACCACGTACTGCATCGCGTTCTCGTCGTGGTATATCGGGCCGTGTTCGCCGTGATAGCACTCGCGCCACTCCGAACTCCCCTCGATGAGTGGGAGGAGACTCCGCCCTTCGACCGTCTCCGGAATCGGTGCACCCGCGAGGTCGAGAACGGTCGGCATGATGTCTTCGAGGCCGACGGGGTCATCGATTCGCTCGTCCGTCGGCGGTTCCATCCCCTCCGGAAACCGAACGAGCAGCGGCACCCGAGCGGACCCCTCGTAGGCGTACGTCTTCCGCCAGAGCAGGTGGTCGCCCAGCATCTCCCCGTGGTCGGCGGTGAAGACGACGACCGTGTTATCCAACTCCCCGGTCGTCCGTAGTTTGCCGAGCAGTCGGTTGATCTGGTGGTCGATGTGGGTGATGGAAGCGTAGTATCCGGCGCGCGCCCGGTGAATCGTGGTCGGTGACAGGTCGGCACACCACGCGTCGGTCGCCGGAACGTCGGGGACGTGTTGGCGGTACGTTTCCTCCGCCCAGTCGCCCACGGCGGGTGCCGGAATCTCCCGGTCGATGTACTGGTCCCAGTACGTCTGTGGCGGGTCGAACGGTTGGTGCGGTCGGACGTACGAGACGGCGTGGAAGAACGGTCGCGTCGGGTCGCGTTTCTCGAAGAATTCGAGCGCGCGGTTCGTCGTCCAGTTCGTCGGGTGGAGGTGCTCCGGGAGATGTGACGGGCGGGGGTCCCACGAATTTCTCCCGCACCCGTGGGAAATTTCATCGAAGTCGCCGTCGCTCCGCTCGGCAAGCCACTCCGAATAGTCGTCGTCCAACCCGTTGAGCCCCGCGTGGAGGACGATATGCTCGAACCCGAAATGATTGCGAGGGGGGAGCGAATGGGTCTTTCCCGTCAGTCGGGTCTGATACCCGGCTTTCGAGAGTTCTCCGGGGAGCGTGTGCGGGAACGACCACTCGGCGGTCGTCCAGTTCGTACACCCGTTCGTCGCGGGCGTCTGTCCGGTCCAGAGACACCGGCGAGCGGGTATCGAGGAGGGGGCGGGCGTGTATGCGCGGGAGAAGAGCGCCCCTCGCTCGACGAACCGGTTAAGGTTCGGCGTGTGTACGAGCGGAAAGCCGTCTTCGTCGCGCGGACAGTTCGGATCGATTCCGAGCGCATCGCCTCGGTGTTGATCCGTCATGATGAACAGAACGTTCGGCCGGTCGGGCATGTGAGAAGTTTCACACGGAGTGGGGATATAATTTCCTCCCGTATTCCCTGCTATTTTGTATTCGGATGTGCGTGCAACGGGCCGACGCGGACCGCCGTCGAATCGGGGAAAAGTATAGTTGCACGACCTGCGAACGGTCGAACGAAATGGTACGAATCCTGTATCTGGACGTCGATTCGCTCCGCGCCGACCACGTCGGTGCCTACGGCCAGTCCGCGCCGACGACGCCGAACATCGACGCGCTCGCCGCAGATTCGGTTCGCTTCGATGCCGCCTACGTCGCGAACTCGCCCTGTATGCCGTCCCGCGCCGCGCTGATGACCGGCCGATACGGTATCCACAACGGCGTGGAGACGCACGGGAGACACTCCCAGCAGGTACACAATCCGCGACACTGGACCGACTGGGCGGGGAGTTGGGCCGAGAGCACCGAAAACGAACACGACTGGTGGCACCTGCCGGAACTGTTCTTTCAAAATCGGATCATCACGGGAGGGATATCGTCGTTCCCGAGACACCCCGCGCCGTGGTTTTACCACGTGTGGCACGAGTTTCGACAGCCACAGGAACCGGACGGGGAGGGTGAGTATTTCCAGACGCCGCGTGCGGAGACGGTTGCGGACGAAGCCATCGATTTTATCGACAACCTCGACGCCGAGGAGTTCTTCCTCTACGCGCAGTTCTGGGACCCGCACGGCCCGTACAACCGGTCGGAATCGGAGATAGAGGAGTTCCGTGGGTGTTCACTGCCGCCGTACCCGACCGCGGAGCAGATAGCCGAGCACCGAACGTGGGACGCGTGGCGGTCGGCTCCACACATGGAGGTCGAAAGCAGGGACGACCTCGCCGAAGAACTCGCTCAATACCGCGCCGAAATCCGCTACGCGGACCGACACATCGGTCGCATCATCGAGCATCTCAAAGCCGAGGGGTTGTACGACGAGACGCTCATCGTGTTAACGGCCGATCACGGCGAGGAGTTCGGGGAACACGGGCTGTACCGCGAACATTGGAGTACTCACGACGGGACCCAACGCGTCCCGCTCCTCGTCAAACCGCCCGCCTCGTCCGCCGCGGAACCCGGCGCGAGGGAGCAGTTGGTGACCAACGTCGATATGGCACCGACGCTCGCGGCGTTTGCAGGTATCGAACCGCCGTCCCGGTGGCAGGGCGAATCGCTCGTTCCGCTCCTTCGGGACCCGGACGCCGATTGGCGGTCGCACGTCGTCTTCGACCACGGACTGTACACCGCACAGCGGACGATTCGAACCGAACGGTGGAAGCTCATCAGGACGTATCATCCGGGGATGTGGGGCGAGTCCGTCCCCGACTACCAACTGTACGACATGGTCGCGGACCCGTGGGAGCAGGACGACCGGGCGAAGGACCGTCCGGAACTCGTCTCCGACCTCGACCGACGACGGCTGTCGTGGGCGGACCGACACCTCGGTTCGAGGGAGGATCCACTCCACGTCATCGCCCGCGACGGTCCCGCCGGTTTCAACGCGTACCGAGGCTCCTTTTCCGGGAAAACCACGTGACAACGTAACCGCCGTTTGGCCTTTCCAAACGCGCGGACGGACGAACTCCTTCGGACGGTCGTTCCATCCCTGTTGGCTCAATCACGATTACAGTCATAGTGATGTAATAGATTTCGCAGTACTCGCGGACGGTTTACCCAAATTTCCGACGGCTGTTTGGGAGGGGGAAACGGCTTCAGCACGGCTCAAACCGCTCGATGTGGTGACGCTTCGGACCGACGGACACCGTGAGTCGGCCGATATCGACGAGGATCTACGTTTGGTATTAGTAAACAACTCGGACGTCGCTCGCGCGGTTGTTTCCCAGCTAACGGACACCGAGGTTTATTAGCGGTAACCGACAACCATGGAACGAATGGTCGTCAGCAAACGGGAGTACCAAGCCGTTATCGAGTCAGGGCTGGCCACCCTCCGTCGGCCGGAACTGTCCGAGTACTGGGACGGCGAGTACCGGGACGACGAATGGGGTGGTCGTCACCGAATCGTTCAGGACTTCGCGCTCATCTACGCCGTCCTCTACGAACTGACCGGGACGGAGGAGTACCGCGACAGAGCAGCGGAGCATCTGCTCGATTTCGGACAGGGGGACCACTTCGCGTCCATCCTCTGCGGGACGGCGTACGAACTGCTCGCCGACGAACTGTCGCCGGACGAGCGCGCGACGTTCGGTGCCGAATGGGCCGCGGAAGCCGAGGATTCGCTGGACCGATACGTCGGCGACCGCGAGGAAATCGAATCGTGGGACCAAGTGAGCAACCACGCCATCGGTGCCTGTTTCTACGCGGATTACGCGTGTCACCTCTTTCCGGAGGAGGGCGCGAAACACGACTACGGGAGACGGACGGACGCCGTGTGGGACGCGTGGTGGGACCGTCGGGAGTTCCACGAACAGGCGTCGAACTACGAGGGGTTCGCCGAGACCTTCCTTTCGGCGTGGGCGGACATCAGGGGACGGACGGACGCGTTCTACGGAACCCCCAGCGTGGTCAACATGCTGGAACGAAACCTGAAGGTGATCACGCCCGGCGGCATCGTGACCCCGTACGGCGACACGGGGTATCACCAACATCAGTGCAAATGGATCGCGCTCTTCGAACGGGTCGCGCGCGACCGTTCCGACGGTCGCTTTCAGGACGCCGCGGCGGACGTCTTCTCGTACTTTCGGACCCACGTCTTCGAGCGATTTCTCGACACGGTCGGGGACCTACCGGCGGAGGAGTCGGTTTACAACGGCCGACTCATCTTCAAGAATCACCTGCACGAACTGGCATGGCTGAGCCTCGCGGCGCTGTGGCACGATTCGACCGTCGATTCGCGGGGCCGCCCCGAACCGGCGGGTCGCATTCGGCGGCTTCCCTACGGCTACGTCCTGAACGACGCGGATACGCGGTTGCTCCCCGACCGTCGAATGGTGGACGGACAGGTCGCGCTCACCGGGGGAGAGCCAGGCTCGGACGAACACACCTACCTCCTGCTTTCGGTCGGCCCGGAACTCGTCCACGACCACGCGGACGCGAGCGCCATCCAGGTCCTCAGCCGTGATTCCTCCGTCCTCCTCGGCACGAACGGCTACCTCCAACGCGAACTGTTGTACCACAACGCGTTCTACGTTCAACCGAGCGACTGGGGCCGGTATCCGGAGGACGACCCGGAGCGAATACTCTCCGGCGACGGAAACTGTCGTGGCTCCATCGAGGAACTCCGGACGGGCGGGGAGACGGCTCACTGTCGGGTGACGTTCGAGCGGTTCCACGGGATGCCCGTCCGGGTGACCCGTGAACTGCTGCTCGACGACGCCGGGGAGGTGACGCTCGTCGACAGGGTCCGAGCGCGCGAGGACGGCTACTGCGGCGGACCGCTGTTCCACGCCGAGACCATCGACGAACTGTCGGACGGCACCTACCGCCTCCGAACGAACCAACTCCGCTCGCTCGGCAACGTCGTGAGTCATAACCCACCGGGGGAGCTAGCGGTCGACGTTTCGGCCACGAACTGCTCGACGACGGTCGTCCAACCGTCGTACCCGCCGGTCTACGAGGAGAGTTACAACGACTTCCCGACGACCGAATACAAACGGATTTGGAAGCGGAGCTACGCCGCACGCAACTGCCTCGCCCCGCGATGCGAGTTCGAGGCGGGCGAGGAAACCGTCTTCGTGACACGCCTCCGTCCGACCTCGTGACCGACACCGTCGTGAAATCGGTGGAGCCACGAAACCGACGCGGTCGTTACGACCAACCGAACTCTCGGTGCTGGACATCGCGAAGTTGGACATTTCGAACGACCGTCGGCGGGCGGGATACAGTTAAGTGGCGACGACGTTTGGGATAGATCATTGAATGACCTCTTCGGAAAAACCCGACTGGGCCCGCGCGGATTCGCTCCTCGAAACCACGAGGAGCGACCCTCACGCGGTCTCGGTAGCGGAGTTAGTCGAAGTCATGGTTCGTGGCACTCCGGAGGCACGGACGGTCGCCGCCGAAGCGTACGCGGTCGTGGTCGCGGCCCGTCCGACCGTCGCCGCGTCGGTCGCCTCGGAACTTCGTGACTCCATCGCCGACGGGGATGAGGACGTCCGCGCTGGGGCGGCACGAACCGTCGCTCACCTCGCCGACGACGACCCGGAACCGTTCCGGGAGACGGTCGAACCGTTGCTCCCGATGCTCGAATCACCGGTGGAGTTGGGGCGCGAGCAGGCGGTGTTCGCCGTTCTCGCGCTCTCACGGCGATTTCCAATCGATGTCGAACCCGGATTTTCGGCGTTGCTTCGCCTCCTCGAAGCGGAAACGGAACCCGTCGAACGGGAACCGCACATCCCCGGACGGGAACCGAACCCCTCCGGACGGGAGTTCGGCCACGCGAGGGCGGAGAACGACGTCGTCAGGTTCGCCGCAGCACGGACGCTACGCAACGTGGCGACGGAGCGACCGGAAACGGCGGTGGAGGCGGTCGCCCACTTCGGGCCGTTGCTGGACGACCGAAACGCCGACGTACGGGCGACGGCGTGCGAGGTGTTCGCCGTCGTCGCCGAGGAGCGGACTCCCGCCGTCCGTCCGCAGTTGGGAAAACTGGTCGAACTGCTCGTCAGCGACCCGGAACACCCAGTTCCGTGGAAGGCCGCGTCGGCGCTCGCCGAACTCACCGACGAGTATCCGGAAGCGTTCGCGGACGCCGTCGTTGGCGACGCGGACGAACTCGCGCTCTTCCTCGACGACCCCGACCCGGATGTTCGCGGACTGGGCGTCGCGTTCCTCTCGTATCTCGCGGAGTATCACCCTGAGGCGGTCGAACGAGCGAGCGGACCCCTCCGGACGCTCCTCACCGACGAGAACCCGCTCATCCGCGCGAACGCGGTTCGGACGCTTCGAACCGCGAACGCGGTTTCCCCCGCCGACCTCCGCGAAGTGGCGGAGAACGACCCCGACCCGGACGTGCGGGACGTCGCTGCGACGGCAGTCAGGCGACTTCGTCGCTGAAGGGAGGAAGATTCAAAGGGCTCGGCGCTGGAATAACGCGTATGACGCCCCCAGCAGGGGATACGCTCCGAATCGGATTGTTCGGCTACTGGCCCGGAACGTGCTCCCCCGACGGCTTCCTTCGGGATTACTCGCCCGAATCGAACCACGGTATCGTCGGCTTCGACGCCCGCTGGATCTGGTTTACGAACCCGCGAGCGGTGCGCTACGTCGGGAACGAGGATCGAACGTACGTCGGCTATCTCGGCGGGCCGACCGGGACGGACATTCGGGTCGGCGCGTACGACCACCGGGCGAACGAGTGGGAAGGGACGACGCTCCACGCGTCGTTCTCGGCGGACGACCACACCAACCCGTCGCTCGTCGTTCGAGAGGACGGCCATCTGCTCGTGTTCTGGACCGGTCACAACGGGGAGACGATTTTCTACGCGATATCCGAGGAACCGGAGTCGGCGTCCGAATTCGGTCGGCGTCGAACCATCTCACAGCACGTCGTCACGTACCCGAACCCGGTGCTGGTACCGGAGAACGGCCGATCAACGCTGTACCTCTTCTATCGGGATCGGGAGGTAACCGCGGACGCCACCGACGACGAGTACGGCTACATCGGCGACGGCAACGTCTACTATCGGCGGTCGCTCGACGGTGGTTCGACGTGGACGGACCAGCACGAGATGGTCGCCGCGCCGGACGGCCACTATTCGATGTACTTCGTCCACGCGCAGGGCGACGACGGGACGGTTCACTTCTTCCTCACGGACGCCGAGCGCGGCGGCGACGCCCCGAAGTGGCACGTGCTGCACTGTGCTTACCGCGACGGCGCGTTCTACCGCGCCGACGGCAGTCGGATAGCGTGTGAGGCGGAACTGCCGTTGACGCGTTCCGATTTGGAGGTCGTGTACGACTCCGCGAACGAGAACAACGAGTACGCCTGGGTGTGGGATTGCGGGGTCGATGCCGACGGAAATCCGGCCGTCGTCTACGCCACGTTCCCCTCGACGCTCGATCACGAGTATCGCTACGCGCGATGGGACGGTGACAGTTGGCTCGACCACCGCATCACCACTGCGGGGCGGTACATCGAGGAGGACGGCGTCGAACTGCACTACTCGGCCGGTATCGCGATGGACCCGTCGGACCCGGACGTCGTCTACGCCTGTTTCCACCGGGACGGCTACCGCGGACTGAAACGGTTGGAGACGGACACCGGCGGACGAACGTGGGCGGCGCGGGACGTCGCCACTCGATCCGCCGGAACCGTCCTCCGTCCCGTCGTTCCGTCGAACGCGGCGGCCGAGGTCCCAGTCCTCTGGCTCGCCGGAACGTACCGGAACATGCACTCCTCGGGGACGGTCCTTCGCGGCCTTCCGGGCGACGGGACCGACGAGATGGACGATGAGAACGGCGGGATCGAAGGGAGCGCCCTCGTCGGCGACGGAACGCGAGGCGTCTCGCTCGGCCCGCATCGGTTCCGAAATCACGTCTTCCGCGACGGGGTGTCCGTTTCAGCGCTGGTGTCCCCGTCCGACCCGGCGGACGAAGGGGTCGTCGCGAATTTTGGCGGCGCGATTCGGCTCGGGTTTTCGCGGGAAACGGAGGGCAGTATCGAGTTCGCGCTGTCGGATGGCGGAGACGACGAGCGGACCGCGTGCTGGGAGTGGGACGACGGGGGTGTCCGGCGCTTCGTCGAAGGGAAGTGGGACGGGGCGGAGATGCGGTTGCTCATCGACGGCGAGACGGTCGATACGCGACCGTTCGAGGGTCCGCTCGAATTCGGCACCGAACCGGCGGACTGGACGCTCCTGCGGGACGCGTACCTCATGGGGAGCGGATTCCGGGGGCGTGTCGAGGAAGTTCGACTGTACGACCGGTGTCCGTCCGTAGCGGAGAGCAGGCGACTCGCGGAACTGGTGCGGGAGACGGGGTTGGGGAGGTAGCTCCGCTAGAATTATGCCGAGCCGTACCGTCCGTTGTGACAATCGATGAAGTGCTTTCAACGAAACATAGACGGGTTCTACGACGTCGAGAATCAGCTTCCTCGGTATCTCCGGGCCGTCGCCGAAGAAGGGTTCGAACGGGCGCGAACCGAGCGGCGGGAAATCGACGGTCGGCAGGCGGCGATGGCGGACGCCGACCGGAAACGCGCGTACTTCCTCGACGCCATCGGCGGACTCCCCGACGAACGGTGCGAGTTGCGGGCCGAACGGACGGGGAGACTGAGACGGGACGGCTACGACGTGGAGAACGTCGTCTTCGAGAGCCTCCCGGATTTCCACGTGACCGCGAACGTCTACGTCCCGCGCGAAGCCAGAGACGAAGGAACGGACGAGAGTAGCGGCGAGAAGGAAGACGAGAATCGACCGTTCCCCGGTGTCCTCTTTTGCTGTGGCCACTCCGACCTCGGAAAGGGAGCGGCCGTCTATCAGCAGGTCTGCATCGATCTCGTTCGCAACGGGTTCGTCGTGCTCGCCATCGACCCTCTCGGACAGGGGGAACGCCACCAGTTCTACGACCCGGAGACCGGGGAACTCCCGCGACGGAACACCACTGAACACACGTTTCTCAACCAGCAGTGTACGTTCGCCGGGGCGAACGTCGCCCGATACATGGTCTGGGATGGAATTCGCGCGCTCGACTACCTCGAACGCAGATCGGACGTGGATTCGGATCGGATCGGCGTGACGGGGAACTCGGGCGGGGGGCTACAGACGGCCTACCTCGCGTTGGTCGAGGACCGCATCGATGCGGCGGTCCCGTGCTGTTTCATCACCTCGAAGCGAGCGTACATGGACACGGGACAGGGACAGGACGGGGAGCAGATCATCCACCGAGCCATCGACCGCGGACCGCGCTACGACGACTTCCTCTCGGCGTTCGCACCCAAGCCGGTACTCGTGGGGGCCGCACGGTCCGACTTCCTGCCCATCGAGGGAACGCGGCGGTCCTACGAACGCGCGCGGTCCGTGTACGAGCAGTACGACCGCGAGGACGCCATCGACATCGTAGTCGCGGACGATACGCACGGCTTCAGTCCGACGCTGCGCGAGGCGACGGTCAACTGGTTCAGGGAGCATCTCCGGGACGAACCGGTTGACTTCCGAACCGACTCCCCCGAACCGATCGATCCGGAAGAACTCCACTGTACGGCGGCGGGAGAGGTCAGAGCCACATTTTCGGACGAGACGACGGTCACCGCGCTGAACCGTGCGTACATCGCCGCGAACGCGCCCGACGCGGCGACCCGTCCCGAGGTTTCGGACGCCGACCGATACGCGAAGGAGATGCGCGAACGAGTCCGACAGCGGTTCGACCTCGACCGCCGGAGACCGGCCCTCCACCCTCGCCGCTACGAGACGGAACGGATGGACGGCATCACGTGGGAGAAGGTGTTCTTCCCGACCGAACGCGACCCGACGGTGGTCGTGACGGGAATCGTCGCTCGGGCGGACGACGGCCTCGAAGCGAGCGGCGATCCTCTGCTCCTCCTGTACGAACGCGGCACCGACGACGTCGAGAACCGCACGCCGGATATCCGCGACCTCGTCGCCGAACACGGCTTCGTGCTCGCGTTCGACCCGCGAGGCGTCGGCGCGGTGCGCGCACGTAACGTGAACACGCCGCTGATGAACGGCGGGGACTACGACGACTACCACGGGACGAAGAACAAGTTGGCCGCCGACGCGACGATGCTGGGAACCTCGCTCCTGGCGATGCAGGTGTTCGACGTCACGCGGGGATGTGAGTACCTCCGCGACCGCCTCGGTGACGGGGTCGACGTCGCCGTCGAAGGACACGGTTCGATGGCACTTCACGCGTTACTGACCGCCGTCGCCACACCGTCCATCCGGACGGTTTCGCTCGTGAATCCCGTGCCGTCGTTCCACGAGATGGCCACCTCCCCCGACACGACCATCGACCACGGGTTGACCGCCCACGGCGTCGTCGGGACGGTCGATATCCCTCAACTCCTCCCGGCGTTGCACGACCGGGAAATCCGCTGGACGGGTGCGGAGCCGTCTCGGTATCGCTGATTCTGAACTTCCAAAAATTCGTGGTCGGACTGCCGCTCAGTCGTGTTGCGGGTCGTCCGAGTCGCCGCCGACGGTTTTGGCGTGTCGGGCGCGGATGCGGGGGTTGAACACGCGGTCCATCCCCTGCGTGAACATGATAAGACCGAACGACAGGATGATGATGACGAGCATGGGCCAGAAGAGCCAGTAGAAGTGATTCAGGTTCACCAGCGCGTGTCCCTCCTTGTACGCGAGGTTCATCACGACGCCCCAATTGAACGTGGTGAACGGGAGGATGCCGAGGAAGTAGAGCGCGACGGACTCGAAGACGACGCGTCGTGCCGCCGACGCCGAGTTGATCATGACGTACGGCATGAGTTGCGGAACGATGTCCTTCCCGAGAATGGTACCGGAGGAGAGACCCATCGTTCGGGACGCCTCGACGTAGGACTCCTCGCGGATGGTGAGCACCTGCGAGCGGAGCGCCCGCGCGAGTCCGGGCCAGTTGTCGATAGCGAGGAGTATCCCCACGAGATACGGATTCTTCGGCGGATAGACGGCCGCGATGACGATGATGAGCGGCAAGCCCGGAATGGTCAACACGATGTCCGTGACGAACATCAGGACCGCGTCGACCTTCCCGCCCTTATACCCCGCCGTGACGCCGATGATCGTCGCGAGGGCGATGGAGACGATGGCCCCGGCGAAGATCATCTTGATCATCGCCGGTGTCGCGTGAACGAGTTGTTTGCCGATGGGTTCGCCGAACTTACCGGTTCCCAAGGGATCGGCAAAATCCGCGGCGCTCACGTGGAGACCGGGAATGACGGTCGGTCCCTCGTTGGGATCGAAGTGGGACATGGGAGGGAGGTAGTTCGGCGCATCGTTCGCCATCGGCTTGTCGACGAGTTTGACGCCGACCGTGCCAACCAACAGGAAGACGAGGATTATCGTCGTCCCGATACGCGCCCGCCAATCGTGCCACGCGACGCGACCCGGCGCGAATACGTACGCGTCGAGGACTCGACGGATGCGGTCGTTTCGGGAAATCGGTTGGGACCCGATGTCGCCGTCCATCATACCGAACAGTTCCTCGTCGCTCGGGTGGCCGCCGTCGGTCGCCGTCTTTTCGTTAGAACGCTTCATTTTTGTCTCCTGTACTGGCGCGCGGGTCGACGATTCCGTACGTGACGTCCGCGACGAGGATACCGATGATGGTGACGGTCGTGAAGAAGATGAACGATCCCATCAACAACGGGTAGTCCCGCGCTTTCAGCGCACCGTACGTGTACCACCCGACCCCGGGATACGTGAAGATGTACTCCAAAATGACGCTGCTGCTGAACACGGCCGAGATACCGATCATGAGTTGGGTGTACATCGGGAGAATCGCGTTCCGCGCGACGTATCGCGTCGCGATGCGCGTCGAACTGATCCCCCGAAGTCGGGCGACCCGGAGGTAGTCCTCGCCGAGGATGCGGATACTGTTGCCGCGCATCGCGAGCGCCCGACCGCCGAACCCGATGATGAAACTCGAAAGGATCGGTAACGCCGCGTGCCGAAGGATACTCACCATGAACGCGACGTTGAACCCCGCGATGAGGTCGGTGTTGTACCGCCCACCCGTCGGAAACCATTCGAGGTTGTAGGCGAAGATAGCCAGCAGCACGATGGCACCGACGTAGTACGGAATCGAATTGAGGAGGATGGCCCCGACCGTCGACGATTGGTCGAAGCGCGTTCCCTCCTTGTACGCCATCACGGCACCGAGCAGGATGTTCGCCGTGTATCCCAGCGCGAGGCCGTAGACGCTGATGAACACCGACCACGGCATCGCCTCGAAGAGGATGTCGAACACCGGACGACTGTATCGGATGGATTCGCCGAAGTCCTGATACAGGATGATGTCGCGGAGATAGTTTATGTACTGGATGTATATCGGCTGATTCGGTTCGATACCGGTGTACAACTGGACCATGTCGTCGATACGTTCGGTGTTGATACCGGCACCGCTCGCTGCTGCCTGCTGTATCATCCGGTTTCTCATGGCCTCTATCGGTCCTCCCGGCATGAGTCGGAAGAGAACGAACGCGAGCGTTACCGCGACGACTAAAGTCAGAACTGCCTGTGCTGTCCGTCTCAAATAGTATCCCATTTCGGTGTGTGTTAGTATGACTCAAGATCTATTATAACTTATGCTGAACGAGGACGTGAGTCGAACGGCGAATCCCGGTCCGGGGTGGATTTCGAGTCGTGATTCGAGACGGTCGAACGACCATAACGTGGCGTTCGTCATCAGCCACACTTGACGACGAAAAAACCGGTGACGAGCGTCAGCGTGGAGAGACCGACGATATTGAGGACCGTCACGACGTACGTGGCCGTTCCCGGTTCGAGTCCGAAGAGCGAAAGGACCGAAAGGACCAACACGGCGGCGCTGAGGTAGAAAATCGTCTTCAGTTGGTCCTCGTAATCGCAGATGTGGTCGAGCAGACTCTTCGAAAATCGTTCGCTCATTCACCGATAATACAACAACACACACTATAAGTGTTGGTCAGGAACGACGGGAAATCGGTGCGGTCGACGAGGACGACTACTCCGCTTCCTCGGCCCCTTCGAGCGGTTCGCTGTTCCAGTACTCGTGCGTTTTATCCTCCCTGAAACAGGCCGTACGGGAGTTGTGATCCGACTGCCGGAGTTCCGGCGAGGCGCGTTTACATGCCTCCCGCGCCTTCGGACAGCGGGTGTGGAACCGGCACCCGCTCGGCGGGTTCAACGGGTCGGGAACGTCGATCTTTCGAATCGGCGGTTCCTCCTGGCTCTCCGCCGCAGCGATGTCGGGGTCCATCGCGGGGGTCGCCCATTTGAGCACCTTGGTGTACGGGTGGGACGGGTTTCGGAGCACCTCCTCGGCGGGTCCGATTTCCACGAGTTCGCCGAGATACATGATGCCGATGCGTCCGCCCGATTTCTCTGCGAGGTATCGCGCGTTGGAGAAGTCGTGGGAGATGAACAGGAACGACGTGTCGAAGAGGTCCTGCAGTTCGAGCATGAGGTCCATCATCTCGACGCGCAGCGACACGTCGAGGGCGCTCACCGCCTCGTCGGCCAGAATGAGGTCCGGACTCATCAACAGCGCACGCAACAGGGCGACGCGTTGCTTTTCGCCGCCGCTGAGTTGGTGGGGGAATCGCATCGCGTAGTCCGACGCCGGTTTCATCCCGACCCGTTCGAGCAGGTTGTAGACGTACGCCTCGCGCTCGTTGGCGTTCATCTCCGGCTTCCACTTCTTCAGCGGCGCTGCGAGGCTCGTCAGAACCGTTCTCGTCGGGTTCAACGAACTACCGGGGTCCTGATGGATGATTTGCAGCGAGCGCCGTATCTCGTCGTGGGGAACGTCGATGTCCCCGCGCCCTTCCTTCGCGTCCCAGATGTCCTGTCCGCGGTAGGTGACGCTTCCCTCGGTCGGCCGCTGGAGACCGATGCTCGTCTTGCCGAGCGTCGTCTTCCCGCAACCGCTCTCGCCGACGAGGGCGACCACCTCGTTCTCCTCGATGTCGAGCGACACGTCGTTGACGGCCTGGACGACCGCCGTTTCGTCCGAGAACAGGCGGTCCAGCAGTCCCGACTCGTCGAACGTGACGCTGACGTCCTCCAGCGAGACGATCGTCTCGGACGTCGTTCCGCCGAACCGAGTCGTCCCTCGTTGGGGCTGAGATTCCACCTCCTGTTGTAACGAGTAGGACACGGCATCCTCGGCCTCCTCCCAGTGGAAACACGCCGCTCGATGCCCATCGTCGGGACCATCGACGGTGTGGTATCCCGGCTCCGCCGTCGTACACTGATCGTCGGCGAGCGGACAGCGGGGAGCGTACGAGCACCCCTTCGGGACGTTGACCGGGTCCGGGCTTTCACCCTCGATAGCGTGTAGTTCCTCCAAGGGTGCATCGACGCTCGGGACGGATTTCAGCAGTGCTCGCGTATACGGATGGCTCGCGTGTCGGAGGAGTTCCTCGCTCGGGGCGTACTCGACGAATTCGAAGGCGTACATCACCGCCAACCGGTCCGAGAGTCCGGCGACGAGTGGAAGGTCGTGGGTGATGAAAACGATGGTCAGATCGTACCGCTCCTGTAGTTTCGCGAGGAGCCGAATGATGGAGCGTTGCATCAACAGGTCCAGCGCCGCCGTGGGTTCGTCCATGACGAGTACCTCCGGTTCGAGCACGAGCGACAGCGCGATGAGCACCCGCTGTTGCATCCCGCCGCTCAATTCGTGTGGATACGAATCGAGCACCCGCTCGGAGTCGAGATAGAGGTCGTCGAGGATGCGTCTGGCGTGTGCCATCCGCTCGTCGTGATCTGCGTTGTGCGCTTTGATGGTCTCCTCGAAGTGCTCGCCGATCTTCATCGTCGGATTGAACGAACTCATCGCACCCTGGAACACCATCGATATCTCCTCCCAGCGGAACGATTCCAGTTCGCTTTCGGTCAACGAGAGAACGTCGACGGGGTCCCCGTCCTCCGGGTGATAGATGATTTCCCCGCTCGTCCGCCCCGGTTCGACGACCGCGTGGAGGAGCGCCGAGGCGAACATCGATTTCCCGCTCCCGCTCTCCCCGATGACGCCGAGGATCTCGTCGCGGTAAATCTCCATATCGACCCCGTCGAGCACCCGCGACGTCCCGCGGTCCATATCGAACGTGACCTCGACGTTACGAAGCTCCAGGATCACGTCGTTATCCGTCGATCGTTTCCGGCTGATTTCGGATTCACTTACTGTCATCGTTTCACTTGTGTTCGTTGCCGTGTCGTTTCGTCCGCACACGCCGCTTCGGGTTCCGGCACGACCCCGTCCGACTTCACGAGTAACTAATCCGAACAAACGCTAATAATCTTTGTCCCTATCGGACCGTATCGACCGCCGCTCCGGACGGAAAACGGTTCTCGTCGGGAGCGGGCTATCGCTCGACCGGACGGAGACGCCTTCTGCAGGAGCGCGGTCAATATTTATATAGATGGATAGTGAATCGTTCGCATACTCTATGGCGTCGTCCACGCAACCAGTCACTCGACACGTCCCGCCGTCGGTCGTAACGCTGCTCAAAACGCTTCGAGGGTCGTTCCTGTTCTTCGTGATGGCGGTCGGTGTCGCCTGTATCTTCACGGGTCTCGTACTCCAATACGTCCTCGGTAAGGGCATTCTCGCGGGAATGTTCGGCGTCTGGGGCTTCTCGGCGCTACTGGCTGGCGGGGTCGGGTATCTCGTTCTCTCGTACGTTCAGTGACGACCCACCGACCACCTCGGTAGCTAGTTCTTCCGGGTGAAACCCGCGTCGTGATCGGACGAGCATCGTCCGATCAGTTCTTCTTCGCTTTGATGTTGCCACGCTTGAGGTTGGTGTAGCAGGCCCGATACGACTTCCAATCGTTCGAATCGGTGTTCTGGAACGTGAAGTTCTCCGTGTCCCCCCAACTACCGCTGGCGCTCTGATAGAGGTCGATCTGCGGCAGGTGGAAGTTCCAGTACCACGAATACTTCCGAGCGAGGCGGCGGTTTTCCTGTTTCGTCTGTGCGCTCTTCCACTTCTGGGTCAGTTCGAACAGGTTGAGTCTCTCGGTAGCGCCGGAGAGGTCCTCCGCACCCACTTTCTTCGGAATCTCCGGCTTCAGTTCCCGTCCGTCGAACTGGGACCGGCTCTTTCCCTGTTGGAGCCAGCGTTTGACCGCGCCGGGTTCGCCGAGTTCGTTGCCGAACTGATGGTCGCTGCGGAAGTAGTAGTAGGGATGTGCCGTCAGCGCGCCGTGTTCGTCGATAGTCATGTCGAACGTCGGGGTGTCCGAATATTTCGAGGAGAAGTTGTTCGCCGAGAGGGTCATGAAGTTGACGTTGAATCCGGCCTGCTTCAGTTGGTCCTTCAACGTCTTTCCGTGCGGGGCGAACCGCGTCTCGACGGCCAGTTCGAACGTGACCTTCTTTCCGCTCGAATCCGTCCACGTGCCGCCCTTCTTCTTGTATCCGGCGTCGCGCATCAGTTTCGCCACGCGGTCGGTGTCGCTTTTCGTCGGATAGTCGATGTACTCGTTCAGTTGGTCCTCGCCGACCCATTTCTTCCCGACGGCGGGCGGCAGTCCGCTCTGCGTGGATAGCGTGTAGTTCTTCCCGCCGATGTTCGACATGAGTTTGTTCGTATCGATGGCACACGCGACGGCCTGACGGACCTGCCGCTTTCGTAGGTGTTTCGCCGCCTTTCCGATCAACCCGAAGTTGATCTTCGTCATGTACGTGTCCCGGTACGTGTTGACGTTCTTGATGTACTCCGGTCCGACCCCTTCGTCGATCCATTCCGAACGCAGGCCGAACCCGAGGTCGAGCTTGTCGTTTTTGATCTGATTGGCGAGCGTCTCCTCCTTGGCGACGTTGAGTTGCAGTTTCGGGATGTCGATTTCGTCGGCGTACGGGTGTTTGTCGAACTTCTCGAACACCATCTTCTGGTTGTCCGCTTTCGTTAGCTTGAACGCGCCGGTCCCGAGTCCCTTGTCGATGAGGTCCTTCGTCGGTATTTTGACTTCCTTCCCGAGTTTCTCCTTGAGACTCTCGCGTTCGGACTGCTTCGAGACGTCCTGGAACTTCTCGACCCACGGTTTGTACGTTTCACGATATCCCCGGACGTTTGCGCCGAGGTAGCCGCCGAGGCTGTATTTCAGGAGTTGCGGGTTCTGGGGTTCCTTGTGGTATCGCTTGAGGGTGTAGTCGTCGGGCATCTCCAACTTCTTCAGGTCGCTCCCTTCCGGGTCCATGAGGCGGGCCAACTCCTCGAAGTAGTATTTGTCGGCCGCCTTCACTTTCTTCCCGTTCCACCAGTACCAGTCCTTCTGGAACTTGATGGTGGTCACCTGTTTGTCGGCGTCGTACGACCAATCGTCGAGCATCGTCGTCTTCACGCTTCCGTCGGCGAAGAACCGAACGACCCTCGCACAGACGAGCCAACTCGTCGTCCACGGGTAGTTCGTCGCCCACGGGTTCCACGTCATCCGGGTCGGCAGCCGTTCGATCCACGTGTTGATCGTGTCCTCCTTGAGCGAACCCTGCTTCTTCTTTTTCTTTCCTCCCATACAGCCGGCCAGTCCGGTGGCGACAGCCGCCGAACTGGCGGTCAACAGCCGTCGCCGCGAGAGGCTTTCGGCGACGCTCGGGGAGCTGTCTCGCTTGCTAGTCTTTGCCATTACAATAAATCGTTACACACAATGTCTTATATAATTTGCTACGCAGGGACATTTTGATATATAATTAAATATATAAAATAACGTCTGTTCATCGAGAATTTTCAATACTATCGGAACGTGACCTGCGGAAACGGTGTCGGTTGACGGACGACGAGGACGCGAACGCCTCGGTGATTCGACGATGAAGCGACGAGTGGCCGTCGATTCGTTCGAATCGAATCCGGTACCGGTCGAATCGCATGCGCCCCAAACTAGTATCCATAGTTTTAAGATGACCTTCGGTAAATGGCGGAATACAGGATACATCGTTCACGTCGTTCGCCCTAGCTGTCACCTCCCACCAACGTCGTGATCTCCTGTGCCCCTGCTGACGCTATTCGCGCCTATCCAAATTCGAACGGTCCCTCGACGGTTCGCTCGGGCGCGTCTGATCCCGCGTGTTCGAGGCGGGTCTGCACCCCCGAACGCGTCTCCGTCAGACGTGTTCCGTCTTCCAGACGAAGAAGTCGAGGGGCAACACCGCCGCCAGAATCGGATGGCGTTCCTTGAGTTCTCGCTTTCGGTCGTGAAATCCGAAGAGGAGTGCGACCAAATCGTTCTCGTCCAGTTCCAGTTCCGGTTCGTCGTCGGTCGAAGCCACATCGACGGTTTCCGGGGTGTACGATATCCGAACCGCGTCGTCCGCTCCCCGGACCCCGAGCGTGAGCGACCCGTCGCCGGTTTCCGCGGTGGACCGCCAACGACGTCGTATCTGATCGCTGAAGCGGTCGAGCATCGTCGCCGGATCGAGAACCTTGAGGTTCCGGTGGTTCCGTAGACTCCACGTCCTGCTGTGACGGCGAAACGTCGTATTGAGCGGGTGTCGCGGGGGAACGATCGCGGTGAGGGTGTCGATGTCGTACGATTCGAAGAGGTGAGTCAACACGGCTTCTATCCCGCGCGCCGAACCGCCGAACTCGGCGATGATTCGGGCGCGACTCTCGCGGGAGAGGCTCACGTACGCGGCCTCGTCGCCGCGTTCGTACAGCAACGTTTCGAGCCCCCGTTGACCGAATACGGTGCGACTCCGTTCCTCGTCCCGTTTCACTCGATACGGCTCTTCCCCGTGGAGCGTCCGAAGCAGGTCGAGTCGTTCGTCGCTTCCGTCGTAGGGGACGACCCGTTCGTGGTCGGAATCGGTCCCGGAGAACGAACGACCGTGAATCTCGTACCGGAACTCCCGACCGGCCGCCTCCCACCCGAAGTGGTTGTACCGCTGTCTGTTCCCGCTCAACTCGGCGAGCGGTACGTTTCGGGCTTCCATCCGGTCGAACCAGAAATCGATCAGTTCGCTCATGTAGCCGCTACCCCGGTACTGCTTGTGGGTCGCGACCCCGCCGAACCCCCAGCATTCGACTTCCTCGCCGCCGATGACGAACGTTTGCGGGAACGCACCCACGTGACTGACGATCCGTCCGTCCTCTCGGATGATCGCGTGATTTTCCATTCGGGAGGGGTCGTAGCAGTATGGTAATCGCGCGGCCATCCCGCCGCGTTCGTAACTGAAATAGCGATCCAGCAGTTCCATCATCTCGGGAAACTCGTCCGCCGTGGCGAGTCGAGGGCCGTCACTGTCACTCATGGATTCCACGCCGATAAAGGCGGTTTCAGTACAAAAGTGTTGGTAACAATCCTCAGGGATGGCCCCCGAACGGCCCGGACCGCGTCCTACCGTATCGTCCGTCGAACATCGACGACGTACGGCGATAATTTTAATTGACACCGCTGCGAGAACTGATACCAATGGACATCGCTTGTACCGGTGCCGGAGTGATGGCATCGCGCCTCCTCGACGCCGTGGACGGTATGGACGACTGCACGCTCGTCGCGGTCTGTGACGTCGACGAAGGAAACGCACGGAAAGCGGCGGAACCCAGAAACGCGGCGGTTTACACGGACCACGAAACGATGCTCGCGGAACACGAACTCGACGCGCTGTTGTTGGCGATTCCGTCGTTCGCCCACACGAATCAGGCCACTCTCGCCGCGCGGCAGGGCATCGACCTGTTCGTGGAAAAGCCCGTGGCGCGGACGGCGGAGAAAGCCCACGAGATACGGTCCGCCATCGAGGAGAACGACGTCATCTCCCAGACGGGATATCTCTTCAGATACGCCGACATCACGGAACGCGCACGCGAACTCGTCGAGAACCGGACGATAGGACTGATGGACGGTCGGTATTGGGGCGGAATTCCGGGCCGTCCGTGGGGGCGGGAGAAGGAGAAGTCCGGCGGCGGAAACGTCCAACTCGCGACGCACGTCTTCGACGTGCTCCGCTACTTCGGCGGGGAAGTGAACTCGATAACCACGTACGGCAACCGACGCGTTCGGGACGAAATCGATTTCGAGGACGTGAACACGTCGAGTATGGAGCACGCGAACGGTATCGTCAGCCACGTTTCGACGAACTGCATCACGCCCGTCGGCACGCAGGTAACGCTGGTCGGCGACGGCTTCGAGTTGACCCTCGATTACACCGCGGAGACGCTGACGGGGAGCGTGGACGGTGAGGAAATCCGATTCGAAGGGTGCGGCCGCGCCGTCGAAACGGAAGTCGAGTCCTTCGTAAACGCGGTCGAACGGCGGGATGCGAGCGACGTTCGAACCGATTACGCGGACGGGGTGAAAACGCTCGAATTGACGCTCGCGGCGAACGAATCCCTCGAAACGGGTGCCCCCGTCGTTCTCGACGGGCCGGATTCGTAGCCGGAAATGACGACCCTCCGTTACCGTCTCGGCGAAGCCAGCGATCAGTAGTAGGGTTCGTATTCCGCGAGGAAGGAATCACCGTCCCGATACACCTCCCGAAGGAGGTCACTGTCGGGGGTGACTGTTCGACCGCTCTCGATGGCCGCCTCGATGCCCAACAGCAACGTGGCAGAATCGAGAAGTCGGCGGGTGTCGTCCCGGTCGCCGCGGGCGACCGATTCGAACGCGGCGAGGAACGGCGCGTACATCTCGGCGAAGGACGTTTCGTTCCCTTCGATCCGCACGGCCCGCGTTTCGGTGCCGACGTCCAACAACCCGAAACTCGCGTTCGTCGGCGTGCCGTCGAACCGAATCGTTCCGTGAGTTCCGTTCGAAAACCGAATTTCCGTCCTCGTCCCCGGGGAATCGACCACCCGAACCTCGGTCCAGTCCGCGTCGGCGAGCATCCGGACCGCATCCACCATGTGAACCCGATAGTAGAAGTAGTCGTTGTAGCCCGCACCGAAGAGGGAACGCCCCGTCTCTTCCCGTATGAGCGACGTGATTTCGGGATGAAACGGGACGGCGGAACCGCCGAACAAGGGTGCGTGCTCGGTTGCCGCCGCGATCGCCTCGATGTCTTCGTACCGCCCGGCGAGCGGTTTGTCGATCAAGGTCGGAACACCCGCTTCGAGGAACGGCGTCGCGAGCGGGCGGTGCGTTCCCCAATCGACCGTGAGAACCATCGCCGCGTCGACGTGTGATACCATCTCCCCCGGTTCGTGAAAGTATTGCGCGTCGTATTTCGAGGCGAACGTTTCCGTGTACGATGGTTCCCGGACCGAATTATCGTCCCACACGGCGCTGACGGTCATATCCTCTGTCTCGTCTATGAGCGGCGCAAACGCCTCTGCGTGGCTCGTATCGAGCCCGATGATACCGATATCTAGCATGTCCGTATTCTTATCTCACGTGAAAACAACATAAATCTCACCGTCGATAAAGTAAACTATCCTAATTTTTATACGAAGGTTGAAATACGACTGCGAAGAACTAACTCGATACTAATGGCTCAGCAGAAGGTAGCGTTCATCGGTACCGGGCCGGACCCGGATACCCCGGATTGGGGAACGAGTGCGGCGATGTCGTACCATCACGCGGATGCGTACGCGGCGCTCGAAAATTGCTCGCTCGTGGCGTGTGCGGACCTCGTCAGGGATCACGCGGAGGCGTTCGCCGACCGGTTCGGCATCGACCGTCACGACGTTTACGAGGACTACATGGAGATGCTCCGTGCGGTCGAACCGGACATCGTGAGCGTTTGTACGCCGGTACCGACGCACGCGGACATCGTCATCGACTGCACCGAGAGCGACGCGCTCCGTGCCATCCACTGCGAAAAACCGATGGCGGACACGTTCGGCGACTGTCGTCGCATGGTGTCGGCGTGTGCCGACAACGACATTCAATTGACGTTCAACCACCAGCGACGGTTTAGCGAAACGTATCTCGAAGCGCGACGCCGTATAACGGAGGGAGAAATCGGGACCATCGAACGGGTCGAAATCGGCGGGAAGAACCTCTTCGACTTCGGAAGCCACCTGATCGACGTCTGTAACGGTCTGAACGACGGGCGAAGGCCGGAGTGGGCGCTCTGTCAGGTCGACTACAGCGTCGAGAACGTCCGGTACGGGTCGCACAACGAAAACCAAGCGCTGGCGATGTGGGAGTACGAAAACGGGGTCCACGCACTGCTTTCGACAGGCGACGGCACCGCCGCCTTCGACAGTCTCGTCCGCGTTCGCGGGACGGAAGGCGTTCTCGATCTGTGGCCGTCCGGCGAGCACGACCTGCGCGTACACCGCGACGGGGAGACGACGCCGGAGGCGGTTGATTGCGAGAACGATACCCGTCCTATCTTCGGTGCGATAGCGGACGTCGTTTCGAGCCTCGACGGGGGAACGACGCCCGTCCTCGACGCCGAAGACGTGCTGACGGCGAACGAGATCATCTTCGGTTGCTGGGAGTCCGTTCGGCGGCGCGCGCGCGTCGAATTCCCGCTGGAGATCGAGGACAACCCGCTCCAATCGATGGTCGAATCGGGAGCCCTCACCCCGCGTTCCGCGGAGGAGTGACAAACATGAAAATAGCCGTATTCACGAAGATGTTCGGCGACCGGCGACTGGACGAGGTTATCGACGTCGCCTCGAACCTCGACTACGATGCAGTCGAGGTGATGTGCCGGGAGCCACACTTCGGCGTCGAAACGAGCAATGAGCGCGCCCGCGATATCGCGGACCGCCTCGACGCCAACGACCTCGAAGTGGCGTGTCTGGCGACCTACACCGGAAAGTACGTCGGGAAGAGCGAAGCGGAGTGCGAGGCGGCGCTCGACCGATTGACTCGATTTCTGGAACTGGGGGAAATCCTGGACTGTCCCCGAGTACGGCACGGTCCCGGCGGTCCCCCGTCCCGAGACGCGGACGACGATGCGTACCGAACCGGCGCGAAGTGGATGCGACGCGCGGCGGACGTGGCCGCCGACTACGACGCGACGCTCCTCATGGAAATCCACTCGAACACGATCATCGAATCGGCGGCGGACGCGGAGCGACTGCTCGACGCCATCGGCCGCGAGAACGTCGGCGTCATCCACGACGCCGGGAACATGTACATCTCCGACGTCGGGTACGGGCGCGAGTCCGTCGAGCGCCTCGGCGACGACCTGCGACACGTCCACGTCAAGGATGAACGCCGCTGCGCCGATTCGGGACCGGAGCAACCCGGTCGCTTCGAGTTGGAGACCTGCCACGGCGTGGAGGCGTTCGAACCGCGACTGCTCGGGACGGGCGACGTCGACCACGCTCCCCTGTTCGAGGCGCTCGCCGAGCGAGGTTACGACGGTTACATCACCGCGGAGTGTCACCGCCCGCCGGACGACGCGAGGAGCGCGACGGACATCGCGCGGCACGAACGGGCCGAAATCGAGCGGTCGTGGGAACACGCCCAGTCCACATAGACAGCGAACTACCGCCAGATAGGGATGCCGTGGCGTTCGAAGCCGTGTTCCGAATCGGCATCGGGATAGAGCCGAGATATCGACAGCGACGAGAGAGATTCGATGATGATATTCGTGGAAAAAATATTAATCGGTTGGGTGTGATGAGGGACCATGACAGGAACCGCGTCCCTCTCTCGGCGATTGAAGGCCCTCGGACCGGCGCTCGTTCTGGCGGCGGTCGTCGTCGGTCCCGGCAGCATCGCGCTGAGCACGATCGCTGGCGGAACGTACGGCTATCGACTGCTGTGGATACCCGTCGCCGCCACCGTCTTCATGATTACCTATACGTGGATGGCCGCCCGTATCGGCGTCGTCACCGGGGATACGCTATTTCAGGCGGCTCGGACGAAGTACGGAAAGCGAACCTCCCAACTCGCTGGAGTGCTCGGATTTTGCACGATAGTGGCGTTTCAGGCGGGAAACAACGCGGGAATCGGCTTCGCGTCGGCCGCGCTCTTCGGCGGTGAACCTCGTCTCTGGGCGGCCGTCTTTACGGTCGCGGCGGCGGGATTCCTCTGGCTCCCCGACCTGTACGAAAAGGTCGAGACGCTCGTGACGGTCGTCGTCGGCATCATGCTGGTCGCGTTCGTCGGGTCGCTCGCGCTCGTCGGCGTCGATTTCGGACGGACGGTGGGCGGACTGGTTCCGACCTTTCCGGACCGGTCGAGCGTCTTTCTCGGACTCGGTCTCACCGCGACGAACTTCTCCATCGCGGCGGCGGCCTACCAGACCCATCTGATGGCGGAAAAGGACTGGGAGGTGGACGAGTTGAGCGAGAAGGGGTTCGACAGCATCGTCGGTATCGCGATTCTCGGCCTCATCGTGATGGTCATTCTCCTCACGAGCGCCGCCGTCATCTACGGAACGCCGAACTCCGCCGTCTCGGCGCAGGGGATGGCGACGCAACTCCGGCCGGTCGCCGGGGATGGGGCGTTCTACCTCTTCCTCGTCGGGTTCTTCTTCGCCGCCCTCTCGTCGCTGGTGGTCAACGCACTCATCGGCGCGACGCTGTTGGTGGACGGGTTCGGGTACGACGCTTCGATGGAAAATCGGTCGGTCAAGCTCTGGACGATGGCCGCGATGGGAATCGGATTGGCCGTCGTCGCCGTCGCCGGAGAGTCGCCCGTCGAACTGCTTCGAACCGCCCAAGCGCTCGCAATCGCCGCGTTCCCCCTGCTCGGGTACCTCCTCCTCTCCATCGCCCGCGACGAGACAGTGATGGGAGAACACGTGAACGGGCGCACGGTCGACGTGCTCGGTATCCTCGGCTATCTCGTAATCGTCGGTATCGTTCTCAACTACCTCCGCGAAATCGTTTCGTAGCGGTTCTCGTGCGAACTCACCGAGTGAAGCCTGAAACTTCTCGAATCGCAGTTCACGAGGAGGTGACGACTCGGTCGGTCGGAGTCAGTTGACCTGCGACACCTCGTAGCCCACGGCTTCGATGGCGTCTTTGATGTTATCGGCGTGCTCGACGCCGCTCGTTTCGATTTGGTAGGTGACGAACGCCTCGCCGACGGCGAGTTCGCTGTGTGCGCGGTGGTGGTTGACGGTTCGGATGTTCGCGTTGTGGTCCGAGACGACGCCCGAAATCTCCTCCAGCACGCCCGGTCGGTCGTCGATACGGATGCGGAGTTCGAGCAGTCGGTCTCGCTGGGTGAGTTCGTGACTCAACACCGTTTGGAGCATGGAGGCGTCGAGGTTCCCTCCGCTCAACACCGGCACGACGACTTCGTCCCGAACGTCTATCGCGTCGGTGAGGAGCGGTGCGACGGCGGCCGCACCCGCTCCCTCGACGAACTGCTTCGCGCGTTCGAGGAGTAACATGATGGCACGTGCGATGGCAGAGTCGGGAACGGTGACGACGTCGTCCACGTACGCGTCGATGTACTCCAGGGTCAACTCGGAGATGCCGCCAGTGGCGATGCCGTCGGCGATGGTATCCACGTCGTCGTTCGTCTGGGGGAGGCCCTTCTGCAAACTCGTGGGGACCGTCGCGGCGGATGCGGCCTGAACCCCGACGAGGCGGACGTCGGGGGCGAGTTCCGCGAGGGCGCAGCCGACTCCGGCGATCAACCCACCGCCGCCGATGGGGACGAGGACGGTATCCACGTCGGGCACGTCCTCGACGATTTCGAGGCCGATGGTCCCCTGTCCCGCGATAATGTCCGGGTCGTCGTAGGCGTGGATGAATCCCGTTCGGGGGGAGTCGGCCAACTCGTGGGCGTGATTCATGGCGGCCTGAAAGTCGTTCCCGTGCAAAATCACGTCGGCACCGTACCCTCTGGTCGCGTCGATTTTCGCCTGCGGTGCGTCCGTCGGCATGACGATGGTCGCGTCGAACCCGGCGTTCGTCGCCGTCAGCGCGACGCCCTGTGCGTGATTTCCGGCGCTCGCGGCGACGACACGCTCGACGTCCGTGTCCGCTTGGAGCGCCCGCATCTTGTTGAACGCGCCGCGCGTCTTGAACGATCCCGTACGCTGGAGGTGTTCCATCTTGAGATGCACGTCCGCGCCGACCGTTCGCCCTATCGAACGGCTCAGGTCCGTCGGCGTGTGCTGGACGATGTCGTCGTCGAAGTGCTCCGCCGCATCCGCGATTCGATCGTACGTGATTGCTTGCATGGGTCTCTATCGCTGCCCACTCACGCTCGTTATTAGTTTGTTCCGGGAAGGGAAACGGGCGTTTCGGTCGGTGAACTATCATTTCGGTCGAGAAAACATTGATATCGATCGTCCCACAACCTAATTCCGAACGAGTTAGTATGAACGAAGCAAGGAATCCGGTCAAAGCGGTACAGACCGCCCTCGATATCGTCGATTCGCTTCAGGAACATCGGCGGATGGGCGTGACGGAACTGGCCACCGAGTTGGACGTCTCGAAGGGGACGATCCATAGCCACCTCTCGACGCTGCGCCAGAACGGCTACGTGGTGCGGGAGGACGGGATGTATCTACTCGGTCCACAGTTCCTCGACATGTCCCACCACGTCCGCAATCGGTTCGAAATCTACGACCTCGTCACCGACGAGGTCGATACGCTGGCCGAGCGAAGCGGCGAGTTGGCCCTGTTCACCGTCGAAGAACAGGGAAAAGGGGTGTGCCTCTACAAAGCGAGCGGCGACATGGCCGTCCAGACCGAACTGTACGTCGGCTATCGAAACGACCTCCATCACACCGCCGTCGGGAAGGCGATACTCGCGTACATGCCGCGGGAACGGCGGGACGAACTGATAGGGGGCTTGGAGTTCACGAAACACACCGAACACACGATTTCGACCCGCGAACAGTTGCGAGCGGAACTCGAAGACGTTCGGGACGACGGCATCGCGTTCAATCGGGAGGAAACCATCGCCGGTCTCGTCGGTGCCGGTGCACCCGTTCGGGCGCGAGACGGCGGCGTGTACGGCGCAGTCAGCGTCATCGGACCGACGAGTCGGATGACCGGTGATCGACTGGACGAGATCTCAGAAATGATCCATCACGCCGTGAACGTCATCGAGATCAATTCGACGTCGATAGCTCGATAACCGTTTCGTAATACCAAACACCGTATCACCGATAGGACGCCGAACTGATCGAAACCGTCGCCGAGACGATACGCGTTACAGAGATATCTTTGTAATGGGGTGGTTTCGGGGGAAGCGGGGTGTTTCGTAATTCCAAACGACCCGTGCTCATCGATACCATAACGACAACCACCGGGTCGCTCCGGCGGCGTTACAAATTTCACGCCATCCAGTGGTCGAACCCAAACATTCGTTACCTCCCCCTTCCAACCCTCTCTCGTCTATGCGAACGATACGTTTTCGTGACGAGACGGGTATCGCCCGAACCGGTGAACTGGTCAAGGGCACCATCGAAGCGGGCAATCGAACCTACGACGTGGAATCCGTGGAAACGCTCCCCCCGTGCGAACCGACGAAAGTCATCTGCCAGGCGGGTGGCTACATGGACCACCGGGAGGAGTCAGGGTTCGACGACTTACCCGAGCGACCCGAACTCTTCCTCAAGGGACCGAACTGCGTGAGCGGGCACGACGACGCCATCGAACTGCCACCCGGTAAGGACCTCGTGGAGTTCGAAGCCGAGTTCGGCATCGTCATCGGAACGCAGTGTCGGGACGTCGATACGGACGACGCGATGGCCTACGTCGAGGGGTTCACCTGCGTGAACGACATCTCGAACCGGGACGACCAGGCCGAAGAGCGAAACTGGGTTCGCGGCAAGGCGTTCGACGGTTCGCTCCCGATCGGTCCGGTCATCGCGACGCCGGACGAAGTCCCGGACGATGCGACGCTGCAACTCCGACACAACGGCGAGGTGAAACAGGAGACCACGAGGGAGATGACGATATTCTCAGTTCCCGAGTTGGTCGCCGACGTCTCCCGACTCATCACCCTCGAACCGGGCGACGTTATCGCGACGGGGACGCCGTTCGGCCCGGACGCGCTTTCGGACGGCGACGTGGTCGAAGTCGAGTTCGAGGGAGTCGGTACGCTCCGGAATCACGTGATTGCTCGATGATGAACGGTTCCCGTGAAATGTGCTCCGTGACACGTGGTCCATGAAATGTGCACCGTGGTACGTGGTCCGTGACGGTGTCGTAGGCAACGCTGGCATCACCGGGCGAGCGACCGAAGGTAGTCGAGGTCGGCTTCGATGGCTCGTACGAAGTGGATGTCGTCACGGACGAACTCGACGTTCACGTAGCCGTCGAAATCGGCGGCCTGCAACGTTCGAACGACGTGTTCGACGTCGAAGAAGGCGTCCGTCAACGCACAGCGCGTCGCCGCGCCCGATTCGGGAACGGCCTGAATGTGGACGTTGTTGCTCAGCGGTGCGAGGTCCTCGACTTCCGCCCGAATCGCATCCGACGTCATGCCGAACAGCGGTTGCCAGTTGAGGCCGCAGTTCGGTTCGTCCACCCGCTCGATCAATCGCCGAGCGCCCGCACCGTCGTCGGTGAGCGTCCCCTCGTGTTTCTCGACGGTGACGCCGATATCCCGTTCCGACGCCACGGTTGCCAACTCGCGGAGGTCCGAAACCGTCCGTTTCCAATGACCGGGGTCGTGGACGCCGTACTCCTGATTTCCCGCCCAGACGCGAACGAGGTTCGCACCGAGAGCGGTCGCGATTTCGAGTTCCGCCTCGTAGGACTCGGCGAACTCGGGCGTTCCCGGCCGGAGATAGGAACCGTAGGTCGGGATATCGAGATTCAGATCGATCGCAGTTCGACGCGCTTCGTCCGGCGTGCCGTTCGTGCCGTCGACGTGTCCTCGGCCCCAGATTTCGACACCGTCGTAACCGGCGGCCGCTGCTTCCCGCATGACCTCCCCGACGGGCGACTCTCCGTCGGCTATCGTACAAAGCCCGATGTGCATGTCGGATACTTTCGAGTCGATGGTAAAAACGTTTGGTCGGTGCGAGCGGGAGATGATTTATTGTTTCACGGTCCGAGGTCCCGATATGGCAATCACCATCTCCGAGACGGAGTTGTCCACCATCAACCTCCGCCGACGGATGTCGTTTCACTTCGGAAACGTGCACGTCACTGAAGGCCCGCAAATCCTCGTCTCCCTCACCGCCGATATCGACGGGCGAACGGCACAGGGGTCGAGCATGGGCGCGCTCGCGCCGATGTGGTTCCACAAGGACCCGGAGATGACGCTCGAAGACGGAATCGAGGGGATGCTGGAGGTGTTCGAGGCGACGTGTGAGTACGCAACGGCCATGGACCCCCACCCGACGGTCTTCGCCTATTGGCAGTCGCTGTTCGAACAGGTCGGCGACTGGGCCGAACCGACCGATCATCCGGCGTTGTTGTGGAGCTACGGCGTCAGTTTGATCGAGCAGGCGTTGATAGACGCCTTCTGCCGGGCGACAGAAACGACGTTCCCTACCGCCGTCCACGAGAACACCCTCGGTATCGAGATGGGGAAACTCTACGACGAACTCGACGGTCGGAAGCCGACGGAACTCCTCCCCGAAACGCCACGACGGGAGATGCGAATCCGGCACACCGTCGGGTTGAGCGACCCGCTGACCGACGAGGACGTCGCAGTCGCTGACAGACTCGACGACGGCCTCCCGCAGTCGCTCACGGAGTACATCGAGGAGCAGGGCGTGAATCATTTCAAGATCAAGCTCGCGGCCACGCCGAGCGACGCCGACCGGCTTCGAAGGATTCACGCCCTCCTCGAACGGAGTTCGCTCGACGACTACGCCTTCTCGCTGGACGCGAACGAACAGTACGGGAGCGTCGCGGAGTTTCGACGCCAGTGGGAGACGATGCAAACAGATTCGACCCTCGAACCGTTCTTCGACCATCTCCTGTACGTCGAACAACCCCTCCCGCGGGACGAGGCGTTCAGCGAGGGCACGCGCGCGACGTTCGACGCGTGGACCGACCGGCCGCCCGTCATCATCGACGAGTCGGACGACCATCCCACCAGTCTCCGAACGGCCCTCGACTGCGGCTACGCCGGGACGAGTCACAAGAACTGCAAGGGCGTCATCAAGGGACTCGTGAATCGGTGTCTGATCGAACATCGACGGCGAACGACGGACGGGACGTACCTGATGAGCGGCGAGGACCTCACGACGCTCGGTCCCGTCGAGTTGGGGGAGGACCTCGCTACGATGGCGACCATCGGGATGGACCACGTCGAGCGAAACGGACACCACTACTACTTGGGCCTCGACATGTATTCGGACGATGTTCAGGACCAAATCCTCGAAAACCACGGCGACCTCTATCGTCGCCACCCGAACGGGTTCGCCACGCTCGATATCCACGACGGGAAAATTTCCTTGGGGTCCGTTCTCGAAGCACCGTTCGGGTACGATATCGACCTCGACGCATCGGAGTTCACTCCGGTAGCGGAGTGGGAAATCGACTCGATCTACGAGGACTGATCGGAAACGCGGACGAGGATGCGAACGCGAAGGGTTCGATTCCTACACGCAGTCGACGGATTCCCACGTCCCGGTTCGCGCGGATTCGTACACCGCATCGAGAACCCGCAGGACTTCGAGCGCGTCGTCCAAATCGGCTGGCATGGGGGTAGCGCCGTTCCTGGCGCGCAGCATCCGCTCGAAGAACTCGATTCCCCAGCGTCCGCCGTAGCCCGGCGCGGACTGATATTCGTGTGTGATCCGCCGGTGTGGCGTGCTTACCCAGTCGCCATCCGAGGAGCCGAGTTCGAGCGTCGTCTCCCCCTCGAAGCCGAACGTCTCGCCCATCGGGTCCCAATCGCTCCGCCCCTCCTCGCCGTACACCTGAATCCGCGTATCGTATCGCCCCTCGCGGAGGTAGTAGCCGCAGGTGTGCGTGCCGATTGCTCCGGATTCCGTTTCCAACTGGAGCGTCGCCCCGTCCTCGATATCGACCTCCGGGGTTCCGGCCGAGAGGTTCGCGTTCACACGAACGATCGGGTCGTCGAGTATCCACGGCACCAGATCGAGCCAGTGGACGCCGAGCCATTGGACGATACCGCCGCGACTCGCAGCGTTCTCGAAGAGGTAATGGTCCGTGTCCCGCGTCCGCAGCGACGAGGCGACGAACCGGAGGTCGAAGCTCCGAACGTCCCCGAAAAACCCGGACCGCCGGAGTTCGTGGAGCTGTTTCGAAATCGGATGGCCGCGCCACGTGTATGAGACCCCGACAGTGGCGTCCGAGTCGCGAGCAGCGGCCGCGACCGGTTCGAGGTCGGCGGCCGTCCGGGCGGCGGGTTTCTCGGTGAACACGTCGATACCTCGCTCGACGGCCGCTTCGATGACCTCGGGCGTCTCGCGGTTCGAGAGCGTTATCCAGACGAGGTCGACGTCCGAATCGTCCAGCATCCGCTCGGCGGAATCGTAGTGGGGAACGTCGCTCGGCGTCTCGATATCCAACGCTTCCGGGGTGAACTGCTCGTCGGCGGTCGCCGTCAGTTCGGCGTTGAGCTGGTCGATGCTGTCGAGATACGGGCGACAGTGGTGATGGTTCAACCCGACGTAGCCGATTTTCGTCGTCATTTGAACGCGGGGATGACTTCCTCGCCGAATCGTTCGAGACACGTCATCGCCGACTCCTGCGGTTGTCCCGGGAACTGGCATCGAATGAGGACGTGATCGACGCCGAGGTCCTCGTAGGTTCGGAGCTGTTCGATACAGTTCTCCGGCGTCCCGATAACGAACTTCTCGTCGAGTTCGTCGTAGTCCACCTCGACTTCGTTTTCGTCCATGTACGTCTGCCCCCAGCGAGCGTACAGTTGATAGAGGTTCAGGAGATACGGCTCGATCGCTTCGCGTGCGGCATCGACGGAGTCAGCGACGTAACAGTCGCGCATGAGGATGACGTCGTTCTCCTCGCGGCTCATGCCGAACTCGTCGAGCGCGTCCTCGTACACGCCGATCTGTTCTTCGAGGTCCGCCGTCGTCGACGACGCGCTGGCGATCCAGGCGTCGCCGCGGTAGGCGGCCCGCTTGATGGCGATGTCGGCGTGGCCGCCGATCCAAACCGGGACCTCGTCCGGTCGCGGACTCAGGAAGACGTCGTCGAACGACCAGTGATCGCCGTCGTGCGTGACGCTCGATTCGGACCACAGCCGTTTGAGGAGCGTAATCGATTCGAGGAACTTGCCGACCCGTTCGTCCATCTCCACGTCGAACGGCGCGAGTTCGCGCTCCCGATAGCCGAGCGCCGCGCCGAACGCGGCGCGACCGCCGGAAATCTCGTCTATCATTGCCACCTGCTCGGCGAGGTGGAGCGGGTTGTACAGCGCGGGAAGCATCGCCGCGGTGCCGAGTTCGAGCCGTTCGGTTCGCGCGGCGATGGCCGCGAGCGCGGTGATCGGTTCCACGAACCCCTCCTCGTGGATGTGTCGCTCGCCGAGCGTCGCGGAGTCGAACCCGACCTCCTCCATCAACTCGACCTGTTCGTAGAGGTTTCCGACGCCGAACTCGCTGTCCTCCGTGTAATACTGGTTGAGGAACACCCCGAACTTCATGTCGGAATCCTCGCGTGAGACGGATTTCGTTCTACACGGCTTGCAAACGCTACTCTGCGCATATTACAGATATACGCAACTGCTTTAATATAGTTTCCGTCTAGCATGGAACTGATTGACGCGGTTGGGCGAGCAAACGATACCTCCGTTCCTGTTTATCAACGAAACGTGATAATTGGAAGATTGATAGATCGATGAAGAATAGCGACGTCTGTATAATGGTAAGAGAAAACCATATTCGCGAACTATATGATGATCGCTCATTTTCGTGGCGGAAAATGGTCGACAGCGTGCGTTTGGTTATTCCAAACGCTTATGCCAACAGCTGACAACAGTACTGAGAAAGATGAACGAGGCTAAAAATCCCGTAAAATCAACCCAAACCTCCCTCGACATCATAAGCGCGCTCCAAAAACACGAACGGCTCGGAGTGACGGAACTCGCCGACCACCTCGACATCTCGAAAAGCGCAGCGCACTGTTATCTGGCGACGCTCCGTGAGTACGGGTACGTCGTGAAGGATGGCGAGAAATATTGTCTCGGGCTTCGGTTTATCGACATCGCCCACCACGTGCGTAACCGCTTCGATATCTACGACCTCGTCAGCGACGAGGTGGACACCTTGGCGGAGGAAAGCGGGGAACGTGCGCTCTTCACCGTCGAAGAGCAACACCAAGGGATCTGTCTCTACACGACCAACGGCGAGAACGCCGTTCAGACGGAACTGTACATCGGCTACCGCAACAACCTCTACCACACGGCGGTCGGCAAGGCCATACTCGCGTACAAGACGGACGAGGAACTCGAACGCTTCCTCGACGACGTCGAACTCGAAGCGCGAACGGAGAACACCATCACCGACGAAACGCAACTCCGCGAAGAACTGGCGGAGATCAGGGAGAAGGGGTTCGCCTACAACCGGGAGGAGTCGATCCCGGGACTGGTCGGTGTCGGGGTGCCGATCAAAAAACAGGACGGTGGTGTCTACGGAGCGATCAGTGTCATCGGGCCGACGAGTCGGATGGACGACGACCGCCTCGAACAGTTGTCACAAATCGTATACCGGGCGGCAAATGTCATCGAAATCAACGCGACTTCGCTGTAGTCCTTCTCGCTCGTCTCCCCACCACCGATTTTCTTTGCGGTGTTCCGGCGGGTCTCGGGTCCCGTTGTCACGACCCCGCCGACTGCGTACGTTTCGACCATCGAAGTAGCAATCCTTTTCGCCGTTGCGTCCTCATTTTCACCAATGAGTCGCAACTCTAGCGACACGGCGGTTCGGTCGGGGGGCGGACGGGACTGGTGGGGATACTACCGTGCCGCGGTGTTGGTGCTCGTCGGACTCATCCCGTGGGAAATCGTGACGTGGCCGAAGGGGTACTACGTCATCTTCATGTTCGGTTCGACCAAGGTCGGCCTCTCCGGTTTCAACTTCTTCTCACTGCCCCCGCTCACGCCGTTTACCCCCGATTTCATGGTCATGCGGATGGTCGGCGTCGTCTGCTATCTACTGGCGTTGCTCACCGCCGCGCTCGGCTATCTCGGCTATGGCGACCGGCGGATTACCGCCGGGTTGCTGTTCATCTCCGGATTGGAGATGTTGCGGTTCACCCTCGCGTTGAACGACCAGAACCAAATCACCGTCTACCCCATCGGCGTCGTCACGCTTTGGATTGCCGTCCTCTTCGCGTACAGCGGGCGACGGTTCCGGAGCGCGCTCACGCGGACGTTTTCGGGGACGTAATCTCCGGCGTTCGGGGACGTAATTACAGACGTGCGATGAACGTTTTCGATGCGATTCGATCCTGATGAAACGATCGACTAGTTATCGTTCTCGATCCGTCAAGTACGCTCACGATACCACAATGGACTTACTGACGAATCAGTCAGCTAGGTGTGTGAAAACGTCCCGTGTGTTCGGTTATCACCGACGTTTCAACGCTCCAAACGGTCGTCGGTGTTATTTGGGGTACATCGGTTGTCGCGAACCGAACGTTTAAGCGGATGGCTGACTGATTGGTTAGTAAGATATGATTCGGAGCCACAGCACACACAGTACGATCGACAGGGGGCCCCGATAGTGGGTATCCTCGACACCGACAGACGCGTCCTCGCGCTCGCGTTCGCGCGGATGGCCGATTCCATCGGGAACTCGTTCCTCATCATCGTCCTCCCGCTCTACATCGGGAGCGGTATGGTGAGCGGCGGGACGTTCGGCCTCAGCACTGCCCTCGTCACGGGGCTCATCCTCTCCGCGTTCGGCTTCTTCATGAGCGGCGTCCAACCCATCGCGGGGAGCCTCTCGGACAAGAGCGGGAAACGGAAGGTCTTCGTCGTCGTCGGCCTTCTCATCCTCGCCGTCTCGAACTTCGCGTACTCCCTCGCCGGGAATTACAGCGCGATGCTCCTCATCCGCATCGGGCAAGGTATCGGCGTTGCCGTCACCGTGCCGGCGACCGTCGCGCTCGTGAACGACCTCTCTACGGACGACAACCGTGGCGGGTCGATGGGCGTGTTCAACACGTTCCGCATGCTCGGGTTCGGTATCGGTCCCGTCGCGGCGGGCACCGTCATCTACGGTGGCCCGTACACGCTCCTCGGCTACAGCATCACGGGCTTCGAGGCGGCGTTCTACATCGCGACGCTCGGTGCACTCGTCGGCGCACTCCTCGTCTTCGTGCTGGTGAGCGACCCCGACGTCGATTTCGATGCGGAGCACACGGCGGACGCGGGCGGCGATCACAGTATCGCTGTCTTCGAGCAACACGCCGGTCACGGTACCCTCGACTCCGTGTTCACGCTCGGTCTCGCGTCGCTGTTCATGGCCATCGGCATCGCCATCCTCTCTCCCCTCGAAAGCATCATCAACAACCATCTCGGGCAAAGTGCGACGCTCTTCGGGATCGAGTTCGCGGCGTTCACGCTCGGACAGGTCGTCATGCAGACACCTGTCGGCACCGCGAGTGACAAGTACGGCCGGAAGCCGTTCATCCTTATCGGTCTCGTCTTCCTCATTCCCGCGACGGTCGCACAAGGGTTCGTCGCGACGCCGCTCGGAATGATCGGCGCTCGGTTCGTGCAAGGAATCGCGGGTGCGATGGTGTTCGCGCCCGCCTTCGCGCTCGCCGGAGACATCGCGCGGAACTCGAACGCCGGAACGACGCTCTCGGTGCTGACGATGGCGTTCGGTCTCGGCACCGCAATCGGCCCGCTCGCGGGCGGATGGCTCGTCAGCTTCGGCTACGTCGTGCCGTTCGTGTTCGCCGCCGCGCTGGCGACGCTCGGCCTCGTGCTCGTGTACACGCAGGTCGAGGAGACGCACTCCGGCGACGACCTCGGCGCGGAAATCTCTCGGATCTTCCTGAACCGCGACTCCCAACCCGCCGACTGATACCCCGAGACATACGCTTTTGTTGACCGGCAGTAATTAGCTACCATGCAGACGCGCTCATTGGGTACCACCGGTCACGACAGTTCCATCATGACGTTCGGTGCCATCGCGCTCAACTGGCTCGAACAGGAGGGTGCGAACCAGATGGTCGAACTCGTGCTCGATCACGGCATCAATCATTTCGACGTCGCCCCGACCTACGGCGATGCGGAACTGAAACTTGGGCCGAAACTCCGCCAACACCGTGAGGAGATTTTCCTCGGCTGTAAGACACAGGAACGGGGATACGAGGGGGCGAAACGGAAACTCGACGCGTCACTCAACCGCCTCGGCGTCGATCACATCGACCTGTATCAGGTACACGGTCTCGAATACGAGGAGGAATTGGACACCATCACGGGCGATGGCGGCGCGCTCGAAGCGTTTCGGGAGGCCAAAGCCGACGGACGAATCGGTCACATCGGGTTGACGAGTCACGGGAACCCACAGCTTATCCTCGACGCCATCGACCGAATCGACGACCTCGAAACGGTGATGTTCCCGATGAACCCGGTCGTCGTGGGCAAGGACGACGACGAGTACGACTACGAAGCGGTAATCGAACGGGCGAATGACGCGGGCATTGGAACGCTTGGCATCAAGGCCTTTGCGAAGGGACCGTGGCCTTCGACCGACGAACTTCCCGAGGCGGACCGTCCGTATTCGAACTGGTATCAACCGGTCGATACGCCCGCCGAAATCGAGGAGCGATTCGATTTCGCGGCCGCACAGGGACTGACGAGCGTCATCAACCCGGGTGACCCGAAGCTGGTCGCCATGGTGCTCGACGCGGCCGAGCGCTACGACGGAATGGAGGAGGCCGCCCAGCGGTCGCTCATCGAGAAACTCCGCCACGAGCGGAGCCCCGTTCCGGAGCAACTCCATCATTAGGAGTTCGCTCGATACAGCCATGGATATCCCGCGGACCGTTACGACCGCTCTCGCCGACCGTCCGGTTTCGGGCGCGACTTGCCTCGAAGCGGGGGCGGGAATGGGCAACACGACGGCCGGTCTGCTCGCCGACGGTGCCAGCCGCGTCTACGCCGTCACGAACGACCCCGAGCACGCGACTGCCGTCCGCGAGCGGTTCGATGGCGGCGAAGGAGGATGGACTGACAGCGAGGGGGAAGGGGAACGAACTGATGGCGAAAGTGGACGGACCGCCGTTTTGGAAGCGGACCTTCGTGCCCTCCCACTCGAAACCGACTCGGTCGAAATCATCACCGCTCACGGTCTGTTCAACCTGATTGGGCCACCATCACTCGAAGCGGTGGCGACGGAACTGACGCGGGTCGCGGACCTCGGTTGTCACCTCGTGGTCGACGACTACCGCCCACCGCCGGACGACGCCGCCGTGCGCGAACTCTTCGCGCTGGAAAACGCCGTGGCCGAGTTGGCTACGGGCAAACCGGCACTGACGTTCTATCCGGAGGCGGTTCTCGAACGACTGTTCGCGGGATACGGCTGGGAGTTCGACCGGAAGCGGATTCTACTGGACCCGGTGCCGTGGACCGCGAGCCATATCGAGGCGCACGCCACCGCGGCGCTCTCGTTGTGTTCTCGACTTCGACCCGAACTCGGCGAGCCTTTGGCCGCGGAAGTAAAACGGGTCGCAACGGCCATCGGCGAGGAATCGACCGGCACGATGTACAGCGTCGCACTGCGATTGCCCGCTTGAATCGTCGAGCATCGAAGTCTCTTTCCAACTCGGCTCAAGAATTGCGAGACGTCTTTTCGTCCCGAATCCCGACTCACTCCCGTACGTCCGCGTGCGACGATTGGATACCATCCGTGTAGAGCACAACGCGTATCCATGTCGTTCTTTGTCCAATTCGACCGACCCCGTGACGTTCAGGAACTATAATTTTGTTACTTAAATTATCGAAAGAAAGAACCCGGTGGGAGCCGAACCCCGACCAAATGCATCGAATCGAAACATCCGAGTCCGAACGTCGAACCGTCGAGTCCACGCTTCACGTCGGCATCTTCCCGCTTCCCGCGTATGGTCACGTCAACCCGACGCTGCGGACGGCGCGCGAACTCGTCGGTCGCGGTCACGAAGTCACGTATTACCTGCCCGAACGGTTCGCGGACGTGGTCGAACCGACCGGCGCGACGTTCGAGCGTCTCGGCGAGGAGTTCGACTTGATGAGTCGGATGAACGACGACGGGAAACCGGGCGTGAACCCGTCCGACGACGGTCAGGGTTCGCGCCGCGAACGCCTCGTCCGTTTCATGTCCGAGACGCTCGATTACGCCCCGCCGCTCGTCGACCGTGTCGCCGGTGACGACGTCGACCGCGTGGTTACCGACCCGATGTGCCTGTGGGGTCGTGTCGTGGCGAACGAACTCGACGCTCCGACGGTGTCGTTCAACACGAGTTTCGCCATGCGGGAGGGGTCGCCGCTGATCGAGAACGTCCGTTCGTTCGACGACGAGGAACCCGGATTCTCCGGCGAGATACTGGAGCTACTGGCCGACGTCGGCATCGAAGACCCCGACCGGAGTGACTTCTTCGTCGCGGATACCGACCGCGCGCTGGTTCCGTTGACCCGCGAATTTCAGCCCGATGCGGCGTCGTTTGGCGACGATCACGTTTTCGTCGGCCCGATGGTGCGCGACGGTGGCGAACAGCGCGACGCCGACCTTCCGCTCGACCGCCTCGCCGAGCGTCGGTCGGTGTACGTTTCCCTCGGAACCGTCATTTGTGGGGACGACGACTTCTTCCGCGTCTGCTTCGATGCCTTCGACGACGGCGAATGGGAGGTCGTCCTCAAGGCGAAGACCGATGCCGACCGCCTCGATGCCGAGAGTCCGGAGAACGTCCACGTCCGCTCACGCGTCCCGCAACTCGACGTGCTCGACCGCGTCGACGCGTTCGTCACCCACGGCGGGATGAACTCGACGATGGAGTCGCTATCGTTCGGCACGCCGACGGTCGTCGTCCCACATATGGCCGATCAGCATCTCGTCGCCGAGCGGGTCAGTTCCCTTGGGGTCGGCGTCGTCCTCGATGACGAGGAGGTAACGGCCGCGGCGGTCCGCGACGCCGCCGACTCGATCACGGCCGAACCGTATCACGAAGCTATCGAGGAGTTCAATGTGTCGGCTCGGTCCGCTGGCGGTGCTGAACGGGCGGCCGATACCATCGAGGAACTGGGAACGACACCCCAACTCGAAGGCTGATCGGTGTCGTGTCTACGTCGTACGGGTGGACGTAACGACCGTAGTGAGACCGATTTCTCGACCCCCTCGCCCACTCACCCGGAAGACCGGTCCGTCAGTTCTCGTAGGTTCGTTCGATTCCGTGGCGACGCAACAGGTGGCGCACGATGTTCAGTTCCCATCTCGTCCTCGTTTCGAGGTCCGTTTTGTATCGGGTCGCCTCGACGATGAATCCGGGTTTGCCGAGGTCCGCATCGACTTTATGGATGAGCAACGGTCGGGTTCCGTTTATCGTGTTTCCACGCTTGAACCGGTAGTACTCGGGGAACGAGTCCGGGAGGTGGTGTCGGTTCATGTACCCCGCCGCCTGCACTGCGTCCTCACCGGCACCGGACGCGGTAGTGGGATAGATGGCTTGCCCGACCCCGTCGGGGCCGACGTCCTCGTGATATATCCCTTTCGAGCTATGAAGGTTGATCACGATGTCCGGGTCGGACGATTCGATGACGTCCCAAATCGCCCGTGCGAGCGGCGTGGTTGGGGTCTCCCCCGGCGGGAACTTTCGGTTGAGGTTCCCGTTGTCGTTGACGTAGGTATCGCGTTCGATGGCGACTTGGTTCGCCCGCGGAATTGTGATGAGTTTTCCACTGTCTATCGACCACGATTCGATACCGCCCGCAGTTCGATTCCCGGCCGGTTCGTTCCCCTGAATGCCGCCGACGACGACGGCAGTCGTTCCACCCTCTCCCGTGTCCGTGACGTACACGTCGGTCTCGTCCGGCGTCCCGTCACGAATCGTGTACGTCGTTCGATCCGCAGCACTGCTCGTCCCTTGCATGGCGAGCACGGCAGGGATTCCGGCAGCTACGAGACCTGTACGACGCATAAACGAACGACGCGTTCGATCCGACTCCGCTGTCTCAGTCGTCACCTGTTCTTTCATAACATCCCGCATTACGGACAAATTCGATTTAGTTATAATCCGACATCCCTTTCGAAGGGACCGAATAGCAGCGAACAGGTTCGGCATGAGTCCGTATGTAGTGACGAAACGTATCCGAGCCACGGATATTCGATACCTCGACCGATGGCCGGTCGAACGACCGAAATCGTCGAAAAATCGGACGGACGATCACGGTCGAATTACGCGCATCCATCCACAAATTTTGTTCTTCCTATCAGATATTATCCCGCCGACGAACCTCCATCCGACTCACGCCGCACCGATCGACGGCACTAACCGACGCTCTTCAACTACGTCACCGAGGGAGACGACGTATTGGTGGCCCATAGGACGACGTAGTGGATGCCTGTGGTGCTCTCGAACCTCTGTCGGTGCTCTCGCTGCGTCCAGGAACGTTCCACTCGAATCGGCCCTTTCCAAGCACTGTGGAAGTACGGAGAGGGAGCTGAATCCGGCAAAATTACTCGGAGAGCGTTTCCGCATCGACCGGTGACGAGCGCTGCCAGTATCCCTCGAATTTCCCACGCGCCCACGTGAGGACCGCCTCGTCGTCCGTGTCCAACGCCGCACGAAGGAAGTCGTCCTGATCGCGTAACAGGAGGTGCGTGACGTCGTCGGTAATCGTTACCGCAAACGGGATTTCCCCGTCGTACAGACGGATTTCGGCGTCCCCGGACTCGACGAGGTCACGCAGTTGCTCCCGTAACGCCGAATCGTGTGTGATCATGGCGAGCGCATCCTCGGACAGCACCCCTTCGAACGTCTGTGCTCCGTCCAGTACCCGTTGCCGAATCACACCGAGACTCTGTTCGTTGAACGCGTACGAGAACAACTGGACGTGGCTGGAGCGATGGAGGAGTTCGAGCACTCGCTGAACCGGCGCACCCGGTTTCGTTTGACTCGGCGTCGTGATCGTCGCATCCGAAAGGTGTCGGAGGTCGAAATCCATCGCCTCCGTGGGTAACCATTCGACTACCTCTCGAAGTTTGAGCTCGGTCTCGACGGTTTCCAACAGATCGACGAACTCCTCCGCGACGAGTTGACCGGTCGCCGTGGTGGTGTATCTGCGACCATCGTACGTTATCCATCCCCGTTCCTGCAGGTCACGGAGGATACGTCCAAGCGTCGGCTGGGACGCGGTCAGTTGCTCTTCGAGTTCGCGTCGCGTGTATGAATCATCGCACAACGTATCGAGAACTGTAACGCGATTACTCGACAACGCGAGGAATTCGATCTCGTCGAGTGCGGAGTCCATAGCAACCCCATTTCTCCCGACGCGTATAGCTGTTTTCACACCGTGAATGTTATTCACGGTATGAACGCTCTACACGGAGTAGTTGTTCTTCCACTGTATGAATCTATTTCTGGACAAGTTCATACGGATATACGTCTTTGTTAGAGTGAAGAACGATGTCTACCGGAATTCAATATGAGATGCTCAAGAAAAGTGTGGCTCCGTTTCGTCACTGGAGGTGTCGGTAGGGATGGGACGGAGTCGCTACCACCTCCTCGGTTTCTTCCTCGCCGCGAGCGCCTTCTTCGGCGGAACCTTCGTCGCGGCGAAAGCCGGGTTGAACTACTTCCCGCCGTTGTTGTTCGTCGCGTTTCGGTTCGACATCGGCACGGCGCTGTTGCTGACCTACGTGTTGTTCGCGTTTTCACGGGAGGAGTGGCTTCCCCGTACACGCTCGGATTTTGCCGGTATCCTCGCCGCTGGCGTGTTCACGGTCGGCTTGACGAACGCGTTCATCTTTCTGGGACAGCAGTACACGTCGAGCGGGGTCGGGTCGATCATCTACAGTCTCAACCCGATTCTGACTCCCGCCCTCGCGACCGTGCTGCTATCTGACGAGGACCTCACTCGCGTCGGTGCCGGTGGATTGGCGCTCGGATTCGTCGGCGTCGCGCTCGTGGTCGACATCGACCCCGCTCACGTGCTGGACGGTGCCGTTATCGGGAAGGGAATCCTCCTCGGTGCCGCGGTCTGTGGTGCGCTCGGAAGCGTTCTGATTCGGCGGGCGGGTTCCTCCCTCGGCAGTACCGTTCGCACCGCATGGGCACTCCCGGTCGCCGCGCTCCTCTGCCATACGTTGAGTTTCGCCGCCGGTGAACAACCGGCCGCGATCGCGTGGACGCCGACCGCGTTCGCTGCGCTCGGTTACGTCGGCGTCTTCTCGGGCGCGCTCGCCTTCATCGCGTACTTCGGCCTGCTGGACGAGGTCGGGGCGATTCGGGGGAACTTGATCTTCTACCTCGTCCCCATCGTGGCCACGCTCGGTGGATGGGCACTCCTAGGCGAAGCGATATCGGCACGGACGATCGTCGGATTCGTCACGATCTTCCTCGGGTTCTCGATACTCGGGCACCGAGCGATCGGAGCGGAAGTCTCCCGAATTCGGAACCGCGTCACGACGACGCTCGATCCAGCGTCGAAGCCAGTGGCGACGCGCGTCAACGAGACGTCGAGTTGGGGCGAGCAGGATTGAGTCGAAAACGAAAATTCGTACCGAGGCGACCATAACCCCGAATCAGCGCCGAACCCGTCCCCCGTCGACTTTCATCCGGTTACGCGACCCGGCTATCGGTCAGTTCGACCATCGCGCGATCACGAACAGTACCGCGGTAATCAAGACGAACGCGGTCAACGAGAGGTTCGGGACCGTTATCCCACCGATTCGATACTGCACGATGCCGCAACTGATCTGGCCGACGGAACAGGCCGTCGGAGCCCCCGTGTACTGTATCCACGAGTGGTACGCCGCGATCAAAACGCCGCCGATCGCGAGCGGGAATGCGGTCCGGTAGACGAGCGGTCGCCCCTCGATCGTCGCGACACCGAGTATGACCACGAGCGGATACATCAGGATCCGTTGGTACCAGCACAGTTCACAGGGAACGAGTCCGAGGCCGAAACTCAGCCAGAGACTCCCGCCAGTTGCGACTGCTGCGATGATCGTCCCCACCGCCAGCCATCGTCGGCGATCGATCGTTGTAACGTGTCTCATTGATTTAGCTAACTGACTCGGTAGACTGCCTCCAATGCGGTTACCGTTCGTGATTGGAGTGGGAATCGAAGCCCGAAGGGTGGTATCGAAGACGATGGGGTTCCCGGTTCGACCACCGTCGTACCCGTATGCAGTGGTCGATGAAACTCACCAGACTGCGTACATGACACGGGAACCCCATCGGTCATACACCTACGTATGTAAGCGGGGTATGCTAAATGTTCGCTTCTTTGCACGCGAGCATCGTTCTAGCTCGTCGAAACGAATCGACCGCGTATGGGATGACGCCAACCGGAGGCAAAGAGAACGGAGACCAGAGAATTCATTTGCCCTCGATTATGAGTGGGCGTATGGTCACATTCGAAGTATCCCTCCCCGACCGTATCGACTCCGATATCGACCGACTCGTCGACCAAGGTGATTTCCTGAATCGGGAACAAGCGATCGAAGAACTCATCACGCTCGGCGTGTCGGCTCACGCACCTGCTAACGAGGTTGACGAAGAAATGGCTGAGAGCCTCTTTACCCAGGCTGTCGACGACCAACAGGACCCGGCCAGTTACCAGGACGAACCCCTCTAATTCGAGATCGACCTCGTTCCGGGTTGTGTCTTACCGCTACGGACTTCCGTGGCGGATTCCGTACGCATGATTCGAGCAGGAATCACCGCAGTATCGAGAATAATAGGTGGGTTAGGTGAAATAGGTGAGATAGGTGGGATTTGTGGATTTGGTCGAATAGTTTAAATTGGTGGTGTCGTTCGGTCAGAGGAGATTCCGTAGAGGGAACCGAAGTCGGTTCGTCGTCTACCAATGGTGTCGAATTCGGGACCTCTCCCAACGATGATTTTTAAGAAGCGGTCGAAAGTTACCGTGACAGTAGTATTTTATACTCACCAGAGACGTGTAGTTACCGTTGCTGGAACCGCTAAACTTCGAACATGAGATCTGCATCTCGACGGTGGGGACGAGGCCGCAATCCGTACACTGCGAGGATTCCGACCCTCTTGGAGAGCAGTTCGGTTGCACACTGGGCGCACATCGCTCACGAAGAGTCCCGACAGATTTCCGATTGATTTAGTTATGTTCAGTCAGAATAGACTTCGTGGTATCGACGAAGGGAACCCGATAACCCGACAGTCTACCCATCGAGTTGTTGCACACTAATGTCACTATCATTTCATTTCGTTCTCGTTCTCGCGCTCGTCTATGGAACGAGTCTGGTTTTCAAATCGCTGACCGAGTACAACGTTCCGATATTGGCGGTCGAGATGTTGGCCGGGATACTGTTCGGCTCGATATTCGACATCGTCAATCCATCGATGCCCGGGTTCGAATTCTTCACCGCGCTCGCGGCGTTCGGACTCCTCATGATCATGTTCGACGCCGGTTTGGAACTCGATCCGGATACGATCCGGCGGAATCCACGGCAGATCGCGGAGCTAGCCGTGTTCACGTTTTTGCTCCCGTTCATCTCCGGATTTGCCCTCGCACGAGTGCTCGGACTCAACCTCTTCGCATCGTTTCTGACCGGCGTCACCATCTCGACGACGTCGCTCGGGCTCATCTATCCCCTCGTCGAGGACTTCTCGCTTCTCCAGACCGATACCGGGCAGACGATTCTCTCCGTCGCGGTGATGAACGACCTGTTATCCGTCGCGGCATTGGCATACGGGATCACCTTGATCACCGCCCCGAAGCCGGTGATCGGCGTCATCCTCGTGACGATCGCGCTGTTCGTGTTCTTCATCGGCCTGCCGTTCTTGCTCGAAGACTATCTCTCGAACACGCTTCAGGAGGGAATGTTCGAAAATCCGGTGAAAGTGGGCGTCTTCCTCATGGTCACGCTGGCGTACTGCATGGAACTCATCGGTATTCACGCGATTCTCGGCGCGTTCTTCGCCGGGCTTCTCGTCGCGGTGATCACACACGAGGGCCACTCCATCCAAAACTCGATGAAGCCGGTCTCGGACCTGGTGACCCCCGTATTCTTCTTCTACGTCGGGCTGAATTTCGATCTCGAAAGCTTCTCGTCGGCGAGCCCGCTTCTGCTCGCCGGTATCCTCGTCTTGGGAATCGGATCGAAAGTGGTCGGTTCGGTGGTAGGTGGATGGTTCGTCGGTCTCGAACAGGAAACCGTCGCGCTCCTCGCGTCGTCGATGCCCGGTCGCCTCAGTATCAGCGTTGCCGCGGCGGAGATCGGCCTGACACGCGGCATCATCTCCGAGGGTCTCTACAACGCGTTCCTGATCCTGTCCGTCGTTTCCGTCTTCCTGGCGATCCTTTCGTTCCGGTACTTCGTCTTGCGGGACTCGGAGATGGAGTTACCCAGACAAGTGCTGTAACCGCTCGAAACGAATCCCGCCAACAGATAAGTCGATCCGTGTCGTTCTATAGGGGGGATACCGCAGGTCGCTACGACCAGCGTTCGTGGTCTCTATGGGGGATACGGGATGAGTCAAACACTTCCGGAAACGTGGTTTATCAAGGACACACGAGTGAACGCGATGATCGCATGGGCGCTTGCGATCGTTCTCGTCGCACTCGCAATCGTGAGCTTCCTGAACGTTCTGTTGGTCGAAACGGTGATGGCCACGATTGCGGCGTTCGTCGCCATCTCGCCCGCCGTCGTCTTTCGATCGTGGACTCGAACGGTTCCGTGGCCACTGTTGCTCATCGCCTCGTTGCCGCTGTTCGTCGCGACGGCCCGGCCGGAGTTCTTCGGCGAAATCGTGACCGGAATCAGCGTCGCGACCCTCGCGATGCTCGTCGTCGTCGCGCTCGAATTGACGACGGCGGTTCGAATGACGCCGCAGTTCGCGGTCTTCTTTACCGTCATCGTGACGCTCGCGACCGCTGGATTCTGGGCAGTTGGATCCGCGGCTTCGGCGACGTACCTCGGGACGACGTTCATCAAAACGAACACCGAACTCATGACCATCTTCACGGCAACGCTCATCGCGGGCATCGTCGCTGGCGTGCTGTTCTGGTTGTACTTCCGGCGTCAACTCTCTGCGAACGCCGACCGATCACGGGGGAGTAGCACGTGAGTTTTCACTCGCCCGTTCACGTTTCGGAACGCCGGGAGGATCAGTTGGTTCGGATCCTCCAGGCGGCGATGGCCGCCATCCTACTGATCGGCCTCTGGCAAGGGAACGCCGGTATCGTGGTGAACTCCGGTATCGGTTTGCTCGTCACGTTCCTCCCCGCGCTCTTCGAGCGAAATTACCGTGTCACGATGAACGGCGGAATCGTGCTCTGGATCTCCGTCGCGATGTTTCTACACGCGTTCGGGACGCTATCGGTGCCCGCCTTGGGTTTCATCAGCCCGTACAAGTCGACGTGGTGGTGGGATCACATGACGCATGCACTGTCCTCCTCGCTCGTCGCCGGTGTCGCGTACGCCGTGACGCGAGCGCTGGAAGAACACACGGAGTACATCGTGATGCCACCCCGGTTCATGTTCGTCTATCTCCTGTTGTTCGTCATGGCGTTCGGCGTCATCTGGGAACTCATCGAGTTCTACGTCGGCGTCGTATCGAGCCTCGTCGGCGTCGGGAAAGTCCTCACCCAGTACGGACTGGACGATACGATCTTGGACCTGTTCTACAACACGATCGGCGGATTGCTCGTCGCGACCTTCGGGACCGCCCACCTGTCCGATCTATCCGATCAGCTACGGGCGCGGATGGACTCCGCGAACCGATAGGTGGTTTTCTTCCGTAGCGAGTTCCACGACGTCGTCCTCTCAAAACCATAATATCGATACGGGACGACGAAACGAGCAAATGGAGAACGATGCGCCCTCGATCGGCATCCTCGGCCTCGAAACGCACGGAACGAACTACGCCGAGGTACTGACCGCATTGGACTGCCCTCCCGTCTGTGGCGCGGATGCTGATCCGACCGCTCGTCGCGAGTTCCGGGAGCGATTCGGTGCCACGACCTACGAGAACCTTTCTGACCTCCTCGAAGCCGATCTCGACGCCGTCATCGTTTGTACTCCCACGAAGTTCCACGAACCGACGGCGACGGCCGCGTTGGAACACGGACTCGACGTCTTTCTGGAGACCCCGCTCAGCCACGACTTGGAATCCGCGGAGAACATCGCCGCGGTCGCCAAGGAAACCGATAACATCTGTATGGTCGGCTTCTACGAGCGGTTTCGGAACATCTGTGACGTCACGAAATCGTACATCGAGGAGGGATACTTCGGGGAGATAATTCACATCCACGGGAAGTTCGTCAGACGGCGCGGCGTTCCGGGCCGAGGGACGTGGTACACCTCGAAGGACATCGCGGGCGGCGGTGCCCTCATGGACATCGGTGGCCATCTCCTCGACCTCCTGTTGTACTTCCTGGAGTGGCCCGAACTCTCCGATATCATGGCGACGTCCCGGTCGGATTTCGGCCACCACAAGGACTATTCGTACATCTACATGTGGGGGGACGACGGGGACGCGAAGATGTACGACGTCGAGGATTCGGTGACCGCGTTCTGTCAGTTCGATACGGATACGACCGCGACGATCGAAGTCGCGTGGGCGACGAACACCGAATCCGAACACTCCTACACCATTCGTGGGACCGAAGCGGGTGCCTTCCTGGATCTCACGGACACGTTGCCCGAGGTCGAACCGGTACCGGATCGGCGGAACCATCTCGAACTGTACGAAGCGCGAAGCAATGGCACCGACCACTTCGTGAACTCGGAAGTCGTCGCCCCATCGAACTACGCCTATCACGACGAGTTACGCATGTTTATCGACGCCGTGAGATCCGGCGACCGACCGGAGGCGAACAATATTCACCAGGGTCTCGCAGTCCAACGCATTATCGACGAAATCTATCGGGCCGGTACCGACGACTGAGTATCCTTCCCGACGGCTGTTTGCTCGTCGATTACTCCCGGTCTCGCCCTCGAGAACGAGGGATAGAACCGAATTGCTGACCATGATCGGTAAGATGGATACCTTCTCGGAGTGTATTGACACATGTTACCTATTTACGCATGTGAGTGACTACAATTGATTTTTGTGCTACCGGAACGGGTTTTATCCACCCGCCGAATGGTACAGGTGCACTCTCACCACTTGCCAGGGCGCTTTCCCAAAGTCAGCTATGCGACGCTGCCGCACTTGGTTGGTGGTGAGGGTTTTGCGGTAAAATCGTTCTTCGAGGGGTGAATACCGGTGGTACGACAACCGGCGGTGAAACTGTAAGTGAAAGGGAGAGGTCTATTTCCGGGAGACACCCATGTGGTCACGGGTAATCGACTAGAAACCAGTCAGGAAGTGGTTCGAAGCGGTTGAAACGGTCAGGAACCGGTCGAAGCGACCGAACCGACCGAGGAATCTCGTTCTCTATTTCCAATGCACAATGTTCGGCACTGTTGGACAAAAATACCCAATTAATTTCTTAGTAGTGGCTCCTGTCTACCGACTCGTCAAGGGCAGTAGACACAATAACTCCTTGCGATGTCAGGGTAACTGTTCTTGTGGGAGGAGTGATCCAGATGGACACAACAGAATCCGGGATGGGATCGTCGAAGAAAAACGCGACTCGCTTCTTGAGCACCCGAATTCTCACCGCGATTGCGGAGCGAGACGACCGATCGATAGACGACCTTCGCCCGCTGTACGAGGTGATCGATCCGGACGCACTCGACGCGCTCTTTGCACCGCGAGTGGACGGATCACTACGGGAGGGTGGTTACGTCTCGTTTCCGTATGCGGGATACGTGGTAACCGTATCAAGTGACGGTGTCGTCGAGATCGATCCCGAGGGCGATCAGTCCGACGGTTGAGTGCCGTAATCGGTGGTTCTCGAACTCCACGATCACCGCTCTATCTTCCGTCAGTACCCCACTCGAAGGTAGATCGAGCCGAGGGTCAGGGTCGTCATCGATACGATTATCCAAACTATTATATCGGTTCTCGCTCTTCGATTCCTCCACCGAACGGTGCTACGATATCACATATCACCATGACTCATCAACCCGATCACGGTCACGATTCCGATACCGAGGAGTTCGCAACCCAATTCCGTCGTAATGGCCCTTTCTTTCGTGATCTCGTCGAACATTCACTCGATGGGTTCCTTACGTTCGATCCTGGTGGTACCATCGTATTCTCGAATCACGCGGCCGAACGTCTGTTCGGATGGACCGAGGACGAACTCGTCGGTGAACCGGTCACCCGACTGTTTCCAAAACGGTTCCGTGATTCCTATCTGGAGTCACTTCACCGACACGCTCGCGACGGTTCGGGCGCGCTCGATCACGAGTACGTCGAACGAATCGGGCTTCGGAAGGATGGTTCCGAGTTCCCCCTCGCGTTCTCGTTCTACGAACACGAACACGATGGACGACGACTCTTCACGGCGATCATCCGTGATATTTCGGAGCGAAAGCAACGGGAACGGGAACTGGAGAACACCAAGGAGAAGTACGAGCGACTCGTCGAAGCGGCCCCGGACGCGATTTTCATTGCGGACACGGAAACCGGGACGATCGAAGACGCGAATCGAGCGGCGGCGACGCTCATGGGGAAGTCACAGGACGAACTCTGCGGGATGCATCTGGCGGACCTGCACCCAACAAAACAGCCGGAGCAGTATGCGACACGACTTCACGAGTACTCCGAGAACGGCGGCGATAACGGGGACGCGACGGGCACCAGCGGACACGAACGGACCCGGCATATCGTCCGCGATGATGGAACCCACATTCCGGTCGAGGTCAGTACGGGCGTCACCGACCTCGCCGACAAAACGGTCGTCCAGGGAATCTTCAGGGACGTCTCCGGCCGACAGGAGCGTAAAGAAGAGCTTCGACGGGAACGGGATCTCACCGAACGAATTCTCGAAACGAGCCCGATCGCGATCGGCGTTTTCACACCGGACAGACGGCTCGTTCGGGCGAACGAACAGGTCGCCGCTATTCTCGGCGAGCCAATCGAACAGTTGTTGTCCCGTCCGTCACTGGACGATTTCACTCTGTACGATTCCGAGAACCGACCGATCGATCCTCGAGACGCGATTATGGCAGAAGTCATCGAAACCGGCTCCGCAGCGTACGATTACGAAGCGATTCTCGAACGAGCGGATGGCGAGCGACTGTGGGTTTCGTTGAGCGCCGCTCCACTCCGGTCCCCCGATGGTGAACTCGAATATCTCGTCCTGGTCGGGGAAGACATCTCCGAACGGAAGGAACGTGAAGCGGCTCTCGAACGCCACCGTGATCGCCTCGACACGCTCAATCGGATCAACCGCCTCATCCGTGAGATCAATCAGACACTCGTTCGAACGACGACGCGGGAGGAAATCGAGACCAGCGTCTGTGAACGACTCGCCGCGTCCGACCTCTATCAGGACGCATTTATCGGCGAACGTTCGTTGCCAAATGGCGGCATCGAGCCTCGAACGGGGGCAAACCTCGATGCGAACTATTTCGATCTCCTTGCCGAGACGGATACGGTCGAAACGAGTACCGGCGGTGCTGCCGAAGCGATCAGTACACAGGAACCCCAACTGATCACGTCGATCCAGTCCGACCCTCTCTTCCCCGATTCGTTGCGGGACGAAGCGCTATCCCGGGGATATCGTTCCGTGCTTTGTATCCCGCTCGTTTATCGGGAGACGACGTACGGCGTGTTGGTTCTCCATTCGTCTCGTTCCGACGCATTCAGTGAACGGGAACGAGCCGTTTTCCAAGAACTGGGCAAGACGATCGGCCACGCGATTCATGCCGCGGAGAGTAAGAAGCTACTCCACACGGATAGCCGCTATGAACTCACGTTCGATCTCACCGAGACGACCGCGTTCTTCGTCACTGCATCCGCCGACTTGCAGTGCTCTATCACGCTCGAAGACCTCGTGCCTTCGACGGACAGGGAACTACTCTACTATATCACGTTGGAGAATGCACCAGCCGATGCGTTTCTCGAAATGACGCGTCGGCAATCGATCGTCAAAAAGGCCCGCTGTATCAGGGAGGAACCGGAACAAAGCCTCCTTGAAATCGTGTTCGTTGGAGCATCGACCTCCCCACAGGTTCTCATCGAACGGGGTGCCCGTATCAAACACGCAAAGGTTATCGAAGGGAGTGGATCGATCGTTGCTGAAGCCCCGGCCGATGCCGATATCCGTGTACTCACTGACGCCGTGCAGTCGATCTATCCAAATGCTCGGTTGACGACGAAACGGGAGGTCAAACGGTCCCTCTCTTCCTTCGGTAGACGCCAGATGCACCTCACGGACCAGTTGACTGACCGCCAACAGGCCGCCTTGACCGCGGCATACAATGCCGGTTTTTTCGAGTGGCCACGTGAGAGCACCGGTGAAGCGGTCGCAGATTCGCTCGCCGTATCGGCACCCACGTTCCACCAGCATCTCAGAGCGAGCGAACGAAAACTGTTGCAGGTGCTCTTCGAAGGGACGGAAACGATGGAGTAGCACGTGATTCCTAACTGTTTAGGGATCCCGTTTTTTGGGAGGGATACTCAATCACTGCTCATGAGTACGCATCAATCGACCAACTCAGACCGACTCACAAAAGCTCAGGTCGTCGGCCTGTTGCAGCATCGACATCGTCGTGCTGTCATTGCCTTCCTCAAGCGAGAGCAGACCGGCCGTGCCCGCTTCGATGACCTCGTCGAATACGTTCTCTCCACGAGTCAACGGGAGGAATCGTCGGTCGATCAGCGTCAACGGGTCAAAATCGGGTTACTTCACAACCACCTACCGAGATTGGCGGATGCTGGTTTGCTCGAATACGACCAACGGAGTGAAACGGTACGGTATTGGGGTGATTCTCGATTCGAACCCTTCCTCGAAACCGTTTCCAGCGACGAATTCTCGCGGTAGCCCTTCTTCCACAGTCCCGTCTCAACTCATTCTCCACTGGTCACAACGCACGATAGCGGTACTGAAAAAGGCCGAAATCACCGACTATCCGAATTCGGAGTCCGAAACTCCCGCGATCAGGCTCCTGCTTCGTGCGATCCGCGTCGGCCGCCGGAGTATGCCGACCACCACAGAATTATCGCCGCGATGACGAGGGCGACGAGGTCGAACAGGGAAACGACGAGGTGAATCGCAACGAGCGCTTGCGATGGGTTCGGGACACCCGTGAGGACACCCAGATAGGCTTCCAGCGGAAGTACTGCCGTGGCGGCGGTGAGGCTCCACCGTGTGATGGTGAATTCCTTGACGCGCCACCACGCGAGTCCCGTCGCGACGAGCATCAGCACTCCGGTAACGAACGCCGTCGCCCGGTGGAACCATTCGGCGAGAATCTGTCCATGAGTGTACGTTTGGGAGAGCGATCCGGGGGAGTGAAGCAGGGGTATGTAACTCCCTGCGCACTTCGGAAACCCGCCGCCACAGGCCATCCATCCTCGAAGCGCTACGGAGTACGTCGCTGCACCCATCAGAATGAACATCCCGATCAGCGAGATGGTAACGAGGTATCGGAGTACGGTTCGTTCGGTCGTCGCCCGGCCGTCATCGCCGAACGACTCCCCTGTCGTGTCCGATCCGCTGTCTGTCATGGCTTACCGGGTAATTCGATTCTTCTTCGTATAACTCCCTCGAAACATCGGCGTCGGACTCTCATAACCATGTTCATAATTTCTCCCGGCGGTGACTAGTATCATCCCTTTTGCGGCCTGTACGAGCATCTTCGACGGTATCGTGGACCCTGCTCGATGCACGACCATGTGTCCCTGTGACGTGTGGAAAATGCCGATCTCATCGCGTCAGTGATTCCGTGATGAACGATCGCTACCGAGTAGATATCCCCCAAACGTCGGAACCCAGAGGAGAAGCGGATACGCAACCCATCGTTCGATACCGCCGGAGCCAAGCGCTGCCAACGGGCTAGGTTCCCGGAGGACGAGACCGTAGAAGAAGACGCTCACGAGGACCAGTAAGGACACCCCACCGAACAGGACGCAGAGATATGCGAACGGACGAGCGACGACCCGCGAGGAGAGAACGACGGTGATTCCTCCGCTGAAGAACGTGAGGAGTGCGAAGAGGCCGTGCCAAGGTGTGATGTTCCCGGGAAACACTCCAACGCCGAAAACCCCGATTCCGAACACTGCCAGGGGGACGGTGAGAATGCGACGGCCCCACGCTCGATGAATGAAGTAGGTCGCTATCAGAAGGAGGGCTCCGGTCATCAACATCGTCCCGTTGAAAATGGTCGCGGATGGTTGCTGTATAATCGGATTCGGTGGTTGGGTAGACCCGAGGTCGCTGATGTCCTGTCGGGTCGAATATCCCGGATAGAGAACTTCCCCGGTGATGATTCCCATAAATGCGATTCCACCGGCGAGGATCATACAGACTCCTGCGACTGACGCGTTTACGCCTCCGACTGTAGACGCACCATCCCGACCTCCGGCGTCGTTCATGACACCGAATGCAACGATCAACCTGTTAAAATAGATACGTGATTACTTCTGTCGCATCTCTCCCCTAATAATGGGATTTGCACGACGATTCCCAACCGTGAACGTATTTCGACGACGTTCCGCGCCTCGGTCACTGACGACGGGAGTACGACAATGGGGTCGTGGTCGAGGCCCGCAGCGTCGTCCGCTCCACCGGTGCCGTCCGTCTCACCGTTCGTCGTTCGCCCGTGCCATCCGTCGCGCCGCTTCGACGAGGACGCCGAGCGACTGTTGAACATCATCGTCGCGTAGGGCCGCGAGCAGGCCGAACGGGCCGAGTTTCTTCGGCTTCGTCTCGTCCGTGAACGCGCTCAACCCGGCGTCGAGCGAGTTCACGACCTCGGGTTGGGCGGCCGTCTCGGTCAGCGCGACCAAGCCCTCCATGTTCCGACCCAGTTCGTACATGTCCGGCGTCTCGCGCTCCCGACGGGCGTCAGTGAACCCCTCGACGGCCATCCGGAGATCCGCGATCGGTTCGCGGTTGTTCCGAGCGACGTTCGTGAGTTCGGGAACGAGGTCGTTGGCCAGTCCACGCGTTACGTCGAGCAGTTCGAGGAGTTCGACCAGTGCGTCGGCGTTTTCGCCGAACCGTTCGAGGAGGACGATGGTTTCTTCCTTCTCGAAAGCCGTTCGCAATCGCTCGACTGTCTCACGGTTCTCGCGAACGACCGTGACGAGTTCGGGAGCGAGGTCCTCGGTCAGACCGACGCTGACTTCGAGAACATCCAGCAGTTCGACCAACCGTTCCGAGTTGTTTCCGACCTTCTGGAGCAGGACGAGTGTCTCCTCGCGCTCGAACGCCATTCGAAGCTCACGGAGGGGTTCGCGGTTGTCGCGAGCGACGTCAGTGAGTTCAGGGACGAGTTCCTCCGCGAGGCCCTGCGTCGCGTCGAGGGCGTCGAGCAACGCGATGAGGTCCTCGGCGTTGTCGTCGATTTTGTCCACGAGTGCGTCGAGGTCCTCCGAGTCGCGTTCGATGACCGCCTCCTGTGTTTGTGTATCACTCATTCGTGATCACCTACGGGAGCGGGTCGTAGCCGTGCAACCAGAGGTTCCAGTACACCGACGGCAGCACGTTGACGTCCAAAATCCAGTTCATCTTGCTCTCGACCGGCGCGGAGATGCTCTCCTCATAGTCGAACTCCGCCATCATCGCCTTCCCTTTCCGCGTAAGGAGCGGACAGGCGGCGTATCCGGAGTACTCCGTTCGTGGCGCGCGCCCCTCGATGAGCGCTTCGATGTTGTCAGCGGCGACGTGCGCTTCTTTGCGGGCGGCGGCCGCGGTCTTCGAGTGCGGCGCGTTCTCACAGTCACCCAATGCGAACACGTCGTCGTACTCCGTGTGCTGCAGTGTGCGCTCGTCTATCGTCACGTACTCTCCGCTCTCGCTGCCCTCGGTCAGGGGGGAGCCTTCGGTGATTGCCGTCTGGCCGTACTGCGGTGTCACCGGTGCGAGGAGGTCGTATTCGATCACCCGGCCGTCCGCGCTACGGACGACCCGTTCGTCGGGGTCGATTTCCTCGACGGAGAAGTTCGCTTCGAACTGTATGTCACGGTCGTCCCACAACTCGTAGAGTTTGTCCCGGTAGGGTTGGACACCGAAGTGGTGGTCTGCGTTCCGGGTCATGATGAACTCCGTCTCCTCGCGGATTCCCTTGCGCCGAGCGAAATCCTCGGCGAGCATCGTCATCTTCAGCGGTGCACCGGGACACTTGATGGGCGTATCGGGTTGGGTGACCACGAACGTTCCCCCGTCGAAATCCTCGAACGCCTCCCGCATCGCCATCGCCGCTTCGTAGTGATAGAATGGGTAGACAGAATCGGTTTCCTCCCATCCTTCGAGTAGCCCGGGAATCGCTTCGGGCGCGAGGCGGTGGCCGGTGGCGACGACGAGGTAATCGTACTCGAAATCGCCCTCGGAACATTCGACGACCTTCTCGTCGGGATCGACGCCGGTTACCTCGTCCTGTACGAACTTCATGCCGTTCTCGAAGAGTTCGCGGATGTCTCGACTCTGCTCTTCGGCCTCGAGATAGCCGAAGGGAATGAGATAGAACGACGGCTGATACATGTGCTTCGTGCTCTTGTCGATCACCGTGATATCGGCGTCGGTACCCAACTTCCGTCGAAGGATGTTCGCCGTCATGGCACCACCCGTTCCCGCACCGAGAACGACTATTTTTACCATACCTACTCGATACGTGTGGTCCGACGCCAATCAAGCTGAAGATAGAAGCAATATTGTTGTGCAATACTCACAATATCGATGAATGGCGGAAATTTTTGTATCTTGAAGATCCGGCGGGTTAAAGCCGCTTGAAACGGAATCGGGCTCACTCGGTCTCGATCGGTGCGTCCACGAGGTTTCCCCATTCACTCCACGATCCGTCGTAGTTACGCACGGTCTCGTAGCCGAGCAGTTCCGAGAGGACGAACCACGACAGGGCGGAGCGCTCGCCCACGTGACAGTAGACGATAACATCGTCGTCCTGTGCGATCCCTTCCCCCTCGTAGATGGTCCTGAGTTCGTCGCGACGCTTGAACCTGCCGTCGTCATCGAGAACGTCGAACCAAGGGACGTTGACGGAATCGGGAATGTGCCCGCCCACCATCGTCATCGGCATCCCCTCGCCGTTCGGCGGTGCCCGGACGTCGCCGACGAACTCCTCGGAACTCCGGACGTCGAGCAACGTCACGTCCTCCGTGAGCGCCCGTTCGACGTCGTCGCGAGTCGCCCGTAGGTGGTCGAACGGTCCACTCGCGTCGTACTCACGTTCAGTGACCGATGGTACCTCGGTCGTGGTGGGGTAGCCCGCTTCGATCCAGTAGTCACGGCCCCCATCGAGGAGGTAGAGGTCGTCGTGGCCGTAGAATTTGAACAGCCAGTAGGCGTAGGCGGCGAACCAGTTCGACTCGCCCCCGTAGAGGACGACGGTGCTATCCTCGGTGATACCGTGCCGTCCCAGCACCGCCTCGAATGTTCCCTTTTCCGGAACGCCACGGCCGTTTTCTCCCGTCAGATGCATTTGCCAGTCGAGCTTGATCGCCCCGGGAATATGCCCGTCCTCGTAGGTGTCGCTCGTGTCCACCTCGATCAGGAGGAGCGACGGGTCGTCGTTTCGAACCTCGTCCAACCGTTCGTCGAGCCACTCCGCCTCGACGAGGACGTCCGTTGCGTAGTCGCCCCGGTCCGCCCCGTCCAACGCCAGTCCGTAACAGGTCTGACGGGCGTCACGGAGCGCTGGTGTCGATTCGAGTAAGTCCGCATCGTCGAGCTGTTTGATACCGTAGCGCGTCGTTCGCGCCGATAACATCGTCTCCTCGATGATCGCTTTCTGTGTCATTCGACCGTTCTGGTCGAGTATCTTATAGATGAACTTGGAGCTAGGAGGAAGACCATCGAGTTTCTCACGCACCGAATCCGGATTGGACATTAAATCACTAATTCGTCGTAGCGACTCCAACGTAATGTGATTGCCGGTTCGAAGCGGGTAGTCGAGATAATAGTACACAATACTGCCGAGGTTTTTCATCCCTCGCCGCGAACGCTCTCCGAGAGAGTTGAACGGGCCATAATGGGGCAATAATGTGGTCTTATCGTCCCAATCATCCGATATCGGATCGATGTCCCGGCAATAAATCTGACCTGACGAACCCTTATTATTGCATGGAAGATACAATTCAATGCAATGGTTCAGGAAATTACGGTGGAGCAGTTGCGAGATAAGATCGATGCGAACGACGACGTCACCCTGTTCGATACGCGAAACCCGGACGATTACGCCGACTGGCACATCGCGCACGCCGAGAACGTCGAGTTCTCGGGTGCGAACGACGAACTGGTCGGCGATTTCGACGCCCACCGCGAGGAACTCGCTCCCGACGACGAGGTAATCACCATCTGTGCGACCGGCAAGTCTGCCGGGCAGTTCGCCGAGTGGCTCGAAGCGGACGGGTTCGAGAACGTACTGACGGTCGAAGGTGGCATGGAATCGTGGAGCATGCTCTACGACGTCGTCCCCATCGCAACGCGGAACGATGACGTGGAAATCCTCCAGTTACAGCGCCGCTCGAAGGGATGTCTCGGCTACGTCGTCGGCGACAAGCGGACCGGCGAGGCCGCCGCAATCGACGTGACTCGTGCCACAGGGACGTTCATGAACGCCGCCGCGGAGCGAGGCTTCGAAATCACGCACGTCTTCGATACCCACATCCACGCCGACCACATCTCCGGCGGCCGCCGACTCGCCGACGAACTCGACGTTCCGTACCACCTCGGTTCACCCGCTGCGACGCGCGACCCCGAGTACGATTTCGACGGTGTCGACCCGAACGACACGGTGGATATCGGCGATGTCGATATCAAGGCCGTCCACACGCCCGGTCACACGACGGGTATGACTTCGTGGTTGATCGACGACGAGGCGCTGTTGACAGGCGACACCCTGTTCGTCGAGTCCATCGGCCGCACCGAACTCCAGTTCGCCGACGCCGACGCACGCGACGGCGCACGCGTCCAGTACGCGACGCTCCAGAAGGTCATCCTGTCCCTTCCCGACCACGTGAAGATTCTCCCGGGGCACTTCTCGGTCACCGACGACGGCAAGTACGTCGACGTCACGCCCGGCGTGCCGATGGTCACGACGGTTGGCTCCGTCCGGCGTACCAACGAGATCGTGCAGTTAGCGGAGGACGAGTTCGTCGAGCACATGTTCGAGAACCTCCCGTCGAAACCGCCGAACTACGAGACCGTGATCGCCACGAATCAGGGGAGCTACGTACCGGAAAGCATCGACGAGGAGAACGAACTCGAACTCGGACCGAACCGCTGTGCGGCGACCGAAGACAGCGTCGTTGCCGACGATTAGACAGCACCGTTCTCTCTCGGTACCTGCCCCTCTGGACGATTTCCGAGGTGTGATGGCGATATAACGGCGCTACAACTCCGGATGATATCCGGTCAGTCCGACGCTCCTCGATCGTCGATGATCGCCTCCACGGTCCCCTCCTCGCGAATCTCTCCGAGTGTCTCGTCTAAGGACGCGGCCTCGAACGTTTCCAAGACTTGCTCGTTTACGCCAGCCAAGCGGAGTTCTATCCCACGCGGTTCGAGGGTGCGATGCAGGTCTTCGAACATCTCTACGGACGCGAGGTCGACCATCGGTGAAGTGGAGAGGTCGAAGACGATGAGGTCGACCGGCGATTGTCGCTCCTCGATCCTCTCCAGTAGATCGTCCAGAACGCTGTTCGTGTTCGCGTAGAACAATCCGGCGTCCACACGATACACGAGCACGCCCGGTTCTTCGACCGCTTCCGGGTGTTGCTCTCTGCTGACGAAGTGGTCGGTGTCAGGAATCCGGGCGAGCACCTCCTTCTTGGGGTTGCTCGCCCGCGAGATGGCAATCGTGAGCGAGAGGAAGACGCCGATGAACACCCCCCAGAGCATTCCGAGGGCGAGCACGCCGAGCAGCGCCGCCGCCGCGATGAAGAACTCGTTTCGGCTGATGGTGTGTAGTCGTTGCATGCCATCGACGTCGACGATGCCGATGACGGCGACGATGACGACCGCACCGAGCGTCGCATCCGGAAGCGTCCTGAACAACCCGGTCAGAAACAGGAGGACGACGACGAGGACGCCGACGATCACCGCGCTGACGATCTGTGATTTCCCGTTCATGGAATCGTTGAGCGCGCTTCGGGACATGCTCCCCCCGACGACGAAGCCACCGAACAGTCCCGAGGCGACGTTCGCAGCGCCGTCCGCGAGAAGTTCTTGGTCGGGGTCCGCCCGGTAATCGTTCCGACGTGCAAACGTTTGAACGGCCCCGATGCCTTGCACGTACGAGAGGATGAAGAGGGCGATGGCCACGGGAACGAGCGATTCGATAACCCCGACCGACGGTACCGACGGAACCGTCACCGGGGGGAGGCCACTCTGAATTTGTCCGACTACCGTGACCCCTCGCGCTTGGAGATCGAGTGTCGACGACACGACGATGGAAAGCAGGACGACGAGGAGCGCGGTCGGTGCACGCGGGAGGAAGCGTTTCCCGAGGAGCAACAGGGCGATGGAAACGAGTCCAACCGCGACCGTCGTGGACTGTGCCTCGGTCAAGTGAGTGGCGATGAACCAGACGCGCTGGAAGAAGGTGCCCGACGACCCCGAGATGCCGAGGAGTTTCCCGAGCTGCGTGGAAATGATATAGAGCCCGGCACCGGACGCGAAACCGGTGAGCACCGATCCGGAAATGAAGTTCACGAGGTAACCGAGTCGGAACACCCAAGCGACGACACAGATGATGCCGACGATGATCGTCGTGATGGTGACGAGGGAGGCATATTCCATCCCACGTCCGGTTGCGATCGGTCCCACCTCCGTGAGGAGCAGGATGGCAAGCGGCGACGTCGGTCCGACGATCACTTGCCGGGACGAGGCGAAGAACACGTACGCGAGGGCACCCATCAGGGCGGCATACAGTCCCGTCTGCGGGGGTAGTCCAGCGAGCGAGGCGTACGCCAATCCACCGGGGATGACCGCGGCCGAAACCGTGAGTCCCGACACGATGTCGATCCGTAACCACGATCGGTCGTACTTCGGAAGCCATTCCGTCACCGGAAGTTCCGACTTGAGATCCTCTCTAACTCGTCGTGAAAGACTGTTGCTGGCCATCGATTTCCCCCCGATGTTGGAACCCATCAGTGTACGCTGTCCGAGGGCAAAAGTGTTGTGAGGGAAACAAATTTGGGATTGGGGAAGTTCAGGTTCGATAAGCTGTCGGATGTATGGGTATGCGAGCATCGTGAGTTCACCTCCTCGAACCATCTCCCCCGAGAGACGCCGTACTAGCGGTAATACCAATATTCCAGTGGGACGGGGAAACGAGAACCCCTGATACATCAGATATTTTTATAGAATATTTATCATGTCTTGTGGTGTATTCTTGTTCGATCATGCAAATTGACTGGAGAGCTGTCATCACCGGTTTCTTGACCGCGTTCATTCTCGGACTACTCGCTGCCTGGTTCGTCCCGATTACGGCGATGTCGGGACTCGTCCACGCACTACCTGGCCTCATCGGCGGGTTCGTCGCCGGTTACATGGTCGTCGGGACCGAACGCGGTGCCGTCCACGGTGGACTTGCCACCGTCATCGGCGGGGTCGTTCTCCTCGTCGTGTGGGCAGTGCTCGGCGCGCTGTTCTCCGGTCTCTTCCCGGCGTTCACGGGCCTCGCACTCGGCCTATTCATCCTGCTCATCCAGGCGATTCCCGGTGCCATCGCTGGTGCCATCGGTGGATGGGCGAAAGGTCGCAGCACCGAGACACGGGAAACCGTCGGGACCGCCCGCTGACGGACGACGGCTGGTCGCCATCTTACGGCGACAACGTGTCGTTCGTTGGGAGTAATCGAGTTTTGTATCGACAGGGGTTGCATGCTGCAACCTCTACGTAGCTCGAGTAACGCTGTAACCTCGACACAGCTTGAGTAACTTCTACGTAGCTCGATTACGAGGGGCTCGGAGTCTGAACACGGGACAGATACGCCGTGAGATCCGTCGTGGAAATCATTCCGATAACCCCTTCGGTTTCATCCACCACGGGCATGTGGTGAATTCCGTGTGTAATCATACGATCGGAGACATCGCGGATCGAGTCCTGTGCCGTCGCAGTCATGACATCGGTCGACATGTACTCGGATACCGGCGTTTCGTCCTTGGGTTGTCGTTCGGCAACGATTCGAACGAAGTCGGTGGTCGTCAGAATTCCCAGCAGATGGTTCTCGTCATCGGTGACGATTACCGAACCGATCCCGCTCTCGATCATCTCTCGTGCTGCCTCTTCGACGAGCGTATCGGGTGATGCGGTGTGGAGGGTCGTCGTCATTAGCTGACCGACGAAAATATCGTCCATACACGTAGTCTTTTTTGAATATTGATAAAAGTTGTCGCTACTCACGCTCCTTGCCGACTTTCTCCCCTTCGCCAGTCACGCGACACCGTTCGAAGGCGAACCTCGTTCGAGGATACCCCGATCCAGCCAAAGACATATACGGGATAGCAGTGCATTACTGTTAATGGTTAGCAAACCGGTCTATCTCGGAGCGTCACTCACCGCAGTGATCAGTACGCTCGCGGGGATTCTCGGTGGCAGTGGCGCGCTCGCCCCGTGGGGGATCGTCGGTGGACTCGTCGCGGGATGGACCGCAGAAACGGTCTCGGACGGGCTATACGACGGTGCGCTCGCCGGACTCTTCGGTGCCGTCGCGACCGTGATACTCATGGGTGTCTTCAGCGCGGTAAGTGCCGCGCTTACTGCCGCGAACGTCGGTATCGCTGGCTTCGTTGGTGCATACACGTCCACCGTCATCGCCGTGATGATCGTTCCTACGTTTGCGGTCGAAGGGATCATCATCGGTCCACTCACCCGGTACGCGAAAACCACGCTCCAGCGACGGCCCCCAAACGGTAGCGGCAAGGTGGAGGAAACGTGATCGCGGAGATCGGTTGATCGTCGTTTGCGGGCGATTTTTCGGACGGTGGTCGTCCAACCGAGCGCTCTCGGACGTCGCATCGCATCTCGGCATGTGAACGCGTTCGCCATCCGGTCGACGAGAATCACGCTGGAAGCGACCGCCCGAACCGTTTATGCCTATGTCGATTGATTGATACTCCGCGATGCCATACTTCGAGACCCACGATGGCGTGCCGATCTACTACGAGGATCAGGGACAGGGGGAGACGATTCTACTCGTCCACGGCTGGATGATGAATGCCGAGTACTGGTGGCAGAAGAACTTCGATGCCTTGGCCGACTCCCACCGCGTCGTGGCCCTCGACCTTCGGGGACATGGACGCTCCGGAAAGACTGACGCGGGGCACACCCTCGCACAGTACGCACGGGACATCCGGGAACTGATCGAGACGCTCGAACTCACCGACGTTACCCTCGTAGGATGGTCGATGGGGACGATGGTCATGTTCGAATACTTCGACCAGTTCGGAACCCACCGGCTATCCCGTGCCGTATTCGTGGACCAGAGTCCAAAATTACAGTACGATGACGACTGGCCTCACGGGTCACCCGGTGAGTTCTCGGGTATCGATGGCGTCGATATCACGACGAACCTCACGTACAATCGTCCGTCGGTTGCAAAACCGTTCTTAAAGGCGATGTTCAACGAACCACCGGCGGCGGACACGATCGACGAGATGTACGCCGAGACGACCAAGACTCCGACGAGCGTCGCCATCGATATCTTTCTGGATGTCGTGTATTCCGACTTCCGACCGGTGGTACCCACGATCGACGTGCCGGTCCTGCTTCTCTACGGCGAACGGAACGATATCTTCCCGACGGACGTAGGGGGGTGGCTCGAAGACCACCTCCCCGAGGCGACCCTCGTACGGTTCGAACGGAGCGGACACTGTCCCTTCTGGGAGGAGCCTGAAAAGTTCAATCGGGAGATCACGTCGTTCGTGGAGTGAATCCGTCACGAAGACGATTGCGCCGTGTCCGGATCGATCGTCTTACCGGATCGACTGAGGGTAACTGCTCGTGTGGTCGTTACAGAGTCGGTACCCGTGCCTCAAACGTTCAGACCGGGAATGTGGCACTTTAGGTCGGCCATACTATCGATTCTCACTTTTTGGGAATGCGAAAAAGAACTATGTCCCCTGGAGCAAACGGAATAGATGTGGCGAGCAAGACGGCCACTGGCTTGCTCACTCGACCACCGTCAACACTCTGTGGAACGACAAGGACTGTCGTCGTCGAAAACTGTGGTTGAATCGAGCTTACCCGCGTCGATTCGGCAATCGGAGCACGAAAATTCGCGGTCACCCCGGACCTCCCGGACTTGAATCGTTTCCCACCCGCACCCATGTGACGTTCGACCCAACGGGGAACGAGAGACGCCGGTTTCAAGCACGTAAGGTCCGTGGGACAGGCCACAAACGTCTGCCCGAAATCCTCCCATCGGAAGGTGGGAGGAGAGTAGGCCGTCTCCCGCCAATTTTACACTGACGACGAGATGATCGCCCAGCGCATGCTGTGAATTACGGCCATCGGACACGACTACGGCGACAGAGTGTCGATAAAAATCGATAAAACGGGACGACTTATCCGGTGTTCGTAAGCCCACCGTCCAGCACGAGTGATTCCCCGTTAACGTAATCCGCGAGATCGGAAGCCAGAAACAGCGCTGCATTTGCGACGTCCTGTGGTGTCCCAAATCGCTGCGAAGGAATCATCTGCTCGTACATCTCTCCTTCTTCGGTGCCGACGATTTCGACATCGTCGGTGGTCATCATCGTTTCGATGACCCCGGGGTGAATCGCATTGACACGGATTCCTTCGGAACCGAGTGCGTCAGCGAGCGCGTAGGTCATCAATCGAACGGCACCCTTCGAGGTACAATACGTAACGTATTCCCCGGTTCCTTCGAGTCCGGCGACACTGGAGAGGTTGATGATACTGCCACCTCCGTTCGCCACCATACGCTTGGCAGCGGCTTGCGCCCCGAAGAACACGCCTTTGACGTTGATGTCCATGAGTCGATTGTAGTCGTCTTCGGACACCTCCAGGAAATTTTCACCGCGGAAAATCCCGGCATTGTTGATCATGATGTCGACCCCGCCGAACTCCTCGGCTGCTTCGACGCTCGCTTCGAGATCGTCTTTCTCGGTGACGTCACATTTGACGAACGTTGCCTCGGATCCCGTTTCCGCAGCGATCGCTTCGTGCGTCGGAGTCCCGCCCTCACGCGGAGAGTCACGAATATCGGCAACGACGATGTCGGCACCTTCCTCGGCGAACGTTCTTGCAATCGCACGACCATTGCCACTCGAACCGCCCGTTATGACCGCTACCGAACCGGAAAGCAATTCATCCATGGTACCACTTCTTGTCACACGTTAGCAATCGAAATATCGATTATATAATAGTGGGGTCACGACTCTCGCTCAATTATTGATCCCGTTCGTTATCGTTTCCTTCCGACGTTCATAGTCAAGCTTCTCGGAATCAAGATCGCGACACTTCGCGAAAATATTGATACTCATACACCACCTAGTCGGTGAATATGAGCGTGTCCGGCCCAATTACAGTCCAACGGGTCAACGAACTCGTCACGGCTAATCAAGTGATCAGAGCACCCTACTACCATGCCGACCACGACGAGGGGGTTCGTTTCACGGACCCGGAAAAAGGGCTCCAATGGGGTGCCGACGTCGTTCCTGCCATGATGGGTCTCTTCCGAGTCGAAAAAGACACCCGTGGCGACCACCCCGACGGCTGGGTGGGTTTCGCTCGCCACTGGCGAGGAGGGACGATGCGGCTGGACTTCGACATGTTTTCTAGATCCGATGAGACGGACTCGATCCTGGTCGTGACCGCGATATCGGGGCGAGAGGGAGAGCAGACCATCGTGGACGAAGACTTCGGAGAAATCGAGCTTTCGGACCAGGTTCCGACGCAGGAGGATTGGGGAGGACGGCAAAAACGGTACCAGGCGATTCGGAGGGACGATACTGCCGATGGATCGGCAGCGGTACACGCGTATATTGCGGCGCTGCCGGGGTGGAATCGTGAGATTGCGGCACGATTCGACGAAATCGTTCGAAACGAGTTACCCCACGTGCGCCGCGCCGTGAAGTATCACCAGCCGTTCTACGGCGTCGAGGACCAGGGCTGGTTCGCGTCATTCAGTGCGTTCTCGAAACACGTGAAACTGACATTCGTGTGTGAAACGTACCTTGAGCCGAAGCCTCCCAGCGGGACGGGTCCGAAGAGACAGGCCCTGGACCTGAAGGAGACGGACACACTGGACGAGGAGCAGGTCGCTTCCTGGGTCCAACAGGCCGCCGCCGATCCGGGAATGGGCTGGTGAGGAACCCGACGCCTCCGCCCACGAATCCGACATCGAGGGCGAAGTGCAACCCGTTGACGAACGTTTCGATGAGCAGGTCTCCGAGCGTCCGCGGATTTGCTATTCAAAGACCTATCTTCCTTCCCGAATCGATTGATCAGATAGCGATACGTAGAGAACGATCCGTAGTATTAGCTCTCGTAGGTCTCTAAAAGCTCCGTGTATCGTTTTCGGATCGTCACGGGGGCGATATGGGCAACGGACCCGACCGCTTCCTGTGTCACCGATTCGTTGCTCAGCGTTGCGGCCGCATAGACCGCTGCGGCCGCAAGTGCGACGGGACTCTTTCCGATGTGGACGTTGTGCTGTTTTGCAGTATCCAGCAAAGCACGAGCCTGCCGTTCCGCGTCACCGCTTAGATCGAGTTCGGAGACGAAACGAGGAACGAACCGTATCGGATCCGTCGGTGCGATACCGATCTCCAGTTCGGCCGTGATGTAGCGATACGCTCGGTGAATACGGCGCCGCTCGACTCGACTGACGACCGCAAAATCGTCGAGACTAAGCGGTGCGTCTGCCTGACGAGCGGCAGCATAGAGGCTCGCGGTCGCCATCCCTTCGATCGACCGTCCGGGAAGCAGGTCGGCTTCGAGCGCACGCCGATAAATGACACCGGCGGTTTCGGTATCCGACCGCGGTATATCGAGCGCCGCAGCCATGCGGGAAATCTCCCCCAGCGCCTGCTTGAGATTTCGCTCCTGGTTCGATTTCGAGCGGTACCGTTCGTCCCACGTACGAAGTCGTTTCATTTTCCGCCGCTTTCGACTCCCGAGGGGCTTCCCGTTCGCATCGATGTTTCGATGGCTGATCGTCGTACTCAACCCCTTGTCGTGGAGTTGATTGGTCATCGGCGAACCGACGCGGCTTCGTTGTTGATCCTCTTCGGTAGAAAACGCCCGCCATTCGGGGCCGTGATCGATTGGACGATCGGAGATGACGAACCCACAGTCATCGCAGACTATTTCGGCTGCTTGGTTTGCGACCGAAACCCGTGTCTCACATTCCGGACACTCAAAGGAGCCAGCAGCGACATCCCTCTCTCGACGGTTCGAATGGTCCGTCTCGGTTTGCTGGTCCGGGGGTCGTGTTCGTCGTTCCATTTTAGCAACTCCTTCCGTATCTCAGGTTCTTCTGTGACTATGACTGCCATATACCATAGTCGGGGGCGATGGTTTTCACAAAGTAGGAATGAGGGATGGAAACCAGCGGACTCGAACACACGAAGGATGCAATGATGCTACCGCCGACCGGCTAGCCGTCCTTCCGTGAACGGCCGTCTATCCACCATCGGTCGTCTGAACGTCTCTGTCCATCATCGGTCGTCTGAACGTCTCCGTCTGTCAGTCGATGCTCGTTGAGTCGCCATCGTATTCCGGGAGGCTGATTCAGCGAAACTGTTGGGTCCACTCATCAGGGCGGTACTTCATCCGAGCGAAATGTCGAGATACAGCATCACGATCGTTCCGAAAATCGTCCCGAGGGTTGCGATACGCTCGTACCCTTTCGTGTGTGTCTCCGGAACGATTTCGTCGCTGATGACGAACAGCATCGCTCCCGCGGCGAATCCCATCGCGTAGGGGAGTAAGGCCGAAACTGATTGAACGGCGTACGCACCGAGGACCGCGAGTGGTATCTCGACCAGACCGGAACGAACCCCCGCGAATGCAGCATAGAAGCGTTTGTCCAATCCCGCGTTGATCGCGGCCACCGAAACCGCCAATCCCTCCGGAATATTCTGGATACCGATGGCGAGCATTAGCGGAATCGCCGTACCGAGATCACCGCTGCCGAAACCCACGCCAACCGCGAGTCCCTCGGGCATATTGTGGAGCGTAATCGCGAGAATAAACAGGATGACACCGGAGAGTCGTTCGTCGTCTACGGGTAAATCGGTACTCGGATTCGCGGCGTCCGTTCTCCGTCGACCGGTGAGTAGAAAGTGTGCGTGCGGCACGAGTACGTCTGCACGGTCCAAAAAGAGCGCACCCAGTGCGATTCCGACCAGGACTGGGATGGGATTTCCATCGGAATAGGTTTCGATCCCGGGAATAATGAGGCTCGTAAAACTCGCAGCAAGCATTACGCCGGCAGCGAATCCGAGCGCACCGTCCATCGCCCGCTCGGATGGATCCCGCCAAACGAAAACCAACGACGCTCCGAGAAGGTTGAGAAACGCGATGATCACCCCTCCGATAAGCCCGTTGACGACCGGATCCGACCCAAACCACGCTGTAAACTGCGGGACTACCATCGGAGCCACCTCTCATCGTTCGAAACCATTGTTCCCCGGAGAATATTCACCGTCTTCCCGTATTAATGGTTGAGTGATACTGGTTTCGGGAATCGGTTCACTCGGTCCGTCGGGTCTGGCCCGGCAAGCACGGTCCGGGAGTAGTCTAAAGCCATCACCGCCGGATTTCCGGCGTTTTCTTCGTTCGAGGGCCAGTTCATCCCCACGTCCACCGCGCGTCGAGAACGTACCGGTACACCCCACTGATACCGATCGCAACGGCGTTCGCGAGTAGATAGAGAACGTTCCCCCAGTTCACGAGGCAAAAGAGGATGCCGAGCTGAATCGGGATCGCCGTCCCGCGGACGACGTTCGTTTTGAGCAATCCGACGAGGTAGCCTTTCGAACTCGTGTTTCGACTCGCCTGGAACGTCCACGCGTTATTGAGATTGTATTGAAACAGAATCGTAATCTCGATGGCGATCAGTGCGCCAAACAAGTAATCGAGGCCCGTTTTATCGACGAACATCCATAGCAGGATCGTTTGCACTCCCGCGGCGACACCCCCGACGAAAACGAACCGCCGCAACTGGGGCGTGAACAGGCCGCTGTGGAGATTACGAGGGAATCCCCGTGACATCTCTTATAGCTGAGGTGCTCGGGTCGTGTAGTCCTGTCGCTTCCGTCGTGGCTGTGAACGTCCTTCGACCAACAGGGTGGGACGCCCGTTCGAACGGGAGCGATCGGCCGCTCTAGGCGGCGGGGCGTCCTGTAGTGGTGTCCTCGTCGTCGCTGGCCGTCTCACCAAACTCGTCATCGTCGTCCGCCGTGAGTTCGGTGTACGCCGTTGCGAGCACGGCGGTCGAGAAGACCGTCGTGATAGCGCTCGCGGCCTGTGCGAACACCAAGGCGACGATATCGCCAGCGAGACTCCCACTTGCGAGGTCACCGAGGCCGAAGACGAGGTTGACGAGTACCACGAGGAAGAACACGGCCACGCCCAACACGAAGAGGTTGAGGCGGTATCCACGCGTCAATCCCCAACTGTTGCGGAACGCCGTGATGAAGTTCTGATCTTCGACGGCCACGTACACCGTCCAGAACGCCAAGGTCACGAGCAGGAAGATACCCGGGACGACGAACGCGACCAAACCCAGTGCGACGATGATTCCGAAGACGATCACGCCGACGAAGAGGTTGATCGCGGCCCAGACCATATTCCGGGTGAAGTATTCTCGGGGGAGACGTTCGGTTTCGTCGCTCACGAACACGCGAATGGCCGCGATGCTTACGACGAGCAACGCGATGCCCAACAGTAACGAGACGATTCCTGCACCGAGGGACGGGACGAGCAACGTCGGGTCCACTTGTCCACTGTTGGCGAACTGCTGCCCGGCGTTCAATCGATCGACGCCGAGTCCGAGCACGCCGTCGAGGACGGAGATGACGAAGATGATCCCCATGAGGGTGAGTCCGTTTCGTTCGGTACTGCGGCGGTAGCCACGCTTGAGCACGGCGGTGATATCGATCGGCATAATCACCCGTATAGTACGTCATGTGAGGAGATATAGATGTCGTGTGGTTGCCACCTGGCGAGAACTAGATCGTGATCCACGCCGCGGCGGCGGTGATCAGCGGCCTATCGGGTAACGATCAGCAGTCGACCGGGTAACGATCAGCAGCCGTGGGGGGTAAGCTCCTTCGTGTACAGCGAATCGTCGTTCATATCCTTGAGCGTTACCGTCAGTGCGTCGGATCGACCATCGACGTCGACTTGCCCGAAGAACTGCAGTCCGTCGCTCGGCGGAAGGTTCGCTTCCCCTTCCGGTGGACTCTTCTCGAAGACGACTTCCGGTCCGAAGGTGTCGTCGAGTTCGTTCGGTCCGAACGTTCCGGCGTGAAGCGGACCGGAGACGAACTCCCAGAACGGTTCGAACTCGGAGAACGACGCCCGTTTCGGGTGGTAGTGGTGGGCCGCCGCGTAGTGGACGTCCGCCGTTAGCCAAACGACGTTCCGAATGCCTTCCGAGCGCATGAACGAGAGCAACTCTTTGATCTCCAGTTCCCGACCTTTCGGTATCCCGTCGTCCGCGTTTGCGACCGCTTCGTACTTGTCGCCATCGGTGACCACGAGTCCGATCGGCATGTCCGCCGCGATGATCTTCCACGTCGCCTCGGAGTTCGAGAGCGCGTCTTTGAGCCAGTCCAGTTGCGTGTCGCCGAGGAAGTCCGTTTTCGGCCCCGGTTCCGTCTGCGTGTTCCCCGTGTTCGGACCTCGATAGCTCCGCATGTCGAGCCGAAATACCTCCAGCGAGGGGCCGTACGGGAAGCGCTGATAGATCGCATCGTCGACGTCCTCCCGCGGGCGAATCGGCATGTAGTCGAGGAACGACCGCTGGCTACGTGCCGCGAGTAGGTTCACGCTTTTGACGTCGTGCGGATCGTCCGCCGGTAGTTTCTCGTTCGGGTACCAATTGTTGAGGACTTCGTGATCGTCCCACTGCGGAATCATCGGAACCTCGGAGACGAACTCTCGGTAGTGGTCGTCCCGGAGGTTGTACCGGTAGTTCCCACGAAACTCGGCGAGCGTGTCGGCGACGTCGGATTTCGCTTCCGTAACGACGTTGTGCCAAACGCTGCCGTCGTCGAGTTCGACGCGTTCTTCGAGCGGCCCATCGGCGTAGATCGAATCGCCGGAGTGGATGAAGAAGTCGGGGTCCGTTTTCCGCATCGATTCGAACGTCTTCATGCCACCGAAGTCTGGGTTGATCCCCCACCCTTGCCCGACGACGTCTCCACCCCAGACGAACCGGATATCTGTTCGATCCGTCGGGGGCGTTCGAAACGACCCTCCCACCGGATCGCTTCGGGTTCCTGGCTCCCGAAGGCTCTCGAACTCCACCCGATACTGAATCTCTTCACCCCGAGGGAGTCCCTCGATGTCGATCGTTGCGGTATAGTCGCTGTCCGCGAGTGCCGCCGGTCCACGGATCGTCCGTTTCTCGGAGAACTCCCGGTCGGTCGAAAGGTGGAGGTACATTCGTGCCGGGCCGCTCGCCCGACTCCAGATAAGGGCTCTATCTCCGACGATATCGCCGACCTGTGCACCGTTCGGTGCTGACAGTACGTCCGTCGAACGGGAGTCCCGATCCGCTGGCTTCGACTCTTCGGCTATCGTCGATTCGGGAACCATCGTCCCGCCGAAGGCGACAGCGGCGGTCGTTCGCATCGCATCCCTTCTCGTTACGTTTTCCAGCATGTTGTTTATCGATTCCAGGACGATAATATAGCAGTTTATAAGAGTGAACAATACTGCTATGGTATCCCCCGAAGCTGTACGAGGGGTCATGGAGACGTGGAAATTCGGAGCGAATCAACGGTACGAGAGCGGACTAGTCGACGCGCGGATAGAGGTTTCGAAGGAACCGGTCCCCGAATACGAGGACGAGTAGCGCCCCGAATAGATCGAACAGGAGGTCGAAGAGGATATCCGATCTGCCGTAGGAAACGAGGATCGGTTCGCGGTCGAAGCGGTCGGCGATGGCGTGAATCAGATACTCCATGAGTTCCCACAGAACGCCGAGACCGACGACGACCGCCAGGACGCGCGGACGGGGGTCGCGGCCTTGGCGGCGAGCGGTAACGAAGGCGAGTCCCCCGAGAAGCGTCGCCGAGTGCGTGTGGGTGAGGTGGTCCCACCACCACACGTCGTCGTACGGACCGAGCATACCCACGGTGTGGGTCAGCATCGCGGCGTCCGAATAGACGCGCTGCCACGGTCCAAAGCCGACATCGTACTTGTGGTCGATAGCGTCGGGGAGATACGTCGCTACGAATGCGACCAGCGCGTTGACGGCTGCACCGGGATTTCGCCGACGGAGGCCAAGGACGAACACGGCGAGAATCGCGTACCGGATCCCTCGCTCCGTCTCTCGGGCCATCGGTTGGTGTTGATCCTCTGCCACGGGTATCAATCGGATGATAACGGTTGCGTTGCACAAATACTGTGCGCTTCCGTATGTTCCATCTCCGATGAATCGACGACCGGTCTTTCGGAAGTCGGAATCGGAAACCGTGGAATCGTCCCGAATCTCGAAGCCGCGGTCCCTCCTTCGAGGGGGGATGACGATTCGGGTTCGTGTCCTGCCGTGGTATCCTCGGCAGTGGTACCCCATCTATTGCTCCGCGGTACCGGTTCGATGGGTGGTGGAGCGCTCGTTTCAACCTTACCGGTCGAACCACCCGGCATCATCCCGCCGTCCTCGATTTTCACGAGCGAACTGGCGGATTTTGATCCGCCCGATATTCCGTGACGTATCGTTCTCACAGACCGCCCTCTTCATCGGGGTCCTTCGTCTACACCATCACTCGTTGTGGGGGGTATTCCCGTCACGTTTCGATGTTCGGTACAACGATCACGGGGACTCGGTGACGTCGGTCGTTCCGGTATCGGAACATTCGGAACCGACCCTGGCTTGCCTATCCGATAGTCGGTCGATGTAGCATCCGTGATGATATCCGATACTCCGCCGGAACTCCCGTCGCTCGACTCCGGAGTCACAATGCTCACTACGGACGAACGAACGACCGGTCCGCTCCACTCGCTCGTGCTCGACCGACTGCTCCTCGATCAGGGGTCGGCCGTTTGGGTCGACGCTCGTGGTCACGGAACGACGCGCTCGCTCACCCAAGTCACCCCGTCGATGCGTGTCCTCGACCGGATTCACATCGCTCGGGCATTCACGCCGTGGCAACACCTGAGTCTCGTGCGGGACCTCGCTGGCGAACTCACGGACGAAACGTCGATCGCCGTCCTCCCCGCCGTCGACTGGTTCTATCGGTCGGAGGACCTCCCCCGAGGAGCGGACGAACGCATGCTCTCGGCCGCGGCAGAACGGATCGAAGCGCTCGCCGAGACGTTCGAGAATCCGATACTCGTGACCTTGCATGCGGACGATGCGCTCTCGGCACCGATTCGCGAGATTGCGGATCGGACGGTCCGGTGTGAGCGAACGCGGTTCGGACCACGGTTCACGGGCGATGAGTACGAGACGTTGGTTTACCCCCTGGAGAATGGAATGGTGCAGACGACGCTCGCGTATTGGAAACGCGTCCTGGCGGATCGGCATCCGGCGATGGTCGATGCCGACGTTCCACCGGAGGTGCGTGCGAATGGGGCGCACTAACTCGACGTATCGTGAGTTGCTCCGGGCGACGGAGTCCCGATGGGGTGACTACCGACGGGCACTCCGACGCGCCGACCAGGGCGTCTTCGATCGCCTGTTCGAGTATGCCCGTGCCCATGCCGACGCGAGTGGGCTTTTGAACCACCAACTCGTCGAGATTCCGGCGCTCGTCTCGATGCTGATCGAACAACAGAAGCGACTCGACGATCTGGAAGACCGACTCGCTCACGTCGAGGACGATTTGAACGACCGGGGATGAGGCCATGGTGTACAAAATCGACTACGTCGACGGCGACGTTCTCACCTGGTCGGTAACCGAGTCGGGTGTGAACTGCGAAGTGGACGAATCGTACACGCCGACGATCTACGTGTCGGTGCACGGCGACGGTGAGTTTTCCACGGCACGTGCTGCGCTTCGTGACCTCCCTTCCGTCGTGGAGGTTGCCGTCGTCGATCGACGCGTGAGCTTCCGAAACGATCCCGAGCGCGTACTTCGGGTGGATGTGGTCGACCTCACAGCAGTCGACTCGGTGGCCCGAACGGTGAGCAAGTGGGGTTCGCCCGGCGAGTACCGATGTTACAACGTCGACTTCTCGCGGGAGTTTCGCTACTGTCTCGAAGCGGGAATCGACCCGCTTCCGGAGCACGAACTCTCGCGGATGCGAATCGCCGTCGCGGAGACGGAACTCGCGAGCGGAACCGTCACGGAACTCACGATCGACGACGAGACGGTAACCGGAAGCGGTGCGGACGTGGTGGCCACGCTGTCGGCCCGCGTCGAACGGGCCGATCCGGACGTTCTCTTCCTGAATACCAGCGACCTCGTTCCCGTCCTCTTTGGGCAGGCCGAGCGGCTCGACGTGGCGTTTCAGCTCGGACGACGGCCGGGGTGGCAGCAGTTGGCGGGTGAATCGACGTACGAGAGCTACGGACGAGTCGGCCACTCACCGGCACGCTACAACCTGCCCGGTCGGGCGATCATCGACGGTTCGAACACGTTCATGTGGAATCAGACGAACCTCGATGGCTGTCTGTATCTCGTGAAGCGGTCGGGGAAACCACTGCAGGAACTGGCGTGGTCGTCGATCGGGAACGTTTTGACCGGGATTCAGATCCGGGAAGCCCGCGAACGGGACGTGCTCGTGCCGTGGCACTCGTGGCGTCACGAGCGGTTCAAAACGATGCGCCAATTGCGCGATGCCGACCGCGGTGGATTCACCTTCGCGCCGGACGTCGGCCTGCACGAGGACGTCCACGAACTCGACTTCTCCTCGTTGTATCCGAACATCATCGTCACGCGGAACGTGAGCCCGGAGAAGATTCGCTGTGAATGTCACGCCGGGAGGAAGGACGTGCCGGGAATCGGCTACTCGATCTGTGACGAGCGGGGCTATCTTCCGGACGTGCTCGAACCGCTCATCGAGGATCGAGATAGAATCAAAGCCGAGATTCGCGGGACTGAGAACGAGGAGCGTCGCGACGAGTTGGCGGGCCAATCGAGCGCGATCAAGTGGATCTTGGTGTCGTGTTTCGGCTATCAGGGCTTTTCGAACGCGAAGTTCGGGCGCATCGAGTGCCACGAGGCGATCAACGCGTTTGCCAGGGAAATCCTGTTGGAGACGAAAGCGGTGCTCGAAGCGAACGGGTGGCGGATCGTGCACGGCATCGTCGATAGCGTGTGGGTGACACCGATCGAAGGCGAAGAACGGACGCCGCTGTCCCAGCTTGCGACTCGGATTTCAGAGCAGGTGGAGATTCGGCTCGAACACGAAGCCCACTACGACTGGATCGCGTTCGTTCCGTTGCGCGATTCGGATGCCGGTGCGTTGACGAAGTACTTCGGGAAGGTCGCTGGCGAAGACGAGTACAAGTACCGCGGGATCGAGTGTCGCCAGCGCAGTACGCCGTCGTACATCGACGAGGCGCAGAAAGCGTTGATCCGAGCGGTGGACGAGCATCGTGATCCGGAGGCCGTTTGTGAGGAGTTACGGTCGTGGATAGACCGACTTGAGCGTGGCGCGGTCGACCCGAGCGAGTTGGTGATCACGAACCGGGTTTCGAAAAATCGGGAGGAGTACACGCAATCGACGCGGAGCGTGGCGGCACTGGAGCGAGCGGCCGAGTTGGAGTTGGCGCGGTCGCCGGGTCAGAGCGTGTCGTACGTGGTGGTGGACGATGCGAAGAAATCGCGTGAACGAGTGGCGTTGGCGGTCGAGGAGCCGACCGAGTATGATTCCGGCTTCTATCGGGAGTTGCTAGTACGGGGGGCAGAGAGTGTACTGTCACCGCTGGGATGGCGTGAGAAACACATCGAACGATTCCTCTCGGATCACGACGAACGCAGCCTCAAATCGTTTTTCTAATAAGTACGAATTCGGAAAATTGATAGTATTTAGTCAGCCGCTTGACCACCGTCCACCGGCAGTGTGTGGCCGGTGATATACGAGGCGTCGGACGAACAGAGGAATGCGACCACGCCAGCCATTTCCTCCGGCTCTGCGACGCGTCCCATTGGGACATCGGTCATCGCCGACGTATCGAACGGCATCGATGTCGGGTCACTCCCACTTCCCACCGAGCCGGCCTGAATGTTCGTTTTCGTCGGACCCGGCGCGATTGCATTGACCCGAATACCACGAGTAGCATATTCGAGGGCGGCTGTTTTGGTTAGACCGACAACCCCGTGCTTACTGGCCGAATAACTAGCGAGTCCGCCCATCCCAACCAGTCCCGCCTCGGAAGCTGTATTTACGATTACTCCGCTTCCCTGCTCTTCCATGACAGGGAGTTCGGCCCTCATGCACGCCCAAATACCCTTTAGATTGATCGCGAGGAGTTTGTCCCAATCTGTTTCTTCGATGTCTGCCATCTCTACGAAGCCTGTGAGGATTCCCGCGTTGTTGTGCGCGAAATCGAGGCTTCCGTACGTATCGACCGCGATATCGACCATCCGCTCGACTGATTCGACGTCGGAAACATCGATTTCAACGAACGTCGCGTCACCGCCATCGTCTTCGATCAGATCAACTGTTTCACGTCCAGTTTCCTCGACCACATCCGCGATAACGACGTTTGCTCCCTCCTTCGCGAGACGCTGTGCCGACGCGCGTCCGATCCCCGATCCTGCTCCCGTTACCACTGCCGTCTTTTCGTTTAGTCCGTTCATGATCATTCCTCGATGGTGCACGTGAGCGATTCGAGACCGTACAGGCTGTATAGCGGCTGTAGATCCGTCAAATCCGCCTCTATCGTTTCGAATCGGTCGAGCAGTACTTCGAACGCGACGTCCGCTTCGATTCGTGCGAGCGGAGCGCCCAAACAGTAGTGGACACCCTTTCCGAATGCGATGTGTCGGTTCGGACGTCGCTCGGGACGGAACTCTTCGGGAGCATCGAAGAGTTCAGGGTCACGGTTGGCCGCACCTAGCCACGCCGTTACGACGTCTCCTTCCCGAATCTTGTGCCCGTTCAATTCGACGTCCTCCAACGCAACACGGTCCAACGATTGAATCGGAGAGCGATATCGGAGCACCTCCTCGATCGCCTGTTTTCGATCGATCTCTCCGGTTCGAATCGCATCGGTCATTCCCCGTTCCTCGAAACACCAGAGGGCGTTCGTCAGAAGGTTCGTCGTCGTGATATTCCCCGCAACGAGAAGGAGCATACAGAAACCGATCTGTTCTCCCCTGCTCAACTCCTCGCTCGTCGCGGCAAGCGTAATGAGATCGTCCCCGCTTCCGTCTTGGCGTTCTTCGAGCAACTGGGCGAAGTACTGGCCCATCTGTTGTTGTGCCCACTGAGTCCGCTCTTGGCTCCGTTTGATCGAAGCTTCGGATCCATCCTCGGGACGTGCGACGAGTGCATCCGACCATTCTTTGAACTCATCACGACGTTCGACAGGAATTCCCAACAGTTCAGCGATGATCGTTATCGGAAGCCGAATTGCGAACTCGTCGACGAAATCGAATCGGTCCTTGCCATCGATTTGGTCCAATACTTCTTCGGTCAACTCCTCGATTCGAGGCCGATACTCTCTGAGCGTCCCCGGTTGGAATCGTTCGTTGACGAACCCGCGTAGTCGCTCGTGTCCCGGTGGGTCGACCATGATCATCGTCTGAAACATCGCCCCGTCATCGTCCGTGACGTTCTCGGAGCCTGATCGATTCGCGGTAAACGACTCGTAATCGGTGAGCACGTGATTGACCTCCTCATACTGAAAGAGGTCCCACTGCTGTCGCTGCTCGTCGAAGTGTACAGGAGAGCGCTGACGCATTTCAGCGTACCACTCGAAGGGCTCCAATTGTCCGTTTCGACTACGGATCGCTTCCGGCAGTTCGCTCTTCCCCGCGACCGGATCTGTGGACTGCATGAGTTAATTGACCAATTAATCAATTATAGGCTTTTTTCTTATTCTATCTGATACCGGGGTGCAGAAACACGGGTTGTGCGAAAGCAGGACCTCTACAAACAGCGCTCAGAGGGCCTTATTTCGGAGAGAGGGGGTTTCTCGAATTCGGGCAGAAGTCGTTCGTGATTCCGAAGCGAGGACTCGACGGAAATCGATGACAAACCGCCCACGCGAGAGCGGAGATTAGTCTTCGCGAGAGATGTCCGCTACGATTCCATCGATGATCGTCAGAACTCGTTCGACGGCGTCGTCGCGGTTCGTCGTCGTCCGTGTGTGTAGTCCCTGTTCGATAAGAAAGCAGATGTGGTCCGCCGTCAGTTCCGCATCGACCGACTGGAACTGCCCGCTTTCTATCCCCGCTTGGAGTATTCGGGTGATCATCGTCCGGAGACTGTCCTCTGCTTGCGTCGTTTCCTTTCGGAAGTCGTCGTCCCACGTCGCGTGCGCCCACAGTTCGACGTAAACCCGTGAAACCGCCGTCTCGATGTCCGACGGTGGGGAAAATATGGCTCGTTCGACTTGTGCTGATGTCGGGTGTAGTATCTGTCTCACGAACCGTCTCAGTTCGTCCTCCGCATCGATGATCGGTTGCTCGTTCTGCTGTCCGACGAATATCTCGACGAAGACGTCGAGCATCGAGCGGAGGAGGTCGTCTTTACTATCGTAATAGTGGTATATTATGGAGGGATTTTGACCCAGTTCGTTACCGATATCCTTGATCGATAGATCCGCGTATCCGTGCTCGACTAGCGCGCGAAACGCGGCCTCTCTAATTCGCTGTTCGGTTTCCGGATAGCTGCTCATCGTAGTATCGTTATGTTGGATGTAGGACTAGAAGGTGACTTCAATATTGCCCATGGCGGGAGCGAATCCGATCACGTAAAAAGGAGGTGTCGTTAGTACGCCTTCGTCGCTACCGATGCTCCACCGCTGTCGGTGACTGAAACGGTGTCACCGCCGTTATTCCAAACGGCACCCGACCGACCCCAGTACACATCGCTATTCGTATCCGACCCGCTTCCCGAATGAAGCGTGACCGTCTGGCCCGGACTGAGCGTCAAACTGGAGAACGTGTACGTTTTCCCAGACTCGTCCGAGACGGTCCATCCGGTTACGTCGATCGATGTCGTACCGGTATTCTCCAGAACGACATATTCGTCGTTCAGATTGTCGTTGTCGTTGCCCGCTGCATCCTCGTGGATCCGTGAGATACTCACTGACCCACCGCCGTCACCGACATTTCGACAACCCCATGCGTTCTGTTCGCCGTCCTGTGCCGACGCTTCGGCGCTGTAGTACGAGTCACTCTTGGTGAACGTCGAATCGTACACACGAGCCTGACCACTTTGGACGAGTTTGTAATTGTAATCGGCTCCCCCATAGTAAACGTAGGCGAGGAGACGACCGTAATATCCTCGGTGGTCCGATTCGGAATCGAATTTGAGGGTTATCTGTTTCCCTTCGAGGTTGTTCTTCATGAACGCTTTTGCGTTCTCTCCCTCCGAGTGGAGACAATCCTTTCCGGCTTGTGTGTTTGGAACGCCCTCCCACTCATCAGGAGTGTTTTCACCGTACGTTTCAGGGGTGTCGACGCCGAGTAAACGAACGGTATCGGTCGTCCCGTTTGCATACTGAACGTCGAGGGTATCGCCATCGACGACGTTCGTTACCGTCACTTGTTGGCTATCGGTTATCTCGGCAGTAGCTGGTGTGACGACGAGTGCGACTGTTAGGCCACAGACCAGTAATACTGTCACTGTCGCTATAACAACCTTCGCGCCGCTGTTTTCTTTTCCCACAAGAAGGAATTAATTTGAAGGCGTATGTAAATTTGTATTGGGAATATGATGAAATAAATAGCCGAATATATCGTCCGCTTTTCGGACCGTAGACTATCCCGTCTACCCCTACCCGGTATACAGATTGCCGATATTCTCGCCGGAAAACGTTGTACAACGGTGCTCCTCGTCGCTGATAACGCTCGTTCAGTCGCTGAAAGAGGAAGACTTTCCTCTCGTCTTTTCTTCGTCGGTTCGAGAAGACCCCTCCGACCAAGGATAGATGGAACGCATCAGATGAGCGATTCTCGACGGCAAAGACGGCGATTCCGTCTTTCGTTGTGCCACTGTAACGTGATCGTCTATCTTCGTCAGTCGTCGTTCGATATCCTCTTCGAACTGTGCCAGTGTCTCTCGGTCGATATGTGGATTCTTTCGGAAGCGTTCCAAATCCGACCTGATGTCGAGCAAAGCGCGTGCTCGTTCTTCCGGTTCCTGTTCTGCCGCTCGATTCAACCGCCGTTTCATGTGATTAACTAATGACTTCTTCATCGTTCCCCCACCCGGGCCAGTGATGTGATGAGTGATCAGGGACGACCCGGTATAACCGCTTACCTGGTATGCCGTTGTCCATTAAATTTCTACTGGTAGAATGTCCGGTTTTATCCCGATAGATCCGGTTCTATATTCTTCAGAACATTCGTGAGAACGATTACAACATATCTCCCGATCGCATTTCCACAAACGACAATCGTCTCTAATAACGGCCGAAATAGCTCTACAAACGGTCCGACCGTTGCTGTCGCTTGTGTCTTCGCTGTCCCCGGTTCGATTCTGACACCAAAACACCAGATTATTTATACGATGTTTGTCCGGGATATGTATCTATGGGATAGTATGCGTGGGTATTTCTCACACAGTATCGAAGACGTCCTCTAAATCGAGCAGTGGACCAAATAACGGAAATTTGCCATGATTCGTTCTGCAGTCAGCAACAGTTCGACACGATGTCGAGATGATCGTCTCTGGATGCTAAAGAAAATGGCATAAATCTGCGGTCCACGAGGATAGGACCCGTAAAGACATGAAGGCCGATGACGATTGAATTTTCATGACACGATCTGAAGAGTTGGCCGAGTTCAAAGAATCGCTCGGGGAACTGATCGAAGAGGCACCCGAACTCGAACAGTTCGTCGGGTTCGTCGAGTCCTCGGAAGCGACGTCCGTTATCGACCACAAGACCAAGGAGTTGATGTCGCTCGCCATCGGCGTCGTCACCCGCTGTGATCATTTGCATCCTCTGGCACATCGATGCCGCGCTGGAGGCCGGTGCGACCCACGAGGAGATCGTCGAGACGCTGAAGATCGCCGTCGTCATGGGAGGTGGCCCGGCGATGACCTACGCAACCGTCGCGTACGAGACGCTTCGGGCGCTCGAAGCCGAGCGCGAGACGTAACTCGTCGGTGGACCCATCGGTGCCGACATCGGAAACCGTCTTCTTGAGACGACCGAGGGGAAACTCGAAGCGCTAGCCGACGACCGTCACAAACGCGATGAGGATTCCAAGGACGACTCCCGACACACGTAACATCCGACCGACTGTTCTTTTCAATCCATCAGCCAAAATGTTTACCGACTTCGTGTTCTCATCATTGCGTGGATGCTGGGTGACTCGGCCTTGACCAGTACAACGGTCGATATCATATCGTAGGACACCGAGTCGTCTTGCATCCTTGAGAGGGGGAAGTGACGAACTGATAACTCTCCACGCTTCTCCCGTTCTCCTTCATCGGTTAGCTCGGCGTGTGTTCCCGTCACTGGAACCGATCGTTCTAGAGGCGAGGATATCGAAACGACGCTCGCAAGTCCCGTCCTCGATGTGTCCGGATGAAGTTTATCTTGTTGGGTATCTAACTATCACACGATGTTCCGTATGCTCCTTTCGGCGATCGGTCTCGTCGAACTGTTGTCTCCGGAAGCGCTCATCGATCGGGCGGAGCGCCTCGCACTCGATAATCCCGACGACTGTGAACTGCGGCCATGGGTCGTTCCTGGTGCGCGGGTCGAAGGACTCGTCTTCTTGATTACCATGTGGCGAAGCGACCGCTCGTACGCCGCGTTCAAGCAGTTCCTCGGTGTTATCGGACTTCTTGCGCTGGCGTTCCCACGTGCCTACGTCGACTATGGGACCAAACTCGCGTACACCGATGCCAACGACTGTCGGTGGAAACCGTGGGTCTACTTCGGTACCCGCTTGATCGGAGCGCTGTACGTGATCATCGCCCTCGACGAACTACGGAAGGACTGATCTCGAACTGAGGTTCACGACGAGTTGGCGGTTTCGAGGCGTGTGGTCGGGGACCTGACCGTTCGAAACGGTTCGATCCTCGTCACTACCGTTCACCCATCCGAATCAGGGCCACAATCCACGGGACTCTTTGGCCTCGCCGATTCGGGAGAGGGCGACCACGTAGGCGGCGTCTCGCCACGTCACGTTCAACGCCGATTTGGCGTCGGACACGTCGTCCCACGCGCGGAGCATCGCCGTCTCCAGTTCGTCGTTCACGCGTTCGAGCGACCACGACCGACGGTTGATGTTCTGGAGCCACTCGAAGTACGAAACGGTCACACCGCCCGCGTTGGCGAGGATGTCGGGAACGACGGCGACGCCCTTCGATTCGAGGATCTCGGCGGCCGCGAACGTCGTCGTGTTGGGAGCGGTAACCGGTATAGACCTCGACGGAGCCGTCGTCGCACTTCAGCGGGGACCGTCACACGTTGCACCTTCGTCGGGTGCATCAATCGCTCGACGATACCCGGGTTCACGTCCACGAGTCCCGCAACCCGTTCCAGTTGTCGTCGGGCCGTGTCGAGTGCCGTCTCGGATTCGGGTTCGGCGTGGGATTCAGGCTCCGAGGTCACGTTCCCTTCATGCTTCACCATCAGGTGGTCACCTCCGGCTTGATGCGGCGGTAGACTGACTCGACTGAATCGATAACGGCGTCGGCGATTCGAGAGACCGAGGTCTCACTGAGTGTCAGCGGCGGAGCGAGCAGCAGGTGGTCGCCCGCCAGCCCATCGACTGACCCCTTTCCTGGGTACGTGTAGACGCCGCGGTCGAGTGCCGCGTCGTAGATCCGTTTGTACACCTTCGAGGAGGGGTCGAAGGGCTCTTTCGTCTCCGTATCGGCGACGAATTCCAGTCCGACCATCGGCCCCATCGCACGGAAGTCGCCGACCATCGGGTGGTCTCGGAGCGTGTCGAGTTCGGAGACGAGTTGGCGGCCACGGGTGCGACCCTGTTCGAGCACGTCGTCCGTATACTTGTCCACGACGAAGCTCGCCACGGCCGCGGACAACGGGTTCCCGGCGAACGTGTGGCCGTGGGAGAACGAGACGCCGTCGTGGGTGAACTCCTCGGCGACGTGGTCACGGACGAGCACGGCACTCATCGGCGTGTAGCCGCTGGTGAGGCCCTTTCCGAGCGTCATCATGTCGGGAACGACGCCGTAGTGTTCCATGGCGAACAGCGGCCCGGTTCGGCCGAATCCGGTCATCACCTCGTCCGCGATGAAGAGCACGTCGTACTCGTCGCAGATGTCGCGGACCTCCTCGTAGTAAACGGGGTGCGGTGCGGCCGCGGGGATGCTGGCGCCGCCGACCGGTTCGGCGATGAAGGCGGCGACCGTCTCGGGACCACGTTGGCGAATCGCCGTTTCGAGTTCACGCGCGGCGGCGCGGGCCTGCTCTTCGGGCGTCCCCTCGAACGGCCACCGGTACGGGTACGCGGGCGAGATATGCTCCCAGTCGGCCAGGAACGATTCATAGCCACGCCGTCGAAGCGTGTTCCCGGTCGCGGACAGCGCCCCGAACGTCGCGCCGTGATACGACTGCCAGCGGGAGATCACGACGGATTTCTCGGTCTTCCCGCACGAACGGAAGTACTCTCGTGCGAGTTTGAACGCCGCTTCGTTCGCCTCGCTCCCCGAGTTCGTGTAGAACACTTTGGAGAGATCCCCGGGAGAGCGCGTCGCGAGCGTGCGCGCGAGCCTTTCGGGTGCATCGTGGGAGAAGTGAGACAGACTGAGATACGAGACTTCCGACGACTGTGACTCGAATATCCGATCGATGCCTGGAACCGAGTGGCCGAGATTAGTCACCGCCGCGCCCGACGCGGCGTCGATGAGTCTCTCGCCGTCTTCGGTCACGAGGAACTCGTCGGTGGCGTAGTCGACCCTCGGCAGGTTGGGCTCGATACCACCACCCCATTTGTAGAATATGTGGTTCTGATGTGCCATCTATAACGATTGACTGCACTCTAAGGTGAAATAAGTCTTACTAAGAAAACCGAATTTTGGAGAGGTTACAAACGACTCTGGTCGATATAAAAATGGCGTCGGATGGACTCGCGTCTCGGGGTCGGTATGAATGGAATGGTCGGGAGGCCAGAATCGACGGCGGATTCAGAGCGTCGGTTCCTGCTCGATGGGAATGTGGACCGTCTTCTCTTGGGTGTAGGCGTTGAGCGTGTCGCGGGAGCACTCGCGGCCCATGCCGGAGCGTTTGAACCCGCCGAACGGGCTACCGGTGACGGTGCGTCCGTAGAACTTGTTGACCCAGACGCTTCCCGCGTCGATGTCGGCGGCCGCGCGGTGGGCGAGCGAACCGTTCTCCGTCGCCACGCCCGCGGCGAGGCCGAACTCCACGTCGTTGGCGAGTTCGATGGCCTCGTCGTAATCGCTGAAGGTGATGACCGTCTCGACCGGACCGAATATCTCCTCTTGAGCGATTCGCATGTCGTTGTCGGCGTCCACGAAGACGGCGGGTTCGACGAACCAACCGTCGTCGGTGCCCTCGGCTTCGACGGCGTTTCCGCCCGTCGCGAGGGTCGCACCTTCTTCGACGCCGAGTTCGAGGTACGAGTTCACCTTCTCGTACTGCGCTTCGGAAACGAGCGGGCCGAAGGTGGTCCCCTCGGAGAGCGTGTCACCGATGGTGTGTGACTCCATCTCCTCGACCAATTTCTCGACGAACTCGTCACGGACGTCCTCGTGGACGAGCGCGCGTGAACAGGCGTCACACGACTGGCCGGTGTTGTACGTGATGCTCCCGGCGACGGTCTCGGCGGCCTGCTCGATGTCCGCGTCGGGGAAGACGACGAACGGCGACTTGCCACCGAGTTCCAGCGTGACGGGCGTGATGTTCGAGGCGGCCGACTTCATCACATCCTCGCCGGTCACGTCCTCGCCGGTGAACGAAACCTTCTGCACGTCGGGGTGACCCGTGAGGGGCGCGCCCGCCTCTTCTCCGAATCCGGGGACGACGTTGAAGACGCCGTTGGGCAGAACACCCTCGGAGAGTTCGGCGATTCGGAGCGCCGTGAGCGGACTCTGCTCGGCGGGTTTCAACACGACGGCGTTGCCAGCGGCGAGCGCCGGACCGATCTTCCAGGAGGTGAGGACGAGGGGGTAGTTCCACGGCGTGACGCATCCGACGACGCCGTAGGGCTCACGGCGGGTGTAGATGTGTGCGTCGTTTGCCGCCGCAATCTGCTTGCCGCCCTCGGCGCGACAGATGTTCGCGTAGTATTCGATGAAGTCGATTCCCTTCGTGATCTCTCCTTTTGCGTACGACAGCGGCTTCCCCACGTCGAGGCTTTCGAGGAGCGCGAGTTCTTCGAGGTGATCGCGGAGCACCGACACCCATTCGAGGAGGGTTTCGGACCGCTCCGCGGGCGTCGCGTTGCCCCACTCGCTCTCGAAGGCGTCCTGTGCGGCATCGACGGCCGCGTTCACGTCGACGTCGTCGCAGCGAGGGACCGAGAGGATGGGTTCGTCCACGACGGGGTCGCGCGTCTCGAACGTCTCGCCGCTTTCCGCCGGGCGGGACGACCCACCGATCCACGCTTCGAACGATCCGAACGACTGGGCTTCCTCGCTCGCTTGCTGATGATTCTCCTGAATCGAGTCGGTGTAGTGTTCCAATTCCATGATGGTTGTCCTCGTTCGTCATGCACCTTGGATCGAGCGCTAATAAAACTAACTAGATACCAAAATTGACGAAGTTATTTTGTGATGATTCTAATTTGGAGGGTGTTTGTTAGCTCGGAGATGAATGAGTGGGTGAGACGGTGGCGTAGTTCGGAACGATCGACCGACGACCCGAGTATCGCGTACTCACCCCACGCGAGTCACTCCGTCGCGGGGACGAACTTGAACCCGTATCTGACGACTCCCTCCTCCTCGTAGATTCGGCGAATGCGACCCGAGACGGGCATACCGACCGCCACCTCGGTAGGGTCGACATCCGTGACCTGTGCGGTGATTCGCGGCCCCTCGTCGAGTTCGACGATGGCGACGACGTACCGCCCCTCCGCCTGCGCCTGCCCGGCGAACTCCGGGGGCGCACCACCCGGCGAGAGGACGGTGTAGGAGTAGATGATGCCCTCTCCCGAGAGGTCGGCCGCCTCGAACGCGTCGCTTCGGCAATCGGGACAGGCTCCCTTCGGGGGGAACACGACGGTCCCGCAGTCGGTACAGCGTTCGCCCTCGAACGCCAATCGTTGCCCCACGGTTCGCTCGTACATCGGAATCGAGATGTGTGCACCCATCAGTTCGACACCTCCTGCAATCGCGCGTACTCGGCGTAACTCAACTTCTCGGTCGCATCGAGCGAGGCACCGACGCCAGCCGACGCGCCATCTTCTTCGACCCTGTCGGTCGTCTCGAAGACGAACGCACTTGCACCGTGGCCGTACCCATACCCCGCGACGAGGATTCTGGAACCCGATTCCGCGGCGTCGAGGGCCGCGGAGAGACCGACGAGGGGCGAGGCGACGCCCGCGAATCCCATGCGCTTGACGACGAATCCGGCACTCATCTGGTCGGCGTCGAATCCGAGTCGAGCGCCACCGCGCCATGACATCTTCACGTCGTCCTGCGGGAACACCGCGTGGTCGATATCCTCGGCCGCGCAGTTCGCCTCAGCGAGGGCGTCGTCCACGACGACCGAGAGCGCTTCCACGAAGCCGTCCGTCGTGTACCCGCCGAGCGAGAGGTCGGTCACCTGCCCGTCCGTTCGGAACTTCGCCGGGAGGTAGGCGTCCACGTAGTGGGCGCTTCCGACGCGGACCGCGAGCGGGTCGTCACCGACGACGAACGCCGCGGACCCGGCACCGAGGACGTGCTCGGCGTCCTCGTCTCGCGGAGCGTCGGGCGTATCGGATGCGACTACGAGGGACGACCCGAACGAGAGTCCGACGTCGAGTGCTTCGAGGCCCGCCTTCCACGAGTTGCCGAACTCCAGTGTCCGGCATGCCCCGTCGATACCGAGCGCCCGCGAGAGCGGTCCACTCACCAACGACCCCGACTGCGGATTCGACGTGGTGGCGAACGCGAGCGTCTCCGTGCCCTCTACGTCGACCGCTCGCCCAGACTCCGTGGCCATCGTGATGGCGTCTTCGTCGTAGGAGAGGACCGTCTTGCGGTCGATTCTCGCGGCGAATCGTCCCCACGCCTCCTCGTACGTTTCAGCGGTGACGTGGTAGGACGGAAGCGAGACGGCGTAGTCGGTTATGCCGACGCTCATGCGTCCACCTCGTAGATGAAGACGGTCGCCGCACCGCCGGACCCGCCGACGTTGTGCGAGAGGGCGACGCTGCCATCGACCTGTCGTTCGCCCGCGTCGCCGCGGAGTTGGTCGAACACCTCCACGACCTGTCCGATACCGGTCGCGCCCAGGGGGTGACCCTTCGACTTTAGCCCGCCGCTCGTGTTGACGGGCAGGTCGCCGTCCCGTCGCGTCCGACCCTCGTCGATGAGTCGCCATCCCTCGCCGCGGTCGGCGAATCCGAGGTCCTCGTACGCGAGGAGTTCCGCGATGGTGAAGCAATCGTGGACCTCCGCGAGGTCGATGTCGTCGGCGGTTCTCCCCGCGCGGTCGTAGGCCGCGTCGGCCGCCTCGCGGACCGCCGAGAGCGACGTGATGGTGTCCCGGTCGTGGAGCGCGAGATGGTCGCTGCCGCCGCCGAATCCGGTGATGTACACCGGGTCGTCGGTGTACTCGTGCGCCTCGTCGGCCGGGACGACCATCGCGCAGGCCGCGCCGTCGGTCGTCGGGCAGGCGTCGTAGAGGTTCAGCGGGTCGGCGATTTCCGGCGCACCCTGTGCCTTCTCCAGCGAGACTTCCCGTTGGAACTGGGCTTTGGGGTTCACCGCACCGTTCTCGTGGTTCTTGACCGCGACCTTCGAGAGGTGTTCGTGTTCGGCGTCCGTCTCGTGGAGGTATCGCCGGGCGGCGATGGCGTAGACGCCCGCGAACGTCATGCCCGCGAGACGCTCGTACTCGGTGTCGCCGCTGACGCCCAGCCAGTACTTCGATCGGTCGCCGCTGAGGTCCAGCATCTTCTCGACGCCGCCCGCGAGGACGGCGTCGCTCGCGCCCGACCCGACGGCGTGAACCGCGTCGAGCAGGGCGAAACCGCCGGAGGCGCAGGCGTTTTCGACGCGCTGGACCGACACCCCCGTCAGTCCGAGGTGCGACGTCAGCGACGCGCCCGTGATGCCGAGTTGGTAGCCGCCGACGCCGAGACTGCCGACGTAGGCTCCGTCGAGGTCGTCAGCCTCGAATCCGTGGTCGACGACTCGACCATCGCGTCGTAGGCCGATTCGAACAGTTCCTTGATGCCAGCGTTGGGGTGTTCCCCGTAGGGACTCTGTCCCGCGCCGACGAGTGCCACGTCACGCACTAGTCGCCACCACCCGTGTAGATGCCGTCGGGGTCGAGTTCCTCGCGGATGAGTCGAATCTCGTCGTCGTCGGGGGTCGGCGTCTCGGTCACGTCGTCGGCGAACTGGACCTCCCAACCGGTCGCCTCCTGTACCTCGTCGCGGGTGACGCCGAGGTGCAGCGTTTCCACGTACATCTCCCCGCTGTCGTCGAATTTCATCACGGCCTTGTCGGTGATGACCGCCTCGGGGCCGCCACGGAGGCCCATCTCCTCGCGGCCCTCGCGTCCTTCGATGTACCCCGGCGAGGTGACGAAATCGACCTCCTCGGGGAATCGGCGCTTCTGGTGGGGTGCGATGATGAGTGTCCGATGGGCGTTACTGGAGATTTCACAGGCCCCACCGCTACCCGGAAGCCGAACCTTCGGGTCGTCGTAGTCGCCGATGACGGTCGAGTTGATGTTACCGCGTTTGTCGATCTGTGCGCCGCCGAGGAATCCCACGTCGATGCGTCCGGCCTGAAGATAGCGACTGAAGCCCTCGTACATCGGAACGATGCTTCGAGCGCCCGTTGCGAGAACCGGGTCACCGATGGAGAGCGGGAGCGCGTCGGGGTTCGAATCGACGGTCCCCGATTCGTATATCATCTGGAGGTCCGGCGCGTGCGTCCGCTTGGCGAGGTTACACGCGAGGTTCGGGACGCCGACGCCCACGAGGACGGTGTCGTCGTTCTGCAGTTCGAGCGCCGCGCGCGTTATCATCTGTTCCGTATCGGTGTAGTCGAGGTCGCTCATGCGTATCGCCCCATGTCGATGGGTTCGGCGTAGTCGTGGGTCGGTTCGAGGTCGAGGAGGCGCTCGGCACCGAGTTTCTCGACGTATTCACGACGGTCTTCGACGCCGTAGACCCACTCGTCGAGCCATTCCTGGGTGGTCTCGTGCGTCTTCGACATCTCGTTCCAGTCGAGGTACGCGGCGTTGTCGCGGCCGTAATATCCCTGCGTGTAGGAGGGGTGCGATCCGTAGGGTGCTTCGACCACGTAGTCGACGACGGTCCCCGGAATTTCGGTCCGATTGGGGTCGCTTCGGAGCGTCTCGGCGTCCACGATTTCCTCGACGCAGAGAACGACCGTGTCGGCGGCAAAGGCCGCGTCGACCACGTCGCCAGTTATTCCCCAGAGGTGCGCGTCGCCCTCGGGACTCGCGCGCTGCCCCCGGACGATGGACACGTCAGGGTTCAACGGTGGGACGACACAGACCTGTTCGTCGGGGGCGAACGGGTTCTGAACGGTTCGGATATTGTCGTTGTGCTCCGGGAGACTCGACCCGACGAGGCTCCGAAGGGGAACGAACGGCATGTCACGCGCGCCAGCGAACAGACGCGAGACGAGGCCGAAGTGCGAGTACTCGTCGATGGTTATCTCGTTCGGGACGCCGTCCTCGACTGCGCGACGGAACGCTCGAAGACTCCCGACGCCGGGGTTGCCCGCCCACGAGAAGGTGACTGCCGAGGCGCATCCGGCGGCAATCATCTGGTCGAAGACGAGGTCAGGCGTCGCCCGCATGAGGTGGAGGTCCTCGTACCCCTGTCTGATAATCTCGTGGCCCGCAGCGAAGGGGATGAGGTGCGTGAACCCACCGAGGTAGACGCTATCCCCGCCGTCGACAGCACCCGAGATCGCGTTCGTCAAATCTGTTACCTTCGTCATCTCTGTCCTGATTTGTAGCGATCCTATTTTTATCTTCCCCTCGCGGAACCAATTACAATTCAGACCGGTATATTTTGACTATAGTGCAATATATGGTATGTGTTGGCATTCTACGTGGCGGTAGAATGGATGCGGGATCGAGAGGAATCCGGTGTGTGTGTGAAGAGGACAAGTGAGGATGAGAAAGAAGGTGAGGATGAGAACGGAGGAGAGGGGAGATTCGAAGTCGGTCGCGAATGGCACTTGTCGAACGACCGTCGAGGCTCAGGAACGGAGGGCTTCGAGGTCCTCGTCGTCGTAGTTGACGAGGAGGCGGGGTTCGTCCTTGAACGTCTTGAGGACGATGTTCGTAGCCGAGTGGGAGACTCCGTCGGTGTGGATGATGTCGTCGATGAACTGCTGGAGGTGGTCGTGGTCGCGGAGGTGAGCGATGAGGATGAACGACTTCTCACCGACCATGAAGTACGCCGTCTGGACGCCGGAGATGTTGGAGAGACGCTCGCCAATATCGTCGTATCCGGGGCCGTACTCGCTCTTGATTTCGCTGATAACGGTGAGATTCAGTCCGAGTTTCTTCCGGTCCATATGCGGTACCTCCCCCGTGACGATGCCCCGCTCGCGGTACTTCTCTATTCGGTAGTAGACCGTCGAGGGACTGATCCCGAGTTTGTCGCTCAGTTCCTCTACGTCCACGTCAACGTCGCCTTCTCGATCCAACCAGCGGAGTATCTCGAAATCTTTCTCATCGAGGTTCACGTCGGCCATGGTTGTAGTAAGATGAATAGAGTATATAAGTGCTTTCCAATTTGTTGAGCTTTCATCGATAATTGTCGAGCAGGGGTCGTGGACGGCGGTCGCGTCCGGGGCTCACTGGACCCTATGGTACGATGACCGTTGTCCATCCGCGCGCGGTCCGCATGCGACAATTCAGACCAATAATAGTCGCGCATATTCCGAACTGATGCAATTTTTTCCCTATAATTTAATACTCAGCACAACAGACCCCGTGCCATGAGCAAGCAAGACAATCGGTCGGTAGCGGGACCAAACATCGTGACGGACCTGCCGGGAAAGAAGGCGAAACGACTCGTCGAGGCGGACGGCGAGGTCGTCTCGCCGAGTTCGCCGCGGGCGTACCCGCTCGCCGTCGAGAGTGCGCAGGGACTGAACGTGACCGACGTGGACGGCAACCGCTTTTGGGACTTCGCCAGCGGTATCGCGGTGACGAACGTCGGCCATCGACACCCGAAGGTCGTGGAGGCGGCGAAGAACCAACTCGATTCGCTGGTCCACCCGGCGTTCTGCGACTACTACTCCCCGGAGCCGACGCGACTGGCCGAACGGCTCGAAGTGATCGCTCCCGGTAACTCCCCGAAGAAGGTGTTCTTCGGCAACAGCGGTGCGGAGGCGGTCGAAGCAGGGATGAAACTCGCACGGCATCACACGGGCCGCCACCGATTCGTCGCCTTCGAAGGCGGGTTCCACGGGCGGACGATGGGCGCGCTTTCGCTCACCGCGAGCAAGACGAAGTACAAGCGCGGTTTCGGCCCGCTCGTCCCCGGTGTGGACCACATTCCGTACCCGAAACCCGGAAAGTACGGTAGCGACGAGGCCGCGATGAAAGCGACGTTCGACGCCTTCGAGGACCTGATTCGGACTCGTGTCCCCGTAGACGAAATCGCGGCTATCGTCGTCGAACCCGTACAGGGCGAGGGAGGCTACGTCGTGCCACCGGAGGGATTCCACGAGCGCCTCCGCGAGTTCGCGGATGACCACGGGATTCTCCTCATCGCCGACGAAGTGCAATCGGGATTCGGCCGCACCGGCGAATGGTTCGGGATGGACAACTGGGGCGTCGAACCCGACATTACCCTGATGGGGAAGGGCATCGCCAACGGTCTCCCGATGTCCGCGATGGTCGCCAAAGAAACGGTGATGACGTGGGGTGCGGGAACGCACGCGAGCACGTACCACGGGAATCCCGTGGCCGCTGCGGCCGCGAACGCCGTTATCGACGTCATCGACGACGAGAACCTCCTGGACAACGCGACCGAGGTCGGTGCACACCTGATGGGCGAACTCGACGCGCTCGCGGAGGAGTTCCCGCAAATAGCGGAGGTGCGCGGCCTCGGCTTGATGATCGGTGCCGAATTCGTCGACCCCGAGACGGGGAAACCCGACGGCGACCTCTCGGAAGCGGTCATGCACACCGCTTGGCGACACGGTCTGATGATCCTCCCGTGCGGCCAGAGCACGGTCAGATTCGCGCCGCCGCTTACCATCACGAAGGAACAGGCGACGGTCGGTATCGAACTCTTCGGCGAGGCGCTCGCGGAGGCGCTGGAGTAATTCTCCCGCCATGTCCTCTGATACGACATCCGAGACTTCCGCCGGTATCGTTGACGAGATAGATCCCGACGAGACGGTCGAGTTGCTCCGGGACATGGTTCGGATTCCGAGCCCGTTCTTCGAGGAAGAAGAGATCGCTGCGTACATCTACGACTGGTTGGACCAACGCGGCCTCGACCCGGAGTACCACGCCGTCTCGGAGCCAGAAATCACCGACTTCGAGGGGAACAACGTCGTCGCCCGCCTGGAAGGCACCGACCCCGACGCGCCGACGGTCCTCCTGAACGGGCATATGGACACCGTCCAGCACGTCGACGGTTGGACCGAAGATCCATGTTCGGGCCGCATCGAGGACGGTAAACTGTACGGACAGGGCGCGTGCGACATGAAAGGCGGCCTCGCTTCGCTCCTCGTCGCCTTCGAGACCCTCTCGAAGCGCAACCTCCGCGGCGACGTGATTCTCACGACCGTCGTGGACGAAGAGGGGCCGTTCGGCCTCGGAACCGACGCGACGATTCGAGACGGTCTCACCGACGACTGTGACCTCGCCGTCGTCACCGAACCCGCGCCGACCATCACCCAACAGGACATCGAGAACCCGGCCATCGTCCTCGGCGCTCGTGGCCGCTTTCTCTACGAGGTGACTGTCACCGGAACGGCCGCACACGGATCACAACCGGACATGGGGGTGAACGCTGCGCTCGACGCCGCGCGTCTCGCAACGGCCTTCGAAGGGTTGGAACTCGGCCAGCATCCGAAACTCGGTTCCGGTTCCGTCTGCCTGCTCTCCATCGAGGGTGGAGGCGAACCGCTCTCGGTCCCCAACCGCTGTGTGATGGAGATCGACCGTCACGTCGTGCCCGGCGAGACGGCCGAATCTGTCCTCGCGGACGCGGAGCAACTCGTCGCCAGCCTCGACTTGGAGAGCGACGTGGACGTTTCACTTCGGGGGACGCCGGAGCCGGATATGTACTTCCAGCCCTACGTGACCGACGAGAACGACCCGCTCGTGCGACCGTTCTTCGAGAGCATCCGCACGCTGTTCGACGCCGATCCCGACGTGGGCTACTTCTCCAGTATCGGTGACTTCAACCACCTCGGCGGCCGCGCCGGGATTCCGACCGTCATCGTCGGACCCAGCGGCGCGAACGTCCACGGAACGGGCGAGTACGTCCAACTGGACGGGGTAGTCGAGACCGCACAAGTCGTTTCCGACGCAGTGAGTCGGTTGGTCGAGTGAGCGGTAGGAGAGAGCAATCAGGCCGTTCAGGGTGATCACCCCACGCCACTCACTCGCGAAACACGTCGGTGAAGCCATCGAACCGCGAGAGCCGAACCGCGTCGAAGTATTCCGTCGGATTTCCGCGAAGGAGTTGTTCTGCGACGACGTGTCCGATGACCGGTGCGAGTTGGATACCGGCGGCGTTGAACCCCGTAACGTAGAAGCCGTCTACCTCGGTCCAACCGGCAATCGCGCCGCCGTCGGGTGTCAGCGAGCGCACGCCGACCCACTCGTCCGCAATGCGTGCTCCCTCGGTCCATGGAAAGTACGTCTCGACCACGCGCCGAATCTTCTCGCGGAGGTCCGCGGGAACCGCAGTCGGCGCGTCGGTGGGGTCGATGTCGCGTCTGGCCTCGTCGTAGCCGCCGGGATAGTGGCCCGCGAAGACGGTTCCGTCGGGTTGCTGGCGGAAATAGACGCCGCTCTCGGCGTGTTTGACGCTGAACGTGTCGTAGGGGACGTCTGCGGGCGGATCGAAAACGAGAATCGGGCCGAGGGTGTGTCGAATCGGGAGTTCGAGGTCGACCAATCCCGCGACGTGGGTGTTCCACGGTCCGGCCGCGGCGACGACGGCGTCGAACTCGCGGTAGTCGCCGTCGGCAACCAGACCCGTCACGGAGCCGTCATTCGCCGTCACGTCCTCGACGTTAGTACCCGTCTCGAAGGTCACGCCTCGATCTCGCGCCCGTGCGACGAACTCCGCGGCGAGTTCGGTCGCGTCGAGAAATCCGATGTTCGGACGGAAGAGTGCGCCCTCGACAGTGGATGTATCCAGTCCCGGGTGGAGGAGTTCCGCGTCGAGTTCATCGCCGGGGACAAACTCGACCGGCCCGGAAGCGTACTCGCGGGCCTCGGCTCTCAGCTCTTGGGCCTTCTCCGGTGTTGAAGCGATTCCAAGGCGGGGCGCGAGCGTGTACGACGAGTTCGCCTGCGGAGCTGCGAGGAACTCGTTGTAGAGGCGAACGCCGTAAGCCTTGAGGAGACGATATTCCGGCGATTCATCGCCCCAGAGACCGCAGAACGCGCCCGAGGCGGCCGTCGTCTCGTCCGCGAGTTTGCCTTGTTCGAAGACCGTCACGTCCGCGTCGGCCGTCCCGCCGAGGTGATACGCGACGCTCGAACCGACGATTCCGCCACCGATGACTGCGATTCGTGTCGTTTGCATGGAAGTGGTCGTTACGCCGACCCGGAGGGCCGTACGTCCGTCCCATAGTCGTAAATGGGCGGCATTAACAATTATTCCGATTATCCAGAACGAGATGGGAGATTATATAGACGATGTTGTAGATACTGCAATTGAACGGCAATAATCTCCATCTCGTCCGGGCGGCCTCGCCAGAAAGGCGGCAGGGAACCTCCGGTAAACAGTTGGGTTCTGCGAGCGATTTTTGAGCAACACTCGATTCAACACACTCCATTACTGGATGGCCAATTTTAGAATTTGGACGAAATTATGAACCTAATATTCTACTGCGCCCATCCAGGCCCAAAAATTTTAAGTAGTAGCGATGGGATGGCTCGATATAGTATGATAGAGAAACTCAACCGTCGTTCGTTCCTCAAGGCCACTGGGGCGACGGCGGCGATCGGTTCTTCGGCCCTGGCAGGATGTACGGGGAACGATGGAACGACCACGAAATCCGGCAGTAACGAGATGACCGATACGCTGAAGTTCTACTCGTGGGGTGGATCGACCCAGGAGGCGCTCAACAAGCACGTCATCAAACCGTTCGAAAAGGAGTACGACGTCACGGTCAAGCAGTCGAGCTTCGGCGGCCAGGACAAGATGCTGGCCAACGTCCGGTCAAGCTCCGAGGGTGCCTACGACATCATCATGCCTTCGACATCGACCTCCTACGCGGCGGCGAAGCAGGACCTCGTCGAACCGCTTCGTCTCGACAACATCGAGACGTGGTCGAACCTCATGCCGGTGTTCAAGGACTTCATCGTCGACCCCGGAGAGAAAGTCCACACCGCGCCGCTGTACTACGGTACCATCGGAATGGCCTACAACACCGACCAGGTCGACGACTCCAACGGCGTTTCGTGGGACATGACCTTCGACCAGAAATACAAGGGCAAAGTCGCCATGGAAGGCGTTCCGTACGTCCGCGTGTTCACGACTGCACTCAAACTCGGTATGGACCCGAACAAGATGGTCGGTGACGCCGGATCCTACAAGGAGGGCGTGAAGAAGGTTTACGATGCGATGGCCGAACAGCACGACCTCGTCAAGAAGTACTGGACGAGCGGGCAGGAACTGACCTCGCTGTTCTCCAACGAAACGGCCTACGTCGGCGAGGCGTGGGGCGGTCGTATCCTCTCGCTTCAGGGAGAGGGCTACGAGAACCTGAAGTACGCCATCCCCAAGGAAGGTGCCATGGGCTGGACCGACACGTTCGCGATTGCCAAGGGCTCGAAGAACCGGTACACCGCCGAGAAGTTCATCGAGTTCGCCTACCGCGACGACGTCATCAAGAACCTCGCGCCCGAAATCGGCTATCCGCCAGCGACGAAAGTAACTTCGAGTGACATCAAGTCGCTTCCTGATTTCGACTCGTCCGGCGGTGAGGGTCTGAAATTCCAGGATATGGAGTTCAAGAACGAACACCAACAAGACTGGTCCCAGACGTTCGAACAGATCAAACTTGGGAACTACTGAGAGATCTCAGACAGTTGTTTATATTCAAATACACGATTACCCCCGATACAACATGAGCTACGTACAAATTTCCGGTGTCACGAAGTGGTTTGGTGACGTGCATGCAGTCGACGACGTCAGTTTCGAAGCCGAACGCGGTGAGTTCGTCTCTCTCCTCGGTCCGTCAGGGTGCGGCAAGACGACGACGCTCCGAATGATAGCCGGACTCGAAACGCCGACGTCGGGAACCATCGAAATCGGCGGTGAGGTGGTGACCGAACAACCCCCCTACGAGCGCGACATCGGCATGGTGTTCCAGCACTACGCGCTCTTTCCGCACAAGACCGTCGGCGAGAACGTCGGGTTCCCGCTGAAGATGCGCGGCGTCGGCAAGGAAGAACGTCGAACCCGCGTCGAAGAGGCACTCGAAATGGTCAGACTGCCGGGTATGATGGACCGGTCGCCGACCGAACTCTCCGGCGGCCAACAACAGCGCGTCGCCCTCGCGCGGGCGCTCGTGTTCGAGCCGAACGTCCTCTTGATGGACGAGCCACTCTCGGCGCTCGACCGCGTCCTTCGACAGAAGATGCGCATCGAACTGGAACGCATCCAAGAGGAGATCGGCATCACGACCATCTACGTCACCCACGACCAGATGGAGGCGTTCTCGCTGTCCGATCGGGTCATCGTCCTCGACAGCGGCGAACTGTCCCAACAGGGCAGTCCGCTCGACATCTACGAGAACCCGCAGTCCGAGTTCGTCGGCGAGTTCATCGGCCAATCGACCAAACTCGCAGGGACGATCACCGACGGAGACGACAACGTCGCACTCCGGACCGACTCCGGCTTGACGCTCGAATCGACCGAGAAAACCCTCCCGCCGAACGCGCCAGCGCTGGCCTTCCTCCGGGCGGAGAAACTCAGCATCTCGAAGGTCTCGACCGGGGCCACGAACGAACTGTCGGCGACGGTGAGGACGATGAGTTATCTGGGCGAGAAGACGCTGTTCTTCTGTACGCTCTCGACCGGCGAGGAGATAACCGTCGCCGAACACGGCTTCACCGGCGTCGAAGAGTACGAGTCCGGTGACGAGGTGTTCATCACGATTCCGGCGGAGGAACTCCTCCTCGTGGACAGCAAATCCGAGGGAGAACCCGCATGAGTAGCGAGCAAGAGTCATTCGGAAACGGCGTTCAATCGGCCTCCGTCGAGACGGACGGCCTCCGCGAGTGGCCGTTCAAGATCAGGACCGCGATACTTCGATCCGGGCCCGTCACCGGCCCGTTCGAACGAATCAAAAACCGCGAGAGCATCCTCGCCAGCGTGCAGGCGGGTCTCGGTCTCGGTTGGATGGTCCTGTTCCTCTTCGCCCCGCTCCTGTACATCGTGACGCTGTCCTTCTGGCAGCGCGGCGCAGGTGGTGTCATCATCCAGCAGTTCTCGCTGAGCAATTACGAGTACATCCTGACACAGAACGTCGATCTCGCCACGCTGACGTTCGATAACCTGTATCTAACCATTCTCTGGCAGTCCCTGAAATACGGCTTGTTCGTCACGCTGGGCGCGCTCGCCCTCGGATACGTTCCAGCGTACTTCCTCGGCCGGACCGTCTCGAAGTGGAAGGCGGCGTTCCTTCTCCTCGTCGTCCTTCCCTTCTGGGTTCCGCTCATCATCCGGTACTACGCGTGGATCCTCGTCCTCGGGAACAAGGGCCTCCTCGTGTCGATGCTCGGGTGGGTCGGCATCGAGAGCGGTGGGTTCCTCTACTCGGACCTCGCCGTCATCTCGGGACTCACGCAGGCGTTGCTGCCGTTCATGATTCTCCCGATCTATAACAGCGTCAACGAGATAGACGACTCGCTCATCGAGAGCGCGAAGACGATGGGTGCGACGCCTCTACGGACGTTCTACGAGGTGACGCTCCCGCTGACGCTGCCGGGTATCAGCGCGGGCGTGATTCTCGTGTTCATCCTCTCGGTCGGGAGTTATATGGCACCGGCGCTGCTGGGTTCCCCGTCGAACACGATGGTCGCCAACCTCATCGAGACGACGTTTGGCCAGAACTTCGATTGGCCGCTGGCGAGCGCCATGGGCGTCGTCTACCTGCTCGTGTTGTTCACCCTCATCAGTGTGTTCAACCGGTTCGTTGGCCTCGACGACGTGATCGGAGGTGGTGCCGAATGAGGACCCGCGACGAACTCGGATGGAGCGCGATCAAGGGGACGACCGGGTTAGTGTACCTGTTCCTCCTGTTCCCGCTCCTCGCGGTCGTGATCATCTCGTTCCAACCGTCGAAGTTCCCGACGTTCCCGCCGGAGGGGTTCAGCCTCAAATGGTACCAGGCGTTCCTCAACAGTGACCGGATGCTCACGGCACTCAGGAACAGTTTCATCGTCGCGCTCGGCGCGTCGGTGTGTGCGGGCATCGTCGGCACCATAACCGCCCTCGGATTCGTCCGGCGGTCGTTCCCCAAGAAGGACATCCTGTCGAGCGTGCTGTTCCTGCCGATGATAATCAGTCCGGTCGTCATCGGCGTGGCGCTGACGGCCTTCCTCACGAAGATGGGGTTCCAGAAGAACTACCTGTTCCTCATCGCGGGCCACACGACGCTCGTGTTGCCCTATATCTTCGTCACCGTCCGAGCCCAACTCTACGGGTTCGACCAGGAGGTCGAGGAGGCGGCGATGACGCTCGGGGCGAACGAACTGGAGACGTTCTTCGAGGTGACCCTCCCGCTCATCACGCCGGGGCTCGCCGCTGGGATGCTCCTCGCGTTCGTCATCAGCTTCGGCGAGTTCACGGCGACCCAGTTCTGGGTCCAACCGTCGACCTCGACCGCGCCCATCGAGATTTACACGATGGTCCGCACCAGCATCACGCCGATGATCAACGCGATGGCCACGGTGCTGATGCTCATCACCGTGGTCGTCCCACTCACTTTGGATCTCATCCTCGGCAAGAACCTCATCCTCAAATCGGGGCTCTGAGACGTCGCCGAGAATTTCTTCACGGGTGGGGAGGAAAGCCTGCCACGTCCTCGAAGCATGGACTGGTATCAATAGGATCGATTAGAACGTCGTACGCTCGCCACCGCCAGTGACCGACTAGCCGATTATTCCGTCTTTTGCCAGCGCGGTGCAGAATGAAGTTTTGGAACTGCCGCACTCAAGTCCATTTGAGCAGCGCCGTAGAATTGCTCCCTGCCGACGGGAGTAGTAACGCGGATGATCGAGGTCTCACTCGTCGATCGGAAGATGGACAGTTTCCAGTGGTTCTCGTGTCCCCATTCACTGTGGAGTGTCGACTCGGAATCTCCGACGGACCGTGACCCCAACTCCCAACTCAACCGAGTCAGATGGGATAGATCGAACGGCACTATGCCAGGTAACGTTACACAACTGGAGGGGTTTTTCGGAGTGTCGTGGATGGCCATACCATACTACTTCGAGACCATGATTAAAAATGTAGGTATCTGCCGCTTATCTGAAATCTCGTTCCGTCCGTCTCGTTCGGTATCGGACTTCCCACTGGTGTGACGCGACGAATCCCGTGGTCGTGTCGACATCGCCATTTGGCTACCCACTTCGAAATCGGATCCGGTTACGGATACACACGCGCTGAAATCGCCCTGACCATCAGACCACGTGAACGGGGACGTCGGAAAGGCCGAGGACGCGCTTCGTCGTCGAACCGATGAGGGGTTTGTCGGGGTCCGACCGCCCCCGCCGTCCCATCACGACCAGATCGATGTCGTTTTCGTGGACGTATTCGACTACCTCGTCCTCCGGGATTCCGGATTTTACGACGGTAACACAGTCGACGCCGCTTTCTTTGGCTTGCTCTTTTACTTCGTTTACGAATTTGTGTCCCTTCTTCTCCAGTCGCTTTCGGGTCTCCTTGATATCGCTCGGGATCGCGACGAACCCCGCGTCCCCCATGTCCATCACGTAGAGCGCGTGGACGGTTCCACCGCTATCCTTCACGAGTTCCATTGCTTGTTCCGTTGCGCGTTTCGCCGCTCTGCTCCCGTCGGTCGGCACCAAAACACGCTCGTAAACCGCCCCCTCCGTTTCGTCCATACGTACTGTCTCGACCCGACAACTAATGAATAGACGCCCATTTCTTCGCGCGTTACCGCCTTCGTTGAAGGGAATGTGCTTATTAAATCACCGTCGAATCAGTGGATGCGTTCGGTCGCGATCTCGGCACCTTCGACGAGCGCCCCTAGCTTCTCCCACGCGATCTCGGGGGAGACCATTCCGAGTCCGGCCTGCGTGCCGAAACCGCAGTCAGGCGCGGCGATCAGCGGCGTCGAATCGTCGACCGCGTCGACGACCCGTTCGAGGCGATCCGCGATCGTTTCGGGGTGGTCGATGATGTTCGTCTTCACGTCGACGACACCGGGGATCAGCGTCCAACCGTCGGGTACCGGGTGTTCGGCGAACGCACGGTACTCGTGTTGGTGGCGGGGGTTGGCCTGCTCGATGCTGAGTCCGGTGATGTCGGCCTCGTAGATTTCCGGTAGCATCTCGGCCAGATCCATATCGAGGTGGTGGGGTCCCTCGTAGCTCCCCCAACAGGTGTGGAGTCGGACCTGCTCTTCGGGGACGTTCGACAGCGCGTCGTTGAGCGCCTCGACGTGGAGGCGCGTGGCCCCCTTGATGTCTTCGAGGGACTCGCCCGCGTACGCCGACGTCTGACCGACGGTGAGGAGTTCGGGGGCGTCGATTTGGAGGGTCATTCCGGTCTCGGCGACGAGTTCGTACTCCTCGGCCATCGCGTCCGCGGCGGCGAAGAGGAACTCCTCGTAGGAGTCGTAGTAGTCGTTGACGTGCGTGGCGGTGACGATACTGGGCGACGCGGAGGTCACGAACGTCCCCTCGAAATCGGCGTCGGTGGCCGCCAGCGCGTCGCGGAACCCTGCGAGTTCGGCCTCCGCCTCGTCCTGGCCCGTGTACTCGATGGGACCGGTGACGACGGGTTGCATCGAGAGGTCGATGACGTCCGTCTTGAACGTCTCGTCCGCGTACTCGGGGAACTCCTGCAGGTCCGCCCAGAGTTCCTGCTCACGCTTGCCCTCGATACCGCTGAGTCGGTCCGCGACGTACCAGTTGAACGAGACACGGGACTGCTCGCCGTTGTTGGCGATGTCGATACCGACCTCGGCCTGCCGTTCGACGATGTCGCGCGTGGCGTCCGCGACGGTCGCGTCCCACTCGTCAGCGTCGACGTCCTCGCCCTCTTGGCGTTTCTTGAGGAGGTCGAGCAGTTCCGGCGGTCGAGGGAGGCTCCCGATGTGCGTCGTACGAATTCGGTCGTCGTTCGTGGTCATTCGGTAATCATGTGGGTTATAGAATCCAAACAAAATATAACCCACGGTAGTCACAAATTCGTTCTCACGACGCTATTCGAGTTCGATCACGGCGAGGTGATATCGAACGGCGGTTCGGTCCCCGACGGGAGCGGCGTTTCGTAGCCCCGCTCGCCGGTTACCTCGTGGAACTCCTCGGTGGCCTCCGCTACGATGTCCGGGTTTTCGAGGAGTTCGTACGCGGTTCCGCCGAGAACCTTCGCGGCATAGACGGCTCCTTTCTTCCCGAAATCGCCGTTAGCCGCCGTCGCCTGCCACGTATGCCCCGGCGTCCCGACCGCCCACGTTGCGGCGCGGAATTGGCCGGTCGGGGTAATCCAACTCACGTCACCGACGTCGGTCGAACCCCCGCCGACGTTCCCCTCCGCGTGTGGCGGCACCGGGACATCGTAGATGCTCGCATCGCGTATCTCGTCCGCGTACTCCTCGGGGACGTCTTCCAGACTCCCTTCGACTTGCTCGTCGGGAACGGTTCCCTTGAGATCCGCTGCAAACGCTCGGTCTTCGTCGGAGTATCCGACCTCTCCGAGTTCCCGCATCGTTTCCCAGATGACGTCGCTCACCGTGCGATTGGGGAGGTAATCCCAACAACCGGTGACGTACTGGCGATCCACCTCCGTTTGTGTCATCATCGCCGCGCCGTCGGCGATCTCGGTCATCCAGTCGCTGATGCGCTCGACTTCGGCCCTCGTCGGGGCGCGGACGTAGTACCAAACGGTCGCCTCCGCGGGCACGACGTTGGGAGCCTCGCCGCCGTTCGTGATGACGTAGTGAATACGGGCCTTCTCCGAGACGTGTTCCCGCATGTACTCCACGCCGGTGTTGAAGAGTTCGACGGCATCGAGCGCACTCCGGCCGGATTCCGGCGACGCGGCGGCGTGAGCCGAGACCCCTTCGAACGTGAACCGAATCGAGTCCATCGCGAGCGACCGGTCGAGCGTCGGCGTACTGAGAGTCGATGGATGCCAGGTTATCGCGGCGTCGAGGTGATCGAACGCACCATCGCGGGCCATGAAGACTTTGCCCACGAGCGTCTCCTCCGCCGGACAACCGTAGAATTCGATCGTCCCGTCGACGTCACCGCGTTCGATGGCACGCTTCACCCCGATGGCCCCGCCGACACCGGCGACCCCGAAGAGGTTGTGACCACAACCGTGTCCCGGACCACCGGGTTCGACGGGGTCGTGTTCCGCCTTCACCTTCTGTGAGAGGTCCGGCAGCGCGTCGTACTCACCGAGGATACCGATCGTCGGGTCGCCGCTTCCGTACGAGGCCCGGAACGCCGTCGGCATCTCACCGAGTCCCTCCTCGACGTCGAACCCTTCTTCCTCCAATCGGTCGATGAGAACCTGCGCGGATTTCTCCTCGTGGAGACCGAGTTCCGGCGTCTCCCAAATACGCTGGGCCATCGCTCGCAGTCGCTCCCGTTCGCGTTCTACCGCTTCGAATACGTTCGCTCTCGCCATGCCTTCGGCTCTCGTGCCGCGAGTATCAACGTTCGGCTCCCTATCAGGGTTCTCCGGTTTTCGGAGTTCGTCACCCCAAGTTCGTTCTCACGGGTATGTTCCGTGCGATCGAGTCGTGGACAAATTCCGGAAAGGAGGCATGGGAAAATCCCAGGATGGAGGTCTTTTTGTGATCCGGAGCCAATACCATGTAACGCCATGATCGACAGGCTCAAAGAGGACGTTCAAACCGCGATGCGCAAGGACCCTGCGGCACGGCACCCGCTCGAGGTCGCGCTTGCGTATCCCGGTCTCCATGCGATCTGGCTGCACCGCATCGCACACGCCGTGTGGTCCGCGGACCACTTCATCATCGCGCGGTTGATTTCCCATCTCTCCAGATTTCTCACGGGCATCGAAATTCACCCGGGTGCCTCGATCGGTCGTCGGTTCTTCATCGATCACGGGGCTGGCGTGGTAATCGGTGAAACGGCGGAAATCGGTGACGACGTCATGCTCTATCACGGGGTGACGCTCGGCGGTGATTCGATGGAACGAGAAAAGCGTCATCCGACCGTCGAGGACGGTGTCACGATCGGGACGGGTGCAACCGTGCTCGGCCCCATCACGATCGGGAAGGAAGCGAACATCGGCGCGGGGGCCGTGGTACTGAATTCGATTCCACCACACTGCACCGCGATCGGAAACCCCGCGGAACTCACGGGCGATTGTACACAGACGGTCCGTGAGTGGGAAGCGTCCCTCCGCGATACGGACGAGTCCTAGCTCATCAGCGATCGTTTCCCGACACATAGATTTCGATTCCCTGCTACCCGATTTTGGACGCCGCTGACCGCTCCGAGGGCCGGATCTAGTCGGATTCGAGATCGTCGCCGAGCGAACCCTCGTACTTGTCCTGCTCCTCGTCGGGAAGATACTGCCGCTCCCACTCGATCACCTCCGGAAATCCGGCGAATTCGTGAAAACTACCGACAGGCTGGGCGTCGAAGTTCTCATCGATGCGTCGCATCGCTGCGACGGGGTCGTCGGCGAAGTCGCTGAAATCGGAGTAGACGTTCGCGATGGTCGATAACGTCGCGGCGATGGGGAACAACACGATGTCGAATCCCCACGATTCGAGCGACGACAGGTCGACGTACGGCGAGGTGCCGGTCTCGCCGACGAAATTGTAGACGAGGGGGCCGTCGACTTCCCGGCCGATGTATTCGAGTTCCGATTCGTCGGTGGGTCCCTCGATGAATGCGACGTCGGCACCGGCTTCGAGGAACTCGTTTGCGCGAACGACTGCTTCGTCGAGCGACCCATCACCGGTTCCTCGGGCGTCAGTTCGGGCGATGAGAACGAAGTCCGGCGCGCGGTCGTCTCGAACGTCGGCCGCGGCCGCTATCTTCCCGACGGCCTCCTCACGCGGGATGACTCGTCTCCCTTTCGTGTGGCCACAACGTTTCGGGAACGTCTGGTCTTCGAGGTGGATCGCACCGACGCCAGCTTTGATGTACTCCCGAACGGTCCGAACGACGTTCGTCGCGTTTCCGTAGCCGTTGTCGGCATCGGCCACGAGTGGAACGTCGATACGCTCCTGAATGTTCGCCGCGTTGCTGATCATCTCCGGCATCGTGATGAAACCAGCGTCGGGATAGCCGGTTTTCGATAACGAGGTTCCATACCCGGTCATGTAGATGGCGTCGAAGCCGACAGCATCCGCGACGGCGGCGGTGAGTGGATCGTGGACTCCAGGGCAGACTAGCAACCCGTCGCGATCGAGGCGCTCCCGGAGCACAGCACCGTAGTCAGTCATGGACGATCACGCGGTCGACGCTGGGGAATCGTCGTTGGGGAGTCGATGTCGTTGCAATTCGGACGTCGCCGATGTCCTCACACAGTGTTGGAGCGGTGTTCGAGTACATCGTCGGTCAGTACGACAGCACCGTACTTTGCGTTGGCGTCGAAGCGGGTGGCAGGGTGTCTGTCTTCGGCGGGAGCGTACGAAAGCCGTGCTGGCGGAATGAGATCTCGTTTCTAATCGTCGAAAAACAACCCGTAACTGATCGCCTGTCACCGACCGTGTTATTCCATTCGTTCGAACAGGTGCTGTCTGATAGCAACGGTTAAATATGATAACACACCACATGAAGTTGCGTCGTATTGGCTTGCAAAAACTACGCTCAGGACGTTCACCTGTCGTCCACGCCAAGCAGATGTCGGTCCTATCGTCTGCTTTCGACGGCTCACAATTTTCACTCCACATACCGGGTTACGGTAGTCGATCGAAACGGAGCGACGGGACGGTGGACCTGGAAAATGATCTCTGCAGCGAGGGGTGAAATGTCCAAACCGAGTGCCAGTAATTGGAGGGTCACCTCACCGCGTTCACGCACAACGGGAAGTAGGAGACGGTGAGTGCGTGTTCCAGTTCGCACCATCAATGACACATTATTGGTAAAAAGACTTTAGACCAAATTCAATGTAGCTTTGCTACCCGCTAACAATGGGAGTGAGTCGCCGATGGGTTCCGATATTACACAAGATATGCATGTAGAACTGTTCGTCCGAGTAAATCCCTCACATGGAGTAGAGCAACAAAAACAAGCAGTTATCGATCGGCTCAGGACGCTCGAACGAAAAGGAAACATCGCGAGCGTGGACGTCCATGTTTGGGGGAGAGAGATTCGGTTGAACGGTCCGCTTGAGGGAACTGACTATCATGAGTCAGTCATTAACCATGTGACCGAGTTCGAACAATGGCTCGCTGAAAACAGCGCGTCCATGGACGGCTTCTTTTCCCATCGGGACATCGATTCGAGCATTTCGGACGAGTGTTATTCAGTCATATCGCTCCCGTTTACGTGCCTTGCAGTTTATCAGGATGACGAACTACGGGATCTCTATCCACATCGTGATAGTAAGACGATCCATACGGTTCATGACTGTCTCAACCGTCTCGAAACGGAGAATTCTCGAAAGGGGACACAATAATTGTTCCTGCTTCGGTTGCCCTTCGGCTTCCCAAAACTTTTGACATGTCTATCTCTCGCTTGCAAGAAGTAGTCGATCTGTAGCTATATTGGTTGATCACAATCCAGAAATAAAATCGTCGACCTCGGAATTGAACTCTCTGGAATTATCCATATTCACTAAATGTCCCGCGTCGGGGATCTCTACATGGGAACTGTTTCGTATATTTTTCGTGATTTGGACGTTTTGCTTGCGGACTGCATAATGCTCGTGATCGCTAGTGATCACGAGCGTCGGGTTCGTTATCTGAACATTGTTTCGCAAATCACAATTGTACATCGCATCAAAAATCTTCACGAATTCGTCGGCGTGTATTCGATCAACGTCTCGTAGCACGTAGTTCCGAGTATCTTGTTCGAGTGATATCCACTGGTGCCCCTCTAAAAGTTGGAAGAATGGAAATGAAAGTTTAAAGTACAATTGTGGTCCCAGTCCATACAACATAAGGTGCCGCTGTATCTTCGGAAACAGCAATTCTTTTTGGGTGTGTGTTAGCGGGAGCGGTGGGAACGATTGAACTGTATTCGCAAGAATAATTCCCGAAACATCGTTCGGATATCGGCTTGCATACCTTTGTGCAATCATACCACCAAGTGAGAGTCCACAAAGAACGGGCATTTCGACGGAAAGATCAGTGAGCAGGCGTCGGAGATCCTCGGTGAAAAGATCGATCGAATAGGCTGATTTGGATGAGCTACCTGTCTGTCCATGCCCACGAATATCGTACGTAATAACGCGATATTCGTCCTCAAATCGTTCGATTTGGTTTCTCCACATCTTTTCGCTCAACCAACCACCATGGATGAATACGAGTGGAGAGCCCGTGCCGCGTTCCGTATAGTTCGTCGTCAAGCTTTTAGTTTCCATTCGTTGAATTCCGTAATTTCTGACCGAGTTCGATTATCTTCCTTTGACAGGAGGACAACGGTATGAGTTACTAGCGGCGGTGACCCATTTATTGATGTTCTCCAACAGCAAGCCGTAGGTTTGCGCTAATGGCCTGTCTCACTTTGATTCCTGTTCGGTGTCCGGAATATCATCGATGAGAACCGTCGATTTCCCCTTGATAATCTCCTGGTCGTCTTCGTTGTAGACGAACGTCGAAAGTGCATATCGGTTGTCGTCGAGAATATCGATCACCTCGACCACTGCTGTTAATGTTTCACCGGGTTCGACTGGCCTGAGGAACTCAAGGTCTTGCGAGAGATAAATCGTTAGACCCGGTAGACGTGCCAATGCCGCGCTGATCAATCCCGAAACAAGGGTTCCATGGACGATTCGTCCACCAAACCGGGTCTGCATCGCAAATTCATCGTCCAAGTGGAGCGGGTTCGTGTCCCCACTAGCTTGTGCAAATGCACCGATATCCGTGTCAGTGAGGGTCTTGGTAAACTCGACGGTATCTCCGATGGAGATGGCGTCCGGCTCTTCGACAGAGCGCTCAAAAGACCAAGTGGGTTGTTCGCTAAGGTTAGGTTCGTCATCAGCACTGTTTTCTCCGGTTGAGAAGCCAAAGGCAGCGAGTGAAGCCCGATTTACCTCGACGAAACTATTTAACACGTGCCCGGAAGCTTCCAGCCATGATTTGGTGATACTTCGAGTGGGGTTGAGCGAGGATTCGTTTTTGCTCATGATAAGTTACTATCCGAACTAAAGAGTACGTGGTGGAGCATATTAATAGTAATTTCGGCGTTTTCAACTCGACTGTTCGATAGAGTGGAGAAATCAGAATGTGAACAGCCACGTAAAACCCACTCGATACCATTCAATGGTTCAACTCACCACTGAGTGTCTTTCAGGGGTAGATTTTTACAGTAGGACCTCGTACTGCCGGTCGAAGATGGCGAATCAGGACGACCGAACCATGTGGCCACCCGCACTGTTCGCAGACCAACTGCAACAGGCGAGTGAGGACGTGGCAGAGCAGCAGGTAGAGATGTGGAAGCAGATGGTATCTGGAAACGCTGGCGCGAGGGATGATGAGCTCTCGAAGATCAGATCGCTCGGGAGCGAAACCGCGATTTTCAAAACTCGCGTTCAGAGTGGCGGGCGAATCAGTATCCCGGATGCCGAAAGAGAAGCGCTCGATATCGCTGAAGGAGACATCGTCCAAACGATCGTCATCCCCATGAAAAATCAATCGGAGGAAACCCATGAATAACAACCCATTCGCCCCGATGTTCGAACTGCAGCGTCAGTCGATAGAACAAGGTCAGAAGATGATCGAACAATCTATCGAAGTCCAGAATGAAGTGAACAAATCCTTCGTCAAGGCGGTTGAGAGTCAAAAATCGGCTCAAGAGAAAGGTGTTGATGCCTGGAAATCGGCCACCGAGACGTCCCTCAACGTAGCCGATTCGACGACACCAACGGACTCGACGGCGTTCACCGATATGCAAGAAACGATCGATGACCAGTTCGATGTGTTGAGCGACATTCACACCGAAATCTGGGAGTCGGTTGAACGTAATATAGAGACCGGTACGGAAGTCTCAGAGGACATGAACGAAACATTCCTTTCGTTCGTTAATGACTCCGTTGAGATGGCTATGAAGACAAGCGAACAGTTCGAAGAACAGTCCGAGACCGTCGTCGATGCGACTGACGTTGAGATCGAATAACCCCGTAACAACGTTTTTGCCACCCCACATCATAATAATAATCCATGGCGAATCCATCTGAGAATTGGAACGAGTATATGGGAGAGATGAACGAAGCGTTCCTCGAATCACTCGAACAGAACGTCGAAGCGCAAACCGCCTTCGTCGATTCTTGGATGAACGCATTCGAGAGCCAGGAATCGGACGAAATAACAAAGGACGGAATGAGAGGGTACGTTGGTGCGTATGAAGCGTGGATGAATGCCGCTCAAAAACAATTCGAGCGAATAAACGACGCACTCGAGGGCGAAGAGGTCCCAATCGATGAGTTTCGTGATATATGGCTGAAGGCGGCCAACGATGCATTCAAGGAAGTGACAACTACATCGGCATTTTCCTCGATGACTGGCGAATCCGTCGAGAACTCGATGGCATACAAACAGACTGTCGACGAAGCCACTGAACAGACACTCAGTACCTTTGGCCTTCCGACGGAAGGCGATATTCAAGAGGTCGGTGAGCGCTTACTCGAAGTGGAACGCCGTCAGCACGAAATAGAACAGAAATTGGATCGAATCCTCGAAGAGATTGAGAGTGAATGAACCCCTTTACACTCATCGCCGACATGCAGCGGCAACAGTGGGAACAAGCAGCCGACATCATGGAACGTGGCACCGCTCTCCCGGAGCAGACCGAACGGATGATGGATGTCGAAGTCGGTCAGACCCCGTGTGAGGAGGTGTACTCCGAGAACAAACTCACCCTTAATCACTACGAACCAACGACGGACGAGCAACACGACGTTCCCATCCTCATCGTTTATGCGTTGATCAACAGACCGTACATTCTAGACCTACAACCGGATCGTAGCGTGGTCAAAACGCTGCTCGACGAGGGATTCGATGTGTATCTGATCGATTGGGGCGAGCCGTCGAAACTTGATGCACACCTCACACTTCACGACTATGTGGACCGATACATCGACAATTGCGTCGATGTCGTTCGCGAACGTTCCGGTGAGGATGCGATCAATGTTCTCGGCTACTGCATGGGTGGGACGATGAGCGCGATGTATGCGTCCTTGCATCCGGAAAAAGTTAGAAATCTTGGATTGATGGCTGCTGGACTGTGCTTCGATGGAGAAGGGGGTGTTCTCGAACAGTGGGGGGACGAAGAGTATTATTCTCCGGAGGCAATCACGGAGACGGTTGGGAACGTCCCTTCGGACTTCCTCGATGTCGGATTTGCGCTCATGGATCCCGTGGATAACTTCGTCACGAAGTACGTTCGTTTGTTCGATAACATCGAAAACGACGAGATGGTCGAGAATTTCGCCCGAATGGAAAAGTGGATCGGCGATGGGATCGATGTCGCTGGGGAAACGTATTGCCAATTCATAGAAGACATCTATCAGGATAACAAATTGGCGAAGAACGAACTGTATCTGGGAGATGAGCATATCGATTTGGGCAACATCGATATGCCTGTTCTTCAGATCGTTGGGGAGTATGATCATCTGATCCCTCCAGAAGCCAGCAAGCCGTTCAATACTGTAATCGCGAGTGAGGATACCTCTATCATCGAATTCCCAACAGGACATATCGGCCTGTCCGTTTCATCTAGCTCGCATACAAAACTGTGGCCCGAAGTCAGTGAGTGGTATGCGGAGCGGTCAGTAACTCGGGCTGATCTCGAGGACGTTCCCGGAATCGGTTCGGCATATGCCGAACGATTGAACAATGCCGGTATCGACAGCCTGACGAAGCTCGCTAACGCCGATGTAAATCGCCTTGCAGAAGAAACCGATGTTTCGGAAGCAACCGTGCGTAAGTGGGTCGATGAGGCGACTCAAATAGAGGCATCCGAGTAACCTCATTTCGGAAAGTCGATTGAAGGTTCATCGGATTGTAGACTCAAACGGTGAAAACAGGAACTCCCGAGGATCTGATCACTCGTTCTGTGGTGCTTCCAACGTGGGGAGATCCGTGTGCTGAAATACCGTGTTTTCCCATCACGATCAAGTCGATATCGTTCCCATTCGCATACTTTACGATTTCCTGATGCGGAACTCCTCTGAGACATTCGGCTGTCGTTTCCAAATCCCTCTTATTGGCGTTCGAAGCGACCTGTTCGAGTAACTCGTTCCCGTTCGTTTCGATTTGTTCGAGAAACAGTTCTTCACTACTCATGGCTGGTGTCTCTCCATAGACACCTTCATCGACGACAAATAGTATGTGAAGCTTCGAATCGTATTTCTCGGACAGATCGATCGCGTGTTCCACTCCCCGTTTTGCTCCTTTGCTTCCATCAGTGGGCACGAGTATGCTTTCGTACATCGCTGTATTCTCTATCATCTCGATTGCACTTCAATTGGTGGGTACACTTGAGGATGAGGGCACTATTATTGCGTATATTTCACTTGTATGAAATAGAAATGCGAAAAAGAAATGTGCATGTCGGTGTCTTATCGCGAAATTGTGATAAGTTGCCGTCCGTCTACCACTCCATGCCGCCGTTGATACCGAGGATTTGGCCGGTCATGTACGATGACTCCTTGCTCGCCAGGAACCGAACAACGCCGGAGACGTCTTCAACTTCTGCAAACCGATTGAGTGGAATTCGGTTGCGGATCTTGTCCTGTATTTCCTCGTCGACATCTGCGAGCATGTCCGTCTTCGTGAAACCTGGTGCTACACAGTTCACAGTCGATCCCGAGTTTGCTAATTCGAGCGCAAGTGTGCGGGTAAATCCAAATATTCCGCTTTTCGTGGTTGCGTAGTTTGCCTGGCCGTAGTTTCCCTGTTGCCCAACGACGCTAGAAATGTTGATGAGCCGCCCTTGTGGCGATTCCTTGATATCATCGTAGAAGGCTTTCGTGCAATTGAAAACGCCGCCGAGATTAACATTGACGACGTGATCCCAATCTTCACGAGTCATATTCTTGAACGTTCGATCCACGGTGACTCCCGCATTATTCACTAGCACATCAGCAGGACCAAACGTATCACGGACGCGTTCTTCCATCTCGTCGACTTCCTCCCTGTTGGTTACGTCTGCCTGTATGGCGATCGCACTGTTTCCTTCGGCTTCGATCTCCTCTGTAACATCAAGCGCTTCACGTTCAGAAGATCGGTAGTTCACAACGACATTTGCACCGTGGTAACCGAGATCTATTGCGATTTCGGCTCCAATTCCGCGTGAAGCACCAGTGATGACGCACGTTTTCCCGCTCAGGTATTCCGTTTCGCTCATGTATTCTGTCATATTATGATGGTCTTGTCGATATCGTTATTTGCAAAATTCAGCGACCCTCCGACTTCCACTTGTCATCTTTGAAATTTTAACGCTTGGTTCGACTACGACTCTGTATATAAAAATTGTCCACAAATTCGTTATCTTTGAGTTTTTATATGTATGTTTCCACGGCTTTACTAAACAAACACCCCAACGCTTATAAAATATTTTGAATATATGGCTGGAGTATCCCTCTCTTAGCGGTGCCCGTCTTTCCACAGCAACGATAGACGAACGAACATCCACTTTTCGTAGAGAAGTCGAATTATCGAGCCACTCGTCACGGAGACAGCAACCGATGGTACTCGACGTCTACTCGTTTAGCGAACGGTACGGTTGGACCGAAGACAAGTATCGCGTGTCGTGGTAAATCGTCCCGTCATCCCCTCCGGAGTTCTGCAGAACGAGACGCTGAAACAGCAGGACGAGTTCCGAGATAAACGCCCCAAATGAAGAAAATCGAGGTATCAACGTTGGCGGGAAAGTATCCAGCTAAACGAAGCGGAATATCGGTTCGAATCTCGATTTTCCACGTCCCATCTCGTCTTGCTAATCCCTGTGACGTCTCCATTTTTGACAAGAGTGGAAAAGAGAAGTGGAGGAGGAATAGTCGTCACTTCCGGGAAATACTGTAAGTTGATTAATATCTAATGAGCCCGTTATCGGCAATAGATGCCAACACAGAAGTTTCGAGTTTCGATGCTTATCATCGTGGTAGTACTTCTTGCACCTGTCGTGTCGAGTGGACTGGTGTACAAGGATTTGGCGGTCACGGAGGATGCAACTCAACGAGCAAACGACATTCCGATAGAGAACGTCACGTTCGTTTCCGCCCAAGGGAAGGAGTTTCCGTCGGGACAAGCGAGATTAGTAGCGTTCGACACGGCGACGAACAAACCGATCTGGATACACAGCAAGTACGACCGATATATGGATGTGGACCCTCTCGGACCGAATCGCGTACTCTTTGTCGCACGTGATGGGAGTATGGAGAAATCCGCGTTTTCTTCCGATGTGACATTTTACGCCATCGAGATGAACTGGCGCACGGGGGCGGTGCTCAAGAAGTTCGAGATCCCTCCCGGAACACACGATATCGACTACCTCGGAAACGATCGATACGCTATCGCCGACTTGAGCGCCAAAAACCGGGTTTTCGTGTACGACCGTTCCGAAGATGAGATCGTGTGGGAGTATCGGTTTCGCAACCACTTCCCCGCGAGTGCGGGAGGCGGCCCCGGTGGATACACCCACTTGAACGACATCGACGCGGTCGACAACGGTTCCGCGTTTCTCGTCAGTCCACGGAACTTCGACCGTGTCATGCTCATCGACCGGAAGTCGAAACGCGTTCGCTGGACCTTGGGAGAGGAGGACAACTACGACATCCTCAACGAACAACACAACCCGGTTCTCCTCTCGCAGGATCCGGTCACAGTTCTCGTCGCGGATAGCGAGAACAACCGCGTCGTCGAGTACGAAAAGACGAAGAGTGGGTGGAATCAGACCTGGTCCTATGGGACGGGGTTGGATTGGCCGCGGGACGCGGATCGACTTCCGAACGGAAACACGCTCATCGTCGACAGCAACAACAACCGTGCCCTCGAAGTGACACCAGGTGGCGACGTCGTCTGGAAAGTCGAAATACCGTTCGAACCGTACGACATCGAACGACCGGTGTACGGCGACGAACCGTCGGGACCACCCATAAACGAACTCAGGAAAAACGGTACCATCGGCACGAAAGCAGTCGGACAGGATAGTCAGAGCCTAGCGAACAGAATCGATGCCACATACACATACGTCTACACTACCGCACAATGGGTTCTCCCAACCTGGATCGGTCCGCTAGAATTCAATCTCCTCATCCTCGCAGCGCTTGTCATCGGAGTCTGGGGCGCAGTCGAGGCGTTTTATTGGAGGGAGTGGACGGTAGCGAAACGAACGAGGTTCCGACACGACGACAACTGAGGACGATTCGGTTACGAGTGGCCGAATGAAAGCTCTCGATCCAGTCATCGATCAAACTCACCGTCGTTTCCGGTGACCCCTCCGAGAATCCGACGGACCATCGGTCGTCCCCATTGGCCATGCGGTTCTCCGATTTGATTGACTCCGAGAAATACCTTTATTATCCCGGGAAAGTAGCGGAACACATGGGCATAATACACGTCTGTCTCAACGTGACGGATGCCGAGGAGTCAGTCCAGTTTTACACGGAACAGCTCGGATTCAAGGAGTCGTGGTCGTTCGAGAGCGGCGACACCGTAAACCGGTACGTCACCGACGACGATGGTGTCGAAATCCAGCTCTCGGATACGAGTGGGGTGGATGAAGTGGAGACCGGTACCGCTTGGGACCACCTGGCGCTGTCGGTGGAGAGCGTCGACGACGCGTTCGAACGAATCGATCACTTCGGGACCGTCCAAGAACCACAGGATCAACCCGCGGCGGGGGCGCGCACGGCGTTCATCGAAGACCCGGATGGCCACGTCGTGGAACTCGTCGAACCACTCGAGGAGTAACCAACCGTACGAGTGAGGTTTGCAGCGAGCAGCGATTCAGGGAGACCAAATGAAGTGAATCGTACGCGAACTCGTTACCGGTCACGGGACCCACTACTCAAAAATCCGACCTATTTTGGAAAGACAATGAATACCCGTGTGACAGAGGAATCACCGTTGTACCATCATATTATATTGTAGAATATTTGCAATACAATAGGTGATAAAAACTTGTTGTCTTGAACTCCCTTGTCGTATCAGATCGAGAAATGAGAAAACGAAAAGCTCTCTTATAGCGGTAAGTATCACATTCAGCCCCAATACGGATTCCATATAATACCACCAGCATATTGATATAACGGAGAATAGTGGTAGCTGGTAGCGAGATTGTATTGTATAAATATAACAATATTAACTCGGTCCCGTTGAGACGGGAGTGTTAGTCTGAATATATTCGAAATCCATTATTTTATTCAAACACCTCATGATCACTCTGTTGAAATATTTCCTTGAGACACTGATCGTGACTAGTGATACTGGAAGGAATGGAAACCCACGATGGACTCTATCGAGAAACTTCACGATCGGTGTATACGACAACACACGCATTTGTGCACGTGAGGATATCACAGAAGCGTCCCTCATCGGAACCGGAGGTTTCTAAAACGCGTTCAAGACTATTGAATATCTAGCTCGAACAGCATACCCGAAGGAGCGGTCGATTGAATCTTTACTACGGGCTAATTTACGCTTCCATCGTTCCTACGCGTCTCAAAGCATTTATCTCATCACCGCTTTCGTGAAGAGTAGTCGGATACCCATGATGATCTTTTGATCGGGATTACAGGCATATGTTTGTAATTCCAATTTGGTTCATTCCGATCTCGGCCTCCACACGGCAAAATACGTTCAATACTATTGAATAGACTAACATCGATCCATTTCTCGACATCTCGTGTTGGAACTAGTAGTGAGTGTATCGGAGTTCGATAACGTTTGCCGCCTGTTTAACCGCGCTAACGAGATCTTCGAACATTTCGGATTCGTCCAGACGGCTTTTCGGACCCGAAACCGAAATCGCACTGATGACCTCGTCCGAACTCCTGTCCATGATGGGTGCCCCTATCGTAAGGACACCCTGTCGTCTTTCTTGATCCTCAACCGAGTATCCTCGGTCGCGGATTCGCTCCAACTCGGTAAACAACGTGTCTCTATCCGTTATCGTGTGTTCGTTCGCTTTTGGAAGCCCGTGCGTCTCGATTATGGATTCAACGCGAGATCGGGGAAACTCCGCCAACATCGCCTTTCCGAGCGCGGTCCAGTGCATGTGCGTATACTCCCCGATCGGAGCGTTGTCGTGAATAGCGTCCCTCCCACCTGCCTTGTAAAGTAAGATACGTTGTCCATCCTCCTCGATGCCCAGATTTGCGACTTCCCCCGTGTCCATCGCGAGCTGGTCCACTTCCAATTTCGCGACTTGGTAGAGCTTGGAACGGTTCCTGATCCGCCCACCATACTCCAGGAACCGGTAGCTGAGCGTGTAGTCGTTGTTCTCCTGGACGACGAAACCCAGCTTCCGGAACGTTTGGAGGTAAATGTGAACCGTACTCTTCGGAAGGGATAGTTCCCTTGATAGGTCCGAAACACCGGCCCGTTCGACCGTCTTCAATTGCTCCAGGATGAGAAACGCCTTTTCGACCGACCCCAGTGTGTCCGCCCCGGTATCGTTCGTCGCGTCGTCGTTCATCGGATTCTCGTTCATACCCACCATCACGCAAGAGTTCGGTTTAAACGTAATTCCTCCACGACCGTGGAATAGGGGAATCGGTGCGACCGACACTTCTTCCCGGGAGAATTGATCGTTGGCAACTGAAAGGCCACGCCGAACGGTGCCGACAGCGAGTTAGGATCGAACGACGTTCTCTAACTCCTCCCTCCCGTTCGTTTCGGCGAGTCGATTCACGTTGTTCGCTACGATCTCCGCCAACCGATCCCAGTGCTTCGGACTGTGACCCGCGTTGTGCGGAGTGATCGTGACGTTCTCGAATCGCCAGAGGGGATGGTCCGCCGGTAACGGTTCGGGATCCGTGACATCGAGTGCCGCACCGTTGATCTGGTTGTTCTGAATCGCGGATACCAACGCATCAGTGTCGATTATCTGTCCTCGACCGACGTTGACCACCCTCGCGTTTGGCGGCAACGTCTTGAACTCCTCCTCCGAAACGAGTCCACGGGTCGTGTCACTTAGCGGTGCGGCGATCAGGAGATAATCCGTCCTCGATACGGCGTCGTGGAACGCCTCCCGTTCGAACCCGATGACCTCATCAGTCGGACCACCTTTTTCAGGAGTGTACCGTACCCCGATGGTATGGACATCGAATCCGGCGAACCGATCGACGATCGCCGTTCCGATCGCGCCGAGTCCGACGACGGTGACGGTGCTGTCTTTCAGTTCCTCGGCTTGGAAATGTCGCCACTCGTGTCGCTTTTCGCGCTCCCATCCCTCTCGAAGTCGGCGCGAGAAGGAAAGCACGTAGCCGAGGACCTGTTCCGCGATGTTCGGCGCGTGAATACCTGAGGCGTTCGTCACCGTGACGCCCATCTCGGAGAATGCTTCGAGCGGGAGGTGGTTGTAGCCGGCCGCAACGCCCGCGAACAACCGAAGGTTTTCCGCGTACTCCAGGAGGTTTTCGTCGATATCGACGCCGGAGACGACGTCCGCTCGCTCGATGAGGTCACGCTCGTCGGACGAAGTCCGGGCGAGATGAACCCGGTGATTCGGCAGGCGTTGGGAAAGCAGATCGGCGTAATCTTTCGCTGGCAGTCCGTGTGTGTCACTTCGCAGTACGAGGATGTCTGCTGTCTCGTCATTCATGGGTATTCTCCGCCGTCGGGTATGACACCCGTGGCGGTAATCTAAACAGCCAAAGGTCGGTATATTAGTGTTTTTCTCAATGATTTATGTTACAGAACCCACGACATATCGTTCATCATTGTTCTTCGAGTAGATAATTTCTCATTTCACACCAAAGATTTATACCTGCGTGTTCATTTGTGGCAAACCATGTCGGCTGAGGCATCAAGACGACAGTTTGTCAAAACGATAGGAATCGGTGGAATCGCCGGGCTTTCCGGCTGTATCAGTGCCGTCACCGACGGAAACAGTTCCGGTGGTAGCGGGAAGGACTTCCAGTACTGGGAGTACTTTCACTCCCAGTCGGAGGTCGCAAAGCAGTTGATGGAGTCGTCGGTCGACGACTTCGAGAAGCAACACGACGCGACGATGAAGATGAACTGGGCGAGTTGGGACGACATCAACGGCGGCAAATGGAAGAACAACATGCAGAACGGAAACCGCCCGGTCATCTACGATTCGACGAACTCGCTCAACGGACAGTTCATCGACCCTGGCTGGGTGAAACCGGTCGACGAGTACAAACACCGACTCGACTCTGACGCGCTGAAAAACGCCAAATGGGCCTTCGAGATGGCCCAGAGTTGCTACCGTGGCTTCGACGCGGACCTCTACGAGGTCCCGATCGGACTCGAAGTCGGCGCACCGTTCATCGCCCGGGCCGACCACTTCGAAAAGGCCGGTCTCTCCATCGAGGACGACTTCCCGCCGAAGGATTATCAGGACCTCCTTCGAATCGCTAAGCAACTACAGAACAAGGGTCCGGGAGACTACGGGTTCCAGATTTACGGCGCACAGGGGGACGTCACCGACGAAGCGCTCATAACGTGGACCGCATCCGATGGCGGCTACGACGGTATGTACCTCAACGAGGATTGGTCGGACGTCAACTACGACAACGACGTGTGGAAGAAAGCGACCAGACGGTACGTGGATATCTACCAGAAACACGGGCTCTCGTCGGACAAGGCCCCGACGGCGTCCAACGAATCCGTCGCCCAGAATCTCATCTCCGGTTCCGTGAGCATGTACCAGGGTAGCACGAAGGACTTCGGGCTCTTTCGGAGCCGTGCCGAAGATATGCTCAAGTCGGGAAAAATCGTGTTCGCACCGTCGTGGAAAGGGAACGCCGGAAATAGGGGCGATTTCTTCACACAGTGTGTCGCGCTCATGCGTAAACCGGACGGCGTGAAAAAGAGCGTCTGGAAGAAACACGAGGATACGGCTATCGCCTGGATAAACAAGCTCCTCTCGAAGGATTTCCAGAAACAAGTCCCGAGTTCGTTGGCGACACTCCCCGTCAGAAAGGACGTTTGGGACGGCGTGAAAAGCAACGAAGCGATCGGGAACAGCAAGTTCATCTCCACGCTGGAAACGACGGTGGACGGCATGGAGAACGGGTGGGCCAGCCATCCCAAGATGAACGCCATCCAGTACAACATCGCCGGTCCGCTCTTCCAGGAGGCCGTTCGCGGGAAAATCTCCCCCGAGCAAGCCTGTGACCGCACCGCGAAACAGATCCGCAAACAAATAGAGCTCTGATATGTCGACGCGAAATCTATTCAACGTGAGAAATCGAACCGAACAGTTATCGGAGGACTGGTTCTCCTATCTGCTGATACTTCCGGTTCTCCTCTTCCTCGTCGTGCTCATGTGGATGCCGTTCATGCAGGGAATCTACATGAGTTTCAACAACTGGCCGTTCGGCGGTGAACCAACGTGGACCGGCATCGAGAACTACACGTTCCTGTTCGGATGGAACCCGTTTTACACGTCGCTGAAGGTGACCTTGATGTTCACGCTCACCACCGTGTTGCAATTGGTCGTCGCCGTGATGGCCGCGCTCGCGGTTCGTGAACTTCGGCGTGGGAAAGGGTTCGTAACCGGGACGTTCCTCATCTCGTACACCGTCCCCCCACTGATAACGGGCACCATCTGGGCGTACATGCTCGAACCGGACCTCGGGCCTGTCTTCGGCTTTCTCACGAAATGGCACGTCTTAGATAAGACCGTCTACTGGGGTAGCCACGGGGATATGGCGCTCGGCGTCGTCATGTTCGTGACGACCTGGACGTTCTGGCCGTTCATGTTCCTCATCATCTCCGCAAACCTCGAAAGCATCCCCGAGGAGATGTACGAAACGGCACAGATGTACGGCGCGAACCGATATCAGACGTTCCTTCGCGTGACGCTTCCCCAACTGAAAAGCGCGATTTTGGTCGCGGTGAGCATCAGGCTCATCTGGAACATGACGAAGATTTCGCAGGTGCTCCAACTCACCAACGGAGGACCGGGCTACGATACCTCGATCCTCGCGGTGCTACTGTATCGGTTCGCCTACGGTCAGGGACAGATGGGCGTCGCCTACGCGGTCGGAATCGTCCTGCTCCTCCTGACCATCGGCTTCGTGTTCGTGTTCATCCGCGAGTTCGAGCGAGCGAGCGAGGGGGGAGCATGAGCACCGAAGGCTACGACACCGTCGGTGTCACTGTCAAAGCGACCACGTACGGCGTGGTCGGATTTCTGGTGTTGTCGAACCTGATCCCCCTCTTGTTCATCGTTTCGGTGTCGTTCATGCCGCCGAACGAGTTCTTCGGTGCGCCACACATCATCCCGCACGCACCGACGTTGAAGGCGTGGACGAACGGCTTTACCGAACTCAAGACGAACCTTCTGAACAGTTTCCTCATCGGTGCCGGGACCGCGATACTGGCGTTGATCATCACCATACCGGGGGCATACGCGTTCGCTCGAAAGGAGTTCTACGGGAAGAAAGCGGGGTTTTACGCCATCATCTCGGCGATGATGTTCCCGTACATCCTCCTCGTCATCCCGATCATGGACCTCTGGAACGACCTGGGACTGTACAACACCATTCCCGGGATGATCCTGGCGTATCAGGTGTTCGTCACCCCGTTTGCGATTTGGATCCTTCGGGACTTCTTCGAGAAACTCCCGGACGACATCGAGGAAGCGGCCCAAGTGTACGGCTGTACGCAGTTCACGGCGTTCCTGCGGGTCATCCTTCCGCTGGCCGCGCCCGGAATCGTCGCCGTCGGCTTCCTCGCCTTCCTCACCGGTTGGAACGACTTCCTCTTCGCGAACCTGCTGACGACCGGTACCGGACCGGTTCCGGCCGTCCCGGTGCTGTATGGGACCATCGGCGGTGGCTCGGGTGAACGGGTGTATTGGGGGAAACTGATGGCCGAGACGCTCATCATCGGAATCCCACCGACGATAATCTACCTCGTCGCACGGAACTACCTCGAGAACGCATTCACCGTATGACACAACCAGCGAGAACACATCCAACAATGACGCAAGCAACAGACGAGACCGGTTCGAACGAATCGACAGTGGAATCGAACGTCAACCAACCCTCCGGAGCGAGTGGGACGGCACACATCAAAATCGATGGAGTTCGGAAAACGTTCAACGACGGACAAATCGTCGCGTGCGACGACGTGAACATCGACATCGACGAGGGGGAGTTCGTCGTCTTCGTCGGGCCATCGGGATGTGGAAAAACAACCACGCTTCGTTGCATTGCCGGGCTCGAAGAACCGGATGACGGTCACATCCTCGTGGACGATGAGGACATTACGGGACTGAAATCGAAGGATCGAAACCTCGCGTTCGTCTTCCAGAGCATCGCCCTGTTTCCACACATGAGCGTGCGGAAAAACATGCGGTTCGGTCTCGACATGAACACGGACCTCTCCAAGGACGAAAAGAACGGACGTGTGGAGGAGGTGGCGGAAACGCTCGACATCGCTTCGATGTTGGATCGAAAGCCCTCGGCGTTGTCCGGTGGACAACAACAGCGCGTCTCGCTAGGTCGTGCGATGGTGATGGAACCCGCCGCGTTTCTGCTCGATGAGCCGTTCTCCGCGCTCGACGCCAACCTTCGGGACCACATGCGCGTCGAAGTCAAGAAGATCCAGCGTGAACTGAACACGTCCATGATCTTCGTCACACACGACCAGGAAGAGGCGATGACGCTCGGCGACAAAATCGTCGTGATGAACGACGGTCACGTGCAACAGATCGGAAGTCCGTACGACATTTACAACGACCCCACGAACCGCTTCGTCGCCGACTTTATCGGGTCGCCGTCGCCGAACTTGATCGAGGGGACGGTCGAACGCGATTCGACTGGTCTGTCTTTCGTTACCGACCTCGGCACGATTCCCGCGACGGATGAGCAAACCGCGGTGATGAAAGACCGCGTGGGAGAAACCGTCGTTTACGGTATTCGACCCGAGTACCTGCGTCTCGATAGTGGCCGAGACACGTTCGTTGCAGACGTCGACGTGATCGAACCGCTCGGCGACAGGGATGCGATCCACCTATCCGCAAACGGAATTTCCCTCTCGGCGCTCACGTCACAAGGAGAAATCTCACAGTACACAGACCGCGTTCAGGTGGATTTCGAGACCGAAGAGGCGTGGGTATTCGAAAAATCAGGGGCTCGAATCGTCTGATTTCACCAGTTAGATTGTTTCCCCGGCTGTCCGGCGATAATATGTAATATGATGGGATTCGAATGTACACGACGAAAACGGCAACCATGACACGACAAGATACCACATTCCGTGCGGCAGTAGAGGGTGCAACCGTCGCTCACAGACAGTTCCGAACCGAGTTGGACGTCGAAACCAAGGATTCGAAGATGGACTTCGTCACGCAAGCGGACACCGACACGCAACACCGTGTCATCGAAATCATCAAAGACCGATATCCGGAAGCGACCATCGTCGGCGAGGAAGAGGACGAACGCAAGTCCCTTCCCGATGACGGAAACGCTTGGGTCATCGATCCCATCGACGGGACGACGAACTTCGTCAGAGGGGTTCACCTCTGGACGACGACGGTAGCCGCCGTCCGTGATCACGAAACCGTCGCCGCGACGACCGTCGCTCCGGCCGTGGACGATGTCTACACCGCGGATTCGAACGGCACGATGCTGAACGGCGAGCGAACCGCGGTGAGTACGGAAACCGACCCCGAGCAGTTCATCGTCGCGCCCATTCTCCGGTACGGCTCCGAACGGGACGAGGAATTTGGAAACCTTCTTCGGGGATTGATACGCCAATTTGGCGATTTGCGGCGTTTCGGCTGCGCACAGGTGACGCTAGGAATGGTCGCTAGCGGTACCATCGACGCTGCCGTCTCGACGCAACCGGAGCCAAATCCGTGGGACACGATCGCAGGGGTCTATCTGGTCGAACAGGCAGGTGGAACGGTAACCGATATCGATGGCACCCGCTGGACGCCGGACGCCGAGGGTATCGTCGCAACGAACGGCAAACGACACGGCGAAGTAGTCGAATACGTCGCACAGATGATTCGGTAAGCCAAATCCGAGCCTTCCCGAGACGCCGTTTCCATACGGATCATGAACTAGTTTGAGAATGCATCTATCGATGACTGATCAACTGAACTCCTCACGCATTAGTTTATGACCAAAGATAAAAGAATAGATTCTCTGCTTGTATAAAAAATATTCTGGTGAAACATGTGGAAATAAGAAAAGACCACAAATTCACCTCGTGAGAGGTAATTCGTTTATACGTCCATAATTTGTTAGATCTCAGAAATGGAAATAGGAAGTTCATGTATGTATAGTTGATTAACCACGATACACAGACTCGCAGGAAAGGTGGCCGTGTTCGGTATCAATCCTGAATTTGATCGACCACGATATTTAGCTCCGTGACCCACCAGTGTTGTGTGGGTTATCTCTTCCAAATTCGGCGTTCGAAACCACGATGACGTGATTGCTACTCGGCGGGGCCCCGAGAAACGTAAACGGCTCGCTAGCGACCATTCGATCGGACACTTCTCCCGAGAAGGTGTTGGACTGATTCGATCCCAATTCGAGAACTCGCGCATCCGCTTCGGAAGAGACGTCGATGTCGTCCAATTCGATCCAAAAGACGTTGGGCGTGAGCGCCGACTCGAAGTAGTAGATCAGGTCCTTGTGATCCACGACCGTTCGCCAGCGCGTCGACGAGATGTGGGGTTCATCCGGCGTGCTGATACCGTACGGCACGGATACGTTTCGAATGACGCTAAATACGCTTGCAGTCGCAGTACGCCGATCCTCAACGTGAGGAATCGCGTCCGCGTAGAAACGGGCTCTTACGAACCGATCCGCAGGACGGTTCGTTCCGGGAAGCATGACCGTTCCACCGATCTCTTTCCAGTACTCAGCCAATGCGAGCTGTTTGTCGAAGGTCGGCGAGTTGGTCATGACTTGGTAATCGTGGCTATGATGGACGACCAACTCCCCGTCGACGAATTCCATAATCGCACTGTCACCGGTGGCGTCCGATAGCGAGAGGTGGAGTGCAGCCAACCGATCTTCGCCCGGAACTTGGGCGGTTACGACTGCGAAATCCTCCTGTCGAACGTTCTCTACGGCCTCGGCGACGGTTTCGAAATTATCCAGCATATACTGCGCCCACAGAGAAATCGACATTGCGGATGACTCGCCGTCCCAGTCCGGATATTCCGATTCGGGCAACCAAAGCAAGTTGGCTACTAAACCTGCTTCGTTCACGCCGTCCGTCGTGACCTCGTCGAAGGCAGTAGCGACCACGCTTCCATACCGAGCCGTCCAGGTCAACGAGGCCGGTCCGACCTTGCCATCGCGCTCTATGCCACGGGGGAGCGTCCAAATGTTCGTTCCGATATCCACTTTCCAGTCCATCGACCGGGCGGTGAGAGTGCGGTCATCAGGTCCGAGATATGAGAGGCGAGTACACATCTATGGCCGACCTCCTGTGGACCGGTTCGAGATCACAGTGTAATCCATGAGTCAGTAGATCGACATCAGATTTGATAAACATTTGTTTCGGAGTCACGGCACACCGCCATCGGTTTTACACGGACGCCACCAAACTAGTTGTCATAATTTTGAGAAGGTAATGTGCAGTCCGTTGGAATCATGTGACTCAAATGAACCGGAGTGAAAATTACGGTTTGACGAAGATTTTCACTTGATCGCTCCCTTCGTCGAGGAGCGATTCGAACCCCTCGTCGACGATATCATCGAGATCGATGCGGTCGGTAACGAGCGGATCCGGATCGAGCGTCCCGTCCGCGAGCATATCGATAACCATCCCGTATTCCTCGTTCGAGCGAGGTCCTCCCAGATATGCGAGCGTTCCGGTGAGTGTCCGTTCGCCGAGGACGAGTGTATTCGGGGGCATATTCACCGTCTCTTCCCAGATACTCACCACGGTAACGGTCCCACCCGGTCGTGTGCTTTCGAGCGCGGCGTTGAACGTCGGTTCGATGCCAGCGACTTCGAACGCCGCGTCGACTCCACCGTCGGACGATGAGCGTATTTCGTCGACGGCATCGACCTCGGTTGGGTCGATGAGATGGTCGGCCCCGGAGTCCGCCGCTCGGTCACGGCGGGCCGCCCGGGGTTCCGAAACGAAGATCCGTCTGGCACCGGCCGCCCGTGCACATTGAATCACCGACAGGCCGATGGGGCCGCTGCCGAAGACCGCGACGGTGTCGCCTGCACTGATACCCGATCGACGAACGGCATGGAGACCAACGCTCAACGGTTCGACTAGCGCGCCGTGTTCGAGCGGAACGTCCTCCCCGAGTGGAACTGCCTTCTCTGCACTCACAACCACGTTTTCGGCGAACCCACCGCCGCCACCGGACAGACCGACGAAACCACCGGAATCACAGATATGATAATTTCCCTCCCGACATTGGCGACACTCGCCACAATAGAGGATGGGATTGATCGCCACTGCGTCACCCTCGGTAAGGTTTTCCACGTCCTCCCCTACCTCACTGATAACACCGCTGAACTCGTGTCCCATCGTGATCGGTGCCTGTTCACCTGAAATCGCATGTGGATCTCCTTCGGGGATGAATATGGGTCCTGCTGCGTACTCGTGTAAATCGGAGCCACAGATCCCGCACGTATCGACCTCCACACGTACATCCGTCGCTCCAACACTCGATTCCTCCGTCTCTTCGACGCGAATGTCACGTTGTCCGTGCCATCTTGCGGTCTGCATAGCACCACAACTTCACCAAGATTCGTGATAGATGTTGTGGTGATTTCGCTGAGAATCGGCGGAACGGGATCACGGATAAAAATAGTTAACTGAGTTACCTATTGTACCTATTTCTTAGGATTTTACCGGGTCAAGATATACGACGTGATCGACGCTCGGATGAATACGACACCGGTAGCTTGGCTCTGGAGTACGGCCCTTGGAGCAAGTTGACTGTTTGCGTCTGAGCGTCCAAAGCGACGAAAAGAGGGATGGTCCATTCGGCGGTTTATTCGGGATTCGAACTCTCGTTCAGTTCCGTGTTGTTCCGTATCGATTGACTGTTCGGACTCCGTCGTTCGAGCACTATCGTGACGATCCGAATGGTGACGTAGGGGATAACGACGGAAAGCGTGGCGATTCCAGCAATCGCCGCGACCACTACAGCAAGGACCGGGGCCGTGCTCACCAACAGTCCCACTACCAGGTACAGGGGGAGTCCGAGTAGGGTCACGACGACCGCGTCTATCGAATCCTGCTGCCCTGGTGGCGGACGACCGGTACTCTGATGGCTCTGTTCGTGGGGTAATCGTTTTCGGGGTGGTTGTTTCATAGATATCTACTCGTGCAGTCGGTTGAATCGATTCGCGGGCGATACACCGTCTCTCAGCGCAGCGATACCGCTAACGCGTATCAGGAACGCCTCCCACCAGCAGCCCCGTCACCGTTTTTAGACAGGGCGTCCGTCAGGTTCGAAATCGGTTTTCGTGAATCGGTTTTCTATCAAGTCCAGTCTTCATAGCGACGGCTGCTACGTGTACGGACCACAGCGTGACCGATGCGTAAACCGAGAAGCTCCTTACTCCGGGGAAAATCTCATGATTGATGACCTCTCGTATCACTTCCGTCGTTTCAGAATGTTATAAAATCGTATTGAATGTTGGTAGCCAGCCACATACTGCAAAAAGCGATCGGACGACCAGCGACGACGACAGTGGTTGCTCTCATCTGCGTCTCATCGAGCAGTCACCGCCGGAAACTCCGTCTCCTGGTTCATCGTGACGACCGTCTTTTTGATGTAGACGGATAATCACAATTCTACGACGATATAGTCATTGACGGCGTGAATCCGATCGATGGGCAATTCGAAGAAATCGTTCTCATCGACAGCTATATCGATGCTATCCTGATCGGCGGTTTCATCGGGGTCGATAACGAGGTGCAAGAGTTCCCCCACATTCACGTTCGTTGTAATATCAGAGACCTCTCCCAGGGTAGTTCCATGCGTTCCGATGGTTGTCATCCCGATCAAATTAGTAGCGAAGACATCTGCCATACTATCTTGTATTGGTGTATACTATTCAAATATTCCCATACAACCCCGACGAAATGTTCGAACTGCCGAGGGATTCGAAATCCATGTTCGGCCAAATTCGTGATCCAATCGTCTCACTGTTCCCGACGTAGGGAATAACCCAACGAGCGTTGGAAATGGGCATTCCGGGTGGGGAAATCGCTACTGGGAAAACGAACGGGGGCGGAATCGAACCACCGGGGCCACGAGGTGGCCGCCATCGACGCGGTGTCGATGGTGCTTCTACCAACAAGCAACCCGTTCTCCTCGGATATCTCTCCATCGAAGCGTAGATTGGCTATGCCAGGAGAGTGGGCACAGCCAGGCTAGCGTATGTTTGACGTGCGACATGGCGTTGTTTGCTCAGCGATGCTCGAACGCGTAGGAACCTGGCGATAGAGTCCACGTCCTACGGCGCTCGCATTCCAGTCAATGGCCGCATCCGGTATTGTTATGCGGTTCCTTCTGTTGAGATTTCTACCACGAACGGAATGAAACAGTCTTCACGAAACTGTCTGACTGGATCGACAAATCCTCGAATAGCCACGTCGAAACTCGATCGAACACGAAAATATCGCAGTCGAACCCGTTGCTGGACGGGTTCTCACTATCTTCGACGGTAGAGTGTGAATGTTTCCCCATCTCGGAGTCGTTCATATCGTTCTACTAATGAAATTGTGTGGATAATTACAAAGAGATAGCCAAGGGAATTACGCTCCTTGGAACACATTCTCCCGTCGTACTGTGGACCGAGGTCGCTGACGATCGATTCGGAAAGATTCGAACACTCATGACACGAATACGAAACCTCGTTATCGGTGGTGTACTAGTGATACTCGTTCTCGCCGGAAGTGGATACTTGGCGGTGACGAGCGGGGCAGTACCGAAACCAACCGCTGGCGTTCAGGACTTCGGAGATTGGGGTAGCGTCACTCCTCACCAAACCGAGGTCGTTACCACGTTCTGGACAACCAACCCGTACCCCATCGATTTTACAACTGGCAACACACTGCACGCACGCTACTCGATTTCTCTCAACGGAGTCACCGTTGCGAAGGGAACTCGAAACAGGGTCGACCTTCCCCGCGGGAACACGACACAAACACAGTCTACATACATCCAAAATGACCGGCTGAAGGACTGGTGGGTGAATTTCATCGAGGCGAACGAAACGATCCATGCGACTGCTCAGGGGACCCTTCACATCGCTACGCCCGTCAAAAATTGGTCGTATCACGTCTCAAAGACGCATACCCAGTTTGCAAACCAAGCACCCATTCTCGATTCGCTCTCACACGCCGCCGCAAAAACGGAAGGGAAGTACGTCCGTACTCGGCGGGTCGACGTTGGTCCTGTTCATCGGAACGTGACCGTCGGCGCGGAGGTGCAGGACGTCGAGACGACGCTGGGGCGAGTCAATCGGAATCGGACGACGGTCCTAGTGCGATTTCGAATTCACAATCCGAGCAAGACGGTTCCGATCGTCGTCGATCCAACCGGACTCAGAATGAGAGCAGACGTAAACGGCATACCCATGTTTCACTCGGGAAGCGGTGTCCTTTCAGCGAACGCGACGAAACGGAAGCTTCTATTGCCGGGGGAAACCCGGGACGTCGTCATCCCGGTCACGATGAACAATGACAAAGTCGATGACTGGTTCCGATCGCACGTTCGTAACGATGAGCGTTCCACCATTGCAGTCCATACACAACTCGTCGTTAACCCGCTCGGAGTCGGAAAACCGATTCGTGTGCCCGACGGGGACGGTATCACCTATCGATGTACCATGCAAACTGCCATTTTCGAGGATAATCAAACGGCCAAAACGACGTGTGGATGAATCACTCGGTTGCAGGCAGGGCCATTCCTCCTGCTCGAATCTGCCTCGGTGATTGCAGTTCCGTCGACCCCGTTCTGCTATCGAAGAGCAACTTATTTTTTGGAAGTGGAAGCGTAGTGACCGCTAGGATGTCAAACGATCTCGCTCGATTCCTCGCCGGTTCTCCGGAACGCCGAGAGTTGCTCACTCATCTCAGGAAACAGCCCGGATCGCCAGCGGAACTCGCCGACGTACTGTCCCTCTCCCGGCGGAGCATTCAACGCCATCTCGGTCAATTCGTCGAACGTGGCTGGGCGACCAAAAGCGGTGGCACGTATCGACTCACGACGATCGGTGACTGCATCGTCGACGAACACACGACCTACTTGAAGGCGTTGGACCGAATCGAGACGTTTGGGCCGTTTCTCAGGAATCTCCCCGATATCGAACACTCTCCCGATCCACGGTGGTTAGATGGCGCTTCCCTCGTCACAGTCTCCCCCGAAAATCCGCAAGCACCGATCCATGCATACCTCGAACGCGTCCGGGAGTTCGACTCCGACCATATTCGAATGATTTCGCCGGTTCTCAGCCGGTTGTTCCACGACGTCCACGCCGAACTAGCACTGGATGGCGTCCACACCGAACTGGTGATGGCCGAAGACACGATCGATCGAGCACGCAGTCTGAATCCGACCGAATTTAAAATCGTCGTGAGCGTCGGTGTCCTCGACCTCTACCGGTATCCGAATAGCCTCGGGTTCGGCCTCACCCTCGGTGACGACCAGCTTCTAATGGGGGCATACGACAGTGGAGGCCACCTCGAAGCGTGCGTCCATTCGACCGATACGGAGTTCCTCCAGTGGGGCGAGGAATTGTTCGAACGGTACCGCGGACAGGCCGATTTGATCGAGCCCTCGTTTTCACTCCCGTTTTCGCTCGGACCCTGAGGAGTATCACGCGGGTTTTGCAGGAACGATTCGCCATGGACGGTGACTGGCGGAGACGCCACTGATTGGCACGTACGTCGGCAGATATCGTAAATTGTCCCGCAGATAAAGCTATGCGTATGAACGTCCTGGTCGTCGGCGGTACCGGATTTATCGGTACTAACGTCGTTCGCGAATTGGTGGATCGAGGGCACGCGGTGACCGTTCTTGCGCGTGCGGCAGAGAACGATCTCCCCGCGGACACCGTTCGAGTAGCGAATGGAGACGTGACCGAGTACGGTTCGATCGAAGGAGCGTTCGCCGAGCAAGAAGTCGTCGTCAATCTCGTGGCCCTTTCGCCACTGTTCACGCCGGATGGCGGGGAAGGGATGCACGAGCGCGTCCATGCTGATGGCACCGAAAACGTGGTCGAAGCGGCAGAAGCACACGACGTCCGGAAACTCGTACAGATGAGTGCCCTCGGTGCGGATCCCGATGGCCCGACGGCCTATCTCCGAGCGAAAGGTGCGGCGGAACGAACGGTTCGCGACGCCGCTCTCGATTGGGTACTCATTCGTCCATCTGTAATCTTCGGCGACGGTGGCGAGTTCATCGACTTCACGAAGATGCTCACGACCCCATACGTAACCGGCCTCCCGGGCGGTGGAACGACCCGTTTCCAACCACTGTGGGTCGGCGACCTGGCCCCGATGCTCGTGGATGCGGTCGAAAACGACGAGCACGACGAGGAAGTCTACGAACTCGGCGGTCCGGACGTACTCACGCTCGCCGACGTAACACGGTTGGTCTACCAAGCCGACGGTACGTCGATCAGGGTCGTTCCGATACCGATGGTATTCGTCAAACTCGGGTTACACGTCGGTGACAAACTTCCGGGGTTCCCCATGGGAACCGACCAGTATCGGTCACTCCAGTTCGACAACACGGTCCGAGAGAACGACGTTCGAGCATTCGGTCTGGAAACGGACGACCTTCGTTCGCTGGCCGAGTATCTCTCGAACGGGACAGATGGACAGCAGTCGCCTAACACCCGATCGGCGTGGACGGCAAGATCGACCCTGCTTCTATTCGCCTTCCTAGCGCTGACGTGGCACCTCCCCGATGTGGTCGATATCTACAGCTATGGGGAACTCCCTCGGGTGTTATTCGTCCCAGCGTACCTCCTCATGCTCGTTCTGTATGATAATCTCTGGGGGCTTGAGAACGTCGTCTACGCCATCGATCCGATCGTTCCCGGTTCGGGGAGGTATCTTTGGGACGCCGGTCTCATCGTAACGTACTACCTGTTCGCTGTGGCCGTGACGTGGCTCGGACGGCGTTTCAAACCAAGCCGGCACACGATCACACCATCCTGAATACAGACGTGCCACCCCGATGGTCCTTCCGTCCCCGTGTACCACTTCTATCGCAACACCGTCCGTAAGCACGGTTGCCATCGACAAAGACATCGACGACGGAGCGTTCGATAGTTTCGCTCGGAGAACGACGAAGACGATGGCGAACCGGCAAACCGTGACTGGAACGGACCCGGTAACTATGAGAGGATTATATCGGTTCCCGCCAGTCGAAGACGAGCCAATGATAGGCAGTCTCGAACTGCCGCTGTGTAAGTAGTACAGCCGTGACTGTTACGATCAATAGCGTCGTAAAGATCGCCGTCAGTGGGACCAGTACGACCCTTTCAGCGACACTCCCTTCCGGAATGGTTGTCGAGACGTCCATATACATTGATATAAATCGCGCTGGTAAGTGTTTTGTGTTTTTGTTATCCACCGCTTGTATCACGCTTCGGCAAGAATTGCACGGTTCGTGGAACGGAAAGACATGTTGGATTGGTAACCATCCACAAAGCTTATTACTGATTGACAAGAGGGATTGATATGAGAATCGTACCTCGCATCCACCACCTCTTCGTATCTGATGATCGATCAGATACCGTCGTTGAGTGTCGGAGGTGTGGAAAAACGCTCTGTGGGACTGCCGAAACGTGTCCAAATTGTGGTTCCGATTCTATTTGCCGTCTCGAAATCTCGTAACCACCGGTCGTTTGTCGATTCTCTGGGAAATTCGTCGACGCTGATCACCGGACGACTTCTCAATCAACATCGTATAAATTGTGACAGCCAGTAATGTATTTTCTGAGGAATTGTTCACAACAGTTTGAGATTGCAGTTTACCACTATAGATTGCGCTTCAAATTGGAATAGATTCATTTTGCTTCACAAGACGGGTCGATCACCTCGGAGGATAATCAGACAGGGTTCAAGATGATACGGCAGATCTCTCTGATAGAGATCGTTTCATTTTGAACGTCATCGGTACTTGGCTCGGAGCTATCGATGGGATTATCCTCGTCGTTCGTCGATGCGTCCTTCGATTTAGACGTCGAACTCTGAGTCTCCGCCGCCGAGGACTGACTTCCTGCCTTCGAGGATTCGGATGACTGATCGGAATCCTCCTTCGTCCCTCCTGCCGTGGTATCCTTGGAGCTATCTTCGTCATTACTAGACGACTGAGTGTCTTCGGAATCCGTAGAGTCGGATGCAGCATCCGAATTCGACCCATCCTCCGAGTTCGATGTATCGTTCGAATCCGTGGATTCCGACGAACTTTCGGACGTGGTCGTTTCTTCGGGCGAGAAGTCACTCGCACTCGAAAGCTGACCTCCGATCCAGTTCAGTAAGGTATCGGTATCGTGATGGGGAGCGATCGTTTCCCCATCGAGAACCATCGTTGGAGTGAACGTGACTCCGTAATCACCGGCATCGTAGCGGTTTTCTTCCACAGTATCATCGAATCGGCCGGAGGAGGCGCGGTCGATGATCGTTCCTCGATCGGAGACGTCTGCCGTCTGCATGCGGCCTTTCATCTCGCTGAACGAGACGTTTCCGGAGATGAGACCCGAAAACATGTAGTCGAAAAATTGCCAGTAATCGTCCGGCGAGACGTCCCAGACGCTCAATGCGGATTCAGAGATCAGCGGATCGCTATCGGAGATGTAGTAGGTCGAGGTACCGTGCGAGGATGTCCCCGGCGGTTGGTATGCGAGCGCCCGAAACCGTAGGTTCATTTCACCGGATGTGACGTATTCGTTCAGTACCGCTTCGAGATTGCCCTCTCGGACGAATTTTTGGGTGAACGGGCATTTGAAGTTGCCATATACGGTCGCGGTGGGATTGTTCGGATCCGTTCCCATCGTCGCGTACGTAAGTTCGTCGGTGTCGTTCGGCACCGGCGCTTCGGGAATTGCCGTTTCCGCGCTCGCGGGTATGGCGCCACCGACTCCGATCGCTGCGAGAACGCCCGTCGTCTTCATAAATGTCCGTCGAGATGGATTATTCTTTGACATCGACTGGGTGGAATCACCGGTTGGTTATAGACCCGCTCGGTCGTCCAGATGAATTTCGCTGTTTTGAACTCTTGCGTGACTGTTCGAACTCATTTTCGAACAGTTCATTCGTTATTAACGATATTAAATGCAGTCTAAACCGACACTATTGTGCGGATTTATTATCAATATGGGAAGTGGTCTGAAACGGGGTACAGTTAGTACGGCAGTAGAGAACTCACACGGTCGAATACGTGCTTTCGGTCGGTCTATCCGTCTGGATACGCCGCCCGTAGTCGTCCTCCGTTCCGTTTTCGTCGTGGAAGTAGTATTTCCCGCGTCTGCATTCAGCGCCGAAGTCGATTATTAATAAATCGCAAGTTTGGGGGTAAACACATATGCCCCGATACAACGATGAGAAAGCGTCCCAATGATTTCCCTTTCAGATTACGAAACCATACGCCTGGTCTGGACCGACATCAATGGCGTTGCACGCGGAATCTCCCTCTCCGGTGACGAAGCCGCACACGCGATCGAAGAGGGAGTCGGGTTCGCCAACGGGGTCGCCGAACTGACCCTCGAACCTGGACTCCTCGACGACCCGAAATACGGTGCCGAAGCGGGCGACATGATGGCGGTCCCCGACGCCGACTCCGTGATGCCGATAGAGTGGGCCGACGACACGGCAGCGGTCTTCACGGACCTGACCAACGTCGATAGCTCACGCTTCGACCTCTGCAGCAGGAGTGCGCTCAGGAGCGTCCTCGAAGACCTCGAGTCGGAGGGATACACGGCACTTGTCGGTGTCGAAACCGAGTTCTCGCTCCTGCGTCCGGACGACGATGGTGGATGGGTCCCCTACAACGACCGCTGTTCCTACGACCTCGATGCCCTCGACATGGGATCGGACCTCATCCGCGATTGGACGAACGCGATGGAAGCAGCAGGGGGCCACGTTCTCGGTGTCCATCAGGAATCCCAACCGGGGCAGTACGAGATCAACATCGAGTACGACGAGGCCCTGCGGACGGCGGATACCGTCATGTTTCTCCGCCATATGCTCAAATCCGTCTCGCGGCAGCACGGATGTAAAACGACGCTCATGCCCCGACCGCACTCACACGAGGACGCCAATGGGATGCATCTCCACCTCAGTCTGTGGGACCGTACGGGGTCGGAGAACGAGTTCAAAAGCGACACCGACGATATCCGCTTTCCCGCGGGAAAGCATCCCGCCGGGGAGTCCGGGCTTTCCGAGACGGGACGGCATTTCGTCGGTGGCCTCCTCGAACACATGAAAGCGCTGACAGCGATCTGTGCTCCGACTGTCAACTCGTACAAACGGCTCCTCCCGGGTATCTGGGCCCCGGTCAATATCGCATGGGGACCGGACAACCGTTCGACGGTGGTTCGCCTACCCCCCGAGCTCGATTCGGCGACGCGTATCGAACACAGGGTACCCGACTCGTCGTGTAACCCGTATCTCGGCCTCGCAGCCTCGCTCGCGGCTGGGCTGGACGGTATCCGAAACGAGATCGATCCGGGAGAGCCAACGATCGAGAATGCCTACGACGAAGGCTACGAGAGTCTCCCCCGTACCCTCTGGGCGGCACTCGAACACCTCGAGAACGACGAAGTGATCGAGGATGCCCTCGGTTCGGCGCTCGTCGAGGAGTTCATACAGTTAAAGCGGGACGAGTTCGACCGATCGATGGACCACGTGACCGAATGGGAACGCGAGGAGTATCGGGACGAGTTCTAGTCCTTTGCGGGTTGGTCCAGCATCGGACCGATCGCTTTCAGAATCTTCGCCTCCGAGAGGCGAAGATGTTCTCCGACGGTCGAGACGCCCGTCGGGTCGTGTTCGGCTAAATCTTTGAGTTTACACGAACGGGGGGAGTCGTAGTATCCTTCTTCTATGGCGAGCGAGAGCACTTCGAGTTGCCGAGCGGAGAGGTTCTGTATCGCTTTCTTGACTTCGAGGAGTCCCATGAACATTCCCTCGAACTCGGGGGAGTGCAGCGAGTCGATCTGTACGGTGCCTAGTTGCTGTAACTCCTCGTGAGCGCGACTCACCTGTTCGTGCGTCGGGGCGAGGACGTCCCAATGTTCCCACCCATCGGCGACGGTCGCCGGTATCGTCGGGAAACAACTGTTTCCGAGTAGTACGTTCAGTACCGGTTCGGTCTCGGTGTCGTAATCGCCTTCTAGACAGACGACGCCCCGGTTGGTGGCGCTGGTGAAACTGACGAGTCGACTCGTGTTCATCACCGGATGGTCCTCTAGCCAATCGACGAGGTCGTCGATCTCTCCGTCTTCGACCTGCGTCACCTCGATCATCGTGACGCTCGTTCCGTGAACGAGATAGGAGTAGATGATGGATGCACGCGCGTTCGGGAACGCATCGTTGAAACTGTTGGTCCAGCATCCCTCGTGCTTTATTCTAAACGAGTATTCGATCATGGCGGAAATAGAACCAGCGTATCCCTATATGGTTGTGGATAACTGAAAATTTTGAAATATTTCATCGGCGTTGATAGCCCGGACGACGAATTCTGCGCCAACGTCTCCGCACGGACTCGGCGCGCGCTGATAAGTGCTCCCAAAATGCCGGAGATACAGTTTAGGAGATCATAGATAATTCAGAGTTGGAACAATGTCAGATAAAGAAGGGGGTAGCGTTACGTACAACGATGTGGATGATAGTTATTTCGAAGATCGTGGCTTACGGCGGCATGCGAAGATTTGGTCGCTGTGGGCACTCGGCGTCGGTGCCGTCATCTCGGGCGATTTCTTCGGCTGGAATTTCGGTCTCGCTGCCGGTGGGTTCATGGGCCTCGTCATCGCCACGGTCATCATCGCCGTCATGTATCTGGGCCTCTGTTTTTCCATCGCGGAAATGGCACCAGCGCTGCCTCACACCGGTGGAGCCTATTCGTTCGGACGGACGGCCATGGGTCCCTGGGGTGGCTTTATCACCGGCTTGGGTGAGAACATGGAGTACATCATCACCACCGCTGTCATCGTCGTCGGTATCGGCGGTTACATGAACTCGGTTACGCAGGCCTTGCTCAGTTTTTCGATGCCCGCGCCGGTTTGGTGGGCGATATTCTATGGTATTTTCGTCGGACTCAACATAGTGGGCGTCAAGGAAAGCTTCCGGTTCACCGTCTTCATCACCTTTCTCGCGTTGGGCATATTGGCGGTCTTTTTCATCGGTGCGATTCCGCACTTTTCGTTCGACTGGGCCCTAAATGTGCCTGCTGATTCGGGTCAGAGCAAGCTATTACCGAAAGGCATCAAGGGTATCTTCCTGGCGTTGCCGTTCGCAATCTGGTTTTTCCTCGCGATCGAAGAACTGCCGCTTGCGGCGGAAGAGGCACACGATCCGGAACGTGACCTGCCCAAAGCGACGATACTGGGCATCGTGACGCTGATCATCACGGCGTTCCTGACGTTGTTCCTCAACAGCGGCATCGCACCCGGTGCGGCAAAGGTCGGCCAAGCGGATAATCCGTTGTTCTTGGGCTTCAAAACCATATTCCCCGGCAGCGTCGGTGCGGCGTTGCTCTCGTTGATCGCCGTGGCAGGATTGGTGGCGAGCTTTCACGCGATCATCTTCGCGTTCGGGCGTAACATCTACTCGCTGTCCCGGGCGGGATACTTCCCACAGTGGCTCTCCGTCACCCACGACGAGCGAGATACGCCACACGTCGCTTTGATCGCCGGTTCGTTGATCGGCTACGTCGCGGCGCTGTTGATCTGGCTCACGCCGAGCGACAGTCCTGTGGGAGCGGTCCTGTTGAACATGGCGGTGTTCGGCGCCATGATCTCGTATATCATGCAGTCGTTGGCGTTCATCCTGCTCCGGCGAGAGTATCCGAACCTCAGGCGACCGTATCGGAGTCCGGTCGGCGTGTTCGGTGCGGTGGTCGCAATCGTTATCGCGGCCGTTACCTTCGTGTTCCTCTTCCTGAACCCGTCGTATCGGTTCGGCGTTATCGGAGCGGCGCTGTGGTATGCGGGTGGGATCATCTATTTCGCTGTCAGGGGTCGCCACCGGCTAGTGCGGGCACCGGAGGAGGATTTCGCTCTGAACCAGCAGAACGCGGCGACGAACGACGCCGCCCCCGATATGGCCGAGCGGCGCGATTCGACGGGCGACACCGTTCGAGAACCCTCCGAGTGATCCGACTCCCCGTCTGCTGGCGGCTCTCCCGACGTATTTTATAAACAGTCCCACATCAGCCGGGAAATATTTAGGCCGGATCCGAGGGTTGTGACCGGTATGCACAGCTACGAGATGCGAATCGACGGGCAGGTTCGAGATGGGACCGAGCGTTCCGTCGAAAACCCCGCCACGGGAGAGACAGTCGGTACCGTCTCGACCGGAACACGAACCGACGCGAATGATGCGGTCGAGGCTGCGCGGAGTGTACGAAAGGAGTGGGCGGAGAGCGACCCCGCCCGACGAGAACGTGGATTACGTGCCGTTGCCGAGCGGATCGAGGCGGATCGGGACGAACTCAGCGAACTCCTCGTCGCGGAGACCGGGAAATGTCTCGGCACGGCCGAAGGCGAGGTCATGGAAACCGCCCAACAGTTTCGCTTCTTCGCGGGCGTGGTGGACAAGGTTCGAGGTGACACGATCCCAACTTCGACGAATCGACTCAACTACACGAAACGGGTCCCCTACGGCGTTACCGCACACATCATCCCGTGGAACTATCCGCTCCTGTTGGGGTCTCGGGGGATTGCGGCCGCCCTCGCCACGGGAAATACGGTCGTCGCGAAACCACCGAGTCGAGCACCGCTATCGACGATGTGGTACGGGAATATTCTCGTCGAGGAGTTCCCCGACGGCGTCGTAAACCTCGTTCCAGGGTCGGGGCGCGAGGTTGGAGCGGCCCTGAGTGATCATCCCGGTGTCGATCTGATCACGTTTACCGGTTCGACTGCGGTCGGTCAACAGGTGCTGGAGGCTGCGGCAGCGAACATCACGCCGGTCGACCTGGAACTCGGAGGGAAGGCTCCGGCGGTCGTCCTCCCCGACACCGACGTCGAGAACGCGGCACGCGGCGTCGCCCGAGGAATCTTCTCCAATGCCGGGCAGAATTGCGTCGCTACCTCACGCGCCATCGTCCACGAAGACGTGAAGGTAGAATTCACCGAACTCGTGGTCCGGGAAGCGGAACGTATCTCCCTCGGGCCGGGGGGTGATCCGTCGACTGATATGGGGCCGGTCATCTCGGCGGGAGCACAGGACGACATTCTCGGCTACATCGAAGCGGGACGGGAGGAGGGGGCGACCCTCCGAACCGGTGGGAATGTCCCGGACGATCCGGAGTTGCAGGACGGATACTTCGTCGAACCGACGGTGTTCGATGACGTGACGCCGGACATGCAAATTGCGCGCGAGGAGATATTCGGCCCGGTACTCTCGATACTGAGGGTCGAATCGGTCGATGAAGCCGTCGCCGTGGCGAACGACTCGCCGTACGCGCTGGCGGCGTCCGTCTGGACCGACGGGTTGCACGCCACCCGTATCGCTGACCGACTCGACCACGGCCTCGTCGCAGTCAACACGTTCCCCGTGTCGATGCCCCAGAGCCCGTGGGGAGGGAACAAGGAGAGCGGTCTGGGACGGGAAGGCGGTTACGAGGGTGTCGAGGCGTTCACCACCGTAAACAGCGTCGTCGTCGAGCACGGCGAGATGGAACCCTATTAACCACGTCAGCAGGGCGACGGACGTCAGGGAATCGAACAAGGATGAAACCGATTCCCGCTCAGTGTACTCCCCGAACGAAGAAATCCAAGCGAGCCGCCGTGACTATTTAAATACTCATAGGTATGGGGAGTAACGGGTATGAATCGAATACTGGTACTATCTACTCCGTAACCGGAACGCTGCACACAGTGCCGGATTCACGATACTCATAGAACACGGTGCCATAACAATGACACAACAATTAGCGGAATGGAACGTCCCGAATAGGATCCTGTTTGGTCGCGGAGCTTCAGACGAAGTCGGTTCGTACATCGACCGATTCGATGCGGAACGTGCGCTCGTCGTGACCGACGAAGGTGTTCGCGAGGCGGGCGTTCTCGAACCGGTACTCGAATCGATCGAGGAAGCCGGAAAGGAGTATGCCATCTTCGACGGTGTTCAGCCGGATCCGACTGACACAGTCGTTCACGAGGCAGCGGATGCCTACGACGACGCCGACGCGAACCTCATTCTCGGAATCGGTGGTGGGTCGTCGTTGGACACCGCAAAAGCGGCATCGATCATCGCAGCGAACGACGGCCACATTCTCGACTACGAAGGGAGTGGAAACGTCCCGGAATCCCCCCCCACCGAGTATCTACATACCAACGACGTCCGGAACCGGGAGCGAGGTCGGTCATTGGTGTATCGTGAAGGACTCCGAGACCAACGTCAAAGAGGAAATCGGGGACGTGAAACTCCTCGCCGACCTCGCGTTGATCGATCCCGATCTGACGGCGAGCGCACCACCGCCGGTAAAAGCGGCGACTGGAATGGACGTGTTGACGCACGCCATCGAAGCGTACGTATCGATCAAGGCACAAAGTCAGACCTCCGCTATCGCGCTCGATTCGGTCGAGAAAGTCGGCGAATTCCTCCCCCGTGCCGTCGAGTACCGTGACGGCGACCCCGCTGCGCTCACGGCGATGGCGAGGGCAAGTATGCAGGCCGGGATGGCGTTCAACGGCGCTGGATTGGGCGCAGTGCACGCGCTCTCTCACCAAGTCGGCGGTCAGTTTGGTGTTCCACACGGATTGGTCAACGCGATCATCCTTCCGTACGTGATGGAGTACAACCTGCCACAAGTTCCCGAGGAGTTCTGTACTATCGCGGAGCGCCTCGGCGAATCGATCGACCGCAACCGCCGAACACAGCTAGAGGCCTACAAAGCCGTTCGTGCGGTACGCGAACTGGGTGACTCGGTCCGGATCCCCAGGACGCTGAACGAGACGGCGGCCGAACGCGAGGCGATTCCTTCGTTGGCAGCGCAGGCACTCGAAGACGGAAGTCTCACCGGAAATCCTCGTTTGACCGATGTGGACGACATGGAGAACATCCTCGAACGGGCGTTCGACGGCGTATTCGAGTACGAATCGCGCCTGTGAATCCCCGTCGGGGGTAAAACTCACGCGTTCTTTGCCATCTCCGCCGACAACCGAACTTTCAGTGTCGAAAGAGGGATCCCAACTCGATCTCGGAATAATCGACGTCGATTTTCCGAAGTGCATTCCACAACGTCGCCTGATTGCTCGTTATCACTGGTTTATCCAGATCCCGTTCCAATCGGTCGATGATCTCGAACGTTCGATACCCCGTACAACTGATGAATATCGCGTCCGCATCCTCCCGGTTCATTTCCCGGGCTTGTCGATATGCCATCTCCGGGTGGTGGGCACAGATTTCTTCGTCGGTCCGGCATCCCAACCCGTATATGTCGAGCACTTCGTAGCCTGAATCCTCCAAGAAATCGACTTCTAGCTCGTTGAGCTCCGGTATGTACGGAGTCGCAACTGTAAGCGATTCGATATCGAGTGCGTCTAACGCCCGCTTGATCGACGCCGCCGTCGCAACCGCAGGCACACCGGCCACCGTTTCGATCCGTCGTTCGATCTCCGTTTCGAATCCCTCGCCTTCGAGTAGGCTACCGGTCGTACAGGAGTAGGCGATAACGTCGACATCGGTCGTTTTGAGCAATTTTGCACAGCGCTCGACATCGGCCGACATTCGCTCCAAGGTTTCCGCGTCGGCGACTCCATCCTCAAGTAGCATGCGGGCCGCGTGTACGGAGACGCCATCGGGTGTGTGCCGGAAGTACTCTCCCTCGCTCGTTCTGTCGGACGACGTTACGACGAGTCCGATCCGATTTCTCCACCCGTACATCATTCGGCCTCGATGCCGCTACTTTGGGTTTCGGCACCGCGTTCTCGCCAAAACTCGCGCTTCCATGCGGGATTCGATAGCCGATAGAGTCCAACGGTGAGCAAGGGAATCACGAGTACCGCGGTGAACAATACGGCCAGAATCGGATACACCTCACTGACGAGGCTGATGATACCGATTCGGGAGAGCGCGATCGCACCGAGGAGGATCAGTAGTCCTACTGACCCACGTTCCAATGACGAGAGACCGTCCCTGGTGGCAAAGAACCGATGATCTGACTCTTTAATATCCTCATCGATGCGTTCCGTGATGGAGTGAACGAATCCGACTCCGGTTTCGGTCAACGTCCATCCGATCGCGATTCCGTAACACACCAACAGAACGGGCGGATCGAGCATCTCCAACCATGGCACGGACGCACCCATCACATCGCCGTTGGGATAGTACGCCAGCAGGGATAGATACGATAGAACGAGGGGAATCCCAAGCATGAATGCGCTCAGTACACCGGATACGACCGCTTCCGAACGGTTTTCCATCCGGTCAATCAGGAACAACGGTGGAATAAATCCGATGAGCGAATATCCGGCGTAGATCAGCGCGGATTTGATCGCGGCAGCGACGCTCGGATCGTTCACGTATGCCGTACTCCCACTTCGAAGGATATCGAGGGCCTGTCCGCCGTTGGTTGCGAGGACGTATCCGAACATGGCGAGATACACCGCGTAAATGAACGTCGTCCCGTAGACGCTAAATCGCTCGATGGCTTCGCGTCCGAAGTAGAGGACGAAGAAGATGAATCCGATGAGAAGAACGTTTGCCAAGAACACCGGAACGCCGAGGATCTGATTCATCAGGTTACCCCCTGCGGAGGCGACGACTGCGATAATGACGACGGCGAGAATCACGTAGATCGCCTCGAAGACGGGCCACCCGTGCCAGATGAGGTTCTTCATGAGCGATTTATAATCATAGAGGTCGAACCTCCTCGAAAACTCGTAAACGAGGGCACCACAGATCGCAAGCACCGTCACGTAGGTGAGAATCGCGACGCTTCCAAGCGCCCCATACTTCGCTACGTACTCCACCACCTCCCGGCCCGTCGAAAATCCTCCTCCAACGCTTACCGATTGGAAGACGATCGCTGGAACCATGATCCGTCGAAATCGTGATTTTGTGAGGTATGCGAACACAATCCATGACTCGTGAGTATTGGATATTAAGGTTTTTACGCCAATTTTATGAAATTCATGTGGTGATTGACCCATATAGACTCCGATCCTAACGAACATTTATATGATCGAGTTCCATTTTTACTCCATGACACCACCGCTAAATCCCTCCCCCCTTAAATACTGTACGGCAAAATTGGTGCCCTCATCGAGAATTCCCATATAACAGTCCACCGCATCAAAACGCGGCATATCGCTTGTGCTCGGGTAGCAAGGGTTTCGGAGACGGGGATTCCGCTCCAAAAAGAATCTCCATTGGTGCCAACCGAGGTTTAAACCAGTTCGGGTATAGCGAACATATTAGTGGTGTCCAATGTTATCTATGGGCATGGAAAATCAGAATGGAACATCCTCTTCGTCGGTATCGACGACCGAGACTTCCTTAGCGGTCATAGAGACGATCAGGACGCACGATGGTATTCGGTTACGCCAGTTGACCGAGGAACTCGATCTCTCGAAAAGTACCGTTCACGCTCATCTGACTACCCTCCGTGACACCCGATATGTCGTGAAGGAAGGCGAATTCTATCACCTGGGACTGAAATTTTTCGAATTGGGGGAGTACGTCATCTCCCGGAAGGAAATCTACGACATCGCCGAGGAAGAGATCACTGCTCTCAACGATCGAACGAATCGAATAGCGGATTTCAGTGTCGAAGAACATGGACGAGTCGTCTCACTCTTCAGCGAACTTTACGATTCCCGATCGACGTTTCTCAGTGATCGGCGGACGTTTTATATGCACAATACCGCGTCGGGGAAAGCCATCCTGGCCGAATTTGGTGACTCACGCGTAGAGAGAATCGTGGATCAGTGGGGACTTCCCCGTGAAACCGACCACTCGATATCGACCGCCGATGAGCTTTTCGTGGAACTCGAAAACACTCGTGAGCGAGGCTACGCCGTCAACGATGAGGAGGTAGTTACCGGCCTCTATTCCGTCGCCAAACCAATTTATCAGCCTCATGGACGTGTTTGCGGTGCTGTGAGCCTGGATTGTCCCAAATATCGCGTTACCAACGATACTATCGACGATTTCGTATCACACCTCGACCGGACCGTCCAAAACATCGAGCGAACCCTCAGTGAACGCTCTTCTACCGGATAAACGGTATCCGCTGTCGCCCGGAATAGCAACTGAATCGGTATGCCCGATACTCTCCGGAACCGGTACATCGTCCGTCTCTTTTCGCAAGAGACTATACAGTTTGCATCCAACTTTTCGGCGTTGGTGATATAATGGCTCTTCTACCCGAACCATCGCCCGATATCGATACTGCACAGGCGGGGGATATCGAATTGTTGGATATCAATGAACAGAACATGGACTCGGTTTTGAGTACGCTGTCATCCGAAACCGCTCGAACGCTCCTCGTCGCAATTACAGAGGAACCGGGAACGCCGTCCGCGCTCGCTACCCGTCTCGATGTCTCGCTTCAGACGGTCTCATACCATGTCGACGCCCTCGAAGGAGCGGACCTGATCAGGGTCGCGGGGACACGGTACTCCGAGAAAGGACGCGAGATGAAGATCTATGCACCGTGCGAAAATCCCGTCGTTCTCGTCTTCGGTGCCGACTGAGGAGCGATTATTCCTCTCGTCGATCCATCTCCTCCGACGTACTCCCCCAGACTTTTTCCGATTCCACAACGAGTGTACATTACCACCAATGGGTTTCGTGAACAAACTCAAAGAGCTATTCACGACGAAGAGTGATGCGCGATTTGAATGCCAGATGTGCGGTGAAACCTTCGATACCGTAGAAGGGGTATGTCCGGAGTGTGGTGGCCAAGTCACGAAGCAGGGCCAACTGTCGTCCGATAATCGGCCCGGACCCTGATGGCGGGTGCGTGTACTGTTGGCTGACGACCAACGTCGATCCATCGTCTGTCCAAGTACAAACGAATCCACACAACGGATACGGAGCACACGACAGACGGGATTGTCTCACGATGTTCGAGGAGTTCGAACTTCCGACTCCGATAGTGAGAACGGGTCTGCAAGTAGACGTCGAATCCCCATTTATGGTGCTACACATTACTGTCTTATTTTCGAACATTAGCACAAAGCATATACCGAACCCCCCAAAGGGACAAGTGTGGCGAGGTTGCCTCTGACACCCTGAATGTGTCCCCGTGGGTCTGGCGCCATCACTCCTGATCCATACTACCCCCTGCACCCGCCACGTCCTCCCCACCTGCTCGCACGCGTGCCATGGCGTGCCCCGAGCAGGAATCGATCATTCATAATGCATACACTGCCCACGTCAATACGTTCGGATCCTGATCGACGGACGCGATCACGGAACGGTCTAATGGCTCTTGGGTTATTTCTGTGTTCGGCTGGATTTTTGGCCGTGATTGCACGGTTCGATCCGCCAGTTTTCCGATTTCTTCGGTTGGAGTACTTCGCTGTCGGCCTTCTCGCCGGAAGTGCGATGCTCGCCCGTTACGATCGAAACCTCCGTCGCGTCTGGCTATTCAACTTCGCGTTCGCCGCGGGATTTGGAATCCATCTCGTTGGCATGGGCATTACCGGCGAAATGCCAGGCCTCCCGTTCCGGATTCTATGGGCGATCACCGTCGGACTCGTGATCGCTGCCGTTCTCGGGACACTGGGTGGAGTACTCGGAATGGGCGTTTCTCGATTGGTTGCTAGCATCCGCTGATTCCTGGTCGTTGGGGTTTCCCAGTGCCGGTACGTCGCACACTGAAATTCGATGTAGCCGACCCCGTGAGAAGTTTAGGACCACGGAGTCAGGTACGGATGAACGAATCCTCCACGATGGTATTATCCACCAGTGACACCGATTTGCCATAGTTATACACTACGTACCCAACAAAAGAGCAGCCATCAGACAACAGTATCAAATGGCCTGTTAAATTATGATTTGATGGCAGAAATCTCCGAGCAACATTCTTTGAAATAGTCTCTTCAAGGACATAAATTCGTGAATATCCTCTGGTTTAAGACTTTTTTCTGGAAACAGTCGAATTCTATTCGATATATCGACTTCATCGAGACGGAGTACATTCCGATCAATAAAATTTCCAACTATTATTTGGAATCGACAAAAAGATCCAGGAATCATCCGAATACGGTAATCCGGAACGGAATTCGGTCCAGGAAACATGCGTGTTGGCGGGCGACTGCTGCACGTTCGATGGTTTTAGACAGAGGCAAAGTCATCTAGGTTTCATGGCTGGTGACGAGTCCCACATCGATCAAGCACACGCCCAGTGAAATCCAGTGAAATCGAACGGTTACTGATGGTTTTCCGCCATCGATCGTTCAGTCGACCCGAGTTCGGCTCTGTTCGCGCATGAACTGCTGGAGGTACCAGTAACCGCCTGCAAATTTACCGGTCGTGCCGGAGTACTTCCAACCGCCGAACGGTTGTGCCTGAACCAACGCGCCCGTCGTCGCACTCTGGGAGCGGTTTACGTAGCACATTCCGGACTCGATTTCATCGAACCACCGATCGATCTCGTCGTCGTCTTGCGAGAAGAGTCCGGCACAGAGCCCGTATTCGGAGTCGTTCGACTTCTCGATTCCCTCGTCCAGATTGGATATCGGGTGAATCGTGACAAATGGGAGGAAGTGTTCTTCACGGGCAAGTTCGTGGCTGTGAGGGATGTCCGTGACGACGGTCGGTTCGACGAACCGACCGTCCGCGAGTTCACCGTCCGTAGCGACGTTTCCACCGGTTCGAACCGTCCCCTCTTCTTCCGAACGTGCACAGATATCCTGGTACGATTCGAGTGCGCTGTCGTTGATGATCGGTGAAACGAAGGTCTCCCGTTCCGTCGGCCGACCGATATTCAGTTTTTCCGTTTCGGCGACCAACCGATCGGTGAATTCATCGATCAGATTCTCCTGGACGTACACGCGTGAGGTCGCGGAACATTTCTGTCCGCTGAAGGAGAAGGCACCCTTCATTACGCCTTCTACCGCGTCTTCAAGCTCTGCGGTGTCACTGACGATCACCGGGTTCTTCCCACCGAGTTCAGCGATCACGGGTCCGTGTTTTCCGTGCTCGGAGAAGGTCTCTTGAATGGACAGTCCGACTTTCCGCGATCCGGTGAAAACGACACCCGAAACGTCTTCGTGCTCGACCAGAGGCTGACCGACATCGCGTCCACCGCCCATAACGAGGTTCAGAACACCGTTCGGCATCCCTGCCTCGGTGAAGATGTCGACGCACTTGTGTGCGATCAGCGATGTCGCTTTCGCGGGCTTCGTGACGACGGTATTGCCGGTGATCAATGCACCGGCGGTCATACCGACGAAGATGGCCATCGGGAAGTTGAACGGTGCCACGACCCCAAACACGCCGTACGGTCGTAGCAAATTCCTGGTGTGCTGGCCGGGGGTTGGCTCCCCGGTGTCGAAAGCGTACCCATCGGACCGCTCGAATTCACGGCTGTAGAATTCGAGGAAGTCGATGGATTCGTCGACGTCGGCCATCGCTTCCGTCCGGTTCTTACCGTTCTCCAGTGAGATGGTCGCGGCGAGTTCGAACTTCTGGTCACGCATGATAGCCGCAGCGTTGCGGAAAATCTCCACGCGGGTATCGACATCGGAAGCCTCCCATTCGGGGGCGACGGCAGCAGCAGCGCTGACGGCAGCGTCCACGTCTTCCGAACTGCCCGCGGCGAACTCGCCGACCTCTCGGTCCAGATTCCCGGGGGATACGACGTCGAAACGGTCCCCCGTATCGACCCTCTCGCCGTCGATCCAAAGCAGGTGGTCTCCCCCGAGTTCCGCTTGGACGGACTCGACGGCTTCCTCGTACGCTTCGTGAAACTCCTCGACGGTACCGTTTTGCTCGTACTCGTGGAACGTCAATTCGTTATCAAAGTCTCTCGCTTGCACACTCGTAGGTGGCACTCGACCGGTATTATAGTTTGGGATTTACTGGCATACCCTACTCGGTACGGTACCGGAGCCACCCCTATCGGAGGCACCAATCCTTCGACTGAAAAACCGGCGACGAACTGACGGAGAACGGAGATGAAAACCACGTTCCGCAGGATCATACTCTCCGTATGATATCCCGATACGCGGCGGCATTCGAAGCGGTGTACCGTGTCGATACACCCGTTCGTTCGTACCGTCAGTCCTGGTTCGCGGCGCTCGCGGACGGGGCAGGGCTGGTCAGTTCTCCGCCCGGCCACAGCAGGGAGGCACCGATCGCAGCGGCGAACCCGATCGGCGGTGCGATGAGACGAACCGTGATGATCGAATTCATTCCGAAAGCGATCCAGAGGATGGTCGCGCCGGGACCGGCGACGAACGCCGCCACGAGGCCCGCCACGGAGAGGTTCCGTCGCCAGAAGAAGAGGAGGGTGAACGCAGGCCCGAAGGCGGAGAAGAGCCCGGTTCCGGAGTAACTGACGAGCGTGTACACCAGGTTCGACGTCAGGAGTGCGATCACGAGCCCGATCACGCCGACCGCAAGCGTGGCGGCGCGGGAGACGCGTAGTTGGGCCTGGTCGCTGAACTCCTGTCCCTTCTTCAGGATATCGGTGTAGACGTCCTGTGCGACCGCGGAACTGGCGACGACGATTTGCGAGGAGGCCGTCGACATCATCGCCGCTAGCGCGCCTGCGAGGAGGATTCCCCCGAGCAGTCCCGGGAGATGTTTCAGGACCATGAACGGAAGGACCATCTCTCGATCCGCCTGTAAGGCCTGCGGCGCACCGTCGATGACGCGTGCGAGGAGGCCGAGGAGCACCGCGCCCGACGAGGTGAGGATACCCCAGACGGTCGCCACGACGATAGCCGAGCGGCGGTCGTCACCGTTGCGGACCGCCATGAACCGAGCGTCGAGGTGCGGGTACCCACCGAGGTAGAGGAAGAACCAGCTCAGGTTAGCGCCGAGGAAGACGAGCGCGGCGGCACCGGTCCGTCCGCCGAACCACGCCGACCGGTTTCCCCCGGAGGCCGCGAGTCCGCCCACGAGTGAGGTGGAGGGATCGAGGAACACACCGACGAGGAGATACCCCGGAAGCACCACGAGCGTGAACACCATCAACAGTGCTTGCATCACGTCGGTCCAGACGACGGACGGGAATCCACCGGCGAGCGAGTACGCCGTCACGATGCCGCCAATGAGGAGGACTCCGATAACGGGATCAATCCCGAAGGCCTTCTTGAAGATGTTGCCGCCAGCGAGGAACTGCGACCCGACGTAACCCATGTAGAACACGAAGGTGACGAGCGCCGGGAGCGCACGGACGACCGGCGAATCACCGGGGATTTTCTCCGCGAGAAGCCCTATCGGCGTGACCGCGCCCGTCTCCTTGCGGCCCTCCATGAACGGCCGCGCGTAAACGATCCACTGGAAGATGGCACCGCCGGTCGTGCCGACGAGCACCCAGACGGCGGAAAGTCCTATCGACCACGCCAATCCCGGAACGCCGAGGAGAAGCCAACCGGACATCCCGGAACTCCGTTCGGAGAGTGCAAGTGCCCAACCGGGGATCTGTTCGCCCCCGAGGAAGAAGTCCTCCTCGGAGGAGACCAACTTCGTTCCCCAGTGACCGATCGCTACTACCAGGATCAGATAGCCAACTAGCCCGATAATGGTTTCCATACCCGCTTGTACCATATTCGTATGGGACTTTGTAGCATAATATATCAATGTACCGGTTCGGTTTCATCCCCTTCGAGTCGAGACCGCGTTCAGTTGATTTCGGCTTCGATCTCGTCGATCGTGTCGAACAGTTGCTGTACCGTGTGTCCCTCGATCTGGTCGTTGGTCAGTCGATAGGTCGCACCGTCGATGGCGAGACCCCCGAGAACGGACCCATCGGGCTTCGTTATCTTCGCACCCACGCTCCGGAGTCCCTCACGCTGTTCCTCGTCGTTGATCGCGTACCCGCGTTCGCGGACCCGGTCTAACTCCTCCTTCAGTGTGTCCCGATCCGTGATCGTGTTCTCCGTGAGTTTCGGAAGTCCCCAGCGATCGATGATCTCGTCGACGCGCTCCTCGGGCATCTCCGCGAGCATCATTTTCCCGCTTGCGGTCACGTGCAAGTACAGGTACTGTCCGATCTTGAAGTCGGTCATTGCGGAGCCGCCGATGTTGTGGTAGACCACGACGAGACGACCGTTCTCCTCGGTAGCGAAGGAGATTTCTTCGGGTATCCTGTCGGCGAGGTCGCGGGCTTTCGAACGGACGACGTCGAACGCTGGCTCCTTGTTCTTGGCGTGCTGGGCGTGCGAGAGGAACCGCAAGCCGAGTTGGTACGTCCCGCGTTCTTTCACCACGTATCCGTATTTTTCGAGGGTGGTCAGATGGTAGTACAGCGTACTCTTGGAGAGGTCGAGTTGCGACCTGAGTTCCGCAAACGTCGCTCCGTTCGCGTCCTCGATCGCGTGGATCACCGCGAACGACGTTTCCGTCGTGGTGAACGTCCGGCTTCCGTCTGTCATAGTATCACATCACACAACCTCGACGCAAAAGCGTTCGCATTATGGGAACCACGTGTCGGCGGACACTCACGCCCGGGAAACCGCAGTCACATCTGGACACACGATCCGTGTAGTTCACAATGTTCGAACCAACCGTTCGCCCCATCAATTACAGACATATGTCTGTAATACCTATCGCGATACTCCCCCATTACCATTACAACCATATGTTTGTAATTATATCTGCGTTGTCCCACTGGAGTGCGTCGTGAGAGGGGACAATAACTGCACCATCCCGGTCATTCCCCGTGTTATTTCATACTATGTGAAAAGCCGTCGTCGAAGGGTGAACTCGACACCCTCGTCGGTGTCGGAACGAACCATCCAATGGTGAGTAGTACCATACCCCATGTGAACAGCTAACTAACTGAGTTCTATTATTGTGAACATCATGGTTTTACGGAGTTTCGTGGCAGTTATCGACCAATATTCGGTGAAATAGAATCATTTTTGCCACCCGAACGTCGAGTGGTGCACGTGATTCCACCGATAGCGAACAACTTCGTTGCTGGCGAGTCGCCCGAAGGAGCGCTGGAGTACGCCGCTGAGCTCAACGATCGAGGCATTAGCGCCATTCTCAACCTTCTCGGAGAACATTACCACGAGCGCTCGCCCGCGTTCGAGGACACCGAAGAGTATTGTCACCTGGCCGCGGAGATCGATGACCGCAACCTCGATGCGTCTATCAGCGTCAAGCCCAGTCAGGTCGGTCTCGACGTCGGCACGGGCGTCTTTGCCGAGAACTTAGAGCTCATCGTCGACCACGCCATCGACCACGACGTCTTCGTCTGGGTCGATATGGAGGACCACACGACGACTGATGCGACACTCGACGCCGTCGTGGAGAACGCCGACCGCGACGGGGGCGACGTGGGTGTCGCCATCCAGGCGAACCTCAAACGGACCGGCGACGACCTGGAGCGGTTGGCTCGGAGTGATGCCACCGTTCGCCTCGTCAAGGGTGCGTACGATGAACCCGCCTCGGTTGCGCACGCGGACAAATCGCGGGTAAACGAGGCGTATGAGGAGCACCTCGATTACCTCTTCAGCGAATTCGAGCACGTTTCCGTCGGTAGCCACGACCCACAAATGATCTCGCTCGCCCGGGACCTCCACGACGAGTACGGCACGCCCTACGAGATACAGATGCTCATGGGAGTCCGCGACGACGCGCAGGTCGACCTCGCGGATGACGGGGTACGCGTCGTTCAGTACGTTCCTTACGGGAGGAAATGGGCCCAGTACTTCTACCGCCGTGTCATGGAGCGTAAGGAAAACCTCCTCTTCGCCGCCCGCGCGATCCTCTCGTGACGATGCGTACCGGCCCAACCGACCTACCGCTTGACCGGCCTTCGAAACCGTGAGCCATAGGATTCGACAGGGGCAAGAGACGAACGGGTATTGTCGCCCACTGCTGATCAGAAAATTCGGCGTGAAGTGCCCCGATGACAGTCGATCAGATTCGACCGAGGCTTTGATGGGACAGACACTGAACTACGAGTCACGTCTGTTTCACGCCAGTCTGTTCATCGTGTCCCTGATCGCGGACAGTCGATAACTTTCCGCGGTGATATTTATATCTGATGTTTTCACGATTCAATTATACAATGTTTGGAGTCTACAAGATATTTCGTTTATTAATAAATGATTTCAGCGAGGATAGTATTGGAAGTCATCCATTTCAGTCGGTTCGGTACCCATCCACCCACATTACGACAACTGTCGACAGATAATTTTATGATTGACGAAACCAAAGTCGGAATCGATGCGTTACAAATGTAATCGTTGTGATTCAAGCGGCATCGTTCGGGACTGCGGAACCTGGTCATGCGAAAATTGTGGATACGTACCACCACATGGATCGGATTAGTACAAAGCAAAACCAATTGGGGTCGTAAACTCTCGAATTCGAGGCGGTTCTGAACACGAATTGCACGTCCTATGACTTTCCTACGCGACAGCAGAAGGACGAGGATCGTATTTAAATAAACTAGAGAATCCCGAATCTCTTTCGCTAATTATTCCGAATGTTTTTACACGTCATTGGCGTCACCATCACCGATAGACACCCGAAGAACCGAGTTCTGACCTCCGGATTGCACCCGATGAGGCTGACGTGATCGACGCAGCAATGCGATTCCTGATCGTGATTGCGTACAAATAGGGAGACGGACGGCTGTAACCGATTGGTACGGTCTCCCTCAAAAACGGATTACCTCTGGAGTCGACGATACGACGAGGAAACTGCCCGAAAGGCGGCCATTACCACGGTTCGTCCCGTCTCCCGTCAATACTCGGTCGTGAAGAAAATGCATCGATAGCTCACCGACGACGTAAGTCACCGGAAAACGTCGGATACGATGCTGAAGAGTGGGTTGGGCCGCGTTTGCAACGGTTCGTCCGTGAGCGGTTCGATGGCACATATTCGCGTACGAGTGCGTTCCAGCTACCCACAAAATATGGGAATTCTATTTTGGAACACACGAGGAGAGATCTTGAGAAGGTCCACCCGTGGGCGCGTTCTTCCTCACCACCTCTTCCATGGATACACCACCCCACAAGGGATTTGGCAACACGACAGATTGTAGTTCTATGAACCACACTGACGGAACCTCCCGACGGAAACAGGTCTGTATCGCCGGAGCGGCGGGTATCGCCGGCAGTATTCAGACCCTTCGTATTGCCCGAGGGGAGGGTGGTGCTATGGCCATCATCTCAGCGCTGTCCTTCTTAGTGGTGCTCGTACTCATCGGCTGGCAACTCTACAGGGAATCGAGTAGTTCGGATACGGATCGACTCTGATTTGGCTTACGGCTTGATGTAGGCGTATCCCTCGTGTTGAAGCCGCGTTAGTTCGCCAACGCCTGAGGGGACGAGTTCGACGCCATCGATCAAGTCCTCGCCGGTGATGTCAGTCCCGTCGATCGTGTTGTGACACTGTTTGAAACTGACCCCCCGATTGAGAAGGGTCTCTACTCGCTCCTGATACGGAGAGTCCTTCAGAAGGAGCGAGAGACCACCGCTGTTGGCGACGAGTACGACGGCGTCGAGGGAAATCGTGTCATCGTCGATCAGGTTGGCTATATTACCGAGGACTCGATCGTGTCGTTCGGGATCATCGTTCGAGTGATGGAATACCGATTTCATGTACGCAAGGATGCGGCAACGAGGAAAAAGAGACGGGATTTCGCCCAGACGGGGGCGTTGTGACGATACCACCTATCGGAGAGAACGGGCCGTGGAAACTACCGACCAATGACCCCCGTCCGAAGATGATGATTTCTGAACCCCTGAATCGGAATTCTCTCTCGAATAAGAAACCCAAACCGGGGACCGATACTGGATATATGTGTAGGAATTCGTATATATTGCACGGCGCGTAACAGATGTATGCGTCTCATCCAAGTTCTCATTCCGGAGGGGGACCGAGCGAACGTCCTTGCGGCGCTCGACGAGGAGGGGATCGATTATGCAGTCTGGGAAGAAACCGGTCGCGGCGACTTCGAAGCGCTCGTTTCGTTTCCGGTCCCCGACTCCGGCGTCGAACCCGTGCTCGATAGTCTGTACGCGGCCGGGATCAAGGAGAAATCGTATACTCTCGTCATGCCGACCGAGACGGTGGTCTCCGAACGAATCGGGGCGCTCAAGGACCGGTATCGGGGGTACCGTATCTCGCGTGACGAACTCGTTGCCCGGGCCGAGGACCTGGCCCCCGAATCCTCCACGTTTTTCATTTTCCTCATCGTGAGCACGCTGATAGCGACGACCGGGTTGCTCCTCAATTCCGCGGCGACTATTATCGGGGCGATGGTCATCGCGCCGCTCATGGGACCGGCGATTTCGGCCAGCGTCGGGGCCGTCCTCGCGGACAATGATATGACGAAACGGGGCGTGAGATTGCAAGTAACCGGTTTACTTGCCGCAATCGTGACTGCCGCAGTTCTTGGCCTGTTGTTGAAAGAGACGGTCTTCCTCCCGCCGACGGATATTCGAACGATTCCGCAGGTCCTCGAACGCACCTCGCCGAATTTCCTCTCGCTGTTTTTGGCACTCGGATCGGGTGTCGCCGGAGCGGTGAGCGTCATCCGGGGAGCGGGGTCGTCACTCGTCGGTGTCGCAATCGCAGTGGCGCTCATCCCTCCTGCCGCCACCGCGGGCCTCGGTCTCGCGTGGGGTGATCCCGGAATCGTCCTCACCGCTGGCGTTCTCGTGCTGGTGAACTTGCTCGCCATAAACCTCTCGGCGCTCATTCTGCTGTGGCTTGCGGGGTATCGCCCCGAAAAAGGAAAACACGAGATTCAGGCCCGACGGGCCGTTCGTACTCGAATCGCAACCGTCGTTGTCGGTCTCGTCCTCCTGTCCGTCGTCCTCGGCACCGTAACGTGGGCGTCGTTCGGAGTCGGAACCGTGAAGACCGACGTCAATACGGAGGTCAAGGCGATGTTCAACAGCGGCCAATTCGGTGACCTGGAGTTCGAGCAAGCGACCGTGAACTACGATATCGACGAGGTCCTCCTCGGCCATCCAGCGGACGTGACGGTCGTCGTGTCGTACGGGCCGAACGGGCAAATACCACCGGACGTCGCACAGCGAATCGATGAGCGGCTAACGAAAACGACCGGACACGAAGTCGTCGTACACGTCGAGTTAGTACAAGGACAGGATTCGACCTGACACGGGTCGAAAATCGGCGACCGTTCGTGTCCAATCCGGTTACACTCGTTGGCCCCGTTCGGTGCGAACAAGTACTATAGCGGCCAGTGTCGTACCCGTCTCACATGGACTACTACGAGGTCATCCGTCGTCGTCGGATGGTGCGGAACTTCCGTGACGACCCCCTGGAAGCGGAGACGGTCGAGCGAATCGTCACCGCCGGACTGCAAGGCCCGTCGGCCGGATTCAGTCAGGGATTCTCCTTCATCGCACTGGAGTCACCCGAAGACCGCAAGCGCTTCTGGGCGACCAACGAACACAACCCCCAACCCGAGCGCGTCCGCCGGGCACCGCTCGTGGTGGTGCCGTTCGCTTGCAAGGACGTCTATCTCGACAGGTACGCCGAACCGGACAAGGGACGAACCGACCGCGACGAGTCGTTCTGGCCGGTGCCGTACTGGTATATCGACACGGGGATGGCCGCCTTGAACGTCCTCCACGCCGCCGTCGCCGAAGGACTCGGAGCACTGTTTTTCGGCATCCCCACCGAGGACTGGTCGGCGCTCCGAGACGCGTTCGACGTCCCCGAGGCGTACGATCCCATCGGCGCTATCGTCGTCGGTCATCCCACGGACGACCGGATCGAGAGTTCCGCCGATACCCGACGACGGAAGGACGTCGAGGAACTCGTCCACGGCGGCAGTTGGAACGATCCGTTCCGCTGAGGAAGTCTGCCGACGAACGTCGCGTTATCGTGTCCGAACGACCTTTCGATGGGTAGCGGAACACCGTGTCGCGCCGAACTGATACCGATTCAACGTTGAAGGGATTCGCCGAAGCATCTCCACGGACGGTAGTTCATCGCATCCGCTCCAACGATCGGACGGTATCCGACATGATCCACGCCGTCTCGCTATCGGGTTCCTCGATACAGATCGCAAAGAACGAATCGCGGCCGTTATCGACGGTTATTCGGTACCCACTACTTACCAAATCTGGTTCACCGTCAAAAGACGGTTTAGGGGCGTTCACACTTGCCCTCAGAGTTAGCAGTAGATAACGGCAGTGGATTGTATCGCCGCCCAGCGAGCGGGAGATTTCGGGCACGGGTGGTGTGAACCGCTCTATAACACCTTCGTTGTCAAAGTTAGCCACTTAATTCCTATATTCGGAAAATATATATTTACATGTGTGTTCTTCGGCTCTCCCGATTTGATGCGCGAAGAAACCACGCGGCGACGGATGCTCGGTGGAATCGGACTGACCGGTGCGTACAGCGTCTTCGGAAATCGACTCCGGAGCTGGGGCCGGGACCACCACGAGCGGAAGAAGAAAGGAAACGACGGCAACACTCACGACGAGAACTGTGGTCGAATAACGAACGCCCGTGTCGAGGTCACATCGCTCGACATGTCCGGTCTGTCGCTCGGACACGTCACGTTCCGAAACGGCTCGACTCGTGGGAAGACGCTCGACCTCTTCGTCAGTCCCGGTAGTGGGGCCGCCGCTCCTGCCGACGGATCGACCGATCGTTTCTACGCGGTCGGCGACCGCGGACCGAACATCCACCACGATGATGCAAAGGAGGTTACCGGCCTCGATCCCTCGTTCTTCGGCGACCAGTCCGGCGGGAAGATATTCACGAACCCCGGTTATACGCCGTCGATCTACGAGATCGAACTCGGTCACGGAACGCCACGCGTCGTGAACACAATCGCGCTCGCGGACACGGACGGACACGACATCACCGCCATCAGCAACCCGTTGACCGTGACCGCCACCGAGGTCGCGTACTCGATGAACGGGGCACGCATCCCGTACGATCCGAACGGGATGGACGTCGAAGCGGTCGCCCAACTCACCGATGGTACCTTCTGGATCACCGAGGAGTACGCACCGAGCCTCGCACACGTCGCCGCCGACGGGAGGATACTCGACCGTATCGTCCCGGCGGGCGTGGACGCCGACCTCGCGGATGCCACCTATCCCGTGACGGGCGACCTCCCGGCGATCATTCGCCGCCGAAAGCTCAACCGTGGGATCGAAGGATTCGGCGTCACGCCCGACGAGAGCGCGATCTTCTTCGCGCTCCAGAGCCCGCTTGCAAACCCGGACGTCCACACGTCGAACACGTCTCGGAACGTCCGTATCTTCCGGTTCGATCTCGCTTCGAAATCGGTCACCGACGAGTACCTCTACCGACTCGATCTTCCGGGTACGTTCGAGAAGGACAACGCGGACGGTTCGCCCGACCAGCACGACGTGAAGGTCAGCGAACTCAAGGTTCTCGGCGAGGAGACCCTGCTCGTCCTCGAACGCGTGAGCGAGACGATGAAACTCTACCGAGTCGATCTCGACGGCGTCTCGACGGTGCCCGAGGCGTTCGACGACGTAGATACGACGCCGACGCTCGAATCGCTCGACGCTGCCGGTTTGGCGGACGCGGGCGTCGAAGCGGTCCCGAAGGACCTCGCGTTCGACACTGACGACTACGACGGCCTCCCGTCGAAGATCGAGGGTGTCGCCATCCTCGACGACCGGGAGTTCGTGCTGATGAACGACAGCGACTTCGGACTCGGCGATGCGACCCCGCAAGTCGTCCGCGTCCGTCACCACCGATCTCTGTAGGAGATCAGTCCGGATTTGCGAATTTCTCGAAGAGCGTCGGCATCACTCGTCCTCTCGGCACCGGAGACGGCATGCCCACGCGACTGGTTGCAATATCTGCCCATCTCGAACAGACTATATGCGTCTGAGTACCACACCAAAGTGGATATCATGACCAGTGATCGATTTATTCGGGGGCTCCCCCGAACTAACCCCACTATCTGATTCTGACGTACAGTTCCTCGATACCACGCTCCGCGACGGCGAACAAGCGCCGGGAATCTCGCTTACGCCGACGGACAAGGCAGAAATTGCCCGCAAGCTCGATGCGACTGGCATCAGTGTCATCGAAGCCGGGAGCGCTTGCACCGGAGAAGGTGAGAGAGAGACGATTTCGAGGGTAACCGACCTCGACCTCGACGCAATGGTGACGAGCTTCGCCCGCGGCGTCAAACACGACATCGATCTCGCGCTCGACTGCGGGGTCGACGGTGTGAACCTCGTCGTTCCCGCGAGCGACCGCCACATCGAGGGAAAGGTCGGGACCACGCGCGACGAAGTGATTCAAACGACTGTCGAACTCACCGAATACGCCAAGGATCACGGTCTCTGGCTGGAAGTCCTCGGTGAGGACGGCTCACGGGCCGACCTCGATTTCCTCGAACGATTGATGAGCGCGGGCATCGAGGCCGGTGCTGACCGAATCTGCTACTGTGATACGGTCGGACATGCGACCCCGGAAGGGGCCGCGGCCGCCGTTTCACGGTTGGCTCCGCTCGGTCCGACGAGCACCCATACCCACGACGATCTCGGGTTGGCGCTGGCGAACGCATTCGCGAGCATCGAGGCTGGAGCGGATCTCGTTCACGCGACCGTCAACGGGATCGGCGAGCGGGCGGGTAACGTCGCACTCGAAGAGGTTGCCGTCGCGCTCGATCACGGGTACGATATCGAAACGGTCGAAACCGCACGACTGTACGATCTCGCACAGACGGTCGCAACGGCAACCGACGTTCCGCTCGCACCGAACAAGGCCGTGGTCGGCGAAAACGCCTTCGCACACGAGTCCGGCATCCACACTGACGGGACGCTCAAGGACGAGGCGATGTACGAACCGTACCCGCCGGATACCGTCGGTCGTGAACGCCGACTCGTCCTCGGAAAACACGCCGGAAGGGCGGGTGTCCGTTCGGCACTCGACGAACACGGCGTCAGCGTGTCGGGTGACGAACTCAACACGATCGTGGAGCGAGTGAAGGCCATCGGCGAGCGAGGCCGACGCATCACCGACACCGACCTGCTCGCCATCGCCGACGAGGTACAAGGTCGTGAACGCGACCGACCGATCGAACTGCGGGATCTAACCGCCACTAGCGGAGGAGCGACACCAACCGCGAGCGTTCGACTGGCCGTCGACGGCGAGGAGCACGTTGCCAGTGGCGTCGGAAGCGGTCCCGTCGATGCCGCCATCACCGCCACTCGAAAGGCGCTCGACATCGACGCGACGCTCGAATCGTATCACGTCGACGCGATTACCGGTGGGACGAACGCACTCGTCACCGTGGAAGTCGAGGTGTCACACAACGACCACTCGGTGTCGGTGAACGCGAGCGATGCGGACATCACTCGGGCGAGCGTCACGGCCATGCTCGACGCCTTCAATCGGCTCCTCGAAACCGATCGGCGGGCCATCACGGTCGCCGAGTGACGATTCCAAGGACACCTTTTTCCGAATCGGACGATCAACAAGTCGTTCGTTCGTGTGACTACTGCCGGCAATTTTGAGACGTTTCGGCAGGAATAAACCCACGACAATAAATCGCAGGGTATGAATCGAAAACGACCATCGAATATCCAGGAGATACCATGAGCAGTCTGGACGTCGCAAAACGTGTGAGCGCTGTCGCGAACCGCTACTTCGTCGTCTGGGTGCTCGCGTTTTCCGCTATCGCGTTCGTAGTTCCACCGGCTTTCACGTGGATCGGTCCGTACATCACCCCCCTTCTCGGCATCATCATGCTCGGGATGGGAATCACGCTCCAACCGGCGGACTTCGAGCGCCTCTTCGACCGACCGCGTGACGTCATCATCGGTGCGCTCACCCAGTGGATCATCATGCCGACGGCGGCCTACCTCGTCGTCCTCGCCCTCTCGCTTCCCCCGGAACTCGCCCTCGGTGCCATCCTCGTCGGGGCGGCACCCGGCGGCACCGCCTCGAACGTAATGAGCTATCTCGGGGACGGGGACGTCGCCCTCTCCGTGGCGATCACGACCGTGACGACGCTCGCGGCACCCATCGTGATGCCCGCGTGGGTCGTCTTCCTCGCCGGGGAACAACTGAACGTCACCTTCGCGGATCTGTTCTTCAGCATCGTGCAGGTGGTTCTGATCCCCGTGATCGCCGGTTTCGCGCTACGGTACCTCCTCGACCGACGTGCCCCGTCGGTCGCGGAAGCGAGTATCGAGGTGTTCCCGGCGGTGAGCGTCGTCGCCATCGTCGCCATCGTCGCGGCCGTCGTCGGCCTCAGCCAGGAGACGATTGCGAGCGCCGGAGCAGTCGCGGTGGTTGCCGTCATCGCACACAACACGATCGGTCTCGGGTCCGGATACGGCGTCGGCCGTCTTACCGGTATGAGCGAAGAGCGGGTTCGGACCTGTGCGTTCGAGGTCGGACTGCAAAACAGCGGCCTCGCCGTCGCGCTCGCGACGGCGTTCTTCTCGCCTGCCGTAGCGCTCATCCCGGCGTTATTCAGTATCTGGCACAACGTCAGCGGCCCGGCGTTGGCATCCTACTTCTCACGGGGGAGTAACGCCGGATCGACGTCCCCGGCACCGGTATCCACCGACGACTGAGTGGATCGGTTCGATCGTTCGTGCCAACGAGGGACGTCGTCACCGTGACACCGTCAGCTAACGGCGTATATTACCAATTATGAATTTTAAAAATATAATAATTCATCTAATTGAATTTATTTCGGGATAGAGCTATACTCAGTGCATGTTCGAACGGAGAACATTCCTCAAGGCGGTTGGTGCAGCGACCGGTATCAGTGCGACCGGGGCGGACGTCTCCGGTGCGTGTGACTCACCGAGAAACGGTTCGCCGTCACACGGCCGTGGTGGCGCTCACGAACGGTTCGTGGGGGCGTGGAGCGGGTCGCCAGTCCCCCCGGGGCAGAGTGGCCTCTCACGGACCGGGTTCGAGGATCGAACGTTGCGGGAAATCGTCCATACCAGCGTCGGAGGATCAGCTGTTCGCATTCGACTCACGAACGAGTACGGGACGAAAGGCGTGACGATCGATGCGGCGACGGTCGGAATCCGCGATACCGGAGCAACCGTTCTGTCGAAGACGAACAGAACGGTAACGTTTGGGGGCGAGAAATCCGTCTTCATTCCGGCAGGGGCAGTCGTCTACAGTGATCCCATCGAATTGTCCGTCGAACCCGATCAGGACCTCGCCGTCAGTCTGTACGCATCGGCCGCTACTGGCCCCGCGACGTGGCATCCGCTCGCGCTCCACACGACGTACATCTCCCAACGGGGAAACCACACGGCCGACGCGGACGGTGACCAGTTCACGAACTCGACGCAATCGTGGTTTTTCCTCGGTGGTGTCGATGTGATCGCGCGGAAACCCACGAGCACGATCGTGGCGTTCGGCGATTCGATCACCGACGGATTCAACTCGACGCCGGGTGCGGATCACACCTGGCCCGATTACTTGGCACGACGGCTCACCGATCACCGGTCAGTGCATCGATCGATCGTTAACGCCGGTATCTCGGGTAATCGACTCCTTCACGATGCGAACCCGGGACTTTCGTTCGGCAACAACGCACTGGCGCGACTCGACCACGACGTCATCGCGCAACCGAACGTCTCCGACGTGATTATCCTCGAGGGAATCAACGACATCGGTCAATACCCTCCGGCAGTAACCGCCGAGCAGATGATCGCCGGACTGACGCAAATCGCCAAACGAGTGCACGCCAGCGGGAGCAACATCTTCGCCGGAACCCTCACGCCGACTCGGGGGGCGAAATACGGAAACAGATACGATTCGCCGGAGGGAGAGGCCAAACGGGAGATGGTGAATCGGTTTATCCGGACGACGGACGTATTCGATGGTGTCATCGATTTCGATGCCGCGATCCGCGACCCGGCCCAGCCAGATCGAATCCGTCCGGAATACGATAGCGGCGATCACCTGCATCCGAACGATGCTGGCTATCGTGCGATGGCCGACGCGGTCGATCTTTCGCTCTTCAAACGGACCCATCGACACACGAGGTGAGCAACCGAACGCGGCTTCCGTCCGCATCGTTCTCGAATTCGGCCCGGAGGAGGACCACGAACGATCCGATTCCGAGGATATCGTCGGCGGTTTTATCCATATTCCCCGGCAACTGGACGACTCGGTCGTAGAAGGGATGGTCAACCAGTTGCGACCGTCTGCTCTTGGACCGAATCGGTCCCCAGGTGTCGTTCGATGAGCGCAAAGAACAGATCCAACCCGACCGCGAGAAGGGCACCCGGAATGGCCCCCGCGAGGAGTTGCGGTGTATCGAAGAGGGAGATACCGGTGATCACCCACACTCCGAGTCCACCACCGCCGATGAAGAAGGCGAGATAGGCGGTTCCCACGTTCAGTACGGCGCTCGTTCGAATCCCGGCGAAGATGACGGGAAGCGCGAGCGGAAGTTTGATCTTCCGCAAGATTTGGTTCTCCGTCATGCCCATCCCACGAGCGGCCGCGACCGTGCTTTCGTCCACGTTTTCGAGACCGGTGACCGTGTTCGTGAGGATCGGCAACAGCGCGTAGACGAACAGACCGACGAGCGACGGGAGGAATCCGAGGCCGAGAAGCGGAAACACGAGCGCGATGATCGCGAGCGTCGGAATCGTCTGTGCGACGTTCCCGAGACTCATCACGACTCGTTTCACGGATTCGTTCCGCGTTGCGAGGATACCCAGTGGAATCGCGACGACGATCGCGAGCAGAACCGACACGAGGACGAGTTCCAGGTGTTGTTCCAACAAGGTCAGGAACGTATCGAGGTGCGAGAGGAGGTACGTGAGCGCCGAATCGAGTGTTCCGAGGACGCCCATACTACGCACCCACCTCGGTCGTCGTTCGCCAGTTTCTGATGTCCCGTTCGGTGATCAGACCGACGGTGTCACCGTCATCCACCACCTGTAACGCCTTCGTGTCCGTTTCGATCATCCGCGATAACGCGATCTCCGCACTATCGGTCGGTGATACCGTAACGTCCGGGAGAGCCACGGCTTCGGTGTCGGCCGCACCACCGTCGACAGCGGTAGGCTGAGCACCGCGGCCGTCGCTCTCCGGGCGCATTATCTCTTCGACGGGCGTTATCTGGAGTTCCTTGAGCGTCCGGTTGTCCCCGATGAACTCCTCGACGAAGTCGTTCGCGGGATTTTCCAGTATCTCTCGCGGAGTCCCGTACTGGACGAGTTCACCGACATCGAAGACGGCTATCTTGTCGCCCATCTTCAGCGCTTCATCGAGATCGTGTGTGACGAAGAGGATCGTCGTATCGATGCGTTCCTGGATTTCGAGGAATTCGTCCTGCAGTTCCGCCCGGGTGATCGGGTCCAGTGCACCGAACGGTTCGTCCATCAGGATCACGTCCGGGTCCGCGGCGAGCGCACGTGCGACACCGACCCGTTGCTGTTGCCCACCTGAGAGGGCGGTCGGATATTGGTCGCGGTACGTTCCCGGCGGCAGGTCCATCAGTTCGAGGAGTTCGTCGACACGATCGTCGATACGCTCCCGCTCCCACCCGCGAAGTTCCGGAACCGTCGCGATATTGTCCCCGACGGTCATGTGATCGAACAGGCCGATCTCCTGAATGACGTAGCCGATGTTTCGCCGGAGTTCGACCGTTTCCAACTCCTGGACGTCCCGTCCGTCGTAGTAGACCGTTCCCTCGGTCGGTTCTTCGAGTCGATTGACCAGGGTCATCGTCGTGGTTTTTCCACATCCCGAGGGGCCGACGAAAACCGTCGTGGTCCCGCGTTCGACTTCGAAGTTGATGTCCTCGATCGCAACCGTTTCGTCCGAATAGACTTTCGTGACGTTCTCGAATGTAATCATGCTTGTTGTCTCCTTTGTTGATTCGTCGCCGTCGTTCGTGCTACTGACCGCCGAATGAGGCGTGTGACGAGCGCCTGTTCGATGTCCTCACCGTTTCGGAGCCGGAACAGTTGTTCCAGCACGCCGAACCCGTAGTCGAACGCGAGTGCGAGCAACGAAACGGCGACCGTCGAGACGATGATCGCCGCCGGGTAGGCCTCGCTGATCCCGTTGAAAATCGGGTCGCCGAGGTTGTTCGCGCCGATGTATGCGCCGATCGCGGCGATACCGACGAGAATAACGACCGCGTTGCGGACACCGGCCATTATGACGGGAAGCGCCTGTGGGAGTTGGATCCGCAGGAGTCGCTGTCGCCGCGTCATTCCCATCCCTTTCCCCGCTTCGACGGTCGCGGAATCGACCTGCGTAAGCCCGACGTAGGTGTTCCGGACGATGGGGAGTTGTGCATAGAGTACCAGTGCGATAACGACGGGTACCTTTCCGATACCGACGAAGGGAATGAGCAGCCCGAAAAGGGCGATGCTCGGTATCGTCATCAGTATCCCTGCCGTCCAGAGGATGACTTTCCCGAGTCGGTCGTCGAACGTCGCGAGCGTGCCGAGTGGCACACCGATCAACAACGCAAGCCACACCGAGTCGACGACGACGATGATGTGGTTGATCAAAAGCTCCCAAAGGAGCGATCCGTTTTTCGAGAGATAGTCCACGGAGCTTTCGATCAGCATTGGGATGGCAGCGTGTGCGACCGTAGATTGAATACCGAACATGATTTCAGATGACCTCCTTCCGTCGTAAGTACTCCTTGGCGACCGTCTGTGGGTTCTTCTTCGCGATCGCCACCTGCTTGTTGAGACGCCGCATCACATCCGTCGTGAGGCCGTCACTGGCCTCGTTCAGTGGCGATCGAATCTCGGGATGGTTCTCCAACGTCTCGCTGTCCACGAGTGGTGCGGCGTTGTACACCGGGAAGTAGCCCTTGTCGTCTTCGAGCACTTGCAGATCGAACTGGATGATCCGCGGGTCGGTATTGAATCCGACGCCGACGTCGGCGGACCCCTTCCCGATGACTTGATACAGGAGTCCGGAACCGATGTTGTCCACGGTTACGTTTCCGAGGTCGTCCGCGAATCCATAATGTTTGCTCAGGCCCGGCCAGCCATCAGCCCGACTTTGGAATTCGGCGTTCAGGGCGACGGTCAGATTCGATCCGTCGTTCCCCAGAAAATCGGCGAAGTCGGACAGCGTCTCGACGCCCGTCTTCTTCGCCCAGTTCGGATTCGCGAGGATGACGTACGTATTGTTGAGTTGGGCACGCTGCAGAAACGTCAACCCGTGCTTCCGTTTGAACTCCGCTTTCACTTTTCGATACAACTTCCCTGGGTCGGAGATAACCGTATCGTGTTGTGGCGGGAGCGTCTGCCACGCTGTACCGGTGTACTCCCAATACAGTTGTACTTCTCCGGAGTCGAGTGCGCGAAAGTTCGTCGTCGTCCCACCGAGACCGATCTGATCGTTGATGGGGAGGTCGGTGTTCGAGGAGAGCGCCTCGTACGCGATGTATCCGAGAACTTCCTGTTCGGTGAACCGTTTGGAACTCACTTTGATCGACCCTCCCTTGAGTTCGGTCGCGAGGGTGAGACACCCCGAAAGCGCTCCGACACCTGCCGTGCCGGCAAGACCACCACCTGCCTTCAGGTATCTCCTTCGTGTGACTGACCGTGGCATACCCCGTCTTTGTACAAAGAGGGGCCTAATAATTGACCCGTACTAGTTCATCATTTATAAGCAACGACGGATTAGTCTATTCCTGACTCATCAACACTGCCGACTATTCCACACCGGATTCTTTTCGCGTGCCAGAGTGAGGGATTCCGGCGTTACTGGAGCGGAAACGACAGCACTCCCGTCGGTCGTCTTCGACACGATATCCCCCCGCGGCCCCACGATACAGCTTTCGCCTGCGTGTTTTCGACCGGCCTGTGTCCCGACGTGGTTCGACCCGACCACATAACACGTCCCATCGAGCGCTCGTGCCCGGCACAGTAACCGCCAGTCCCGTTCGAACGATTGTCGCCACGCCGCACTCACGGCGAGAACGTCACAGTGATCCCGTGCATACGTGAGGGAAAGTTCCGGGAAGTTCAGATCGTAACAGAGCAACAACCCGACCGTCCCGGCCGGAGTATCGACGGTCACCGGTTCCGTTCCGGCGTCGAAACAGTTCGCTTCGTCGCCCCACAATCGCCGTTTTCGGTAGGTCGCGAGAACGCCGTCTTCGCCGACGTAGACGAGCGAGTTGTACACCGTCCCGGTATCGACTTCGGGGATGCCGACGACGAGATCGACCCCCACGTCACGGACGACGTCCGTCAACCGGTCCGTAATCGGCCCCGGAACCGAGGTCCGATGGGTTGGTACCGCCGTAAGATCGTATCCGACCACACAGAGCTCCGGAAAGACGGCGAATTCGACGCTTTCGGGCAGTTTTCGGGCTAATTCCTCGATCGCTTCGATGTTCGTGTCCGGTCGACTGACCGTCGGCTCGAACTGGCACGTCGCGACCCGGGGAACCGTCATGGTTCCATCACCTCACGGGAACTTCGCATTGGTCGTGATAGAGTGGAGATCACAGTAGCCGTTCGCACCTACATCTCAAGGGCTTTTACCCACGTCGTGATTCGGGAGGGCACTTATACCCGTTACAAGTTCGCCCTGACCTATAACGGGACTTCGGAAGTCTGTTTTTTCAATCGATGACTAGACGACGAACGCAACAGTCCACCGATGGCGCACCGACGCTCATCGACTGCGACATCCACCAGCGATGGAAAGACGAATCGGAGATCATCCAATATCTCCCCGAACAGTACCAAGATCGAGGTCTCCAAGCGCCCGAAATCCTCTACGATAACGTCGCGGAATTCTCCCGACGGGATGCGATCCCGGACGACGGGAGCCATCCGGGTTCGGACATCCCGAAGATGAAAGAACAGCACCTCGAAGAGTTCGGAGTCGATTATGCGATCCTGACGGGGAACTCGTATCTCAACCTCACGGCCCTGCCGAACGACGATTACGCCGCCGAACTCGCCGTTGCGAGCAATCGATGGGCGATCGATCGGTGGCTTTCGGAGGGAGGACCCTTCGTCGGGTCGCTCCTGGCGGCACCACAGAAACCGAAACGGATGGCGGAAATGATCCGGAACCTCGGGCAACATCCGCGCGTCGTCCAAGTCGTCATGCCGATGGCGGCACAACTTCCGTACGGGCACGAGTACTACTGGCCGATGTACGAGGCCGCCGAAGAGATGGGGCTTCCGATCGCACTCCACCCGTACACGGAAGGACACGGTGTCACTCGACCACCGACCGGTGCCGGGTATCCACGCACGTATTTCGAGTGGCACACGCTCCTCGGAACGTACGCGATGGGCCAACTCGTCAGTCTCGTCGCGGAAGGCGTACTGCCGTCGTTCCCCGGTCTCGACTTCGTCGTCATCGAGGGCGGTCTCAGTTGGGTGCCACACTTCCTCTGGCGGATGGACAAGGACTGGAAAGCGCTCCGGGCACAGGTTCCGTACCTCGAAAAACCACCGAGCGAGTACGTCAAAGATCAGGTTCGATTCACGACACAACCGATCGAGGAACCCGACGACCCGAACCATCTGCTCCAAATCCTCGAGATGATGGACGCCACGGAGACGGTCATGTTCGCCAGCGATTATCCGCACTGGGATACGGATTCACCCCTCTACGCGCTGCCGCCGATGTCCGAGGAGATGGAGGCCGGGGTAATGGCCGGAAACGCACAGGAACTCTACGGGCTCCCGGACGATCCGGCGAGCATCCCGACCAAATGAGGTGTCATTCATGAAAAAGCGATTCGAAATCTGTCCCGTGTCCGAACTGCCCCCGGGTGAGCGAAAGATAACCGAGTTGAACAGTATCTCGGTTGGTGTGTTCAACGTCGATGGCGACTACTATGCGCTGAAAAACGATTGCCCGCATCAACGTGCGCCGCTCTGTATGGGAAAAGTGACCGGCACGACCTCAGTCGAACACACCGGGAAGGTGAACTGGGAGGACAACGGTCACATCCTCCGCTGTCCGTGGCACGGTTGGGAGTTCGACATCGAGACGGGGCGTTCCGTGTTCAATCCGCACAAGGTCCGTGCTCGTTCGTTCGAAGCGACCGTCGAGTCGACTGACGATGGCTCATCGGATACACCTGAGAGCACATCGGGGGCCAAAGATTGCGCCTGTGGTTCGAACGCTGACGAACCGCCGGTTGCCACCTACGAGGTCACCGTGGAAGACGAAGTCGTCGTCGTTTACCTCTGAGATGACGGACCATTCGGCGGACACGGATAGTGCAGTCACGTTCGTTCGATCGGCGACGTTGGAAGATGCCCCGGCGTCAGTGACGCAAGCAGTCAGGGTTCGAGTCCTCGACACGCTCGCCGCGATCACGGCCGGATATCGGCAAGCGGGAATCGATATCGTCCGTAACTACGCAGTGGATCGGTTCAGTGGGACGTCGACTGCTGCAACGCTCCTCGACGGCAGCGGGACGAAACTCCACCCGGAGGGCGCAACCCTCGCCAACGCGACAGCGGCGAACGCCCTGGATATCGACGACGGCCATCGCGAGGTGAAAGGTCATCCCGCCGCAGTCGTCGTCCCAGCGGCACTCGCCGTCGCGGAAGCCGTGGATGCGACCGTCGATGCGTTGCTCGATGCCGTCTACGTCGGGTACGAACTCGGCGTTCGGGCCGGATTGGCCATCCACGAGATCGACGGAGTGTACACCGGGACCGGATCGTGGGGTGCGATCGGTGCCGGTGCGGCCATTGCCCGTCTCCGAGGGTTCACCCGAGAACAAACGGCGCATGCGCTGGGGATCGCGGAGTACCACGCTCCCAGGACACCCATCATGCGCGGCGTCGAGCAACCGGGGATGACGAAGGACGGTATCGGATGGGGGTCGTACGTCGGAGCGGTATCGGCGCAACTCGCCGAATCGGGATTCACGGGATCCGGAACGGTCTTCGACGAAACGGATATCGACGCCGTTGACTCGCTCGGAGACGTTTTTCACGTCACGGAGGGGTATCTCAAACCGTATCCGTGCTGTCGATGGGTACAACCCGGCGTCGCGGCCGCGCTGTCGCTGTTGGAGACGACGGATATCGACCCGACGACTATCGAGGCGATTCGTGTTTTCACGTTCGAAGAGGCGACACACCTTCGAACGCGAACGCCGGACACACCGGAAGCGGCACAGTACTCGTATCCCTTCCCGATCGCGGCGGCACTCACCCGCGGACGGTTCACGCAGGAAGAGCATCGACCGGAAGCGCTGGCGGATTCTGCCATCGTGGCGCTCTCGAATTCCGTCGATATTCGTGTCGAGGAAGCGTTGAACGAACGGTTCCCGAGCGAGTGTTTGGCACGTATCGAAATCGACACCGAGCGCGAAACGTTTGCTTCCGGGGTTACCCGTCCTCCCGGCGCTCGGGAGCGACCGCTCTCGGACGAGACGAGGCGTGAAAAGGCCCGACGCCTCGTCGCTCCAACGCTCCCACGTTCGGCGATTGACGAAACCGAACGGCACCTTCGATCGGATACGTCCGTGGCGACGCTCCTCGAACCGTGGCGCTGAAACGGGAGAAGCCCTTGCCGACGGGTGGCTGAACCGTGTACCGGGACTGCCATGTGGTAACGAAGAGCACTTATGAGGGGTACCGCATTGTCTTCAGTACGATGTTAACCTCGGAGGTGCGCGTCCGGTACGAGGGTGATTGGACCGCCCAACTTGCAGAATATGATGTTTTCGGGGAATTTATCGCTTCGACGTTCCGCAACCATCGCTATATCGGAATGCTGGCACTGGAGACCAACGATTACGAGGGAACCGTCGAAGTCATTCGATCACACAAAATGGTCGATACCATCGACGTCGTCGAACGGTACCGAACGGGTGAGGGACGGTACGCAGCGACGATACTGCTCCGTGGTCGTCTCACCGAACTGACCCCGCTTCAGGCGCTCATGTACGAGGGATATCTCCCCATCGGCCCGACGAAACTCGAAAACGGCTGTGAATATTTCAATTTGCTTCTCGGGGACCGTGACGAGTTGACGACCGCGATCGAACTACTCTCGGAGTTTGGGAGCGTCTCGGTCGAACGAATCACGCGCGATTTTCGCCGGGAGATCATGCCGAGCCGTGCTGAATGGCAGGAACTCCTCGAATCCATCCCGCCCCGTCAACGTGAGTTTTTGAACACGTCCGTCGAGAACGGATATTTCGAAATCCCGCGGGAGGTGACGCTCGAAGAACTCGCGGAGGAGATGGACATCACGAAAACGACTGCATCGAACCACCTCCGCAAAGCCGAACGAACGCTGATCGCATTCGTCCTCCCATACATCAATCTCGCCGTCGGCGACGGTGATTCGCTGTAGTTGCTGTGATTCCCGACCTGATCTCCGCGAGATAGGAGCTTTCGAGTGGCACGCTTACCGTCGTTGATCGCTTCTTTGAACGATAGCTTCGGATACCTTGGTTCAACGGACAGTGTCGATTCGATGAGAGATGAGAAACGCGTGACGAGAATTATGCCACTAGGTAACACTTAACATTGTACGGGTTGGGTAGGAACACGAGTCTACGGACTCGGACAGGAGCATACAGGCATGGAGTTCGAGGGTGAATTCGAACTGGAGGGGGTAGAGCCGGAGGACGCCTGGGTCGTATTGTCGGATCCCGTCGCCGTTCGGGATGCGCTGAAGGGATGTCGCTACATCGTCCCGATGGAGGACGGCAACTTCGATTTCGACAATTACGAACCTGAGGAGGACGTCCCGACGTTGCCCGACGTCGATCCGGAGGTCGTTGCGGATCGAGCGTTCGTGGAAGGGGGCAAGTACGCGGCGTTGATGCAGATCGGCGTCGGGAGCGTGAAACCGCGATTCGAAACACGGGTCACCATCACCGAACGGGAGTATCCCAAAATGGTGGCAACCGGCGGTGGTGCCGCCTCGGACAGCAGTTTCGAGATGGAATCCGGAATGACCATCAGCGAGACCGACGCCGGGTCGAAGGTCGAGTGGTGGACGGGAGCCGACGTCTCCGGGCGAATTGCACAGTTGGGCGGCCGAGTGCTCAACCCGGTCGCCGACAAGATAGTGAGCCAGTTTTTCACGAACATCCAGCAGCAGATGTCGGACGTCGACGAGAGCGAACAGGGACGGAGTATCACGAACCGACTCAGGAACTTGCTATGAAAGCCGCACAATTCGAACATCACGAACCGACGACCGTCGACGAGGCGGTGGACCTCCTCGGCAGTCTCGACGAACCGACCATCCTCGCCGGGGGACAGAGCCTCGTTCCCCTGATGCGGTTTCGGCTGGCCCGACCGTCGACCGTCGTCGATCTGAACCGCATCGAGGATCTCGACTATCTTCGCGAGGAGGATGGGTATCTGAAGATCGGTGCCCTCACGCGGCACGTCGAGATCGAGGAATCGCCGCTCATCGCCGAGAAGTACGGCAGTTTTGCCGATACCGCACCGCTCGTCGCGGATCCGCAGATCCGCAACCGCGGAACGGTCGTCGGATCGGTTGCCCAATCGGACCCGAAGGGCGACTGGGCGACCGTACTGTTGGCTCACGAGGGAGACGTGGTCGCGCAGGGACCTGACGGCGAACGCGTCATCCCCGCGGACGAGTTCTTCCTCCTCCCCTACGACAACAACCTGGAGGAGGGGGAACTCGCCACCGAACTTCGAGTACCGGTGCCGCCGGACGACGAGGGGAGCGCGTATCACAAACTGAAACGGAAGGTCGGCGACTACGCGATGGTCGGAGTGGGTGCCCGTGTGAGAGTGGACGATGGCGTCATCACCGATGCGACCGTCGCACTGACGGCGGTCGACATCACGAACGTTTCCGTTCCCGACGCCGCCAAGGCGCTCGAAGACGAATCGCCCAGTGCCGACCTGTTCAAGCGGGCGGGTGAACTCGCCGCGGAGGCGTCGAATCCCGAAGCCGACGAACACGGGAGCGTCGAATACAAGGAAAACATGGTCCGAGTCCTCACGCAGCGGGCGCTTGCCGACGCAACGGAACGGGCGGGAGGGGACTGACATGAACCAGACGAAGGACATCACACTCACGATCAACGGAACCGAACACGAACTGAGCGTCGAGCCACGAGAGCTACTCGTACACGCGATTCGGGAGAACCTCGACCTGACCGGCACGCACATCGGCTGTGACACCGGGAACTGCGGGGCGTGTACGATCAACATGGACGGCGAAGCCTACAAGTCGTGTCTCCTCTTCGCCGTGCAAGCCGACGGAAGCGACATCACGACCGTCGAGGGAATGGGGAGCCTGGAGGAAGCGGGAATGGGAGAGAGCGATCTCCACCCGATTCAGGAGGGCTTCCGCCAGATGCACGGCCTCCAGTGTGGCTACTGCACGCCGGGCATGATCATGGCCGGAAAAGCCCTGCTGGACGAGAACCCGGACCCGACGGAGGCGGAGATTCGCGAGAAGATCAGCGGCAACCTCTGTCGATGCACGGGCTATCAAAATATCGTCAAGTCCATCGAGTACGCGGCGGACGTGCTCAACGGCCGCGAACCGTCGGAGTCGCCCGTCGAAAACGAACAGACGGACGCCGAGGCGGAGGCCACAGCGACGGACGGCGGCGAAGCGACCGACGATGGCAAGGTGACTGACGGCGGCAAGACGATGGGATGCGGGGCGGACTCCTGCTGCCGGGATTTGTCGGGGGACAGAACGACAGACGGGACCCGGACCGCGGACGACGGAGGTGACTCCCCATGAGCAGCGAGTTCGATCGCAGCGAAAAACCGGACGAGGGGTATCGACACGACGCCGACGGCGGCCCGCACCCCGAGGCCGACCACGGACACGGTCGTGGTGGCATGGGCCAGGAGGTAAAACGCAAGGAGGACCGACGGTTCATCACCGGCCGGGGCAACTACGTCGACGACATCAAGAAGGACGGGATGCTCCACTGCGAAATCGTCCGCAGTCCGTACGCCCACGCCCGGATAAACGACATCGATACCAGCGGGGCGGAAGCGCTCGATGGGGTCGTCGCGGTCCTCACCGCCGAGGACCTCGCGGCCCACGACCTCGCGACGATGCCGACCCTGATGTCCGACACGCAGGACGTCCTCGTCTCCGATAAAGTGAAATTCCAGTCGCAGGAGGTGGCGGCCGTCATCGCCGAGGATCGCTACATCGCCAAGGACGGGGCCGAGAAGGTGCGCGTCGATTACGAGACGCTCGACCCCGTCGTGGACGCGAAGGCGGCGATGGAGGAGGACGCGCCGCTGGTCCGCGACGACATCGAGGGACAGGAGAGCAATCACATCTTCACGTGGGAGACGGGGGACGAGGACGCGACGAAGGCCGCCTTCGACGATGCGGACGTCGTCGTCGAGCAGGACATGTACTACCAGCGTATCCACCCCGCACCCATCGAAACCTGCGGCTGTGTGGCCGACTGGGATACGGCCAACGAGAAGATGACCGTCCACATGACGTCCCAGGCACCCCACGCCCATCGGACGCTGTTCTCGATGGTTTCCGGAATCCCCGAGAACAAGATTCGAATCGTCAGTCCCGACGTGGGCGGCGGGTTCGGCAACAAGGTGCCCATCTACCCCGGCTACGTCGTCGCCGCCGCGGCGTCGTACGTCATCGGTCAGCCGGTGAAGTGGGTCGAAGAGCGGTCGGAGAACATCCAGACCACCGCCTTCGCCCGCGACTACGACATGACGGGTCGTATCGCGGCGACGGAGGACGGCATCATCGAGGGCGTCGACGTCGACGTGCTGGCGAACCACGGGGCCTACAACGCCGCGGCCCAACCCTCGAAGTTCCCGGCGGGCTTTTTCAAGATATTCACCGGGTCCTACGACATCGACGCCGCCCACGGCAAACTCGAAGGTATCTACACCAACACCGCACCGGGGGGAATCGCGTATCGGTGTTCCTTCCGCGTCACCGAGGCCATCTACCTCATCGAACGGATGGTGGACGTCCTCGCCGACGAACTCGACATGGACCCGGCGGAGGTCCGGCGGAAGAACTTCATCCCGAAGGATTCGTTCCCCTACGATAGCGCCACGGGATGGACCTACGACTCCGGCGACTACACGCGCGCCCTCGACAAGGCCTTGGAGGGAGTCGGCTACGAGGAACTCCTCGAAGAGCAACAGCGGCGCATCGACGAGGACGAGGAGAAGTTGCTCGGCATCGGACTCTCGACGTTCACCGAAATCGTCGGTGCCGGTCCGGGAAAGCAGTGTGACATCGTCGGCGTCGAGATGTTCGACTCCGCCGAGATTCGCGTTCATCCGACCGGGAAGGCGACGGTCGGCATCGGCGTCCAGACGCAGGGACAGGGCCACGAGACCACCTTCGCACAGATCGTCGCCGAGGAACTCGGTCTCGACGTGGACGACGTGACGATCGAACACGGCGACACCGACTCCGAACCGTACGGCCTCGGGACGTACGCCTCGCGGTCGACTCCGGTCGGCGGGGCCGCGACTGCGGTCGCGGCGCGGAAAGTGCGTGAAAAGGCAAAGAGCATCGCCGCTAACGAACTCGAAGTCGCCGAGGCGGACGTCGCGTGGGACCGAGATTCGGGGTCGTTCCACGTCGAAGGCGCTCCCGACCGGTCGATGTCGATAACGGAAATCGCCGCCGCCTCCTACATGAACTCTCCCGCGAATCAGGAACCGGGTCTGGAGGCGGTCGATTACTACGACCCGCCGAACATGACCTACCCGTTCGGGGCGTACGTCTGCGTCGTGGAGATCGACCGCGAAACCGGTCACCTCGACATCCAACAGTTCTACGCGCTCGACGACTGTGGGAACCGCATCAACCCGATGGTCATCGAGGGACAGGTCCACGGCGGCGTCGCACAGGGGATGGGAACCGCGCTCCTCGAACACGTCACCTACGACGAAAACGGCAACGTGACCGGGGGAGACTTCATGAACTACCTCCTCCCGACCGCCGCCGAAATTCCGCACATCGACACCGACTACACGGTCACGCCGTCGCCCCACCATCCGATCGGAGCGAAGGGCGTCGGCGAATCCCCGACCGTCGGGTCACCACCCGCTATCGTCAACGCCGCCGTCGATGCGTTGTCTCACGCGGGCGTCCGTCACGTGGATATGCCACTGACGCCCGACCGCGTTTGGGAGAAGTTGGACGAAGCGGGTCTCTCGTGTGAGCCAGCGGATCACGTCGATGTCGACACCGAAGAGGCCGATGCCGACTGATCCGGTCTCGGCGGCGACATCCTCTTTCGCACGCGACCCGTGTGTACTAGTAGCACGCATCAGAAGATGACGACAGACAGACCACCCGACGACGACCCGACCGAACGGGACGCCACCTCGCCCGAGAAGGTGGACCGACTGGCCAGCGAGTGGCGCGAAGCTGGCCGTTCGTTCGCCGTGGTGACCGTCGTCCGGCGAGAACCACCGGTCTCCGTGAACGTGGGTGACAGAGCGCTCGTGACGCCCGACGGGGAACTGGTGGGGTGGGTCGGTGGTGCCGCCTGCGCACAGTCGGTCGCCGTCCGCGAAGCCAAACGCGCCCTACGGACGGGAAAATCGGCGCTGTTAGGATTGGCACCTGACCCGGACACCGTCGCTCGTCCCGGCCTCGACGCGTTCCCGATGACGTGCCACAGCGGCGGCGTCCTCGAACTGTTCGTCGAACCGGTGATGCCGACACCGCGACTCGTGGTCATCGGCGACTCGCCGATGGCACGCTCACTCGCTCGACTCGCGGGCGACATGTCGTACGTGGTGACCGTCGTCGCCGATTCGGAGACCGGCCCTCGGGCGGACGAGACGATCACCCCCGACGACGAGGGTGTCGTCGAACGGATCGAGGGGGCTGAGGCTATCGTCGTCGCGACGATGGGGGCGTTCGACGAGAGCGGGATCGAAATCGGGCTTCGAGCGGGGGTTCCGTACGTCGGACTCGTCGCCAGCAGGAGACGGGCGAAGAACCTGTTCGAGGACGTGGCCGAGCGCCTCGGCGTCGACGCCGACGACGTCGCCGACGCGGTGGTCGTCCCCGCCGGTCTCGATCTGCGAGCCGAAACGCCCGAGGAGATCGCACTGAGCATCCTCGCGGAACTCGTGGCGGCCCGACGCGGTGCGACGGACCGTCCGCCCGTCCCGAGCGAGGGAATCGAAACCCGAACCGAAAGGGACGAAGCGGCGAACGACGGTGAGGAAGCGAACGCGGACGCGGATGAGAATGAGGGCGTGGACGAAAATGAGGACGTGGGCGAGGATGAGGGCGCGGATGCGAATGCGAAGAACGGGGAAACGGTGATCGATCCGGTCTGCGGCATGGACGTCGTCACGGACGAGGCCGCCGCGACGGTCGACCTCGACGGCGAGACCTACTACTTCTGTGGACAGGGATGCGCCGACGCGTTCGAAGACGACCCCGAACGCTTCCGCATGGAGGAGCGACTCAGATGAACGAACGAGCGGACGATGATCCGTTCGCCGACCTGACCCAAACCGACCTCGGGGAACGGTTTGCGGAGACGGGGTACGTGGCCGATGACGAACTGCTGACGACCGTCTTTTTGGCCCTCAAACTCGGCAAGCCGCTGCTCGTCGAGGGCGATCCGGGGAGCGGCAAGACCGAACTCGGGAAGGCGCTCGCCGACGGGTTCGACACGGAACTCATCCGCCTCCAGTGTTACGAGGGACTGACCGCCGAGAGCACGCTGTACGAGTGGAACTACACGAAGCAGTTGCTGGCGATTCGATCGGGTGAGCGATCGATCGACGAAACGAACTCCGTCTTCGATTCGGGGTTCCTCCTCGAACGCCCGCTGTTGCAGGCGCTCACACACGATGGCGTCACGCCGCCGGTACTCCTCATCGACGAAATCGACAGATCGGACGAAGAGTTCGAGGCGTTCCTCCTCGAACTGCTCTCCGACTATCAGGTCAGCATTTCGGAGTACGGCACCGTTACCGCCCAACGACCCCCTATCGTCGTCATCACATCGAATCGGACACGGAGGGTGAGCGATGCACTCAAACGACGGTGTCTCTCCCTCCACGTCGAACCACCGTCGTTCGAAGCGGAGTGCCAAATCGTCCGGCGGAACGTTCCCCACCTCGACGCCACCGTCGCCAGCGAGGTGTGTGGTATCGTCCGGCGTCTCCGTGAGGAGTCGTTCCTCACGGGACCGGGCGTCGCCGAGACGCTCGACTGGGCGCGAGCGGTCGCAACCCTCCGGAGCGATGCGGAGATGGAGAATCTCAGTGCCACGACAGTCGAGCGAACGCTCATCGAACTCCGAGCGGAGGCGGCCGAGCGTGCACTCGTCGATACCGACCACCTTGACCGACTGGTGACCGCCGCCAGCGAAGCGGGCCGACGAAACGGGACGGAAACGGATCGAGTCCCGGCGACGGTCGGTGAACGTCGTCCGGACTTCGTCGGCGCACGCGACCACGTCATCACACAGGTCGTCCGCTTCGCACGGACGCTCCGATTTCACGGCGTCGACGTACCCGTCGACGGGTCGCTTTCGGCGGTCGAAGCGCTCGCGGCGACGGGGTTCACCGACCGAGGCCGCGTCCGCGCCGCGACGCACGCAACGCTCGTCTCCGACCCGCACGACAGCGAGGTGTTCGACGAGCGTTTCCCCGTATTCTGGTACCGTCTCAAGACCGGTCTCGAAGCGATTGCCACGGCGGATGACATGAGTCGCCCCATCGAATCCGGTCGGCCATCCGAACATCCACCCGCCGACGCTTCCACGGACTCCGAGTCGAAGGAACTGCTCGAAGATGCTCTCGGCGATGTGGGGAAGGAGACTCCCTCCGAGTCGGCGATCAGAACGCGGAGAATCGCCGACGAGACCGAGAGCCCCCTCGAACGATTCCTCGATGACCACCGTTCGGGGACGTTCAGCGCGAGCGGTGAAGGGCAAGAGGTCGAAGACGAGGGAAACGGCGACCGTGCTTGGACGACAGTAACGCGGTTCGAACGCGCCCTGGCGACGCTCTCGGGACGACGGTGGCACCCGGACCGAACCGGGTACGCCATCGACGCGCGACGACTGCTTCGAGAGAGCCTTTCGACGGGCGGCGTCCCCCCCGTCGCTTCCGACGCGGGACCGGCGGGTGAGCGAGGTCCGCGCGTGCGTCCTCGTGGACGTGAGTCGGTCGGTTCTCGATGCGATCGACCGGGGGTTCCTCCTCACGTTTCTGGAGTCACTCGTACGTGACTGTCGGTCAGTCAGAATCTTCTTCTTCGATACGGACATCGGGGAGGTAACTGACGTCTTCGAACGGGCCGACGACGATCCGGCAACCGCGCTCGAACACGCCGAGGTGGTGTGGGGCGGCGGCACGAAAATCGGCGCGTCGCTGTCGACACTCCTGACACGGTGGCCGACCGCCATCGACTATCGGACGGCGACGCTCGTCGTTAGCGACGGCCTCGACGTGGGTGACATCGACGACCTCGAAGCGGCGATGGCACGGCTTTCCCTTCGCTCGGGGTCGATTCTGTGGCTGAACCCGCTCGCCGCCTCACCGGCGTACGAACCGACCTGTCGGGGAATGGCCGCCGTCCTCCCATACGTCGACGGCCTGTTCGCCTTCGCCGGTCCGCAGGACGTGGCGGAGGTCGCGCGGCAACTCGACCGATACGGACCGCGCGGGCCGATGGGCTTCGAATACGATTTCCGCGAGCGAGTCGCGGGGGGAGGTGTCACTGCTGGATGACCGAACCGCGCGATACCGACCTCGTGGACCGAATCTATGCCAGCGTTCAGGGGACGGCGACGACCGCGACGGCTCCGCGCGTGACCGTCGGCGAGCGCGTTGTTCTCGTCGAACTCACGCACCCCGACCACGGTCACCTCGCGGGGGTCGCCCATCGGCCGCGGGGCGAGCGCCCGGAATCGTGGCCCGAGAACGTTTCCGCGCTCGCATCGCTGGCGACCGACGGGAACATCGACGGAAAGGTACGCCGAGCCGTGGGTATCGCGACGCTGAACGCCCTCTCCGCCCCCGAAGTCGAGTGGCAATCGGGCGACCCGATGGCGTCCCTCGACGACGCCGTCGCCACGATCGCCACGGTCGGCCTGTTCCGTCCAGCGTTCCGGAAGTTCAGCGCCGTCGACGTACGCGTGGTCGAACGCGAGCCACCTGATTCCGTCACGTCGCCGGACGACGTGACCGTCGATCTGTTCCCGCCGGACGAGTGTGAGACGGCGTTTGCGGGTGCGGACGTCTGCTTTATCACCGGGTCGACGCTGGTGTACGGGGGATTGGATCGCTATCTCTCGGCACTGAGATCCGCCGACGTGCCGCTCGTCGTCCTCGTGGGTGCGACGGCATCGTTCGTCCCCGGTCCGGCCTTCGATGCCGGTGTCGACCTCGTGGCAGGGGCGCGAGTGCGAAATCCGACGAGCGTTCGAGCGAGTGTGCGAGCGGGAGACTGCGGGACCGACCTGCACGACAGCGGACTGGAGAAGGTGTACGTCGCCCGAAGCGCGGTGCTGCCGGGGCTCGGACTGGACGGCGAACAACCGGACGAAACGAACGAAAGACCATCCGAAACAGGACAATCAAAACCATGAACAAAACCGACAACGATTGGAGTACACCGGAGAACGAAGTGTTACAACGAGCCCGTGAACTCGTGGAACGCGGCGACCGAGGCGTCCTTGCTACCGTCGTCGACGTCGAAGGGAGCGCGTATCGTCGCCCGGGAGCGAAGATGCTCGTCTCCGAGGACGGGACGGAAGTCGGCCACATCACCGCTGGCTGTCTGGAAGACGAGGTTCAGCGTCTCGCCGCGGACGTGCTCGCATCCGGGGAACCGCGCCTGGAGACGTACGACCTGATGCCCGAAGCGGACGACGACGTCTGGGGACTCGGCGTCGGGTGTAACGGCGTCATCGACATCCTCCTCGAACCGCTCGACGAGGGCTATCGACCCGTCCTCGATGCCGTCGGTGACGGCCGCGACCTCGGCGTCGTCACCGTCACCGACGGTCCGGGCGACCTGGTCGGAACGCGGGCGTACTACGACCCCGAAGCGGACGGTTTCGACGTGGACGACGACGCGGAGTTCAGTTTCGATCCCCTTCAGGAGGTCGTCGCTCCCCTCCTCGCCGATGGTACCTCGGAAACCGTCGTCGTCGATGACGTCTCGATTTTCGTCGACAGCCACCGCTCGCCCGACGACCTCGTGGTCGTCGGCACCGGAAACGATGTTCGACCGATCATCGAACTCGGGACGATGGCGGACTTCCGCGTAACGGTCGTCGGCTTCAGGGGAGCAACGGCGACGTCCGACCGCTTCCCGAACGCCGCCGACGTGCGTTCCACGTCCCCCGCACGGATCCGTGACACGCTCAACTTCGACGCGGACACCTACGTCGTCGTCGCCACCCACAACTTCGTCGACGACCGGATCGTCGTCGACGAACTCCTTCGGACCAAAGTGCCGTACATCGGTCTCATGGGTCCCCACGAGCGGTTCGAAGAGATGCTCGATGACTTCAAAACGGAAGGGAAAACGTTCAGCAGCGACGAGCTAACACGGTTGTTCACTCCAGTGGGACTCGACCTCGGTGGCGGGTCGCCGTATCAAATCGCGCTCAGTATCGTCTCGGAAATCGTCGCCGTGCGTAACGACCGAGACCCGAAGCACCTCAGGGAACGCGAGGGAACGATCCACGACCGGGTGACGCCGTCGATGGATACCGATTGAGCGATGCCCCGTGGAATGCCTCGATTTGACCGACGAAAGGCCTCCGTTCACTCGTTCTGCGCGACGTGGTGAGTCACGTCGTCGAGCGTGAACAACCGTACGTCGTCTCTCTCGGACACCGCCTCACGAACCGATCGTGTCGCGCCATTTCGCGTAAAGAGGGCGTATTTTCTTGTGGGAGTCTCACCCGAATCCGGTGACCAGCGAATTTCTTCCGCGTGGGTTTCGAGTGATGCGAGCGCGCTGTAGTCGAGCGGCGCGGCCGTGAATTTGCACTCTCCGGCGACCATCGTTCCATCCGTGGTGAATCCGACGGCATCGACCTCGTGATTCTTGTACCACCATCGGCCGATGTCGAGAAACGTCTTCTCCGGGTACAGGCGAGGGAGCGCTTCTTGACACAGTACTTCGAACTCGGGGCTGACGAAGTCAGGGAGTTCCGGTTCGATCACGGCCTCGTAAGCGTCTCCACCCAACCGTTCGTACCGATCTTCGTTCCCGTAAACGAACCGGAACCAGAACCGAAACAGTGGATCGAGAATACGGTAGCGGCCACGACGCGATTTCGACTTTTCCTCGGTCAGTGGTACCTCCCGTTCGATGAGGCGGAGCCGTTCTAACTTCTGGGTGTACGTCGAAATCTGTTTTCCGTCGATGCCCACCGCCTGTGCGATCTCGTTCGATGCCGTCTTCCCGGCCGCAATTGCGGTGAGGATCGCGAAGTACCGATTCGGGTTCGTGAGTTCGGTTCGCAGGACGTACTCCGGTTCGTTGTGGAGATACCCCCGCTGTGAAAGGATTTCGTCCGTGAGAACCGTTCCGAGGTCGTGATCGAGTTCGATACCGTCGAGATAGTACGGAACGCCGCCGAAGATGCCCCACGTATAGATTCTCTCTTCCGGCGAGTAGCTGGTCGGGACGAACTCCTGCGCGGCAGTGAAGTCGAGGGGTCGAAGATCCAACCGCTCCGTGAATCGGCCATACAGAGGACTGTTACCCAACAGCGTCGCCTCTTCCATCATACTGATCGACGATCCAACCAAGATGAGTGTCCCCGCGGTATCCCGAAACCGCTGATCCCACAGCCGTTGAATGACCGAGGGAAGACTTTCGTCGGCATCGATGAGGTATGGGAATTCATCGAGAACGACGATTCCGTCTCGGTCACCAAGGTAGCCGAGGAGAGCCTCCCAATTTTGCTTGATCTGAGTAATGCCCGGGAACGATTCCGACGCGACATCGACGAACTCGTCGAGTTGTATTTGGGGTGTCGTCTCCGTCGCTTGGTACAGGACCGCGTCGTCTCTCCCCGCGAGCGAGTGCTGCACCAGTTGCGTTTTCCCGAGACGACGACGGCCGAAAACGACGACCATTTCGGCTTCACCGGAGGTGTAGCAGTCCCGTAACCGTGACAGTTCGGCCTCCCGATTCACGAATCGATCCATGAGCTACCTCGTTCCCGTAGCAGGATAATACTTCCGAATAGCCTAAATAGAAATAGCCTAATTGAAAATTGGCTATTTGGAAAGAGGTTATTTCGGTCGTCGAATGACGGTAGAAGCAGTACTAGATTCGTCTTAACGGGTGCACCATCCGGTTTTGCACGCTCATCGATGCAGAAGACACGGAGCATGACAGGTCGGGGGCCTTCCAAAGCCCTCCAGGCAAACACGACGTTCACCCCGACCAGCCGTATTATTAATACTGACCAACAATAACGGTTTTCGACGTTTCTTGACAAACGAGCCCGCATCCTGACCGGGGAATCATCGATACGGACGAAAAATGGCGAGTAACTACTTCGCCGATTCGGATTCCCGCTGGCGATTCGAATACGTACTCACCTCGTGTGAATCGGGGTCGTCGTGCGTCGTTCGGGAGTCGGTTTCCCGGGAACGAGCAGTCCGTCTATCAGTGGTGGTTCCCCGGGAGTCGTCGCGGTCGACGTGGGCACCATCCGATCCCTCGAATTCGAGCGTGATCGGTCGGGCAATCCGTCGGAGCACGCCGGAGATACGACGTTGAAGACGGGTCAGCCCATCCGAGTCCGTGGATGGGGAAATCCGGAACTCGCTCCCGACTCGCGTAACGGCATCCCGATCCAGCAGTCGGTCGATGGCCGCATCGACGACCTCGTCGTTAGCTTCGATCGATTCGCCGAGTTCGCGGCGCGTTTGCGGCCGGTCGTCGAGAATATCGTAGATGCGTTTGGCGACGTACTCGCCGTACACGTCGTGGCCGTCTCGGTTCGTCTCGGGGACGGTCGCCCCCTCGTGACGAACCGTCTGTACGGCGTTGAGGACGAACCAAGCCCCGACGACGAGGAACGCGGCCGGGAACAACACGGTTTCGTCGTCGAACACGGACAACGCGACACCGCTGAGAAGCAACTGCACTCCGAAACCAGCGTGCGTCACGGATTTTCGGAGGTCGTAGGCGTCCGAAAAAAGATCGGTGAGACCGGCGCTGACGGTTGCGAAGGCCGTCGTTGCTAACTGGGGAGCCGTCGATTCGAGGAAGAAGTGAAAGATGGCGAGCGCGGCGAGCCAAGAGAAAACGGCTCGCAGCGTGAGACGTTCGCGGAGGGCATCGCCGAAAGCGGTGGACATCCGTCGAACGATTGGATGGCTGTCAGTTAAATCCTTCCCAACGACTGCTGGCCCGTGGGGACACCGACCGGCGGAGATGGTTCGAAGTTTTAGAGAGGGCGTCAGTTGTACGTGGTGTGGACGCCATCGCTCGGGCCACCGGCCGACAGATGATCGAACTCGTTCGTCGGAGTGGTTCCATCGGCCCACGCCATCAGACCATCGATTTCGACGTCGAGGCCGTCGTACGAACCGAATCGGCGGGACTGCGATTCGATGTAGTTCGCCAGTTCACCGCTCTTTGCCGTCTCTTCGTCGGGATACGTGTCCGCAAACGTGAGGTGGGTCGTCTCGCTCCCGAATCGCCACGATTTGAGTTCGCCCGTGATGACGTCCTTTCGGAAGCCGCGAGAGGTCGACCCGTCCATCGCCTCCGGATAGCACCAGAGCGCGTGTGGGTCGTCGACGACCCCGAGCATCGACGACACGTACTCGTTACCGTCGGCGTAGTGGCTCGTCTCCGTCGTTGCCGCGTCGATGATCGCTTTGGCGTTATCGACCGAATCACCCTCGATCATCGGGGACATCATTAGCAGGGCGTCTTCCGAGACCGCGTAGACTCGGTTCGTACCGTAGAGGTCGAACCCGCGATACCGTTCCCGGTCCGACCGAGTAGTTCGCGTTGTCGTACTGTTTCGCGTTGTCGTCGCGGCACCCCGTGACGTCGTTGCGGGCGACTCCCCGTCGCTGGCGAGTTTCTCGCCGACCGTCTCCGGATCGAACGATCCGAGGGCCAGTTCCGCGACGAAGTCGAGCGTTATCGAGGTGTCGACGTCAGCCACGTCGACGTAGTCGCTGGGGATGGAACGCAACATCTCCTTTTCGAGTCGGGAGTAAGCGTTCTCGTGCATCGAATTTCGGTGGTCACGGATCGCTGTGACGTCGAAATACAGGACGCCATAGCCATCCCGCAGCGGGGTCTTCGACGGGTCGGGGAGCCACTGCGCGAAATCCGATGACGGAGTTTTCCCCGACTGGTCCGTCGTAGGCTGATTCGATGTGGACTGATCCGCTGTGGATCGTTCGGCCGGACCGCTCCCACCATCGGACGACAGGCCGCCGAGACACCCGGCGATCGACGCGAGCGTTCCGCTACTAACTGCGAGGCCTGCCGACTTGAGGAGGGTTCGTCGTGAACGGGACATCGGCTACAAATGTAGCCCCAATGTCATAAGTTTTCTCCACGCCCTCCGGCAATTAGTGTCCATAATTGAGATCGGGAAATAATCCTCAAATCGGTTCGATTCGAGCGAGAGTGACCGTATAAACGCAAGCAAGACCCCTTTCAGATCTTTTTCGGCGCGCATCACTTTTCGTGTCCACCATCGTAGCGTGTTGCATGCGCATCACCGTGTACGGCCCGCTCCGAAGTGCAACGGGTGAGAAAACCGTTCCCCTCGCGTTCGACGGTGGAACCGTCGAAGAGGCACTCGTTGCCTTCGTCGAGGACTACCCCCGAGCCGAGACGCACCTTTACGCGTCCGACGGGCAACTCCGGGCCAGTGCCCGTTTCTCGGTGAACGGGGAGCGCGTCGATTCGGACGACCGTTGTCCGGCCGATGCGGAGCTGACGGTATTTCCCGCCGTGCAGGGGGGTGCCGATAGCGGTGACGGTTTCCGTGCCGGACACGAGACACCGTCGTGAAAAGAAACACCGAACTCAGTAGTCGTACTGTGCCCGAACCAAATCGGCGAGACCGCGGTCTTCGAGGCGGTCCATCGGTGCCAGCATCGTCAATTGGACGACACCGGGCAAACGCCCGATTTCGACACCGCCGGTGAACGTACACCGCGCTCGCACTTCGCCTTCGGTCATATCGAGAAGCGCTCCGGCACGTTCGAAGGCGTTGTCAGTCGCGTCGTTGATCGTCGCACCGCTGCCGACCACCTGTAACGGACCCATGTCGTGGATCGTTTCGACGTCGTAGTCGGCGGCGAGTCGTTCGCCGCGTTCGAGTTCCGTTTCGGTGTACGGCTTGCTGATGTACGGAAGGTCGGCCTCGTTCGGGAGCAAAAGCGGGCCGTCGATATCGAGGCCTTTGATGACTTCGACCCCGATTTCGGCGCGGCCGCTCACGTCGGTGGTGTGGAGAGACAGTTCACCGTCGCCCTGGTTGGCGTGCATATCGCCGACGTAGATGCCGCCCCCGTCGACTTTGACGGGACAAATGAGGACGGCACCCTCGCGGACCGCGTTGATATCCATGTGGCCGTCGGTTCGGTCGGCGAGTTCGTCCTCGTCGGCAAGCCCCCAATCGTGCTCCGCACCGATGAGGAACTGGCCGAAGTCACCCGCATTGTGTGAATCCGGCATCTCGATCGGCGGTGTCGTTCCGATGTTGCCGATGAACGGGCGGAGATGGCCGAGCGTTCCCGCCATCTCCGATGGCTCGTACAGCAGGATAGGGTGTTGCCGGGAGTTCTCGGGTAGCGCCATCGCCTCGTCGGCCCGATTCGCCAGGTCATCAGCGCCGCTCTCCCCGACGGTCAGTCCCACCGTCCGGTCGTCATCGAAAACCACCGTATAGCCGTACTCGAAACCGAACGAGGATGCGTTCGCTCCGCATTCGGCACACTTGATCGACCCCTCACCCGTCCCTTCCACGATGCTCTCCGGCCACTTGGTTCCACACTCCGGACATTTGTGATCGACGAACGGGTCGTCACCGAACGCCCCCTCACGCTCACGCATGCTGCCGGTACTCGTCGCGATGCTCGTCACTTCGATGCGCTCTATCGAGAGGGCAATCGCGTCGCCGACCTCCGCGTTCTCGACGCGAATCGGGCGTGTCACCTCGTGTCCGCCCCGAAACTCCGGGGTGATCATCGGCCCCCAGCAAGCCGGTGGCGTATGTGTTTTGATCGTGCCGCCATCCGCAACGGTTCCCGCCCACTCCTGATCCGGCCCAACGAGACCGAGCGTATACTGGTCGACAGACAGTTCCTGTTGGACTTCTTTCTGTGCCATGGTGCTCGCCTCCTATCTTGGGCCGCTAATAGCATAAACGATCGTGAAAATTTTCGGGCGGCGACGTATCGTACTCAGTACTCGACGGAATGGATCGTAACTCCGACCGAGAAAACGGTGTGGAAAACGGGAGTATCAGTCGTCCCGGCTAGGGATCTCACCGGCGGGCACGATTTTGCACTCCGGGAGGTCGGCCAAGACGTCCTCCGGACCGGGTGGCGAGTACACCGCCAGGAGTTGCAGCGGTTGCCAACCGGTGTTTATCGTTCCGTGTTCGGTTCCGGCGGGGATGAAAATCATTTCACCGGGACCGACCTCACGCGTTTCGTCCTCGACGGTTTGTTCTCCCTCCCCACTGATGATGTAGAGGATCTCGTCGCTGTCCGGGTGCGTGTGTAACTCGTGCCCTTTCCCCGGCGCTAGCTGGACGCTCCCGGCGCTGAATCGCTCGGATCCGTTGACGTCGGGAGTGGCCATCCATTTGAGCGTTCCCCAATCGAACATCTGGGTCGGTACGTCCTCGCTGCTGACGAAGTTCTCGTCTGTCATTGCCCCAGGAAACGATCGACGTTCATCACGATAGTTGTATCGCGGCGACGGTCCGTAGTAGCGGTCGATAGTCCACGCGCGACAACCTTCGGTGGTGAGTATCTTGAATACCGTGCTCGATGTAGATTGGGAGGGCTATGAAATTCACACGCGAGGAGTCGCTCGCGCGACTCGAAGAGACGGTATCCCGAGGCGAACCGATCATCGGAGCGGGTGCGGGAACCGGCATTTCGGCGAAGTTCGCGGAACGAGGCGGCGTCGATATGCTCATCATCTACAACTCGGGGCGGTATCGGATGAACGGCCGAGGCTCCCTCGCGGGACTGCTCCCGTACGGCGATGCCAACGAAATCGTCGTGGAGATGGGTCACGAGGTCCTGCCCGTCGTCGAGGACACGCCGGTCCTCGCGGGGGTCAACGGAACCGACCCGTTCCGCCAGATGGACGTCTTCATCGAGGACCTGAAACGTCGCGGATTCTCGGGCGTCCAGAACTTCCCGACGGTCGGACTCATCGACGAAGGAAGCCAGTTCCGGCAGAACATCGAGGAGACGGGGATGGGTTACGATAAAGAGGTGGACATGATCGAGGAGGCCGCCGAGCAGGACATGTTGACCTGTCCGTACGTGTTCACCGAGGAGCAAGCCCGCGAAATGACCGAGGTGGGTGCCGACGTCATCGTTTCGCACATGGGTCTCACCACCTCCGGCGACATCGGTGCGGAGACGTCGCTGGATCTGGACGACGCCGCGGAACGCGTTCAGGCCCATCACGACGCCGCGAAAGCGGTCAACGAGGACGTCATGGTCATCTGCCACGGCGGTCCGATAGCGTGGCCGGACGACGCCGAGTACGTGCTCAACGAGACGGAGGGCGTCGTCGGGTTCTTCGGCGCATCGAGCCTGGAACGCCTGCCGACCGAGGAGGCGATTCGGAACCAAGCGCGGGAGTTCAAAGGGATAGAGTTCTAGCATGGCGGTCGTACTCATCGGGACGCTGGACACCAAGGGGGAAGAACTGGATTTCGCACGGGAGATCATCGAAGCGCACGACATCGACGTCCACCTGATCGACGTCGGGGTGATGGAAGACCCGGATATCGAACCGGACACGTCGGCTCACGAGGTCGCCGAGGCGGCAGGGACAAGTCTCGAACACCTTCGAGAGGAAGCCGACCGGGGGGAAGCCATCGAGACGATGGGTGACGGCGCTGCTGCCATCGCGTCTCGGCTCCACGACGATGGACTCCTCGAAGGGGTCGTCGGACTCGGCGGATCGGGAAACACCTCCATCGCAACCACGGCGATGCGTGCGCTGCCCGTCGGAATCCCGAAACTGATGGTCTCGACGATGGCCTCGGGCGACACGGAGCCGTACGTCGGCGCGAAGGACGTGATGATGCTGTACTCCGTCGCCGACATCGAAGGCCTCAATCAGCTCTCCCGACGCGTGATATCGAACGCGGCGCTCGCGATGGTCGGCATGGTGGCCAATGAACCCGACATCTCGATCAGTGAAAGGCCGACGGTCGGGATCACCATGTTCGGGGTGACGACGCCGTGCGTGCATACGGCACGCGAATATTTGGAGTCTGAGGGGTACGAAACGATCGTCTTTCACGCGACCGGAACCGGCGGCCGCGCGATGGAGGAGTTGGTTCGCCAGGGCCTCATCGACGGTGTGCTCGACATCACGACCACCGAATGGGCCGACGAACTCGTCGGCGGTGTGCTCAGTGCCGGGGAAACACGCCTCGACGCCGCCGCCGAGACGGGTATCCCGCAGGTCGTCTCGGTGGGTGCGCTCGACATGGTCAACTTCGGTCCACGGGATTCCGTGCCGGACGTCTTCGAGGACCGAAAGTTCCACATCCACAATCCCCAAGTGACGCTGATGCGGACGACGCCCGAGGAAAACGCCGAACTCGGCGAGATCATCGCGGGGAAACTGAACGCGGCCACCGGGCCGACCGCGTTGTTTCTCCCGCTCGATGGGGTCTCGATCATCGACGTCGAAGGGGAGGATTTCTACGATCCGGAGGCGGATTCGAGGCTGTTCGACGCCCTGCGGGAGAACCTCGACGACGACGTGGAACTGATCGAACTCGACGCCGCGATCAACGACGACGAATTCGCGACGGCTACCGCCACGAAACTCGACGAGTATCTGCGGACGGCCGACGGCGGTCAGTGAACGACCGCCCCATACACCCCCTCGGTACGGCGAATCGATGAGCTACCGGATGCCGTGAAACAGTATGCGAGCAGGAGTGGAACGGCCGAACTGAACGACCATCGGAGAATGGTTCTGGGAAACCTTTTTAACTCCCCCATGCTATTTTTGAATAGATAGATTATTCTATACTATCTTGAATCATGGTTACTTCGATCAAACGAGGAGAGACATCCCAGAGAGTACCGTGCTCCCGGACCATCGACGAACTGCGGACGGAAAACGGGCGTGCTTACAGTTGGATCGTTTCGTCTCGGTCGGCAGCGTCGTGGATCGCTGCGATGGTTCGCATATCCAGCAGTCCGTGGCGACCGTCGGCGTAAACGTCCCCTCCGGCGAGAATCTGATTCGCGAAGTAGTCGAACTCCTCTTCCATCTGGTCGGCCGATTCCACCGTGGCTTCGTACGTCCGATCGTCCGTGGTGACGGTGAGCGTGGTCTCCATGTGGAACGCCGGTTTCAACGTGAGTTCACCCTCAGTTCCCACGATATCGAGGCTGGTGGTGTCGAAGGCGTTCTGGCTCGCGCCGAACGCGGCGTGCGTCCCGTCGTCGTACCTGACGCCGAACGTCACCCGCTCGTCGGGAACGTCGGCGAACGCCTCGTGTTCCGAACTCATCATCGACTGGACCGCAACGGGGTCGGCGTCGAGAACGAACCGGGCGGTGTTGAGCGGGTAAATCCCGAGATCCATCACGGAGGTTCCGTACCCTGTAAGCTCCGAGTTCAGCCGCCACTGATCGGGATCGGCGTTCATCTCCAACAGCGGTTGCGCGTTCATCCCCTGCACCAATCGCGGGTCGCCGATACAACCGTCCGCGACGATGCGGCGTGCCAGCCTCACCACGGGTTCGGTGTGCATCCGGTAGGCGACCATGAGCGTCACGCCCGCATCGTCACAGGCGTCGACCATCGCCTCCGCGTCCTCGACGGTCGCCTCCATCGGTTTCTCGCAGAGCACGTCCTTGCCGTGTCGAGCGGCAGCCTCGACGTACTCCCTGTGGTAGGAGTTGGGCGTGGCGATGTAGACGGCGTCGTACGACTCCGTCGCCTCGCCATCAACGAACTCGTCGTAGGTCATCGACGCTTCGACCGTCTCGACGTCCGACGCGACCCGTTCCGCCTTCTCGATGCTTCCGCTGACGACGGCGGTGACGGTGCAGAGATCGGAGTCGGCCACGGCCGGGATGACGAAGTCGTTCGTCCACCACCCGAGGCCGACCAGCGCGAATCGGACGGTTCCGTCGTCCACCGTTTGCCAATCCCTCGATCCGGGGGCATCGAAGTGCTCCTGTAGTTCCATATCGACTACTCCCACGCCGCTCCCATAATAGTTCATGTTGCCCCGTGAACGAACGCGATATGGTATCGTACACGGATCGGATGAGGAGTGGCTTCGATATCGTCGGACCCGTACACTCACCGCCCATGAGAGACGTCGTCACAAAATCGAACGAATCAAAGATCATTACATGAATAAGACTGTAATGTACGTCGCGCCGAATCGGGGGATACGGTACGGTATCCTTGGATAGAGATCGATAGCCGGACGATCCACCGAGATATCCGACAATATCGAAGGAGGGATGGAAACGTCCCTCGGACCGATACCGCGTCGTACCCGAATCGGTCGTGACGAACGGGAATCGAATCCGACGATCCGAAAAAGAGTGGGTATCGCCCGTAAACATCGGCGAGATCGATTTGGACGAACCTTCACCTCGTTCGACGGTCAACGGGTGGACTGGACGTTCCGCTCCGATGTGCGTTCGATGAGATCACCGCGTTCGTCGAAGAAGTTGACGTCGCCGAAGTCGAATTCGAGCGCCAGCGTGTCACCTTCCTCGGCGATCCCGTCGTTCGACTGCGTGAACGTCACCTCGCGGCCGTCGAAATCACAGATGAGGTACGTGGCCGACCCGCGCATCTCGACGAGGTCCACCTCGACGATGAGGTGATCGTCGGACGCGACGTCGGAGGCGGGAACGAGGTCGGCGTCCTCCGGCCGGACCGCCATCGAATCGGCTCCGTCCGGCACGGTGCTCGGTGCCTCGGGGTAGGATACGCCTTCGATACGGAGGGTTCCAGCATCGCTCACCACGTCGAAGAAGTTCATCACCGGGTTGCCGATGAAATCCGCGACGAAGCGGTTGGCTGGCTTCCGATACACCGTCTCGGGCGTATCGACCTGCTGGAGTCGTCCCTCGTTCATGATGGCGATACGGTCGGCCAGCACCATCGCTTCCTCCTGATCGTGGGTGACGAACATCGTCGTCACGCCCGTCTGATCCTGGAGGCGTTTGAGCTCCTTCTGAAGTCCGGTACGGAGCTTCTGGTCGAGCTTCGAGAACGGTTCGTCGAGCAGGAAGGCCCGCGGTTCGCGAACCAACGCGCGACCGATGGCGACACGCTGTTGTTGGCCGCCGGAGAGTTCGCTCGGTTTCCGGTCGAGCAGTTCCTCGATGTCGAGCATGCTCGCGGTGCGTTCGACGCGGTCCTCGATGGTTCCGGAATCGGCTCCGGCGGCACGAAGCGGCGACGAGATGTTCTTTCGGACGGTCATGTGCGGGTAGAGGGCGACTTCCTGAAACACCATGGCGAAGTCGCGCTCGGCCGGTGCTCGGTCGTTCACCCGTTCGCCGTCGACGACGATGTCCCCGCTGGTGGCGGTTTCGAGTCCGGCGGTCATCCGAAGGGTCGTACTCTTGCCGCACCCGGACGGGCCCAACAGCACGAGGAATTCCCCGTCGGCTAGCGTGAGCGAGAAATCGTTGACGGCGACTACGTCTTCGTACTCCTTTCTGAGGTCGTCTAATTCGGTTTGTGTCATGTTTGATGTCGATGTGTAATCGGTTGATGGATGCTATTCGAGGCTGAATCCGGCGACGAGTCGGTCCTGCGCGATGAACGTCAGCACGAGCAGCGGCGTCATCGCCACCACCGTCGCGGCCCCCATCCGCCCCCAGAGGATGCCGCGGGTGGTGACGAATCCTGCCAAATAGATGGGCACCGTCTGTGCCTTGCTCGTGGTGGTGAGCACCAGCGCCAGTACGTACTCGTTCCACATCAGGATGGCCGTGAGGATGGCGGCGCTGGAGATGCCCGGTGCGGCCAGCGGCAGGACGACCCGCCGCCACGTTTGGATGCGCGACCACCCATCGACGCGACTCGCCTCCTCCAACTCCTCGGGGATGTTCTGGAAGAAGATGAGCAGTATCCACGTCGATATCGGGATGCCGACGGTGAGGTACGCCACGATGAGCGACTGCCAGGTGTTGATCCAACCGAAGCCGAGGAACAGGGTGTACATCGGAATCGCCACCGCGATTGGGGGCAAAAAGCGCATGCTGAGCGCGAAGAAACTGACCTGCCCGTCACCCGGGTCGTACCGAGTGAGCGAGTAGGCGGCCAACGCACCGACCACGACCGAGACCGACGTGCTGACGCCGGTTACGATCACGCTGTTCCGGATGTACGTGAGCATGTTTCCGCTGGTGAATATCTTATAGTAGTGTTCGAGCGTGAGCTTCGCCGGAATCAAGCGCGGCGGGTCGGTCCGGGGGTTGACCGCGAGGCCGGTGAAGAGGTCCCATAGGATGGGACCCCACACCCAGACCAACCAGAGCGCGACGAGCGTGTAGATGCTGACGCGGACGAACCGGTCAGAGTAATCGTGAAGCGTCGCGAGTCGCATCTCAGTCCTCCTCCGGGCTGATCAGCCCTTCCGCGACCGATTTGAACAGCACGAACGCCGTGAGGAACATCAACAGCCAGTAGAGCACGCCAGATGCGCTGGCGACGCCGAGTTGGAAGAAGCGAAACCCGTAGTTGTAGGTCATCATGGCGATGGTCTCCGTGTACGCCCCCGGTCCGCCCTGCGTGAGCACCTGAACCTTGGGAAACACCTTGAACGCACGCACGATCCTGAGCAGCATGACGACCACGATGGCGGTCCGCATCTGGGGGAGCGTGATCCACTTGAACTGCTGCCACTTGCTCATCCCGTCCACCTCCGCGGCCTCGTAGTAGACGTCGGGGATGGACTGGAGCGCGGCGGTGAACACCAACACGAACAGCGGTGTCCACATCCACACGTCGGCGACGATGAGCGCCACGCGCGACCACGGCCGGGAAGCGATCCAATCGATGTTGAGACCCAGCAGATGGTTCACCATGCCGTAACTCGGGCTGAACAGCATCCGCCACGTCAGCCCGGTGATGATGGGGCTCATGATCATCGGCGGGATGCTGAGCGTCACGAGCAGTTGGCGTCGCTCGATGTACGCGCTGTAAAGCAGGAGCGACACGCCGAGGCCGAGGAGGAATTCGATGGCGACGGAGACGACGACGAAGATGACGGTGAACCCCGTCGCGTTGAGGAAGCGAGGGTCCGAAAGCACCGTTCCGTAGTTGGCGATGCCGACGAACGCCGCGCGCTCCCCGGCCTGCGTGAACCCGAACAGGCTGTCGTAGATCATCTGGGCGAACGGGTAGATGGCGACCATCGCCAACAGAACGATTGCGGGAGCGACGAACAGCCACGCGATGAGCCGTTCGTCGTCCCGGTCACGGCTGAAGCCGTTCCACCAGTTCGAGAGGGTGTTCGATGTGCTCATGGCGACGATACTCACTCACCCATGATGTTCTTCCACTTGTCGTTGATGTTCTTCATCGTCTTCTCGGCTCCCGGCCCGCCCGAGAGCGACTGGCTGATCTGAACCTGCATCGCGTCGCCGAGTCGCTGATACTTGGGATTACGTGGGCGGAGCGATGGCGTCCGGATACCCGGATTCTCCTCCGGGTCGTAGTACTGGGACTGGGGGAATCGCTCCTTTATCTGCTTGGTGTATGACGACGCTCTGGTGGGCGTCACGCCGTGTTGCTTGTAGGCGTATTTGTCCATCTTCTTCGAGGTGGCCCACTGGGCGAACACGAACGCCGCGTTCTTGCGTTTCTGTTCCGAGAAGGAATTGATGAGGATACCCCATCCACCGAGGTTGGGATAGCCGCCGGGGGTAAGGGAGACGCGGACGCCGTCCTCCCAACCGTACTTATCGACGAACTTCTTCGTCGCCGTTCCCCACTGTTCGACGGCCCACGTCTTCCCGGAAAGGAACTGGTCGCGGCTCTGGGTGTAGCCGGTCGAGAGGGGGTTCAACGCCCAATCCTTCTGCTTCAACATCTGTTCGAGTCCCTTGACGGCACCCTTCTCGTCCAGCCGGGGCTTCCCGTCCTCGGTGAGCATACGCTGTTGGCCCGTTTCGGCCGCGAACCGGTTGGGGTAGTAGTAGACGAGGTTCCACCCGCGCTTTCCTTCGAGTCCCATCGGCCACCCCTTGTCGTGCATGAACTTCGCGACGCGGTTGAAGTGGTCGTAGTCCTCGTATCCCTTCGGGAACGGCGGAAGTATCTCCTCGTCGTGTTTCCGTTTGTACTCCTTCGCGTGTTTTTCGAGGACGTCCTTGCGGACGGTCAGATCCATGATGTCGCCGTACCACGGCAACCCGTATTTCTTCCCCTTCCATTGACCGTAGGACTGGGCGAAGATGTCGAGGTGGTCGTCGTACGCGTAATTCGACATCCCGAGGTTCGAGTTGTTCAGATATTTATCGAGCGGTTCGACGAACTCGGGACTCATCAGCGACCCGGTCCAGATAACGTCGGAGATGAACGCGTCGAACGACGCCTGACGGGACCGAAGCTGATTCTGGAGCTTCGACAGCATCTCGCTCTGGGCGTACGACGTGACGTTGATGGTCACGTCGTGATCCTTCTCGAACTTCTTGGCCATATCCTGCCACGCCTCCGTATAGAGCGAACTGGTGGCGAACGTTATCTTCGCCCCCTTGTACTCGTCGGTATCACCACCTCCGCCACCGCTCCCGCCTCCGAGGCATCCGGCTAGCCCGACGGCACCGGCCGTGCCGACCGTTTTCAGATACAGTCGTCTGCTCTCTGCTGTAGACACTGGCTTTCCACCAACCATGCAATGAGATATATTAGCATACACTAATATTTGTTACGGATAGGGTATTTATAACGATAATCGTCGTCACGTCCGACGTTATCGGATCACTACTTCGGGACTGACCCCCGTCGAAACCGGACTATCGACATCGAGACGACGATATGAACGAAACGTCACGCGAGGGGGACGAAAAACGGCTCTTTCGGCGCATCCGAGAATATCGAAACGACGTCATAGCCTTCAACACCCCGGAAAACAGTCAATTCTATTCGATCCTACGCAATATTTATTGCAGTCGGGGGGCGTACTAGTAATATGTCCGCAGATTCGTTTCGCCAGAGACTGCTCAGTGGAGAGTGTGTCGTCGGTACGTTCCAATTGCTCGATTCGACGATGGTCTCGGAGATGATCGGCGTCGCAGGAATGGATTTCGTCGTCTACGACCAGGAACACGGACCGTTGACGGCAGAGACGACGCTCGAACTCTCGACCGCCGCGCAGAACGAGGACGTCGCACCGATCGTCCGCGTCCGCGAAAACACGGAATCGGAGATTCAGCGCGCGCTCGACATCGGCACCGCAGGCGTACAAGTTCCGCAAGTGGAGACGCGCGAAGAGGCCGAAGCGGCCGTCGAGGCGGCCCGATTCGGCCCACTCGGAAGCCGGGGTCTCTCCCAGTACGTCCGCGCGGGGGACTACGTCGGCGGCGAATCGTACACCGAGGACCAGAACGACGAGACGCTTCTGGTCATCCAAGTCGAGGGGGAACGCGGCGTCGAGAACATCGACGAGATACTGCAGGTCGACGGGATCGACGTCGTCTTCCTCGGGCCATACGACCTCTCGCAGTCGCTGGGGATTCCGGGACAGGTGACGGACGACCGTGTCGAGGACCTCATGCGACGGGTGTGTGAGCGCGCCGCCGAAACGGAGACCGTCGTGGGCGCGTTCGCCGACGACGCGGAGACCGCAAACAAGTGGATGGACGCCGGGGTTCAGTACCTCACCCTCGGCGTCGAAGTCGGGCTCTTCACCGAGCATCTCAGCGACGTCGTCGCCGACGTGGACGTTCCTCGAACGGAATAACGAACGCACGGAGTCACGCCCGAGAAGTGGGCGAGTGCTCACGGGCGGATTCGTGGGACGGAGTGACGGTTTTCGAAAAACGGTAGCACCGGAGTCGAACGATCCGATTCGGAACGGGACGATTTCTGAATCGGTATGATTCGATAGCCGATTCGGTACGGTTCGACATCGGATTCGGTACGGTTTACCGTTCGATGTTCGACGTTACTTCGAACGGTTCGCCGGTCGGTAACCCATCAGTCTACCAACGAACGGGTTTCCCAGTTCTTTTCGAAGAGGTTGATGGTGTGTACCTCGTCCTTCGCGCCCGTGTAGGAGTGTTCCTCGACGACGTCCATGTCGAGTTCGACGCCCAGTCCGGGTCGCTGTGGGATCTCGATGTGGCCGTCCTCGACGACGACGGGGTCGACGAGGAGGTCGTTGACCCACTCGACGTCGTACGTCTGGAAGACCTCCTGAATCATGAAGTTCGGAACCGCGGCGTCGACGTGCGCCGAAATCGCCGTCGCGACCGGCCCCTGTGGGTTGTGCGGTGCAAAGCTGACGTGCTCCGCCTCGGCCTGCGCGGCGATCTTCTTCGCCTCCGTGATGCCGCCGGTGTTCATGATGTCCGGCTGGACGATATCGACGTCCGTGTTCGCCAGCAGGTCGCGGAACTCGTACTTCGTCATCAGCCGCTCGCCGGTCGCGATGGGAATCGGCGACTTCGCGGCCACCTTTCCGAGGCTGTTGATGGAGTCCGGGGGGCACGGCTCTTCGAACCACGTGGGATGGAACTCCGAGAGGGCATTTGCGACTTCGACAGCCTGTCCGGCCGTGAACCGACCGTGGCCTTCGATGAGGAGGTCCACGTCCGGACCGACGGCTTCCCGCACCGCGCCGACGACATCGACGGCGTGGTTGAACGTCTCGCGGTCCATCCGTTGCCACGACTTTCCGAACGGGTCGAACTTCATGGCGTCGTAGCCGTCGGCGACGACCTGCTCTGCGGCTTCCCGCCACGTATCGGTGTCGTCAGTCGTCTCGGTGTACCACCCGTTGGCGTACGCCCTGATCCTGTCGCCGTGGACGTTCCCGCCGAGGAGTTCGTACACGGGGCGGTCGAGCACCTTACCCTTGATGTCCCAACACGCCATATCGATAGCCGAACAGACGGTCGTGTTGACGACGTTCTTCGAGAACCACTCGTCGCGGTACATCTCCAGCCAGAGCCGTTCGGTGGAGAACGGGTCCTCGCCGATGAAGAAGTCGCTCATCTCCTCGATGGCGGCAGCGACCGTCTCGGGTTTGTCATGCGTCGTCGCCTCTGCGAGCCCCTGAATCCCTTTGTTGGTGTCCAAATGGACGAACACCCAGGGTTTCCATGGGTTGGCTACGACATACGTTGCCACGTCGGTAATGCGCAGTTCCGACATACCTCTTCCTTTTGCGAAGACCGTAATAATACTTATCCCTCGGTCGTCCGCATGGAGTATGTCCGCGAAACGGATCGTCCATCGGGGACGAACTTCCGGAATGACCGATCATCTTCCTCCCCGGAACTCGTCCGATATTAGCGGAAAATTATTTAAAAGATGGCTATCTTCGTAAAATATGGGCATCGAATCAAGCACGAAAATCAAATCGACCGCGACCGCGTTCGGCATCGTCGAGTACCTCAAGGAGTTGGAAGGCGCGACCCTGAGCGAGGTAGTGGACCACTTCGAGATGCCGACGAGTACCGTTCACGACCACCTTCAGACGCTGACCGAACTCGGATACGTACTGAACGACGACGGCACCTACAGGATCGGAACGAAGTTCCTCGAACTGGGTGGATACGCACGGATCAATTCGCGCATCTTCCAGGTTTCGGAGTCGGAGTTACAGAACTTGGCCGTCGAGACTGGCGAGCACGCCAATCTGATGGTCGAGGAGAACGGGATGGGCGTCTTCCTGATGAAGCAGAAAGGGAGCGAGGCGATCAAAATAGATACGTACGAAGGGATGCGCGTGTACCTCCACACGACCGCGATGGGAAAGGCGATACTGGCGTTCATGGACGACTCCCGGCGTGAAGACATCCTCACCCAGCACGGGCTTCCACGAGTCACCGAACACTCCATCGGGAGTCGGGACGTCCTCGAAGACGAACTCGACGCGATTCGAGAACGGGGATACGCGACGGACGACGAGGAACGACTCAACGGGATTCGATGCATCGCAGCGCCGGTGATGACCGACTCGGGGCGGGTCGCCGGAGCGGTCAGCATCTCGGCACCGAAGAACAGGATGCAGGGAACCGTGTACGAGGAGACGTTTCCGAAGAAAATCCTCGGGACGGCCAACATCATCGAGGTGAACATGAGACACATGTGAGGACGAAACGGGGCGACCCGCCGCAATCGTCACGAGGTGCGTTCGAAGGCCGCGACCTGCTCGTTGATTTCGCGGAGTCGCTTGGCGTCGAACTTGGGTTCGCGGTCGTAGGTGTACAGTCCGTTGGTTTCCTGTTCGACATCGTAGAGTTGCGTGTAACAGAACGCCCACATCGCCTCGTTTTCGAGCAACGTCTCGGTCAGGCCTCGGTAGCGTTCGAAGAACTCCGACTCGTCCTCGGGGCGGTCGCCGTATCCCCACCCGTCCTCGGCCTGCGGGTTCCACCAGATGCCGCCATACTCGCTCACGTAGCTCAAATCGTCGCTCCACTCGGTGTGGCTGTGGCCGGTCGGTTCGACCGGGCCGTCGATCTCGCCGTAAGTTTCGCGAAAGGTTTCCGGGTCCTGTTCGTAGTCGTGGGCATCGACGAGGTCGGTTTCGACGTGATACCACCCGCTGGTGTCGATGACCGGTCTCGTCGGGTCCAACCGCTTCGTGACACGGTACACCGTCCGCAGGAGGTCGTCGTTCTGGTGGGATTGCGTTTCGTTGAACGGCGTCCATCCGACGAGCGCAGGGTGGTTGTAATCGCGTCGAACGACTTCCAGCCACTCCTGGAGGAACGGTCCCAGCGTTTCGGAACGGCCGTGGTCCATCCCCCAGTTCGCGTGTTCGTCCCAGACGAGGTATCCCAACCGGTCCGCGTGGTAGAGGAACCGCGGTTCGAACACCTTCTCGTGGAGACGAGCACCGTCGAACCCGAGTTCCTGCGCGCGTTCGATATCGCTCCGGAGCGCCTCGTCGGACGGGGCGGTGTAGATTCCGTCCGGGTAGTAGCCCTGGTCGAGCACCAGTCGCTGGAACACCGGTTCGCCGTTGAGGTACACACGGTCGTCCCCGACCGTCACCGACCGGAGGCCGAAATAACTCTCCACGACGTCGGTGGTCTCACCGTCCACGACGAGTTTCACCGTCAGATCGTAGAGGTTCGGATCGTCGGGCGTCCAGCGGTGTGTCTCGTCGAGCGGCAGCGAAATCGCGGCGTAGGTACCGTCGGTCCTCACGGTCGTTTCGCCCACGACGCGGTCGTCGAACGTGGCGGTGGCGGTGAGCGTCCCCGCCCGAACTGTCCCCGCCAACTCGACGTCGGCGTGCAACGTGTCGTTCTCGGGGTCGGGTTGGAATCGAAGGCTCTCCACGTACGTCTCCGGAACCGGTTCCAGCCACACCGTTTGCCAGATACCCGTCACTCGCGTGTACTTCACGCCGCTGGAGGCGTACTCCTGACTCTGCTTTCCGGCGGGTTGGAGCGTCGAACGGACGTCGTCCTCCGCACAGACCGTCACGACGTTCGTTCCCGGTTCGACGGCATCGGTGACGTCGAACGCGAAGGGGGTGTAACCGCCGCGATGCGTCCCGACGGACGTCCCGTTGACCCAGACTTCCGTCTCGTAATCGACCGCACCGAACCGCAGGAACAATCGTCCGTCGAGAAACCGTTCCGGAACCTCGATTGCCCGTCGATACCACACGGCGTCCATGAAATCCGTGTGTTCGACGCCGGACAGTTCGCTTTCCGGCGCGAACGGTACCGTAATCGTCTCCGCCAGCGAGTCCGCTTCGGGGAGTCCTCGGGCGCGGCCGCTCGCTCCGCCGTCGATTTCGAACTCCCATTCGCCGTTCAGATTGCGCCACCGCTCGCGTCGCCGCTGGGGGCGCGGATACTCCGGCCGTGGTACGGAATCGTCCATCACGTTCGTTTCACGTGATACCGTATTAATTGTTGTTCCCGGCGGCGAGTGATACGTCGCCGTTGGCCGGACGGTCGGTATCGGCTGAGTGGTCGCTCTCGCCGACGGTCGGCGGCGAACTGCCATCACCATCCACGACTTGCAGGTGGAAGCTGAACAGGAGCGCGGGGACGATGATGACCGTCCCGACGATGGACGCGATGCCGACGAGAACGATACCGGCCATCGTCACCACGCTCATCGCGGAGCGTAGCGGGTCGTGTATCACCCATCCGTAACCGCCGCTCACCGCCTCCACGAACCCGTCGCCGTCGGACAGGCGAGCGATGGTCGTCAGTACCACCAACAGGAGGAAGAAGACCAGATACACCCCGGCAATCGAGAGGAGGAGGGACCGAACCGACCCGGTTTCGACGTACCGGACGATGTACAGCGCCGTACCCGCCACGAGGAGGACGGGGACGAAACTCATCAGCGTCACGTTCACTCCCTGACGGCGCAGCGAGTTCGTGACGACCCCCCACCGCGGCCGGTCGCCGTTCCGTAGCGACCGAATCGCCGAGAATGCACCGAGCGTGGCGACCCCCGACGTGACGACAGGTATCGACGCGACGACCCAGCAGACGCTCACGACCACGAGCCACGTGCTGTTGTGGTAGACGAACGCCGCCGTCCGCCGGAGCGAGCGTCGGTATCGTTCCACGCTCGTGTGGGGAGCGATCATCCGGTCGCCCCCTGAAACTGCACCGCCTCGATGATCCTGTCCTGCAACAACAGGAACAGGATGAACAGCGGGAGCGCGGCGATGACGCCGGAAGCCATGGTGAGTCCCGGTTGGAACGTGAAGGTGTCCCGAAGCACCACCAGTCCGAGCGGGAGCGTGAACGAACTCTGGCTTTGAAGCACCACCACCGGCCAGACGAACTGGTTCCAGTTGAACACGAAGACGAAGATTGCCAGCGCGGACAGTATCGGCTTCGAAATCGGGAGGATGATGTGGGCGTAAATCTGGAAGTTGGAGAAGCCGTCCAATCGGGCGGCCTCGTCGTACTCGTCGGGGATGTCCCGGAAGAACTGATAGAGCAGGAAGACCCCGAGCGGGTTCGCCACCGCGGGAAGGATCACGCCGAGGAGGCTACTGACCAGCCCCAAGTCCGCGACGATGGTGAACAGCGGCACCAGGTTCACGTAGAACGGGACGAGGAAACTGGCGACGATGATGCTCAACAGTATCGACTGTCCCGGCCAGTCCAACCGCGTGAGCGAGAACGCGATCATCGAATCGACGATGAGGACGAGCACCGTCGCCACGGTCGCGACGATGAACGTGTTGATCACCCACGGAACGATCAGCGACCCGTCGAGCAGGGCCGTGTAGTTCGCGAAGGTGATCTTCGGCGGGATGAGGTGCGGCGTCGAACTGATGGCGATGCTCTCGGGTTGGAGGGACAGCGACAGCATGTAGATGTACGGGAGCAGGAAGAGGAACGCGACGCCGTACAATCCGACGTGGACCGCGATAGTACGCACCGTGATGGTGGATCCGATACGACTCGTCCGGCCGACGTTCGAGTTGCTCATGCTGAATCACTCCCGATGTATCGGTAGTTGACGTAGGAGACCCCGACGAGGATGGCGAACAGGAGATATCCGATCGCCGCGGCGTAGCCGAACCGCTGCTGGCTGAACGCCGCGTTGTAGAGGTAGAACACCAGCGTCGTCGTCGATTCGTTCGGTCCGCCGTTGGTCATCACGTACGGTTGTCCGAACACCTGAAACTGCTGGATGAACTGGATGATGATGACGAACGCGATGGCGTTGCGCATCTGTGGAAGGGTGATGTCGCGAAACGCCCGCCACGTCCCCGCACCGTCGAGTTTCGCCGCCTCGTACAGGCGCTCCGGGACGTTCTGCCGTGCGGCCAGCAGGATGACGAAGTTGAACCCGAGGAGCCACCAGTCGGTGACCACGGCGAGTATCGGCATCGCCAGTCTCGGCGAACCGAGCCAATCGGGGGGACTGTCCATCACGAAGCCGAGATAGTAGTTGACTGGGCCGAACCCGGTCGCCAGGAACAGCGACCAGACGATACCGACGATGGAGACGGTGAGGATGTACGGGCTGAAGTAGATCGTCCGCAGGTACCGCCGTCCGAACACCTTCCGGTTCACCCCGAGGGCCAACGCCAGACTCAGGACCACCATCGTCGGGACGGTGAGGACGACGAAGTAGACGGTGTTCGACAGCGCATTCCAGAACGCCGGGTCTCCGAACATCGCGGCGTAGTTTCCGAGGCCGACGAACTGGGACTCCGAGGGGAAGAGGGGGTCCCATTCGAAGAGGCTCATGTACAGGCCCTGTAATAGCGGATAGAGGAGGAACAAGCAGAAGAAGGCGAGATACGGGAGGGAAAACAGGATTCCGTCGATCGTCTCCCGCCGTCCGAGGCTCTCTCTCAACCGATTCCGCCCGCCGCTTCCGAATCTGTCCTTAATCGACATCGTTGATCAACCGTTGAATCGAGTTCGCTCCACGTTGCATTCCCGCCTTCGGTGACACGTTGTGCGCGTAGATGTCCGGGAAGAAGCTCCACGTCGAGGAGTTGTTGACGTTGAACGGCGTCCGTGGGAGGTAGGCCAATCGGTCGTTGTTCGCCATCTGGAAGAACTTGGAGAGCGATTTCGGCCACAACGGCGAATTCCGTAACGCCTTCGAGTGCAACGCGTCCTTTGCGGCCGGTAAATGCCCGGCCCGAGTTCCCCACACGGGATTTTTCTGCGTTATCCACTCGGCCGCCTTCACCGCGACCCGCGTTTTCCGCTCGTCCCGATGTGGATTTCGGGGCAGAATAACCGTGTGGCTTCCGGATTGGGTAACGTTCCGTTTCTTCTCGGGTGCCACGAACGGTTTGAACATGCTCCAATCGAACCCGTCGAGCGACTCCAAAACCGCCGCGTACCACGTCCCGTTCATCGTCATCGCCATCTTGTTATCCTGGAACGCGATGTCAGCCCTGTTTTCCGAGGCGTTCGGGATGTCCCACCCGTACTTCCCGGTTATGTCGCCGAACAACTGGGCGGTTCCCATCCCGGCGTCGTCGTCGAACGTCACCGTGGAGAGGTCATCGGTGAAGAGGTGACCGCCGCGCTGTTCGTCGAAGGCGATGAACGTCCGAAGCATCCCTATCGGGTCCAGGTACGGGGTGGGAGCGAACGCGTGTGCGTCCGTTTTCTTCGTGATCGTATCGCAGGCGTGCTCGAACTCCTCGAAGTTCGTCGGCGGCGAGTCCGGATCGAGACCGGCCTTCTCGAAGAGCGACCGATTGTAGTAGATTCCGATCGGGTGCGCATCGAGCGGGAGCGACAACTGATCGCCGTCGAAACGCATGCGCTCCCACAGCGTCGGAACGTACTTGTCCGCCGTGGAATCGCTCAGATACGGGTTGTAGGGGACGAGCATCCGTTGGAACCGACCCATCAACGCTTGATGCATGATGGCGATGTCCGGTCCCTTGTCCGCGACCAGCGCGGTGTACAACTTCGTGTAGTAGTCGTCCCACGGGATTCGTTGGCGGTCGATCCGGACGTTTCCGATCGGTTGCTCGTCGTTGAACCGGTCCACGATCGACTTCATCGTCGCTCCGTCGCCGCCGCTGAATAGCGTCCAAAACTGGATCGTCGTCCCTGACGTGTCGGCCGAGTTCCCCAGGATTACACTCCGTGAATTACACCCGGACAGTCCGACGGTACCAGCCAAGCCGACGCCTCCGAGGAGTTGTCGTCTTGTTAACGCACTGTTCGCTCCCTCTGTGGATGGCATGGTATTAATTATTGTTAAGAAATGGTTTAAGTATTTTGTATGATTATATATTATATGGATTCATTAGAGGATTTGGACCGTGGAATCCACGAAGCCCACCGTACGATAGCCAGCGTCACACACGCTGCTGTTCGGGTGTTCCAATCGATCTATGCGTCCTGTTCCAGTGCTCCAATCGGTCTACGCGTCCTGTTTCGTGGTTTCCGTGGGGGTAGTGCGGACGGCGTTCCGTCCGACGAAGACGTTCTCGCCGGTCGCCCTATCGAAGACGTGCAGGTCCGACTCGTCGAAGGAAACACGTAGCCTGTCGCCCTCCTCGTAATCGACTTCGCCCAGAACGCGCATCGTGAACTCCGTCTCGCCGCTTCGCAGGTAGAGATAGTTGTCGTCCCCGACCGGTTCCCGCACTTCGAGGACGGCATCGATTCCGTTATCGTCGTCGGTTTGGGCGAACGCCATGTGCTCGGGTCGGATGCCGAGAATCAGGTCGTCGTTCGTACTTCGGTCCACGATTCGTTCGGCGAACGACCGTGAAACCGAGTACTCGATATCGTGCCCGACGAGGGTCGAATCCTGCAACCGAACGTCGAAGAAGTTCATCGACGGACTGCCGATGAATTCGGCGACGAACGTGTTCTTCGGCCGGGTGAACACGTCCCTCGGCGTGCCGACCTGTTGTAACTCCCCGTGATTCAGGATGACGACCCTGTCGCTCATCGTCATCGCTTCCTCCTGGTCGTGGGTGACGTACACCGTGGTCGTCTCCAACTCCTCCTGAATCCGCTGGAGTTCGGTGCGCATGTGCGTCCGGAGTTTCGCGTCGAGGTTCGACAGCGGTTCGTCCATCAGGAACGCCGCCGGGTCGCGGACGATGGCGCGACCGGTCGCAACCCGTTGTTGCTGGCCGCCGGAGAGTTCGCTCGGTTTCTTGTCCAACTGATCCCCGATACCCATCATCTCGGTGGCTTCCTGCACCCGCCGCTGAATCTCCTCGTCGGACTTGTCCGAGTTGAGTTTCAACCCGTAGGAGATGTTCTGTTCGACGGTCATATGCGGGTACAGCGCGTAGTTCTGGAACACCATCGCGATGTCGCGGTCCTGCGGCGGTACGTCGTTGATCCGATGGTCGCCGATGGAGATGGTACCGTCCGTAATGGACTCCAATCCGGCTATCATCCGAAGGATGGTCGACTTTCCGGACCCCGACGGGCCGACGATAGTGATGAACTCGCCGTCCTGAATGGTGAGATCGAATCCGTCTACCGCGACGATATCGCCTCCGTACCGTTTACCCACGTCTTCGAGATGTATCCCGCTCATGAGTAGCTATATCACTGTCTATAATGTATATACTTTTCCTAAGTTATCAACCTCAGTAGTTGTTTATACAATGACGGTGGAAATTAGGCGCAGAGGGCAATAGGGGTCGTCAGGACTGCCCCAGTCACGGTGCGAGCGACACGAGAGACCGACGGCGGTCGATCAACGGACGGAGATTCCAGCGACCGTCGATGCCGCCAATTCCGCGGTCAGCACCCCGTCTTCGACCGAAACGTCGAGGTCCGTCGCTTCGAATTCCGCCGCGTTGTCGACCGTGACTTCCGTGTTCGGCTGTTGATCGGCGAACAAGACTTTCGCGTCGATATGATCCGGATTTCGAGCGACCCCTTCGAGGGCGATTTCGACGGTCCGGGACCCGCGACAGTCGAGGTTCGTCACGGTGACGTAGGTGCCGTCCTCGTCCGTCGATGCGGACGCGTTGATCAACGGGAGGTCAGTACCGCCGTCGAGTTCCCGTGTCGGCGTATCGACCGACGTTCGAACGGCGTCGTTCCCCTTGTGAGGGGCGTAGAGGTCGAAGACGCGGTACGTCGGTCGCTTCCACGCGGCGTCGCCGTCCGTTTCGATGAGACACTGAAGGACGTTGACCGTCTGGGCGATGTTCGCCATCGTCATCACGTCGCTGTTCTCGTTGAACACGTCGAGGACGGCCGCGGCCGAAAGCGCGTCGAGGACGGTACCGGGCTGTTCGAGGCCGCTTTCCGGAACCGATTCGGGGTGCCACGCTCCCCACTCGTCGATGATGACGCCGATGTCACGGGTGGTCGCCACCGCGTCGATGGCCGCGGCGATGCGTTCGATGTGCCCCTCTATTTCGAGCGCTTCCGCGAGGAACCGGTCGTATCGGTCCTCGTCGGCCTCCGCGACGGAGAACGACCGCCCGTAGTAGTGATGGAGCGTGAGGTGGTCGAGGGGGAACTCGACACCCCAGCTACTGCTCCCGATTTCGTCCATGAACCGACGGTTCCACTCGTGGTTCTCGAACCCACAGGCGATGAGTTCGAGGTTGTGGTCGAGCATCAGTTTGTCCATACTCCCGACGTAGGTCGCGTACCGACGATACTCGCGGGCGTACTGTTCGGGGGTCATCTGGCCGCCGCACCCCCAATTCTCGTTTCCGAGTCCCCAGTATCGCACGCCGTACGGTTCTTCGTGCCCGTTCCCGCGGCGGCGGTCCGCGAGTTCAGTGTCGCCGTCGTAGTTGCAGTACTCGACCCAATCCGCGGCCTCCTGCGGGTTACCCGAACCCACGTTGGCGGCCATGTACGGTTCGGTGTCGATGTGTTCACAGAGTTCGAGGAATTCGTCGGTGCCGAACGCGTTGGATTCCTCGGGACGTTCGTCGGTGTCCTGTGACCAGAAGAGGTTCCGACGCCGCGGCCGTTCCTCCCGCGGACCGACGCCGTCCTCCCAGTGATAGTCGTCGGCGAAACAACCGCCGGGCCAGCGAAGCACCGGAATGTCGAGGTCGGAGAGGAGCGAAACGACATCCTCGCGGAAGCCGTCCTCCTCGTCAGCCTCACCGTGCCAGATTCCGTCGTAGATGCATCGTCCGAGGTGTTCCGAGAAGTGGCCGTGTATCTCGGGAGCGATGCGGTCGATAACCGCCGCTGTGTGAACTGTGACGCGAGCGTCTGTCATACACTTCGATGATATTTATTCGGTGCGTCATAAATGAATCGGTTATCGAGCAAAAATATGTCCATTTCTCCAAACAAAATGGTCGGAGGAGTCCGTGAGACGGCCATTCCGGTCACCGATTCGGGATGGCGGATCGGGAGCGATACTGCGGGGAGCGTACGATTTTCTCGGATATCGTTGTACGTGATTGCCGCGTGCGTGGTCCGGAACGAACCCCTGTCGAACCCTTCGGGAACACCGAAACACGACTCGAACGGTTGACATCCGCAAGTCACCGTCGCGTTGTATCACTGAACAACATCAGTTTTCGGTACTCACACACAGCTAATTCCGATACTATCGGATCGTAGGCGTCCACCATGGAAATCGTATTCGGAACCGTGTTCGTGACCGAAAACGCGGTACCATTACAGTACTATTTTCGTAATACCGAGGTACGTAGACGCACCGTATTCTTCCGATATTGTCGGAACACGATCGATGAATCCATATTTTCATCACCTGTATATATTTTGGGAGAAAGTTATTTCAACACCATCCGCTCATCTCTCTGTATGCGCTATTACCGACTCCCCAGCGGAGAGCGTGCAGCGACAGATATCCTCGTCGCGATGGACGACGAAGGAACCGCCTACGACCTCACGTCGGCCTCGCCAGACCTCGGTTCGTTCCGGGCGCTGGCCCGTGCCGCGAACGCGAGCGGCGAAACCATCGACACCATCGCCCGTAATCGTCTCGACGATGCCGACCGAATCGAGGACGATGCCCTCGCGGATGCGCTTCAACCGGTCGTCGCCGAGGAGGTTTGGGCGGCGGGCGTCACGTACCAAATCAGCGAGGAGGCGCGCAAAGCCGAGAGCGGCAAGCCCGAGGTGTACATCGACGTCTACGACAGCGACCGCCCGGAGCTATTCATGAAGGCCACTCCGTCACGTACCGTCGGCCCCTCGGAAGCCATCGGGGTGCGCGGCGATTCGGGATGGGACGTCCCGGAACCCGAACTCGGGGTCGTGCTCCACCGCGGGGAAATCGTCGGCTACACCATCGGCAACGACGTCTCCAGCCGCGACATCG
>NZ_JAMYJX010000040.1:0-226 GCF_024136965.1 Haladaptatus sp. AB618 | reverse complement strand
CGACAGCCTCGGGGCGGGTCGATGGCTTCCGGCATGACGCCCCGAATCGGCGTCAGTTCATCGACGGTTTGGTCGGGACGGGGCATCGAGTCCAACAGTGCCCTGGTGTAGGGATGTTTGGTGTCGTGGAACAGGTCGTCCACGGTGGCCTGCTCGACGATTTCCCCGAGATACATCACGTTCACGCGGTCGCACAGTTCGGCGACGACACCCATGTCGTGGGTGA
>NZ_JAMYJX010000003.1:0-570774 GCF_024136965.1 Haladaptatus sp. AB618 | reverse complement strand
TCACCCACGACATGGGTGTCGTCGCCGAACTGTGCGACCGCGTGAACGTGATGTACCTGGGCGAAATCGTCGAGCAGGCCACCGTGGACGACCTGTTCTACGACACCAAACATCCCTACACGCGGGCGCTGTTGGACTCGATGCCCCGTCCCGACCAGACCGTCGACGAGTTGACGCCGATTCGGGGCGTCATGCCGGAAGCCATCGACCCGCCCCGAGGCTGTCGGTTCCACACGCGCTGTCCGGACGCCCGCGAGGTCTGCACCCAAGTCCATCCGGAGTGCAAGGAACTCGCGGAGGCGGGCGAACGCTCGCACAAGGCGGCCTGCGTGAAACACGACGCGTTCGACGTGGGCTACGAGTTCAGCGACCCCATCGAGATTCGAGCCACGACGGGCATCACGGACGACATCGTGACGGATGCACAGGGGGACGACTGAGATGAATGACACCATGTCGACGGGGGAACTGGCCGACGAGGACACGAGAGCGGGCGAGACCATCCTCGAAGTGGACGGTCTCACGAAACACTTCTCCGACAGCGGCGGCTTCCTGTCCGGCCTGTTCGGCGAGCAAAAGCCGGTTCGCGCCGTCGAGGACGTCTCCTTCTCGATTCGGAAGGGCGAGACGCTCGGCTTGGTCGGCGAATCGGGCTGTGGCAAAAGCACGCTCGCACGGGCCATCCTCCGCCTCGTGGAGCCGACGGACGGAACGGTGTACTTCAAGGGTGAGAACCTGACCACACTGGGCGGTGAGGACCTGCGCGCCCAGCGCAGGGACGTACAGATGATCTTCCAGGACCCGCAGTCCTCGCTGGATCCGCGGATGAAAATCGGTCCAATCGTGGAGGAACCGATGAAGGCCCACGGGCTGTACGACGCCGACGGACGGGAGCAGCGAGCCCGTGAACTGTTGGAGAAGGTCGGGTTGGACCCGCAGCACTACAACCGCCACCCGCACGCCTTCTCGGGGGGCCAGCGCCAGCGGGTGAATCTGGCGCGGGCGCTGAGCGTAAACCCTGACTTCATCGTCTGTGACGAACCCGTGACGGCGCTCGACGTCTCGATTCAGGCTCAAGTGCTCAACACGATGCGCTCGCTGCAGAAGGAGTTCGGATTGACGTACCTGTTCATCGCCCACGACCTCTCGGTCATTCGGCACATCTCGGATCGGGTCGCGGTGATGTATCTCGGCCAGTTGGTCGAGTTGGCGGACAAGGAGGAGTTGTTCGAGAACCCACAGCATCCGTACACGCAGGCGCTGCTCGAATCCATTCCCGTGCCCGACCCGCGCGTTGCCGAGACGCGAGGCGTGTTGGAGGGCGACGTTCCGTCACCCATCGACCCGCCGAGTGGCTGTCGGTTCCGGACCCGCTGTCCGAAACTCATCGCGCCGAAGGAGTACGACTTCTCACGCGAAGAGTGGGACGACACGCGTCGATTCCTCCGGGAAGTCCAGCGCCGGTCGTTCGAACCGACGACGGAGTCGGATCTCGTGGACCGTTTCTTCGATGGAACGACCCCGCAGGGTGAGGCGGGGAGCATCGTGGACGACGCCATCGGCCGAATCGTGGCCGGGGATTGGGACGGTGCGACGGAACTATTGAACGAGTCGTTCGCCGAAACGAGCGTCTGTGCGAAACAAATTCCCGACTACGAGGTGCCGACCCAACACGGAACGTCGCTCCACGAGGCAGCGTGTCATCGGCATCGAGACGACGTCATCGACGACATTCAACAGTAAAGTCATTCGAAGGGACTCATCGAACTTTTTCACACCGCTCCTATCGAGCCATCGTTTCAAACATCGTCGTTAGTATCTCTGATATGATTTCGACCGTATTTCGACGTCAGTATCGTATACTGTCCCGTCCACGGGGTTCGGGATCATCGAACCGTAGCTACATCCATTAAGTAACGGCTTCCTAAGACACAACAGGTGCTGGATACTTATACTTACGAACATCGTCGCAGAATTATCCAATGGCAGTGTCACGCCGAGAGTTCATCACGTCAGCGACGGCGACAGCGATTGCAAGTCGAGTCGTAACCGGAACGGTTAGCGCGAAACCGACTACTGACGCTCGAATCGTGCTCGTCTACGACGATGGACCGGTAACCGATTACACGAAAGCGTTCCCGGTGCACAAAGAGGAGGGTGTTCCGGCCTCCATCGGAATCGTCTCCAAATGGGTCGGGACCGATGGGTCGGAGAGCATGAGCAGGGCGGCGACCGCGGACGAGTTATCGGAAATGGAGTCGTTCGGGTTCGAGATCATGTCGCACACCAGGGAGCACACGTCACTCACGTCCTTTCCACTCGCAGCGGACATCGAACCGGATGATACCCGGGCATACCCGAAGGGACCTCACGCCTCTCATCCCTTCCACCACGGGTACGAAGTCGAGATTTACGACGGGAACAAGTCGGTGACACGGAAAATCGTCGGATCGGGGCGAAACGACGACGACGACCGATACATGGTGCTCGACGAACCCGTCGGAACGACCTTCGACGCCGACACCGCTCGGGAGCGATTGACGCCGAAAACGATGCGGTATCTCCTTCACGACTCGAAACGGACGCTCGAATCGTACGGTTTCGAGGTGGACAACCTTCTCGCTCCCTTCGATCAGTTCTCCGGTTACGCGGAGCGGTTTACCGAGGAGTTCTACACCGGCGTTGCGAACGCAGTCGATTCGGACGGTATCAACCCTCGCGGGAAGGTCGATCCGTACGGAATCCGACGCGATTACTTCATCGAGTACACCGATTGGGAGACCATCAGCGGGGAACTCGACACCATCGCGGAGACGAACGCGCTCGGTGTTTTCGGGGCACATACCCAGCGGGAGGAGGTCACGCCGGAGAAAATCCGCCGGATGATTCGAGCGGCGAAACGGCGGGGTATCGAAATCGTGACCCTTCGGCAGGCGCTCGCGGACGCCGGGTTCGGTCCCGAAACCGCGACCACCACGACTACCACGACCACCACGACGAACGGAACCACGGCCACTGAAACCGCCACGAGCAACGAAACGGCGACACCGACGGGAACACGAACCGTGGTTGCGGATTCGACCAAATCGTCCGGCGACGAAAGCCTCCTCGACAGGTACGGCCCGGTCGGTGCCGTCGGTTGTGTGGGTGCGGGTCTCGGGGCGTTTTGGTGGCGGCAAAACGACGACGAGTGAGCTACCGAAGCGTGATGGTCGTTTCGCCCCTCGGTCGTTCGTTTTCGGTGGCGAGATATGCCGCGACGGTGTATTCACCGGGGTCGGCGGCGACCCGGCGGGTGGGTTCGTTTTCACGTTGGAACCACCCGTCCCACGTCACGCTGGCCCGCTTTTTCTCCCGAGCGCGGAAGTAGAAGGCGTTCGGTCGGTTTCGAACGTAGTAGGTTTCGTCGCTGGCTTCGAGTTCCCCGTTCACTTCCCATCCCCAGAGTCGCTGCTGTGGGGTCTCCACGACGACGGGAAACGGGCTTCGGTTGTCGAACGTTACGGTGATGGGTATCTCGTCACCGATTTCGTAACTCTCGTCCGGCGTCGAAACCGAGACCGAAATGCTCCGCCGGGCGACCCGCTGCGGGACGAGCGCCCTGAGCGCTCGTCCCATGTAGTTGACGTTCTCGTCGAAACCGAACTGATCATCCGAGTCCCTTCGTTCCATGGACGTATCGTTCCGCGATAGTTACTCGTGGACGGGCCTGTCTCTTGTGGTTTCGCGGTTCGAAAAAGGTGACCGCTCGAACGTCGATATCCATCTACTGTTGCCCGGGTTGTCGATATCGACTCACTTCGGTCGTAGAACGCGTACGAGCGGCCGGTTTCCGATTCGATGGTGACACGACACTGTCGTTTATCGCCCGTACGCTGACGATTTCGTCCTGTCTGCCGGAAATCCCCTTCTGGTCTGTGTTGGTGTGTCCGCGGACGTCGATATCGCTCGACTCGGGTCGGCGTCCCTTGCTTCCAACGTCGATGTGGCGGACACACCACCGCGAGCGGCGTCCGGTATTGGCGGGGGCAGTCGTCGCTGCTTTCTTCAGATTTCGTTTTGTCCAGTCGCGCCCGCCATTCTTTCCCCATATATATAGGAGGAATATACCGGATTAAACGTTTATCCTAAACAGATAGGGTCCCGAATTCGAGGGCGAACTCGATTCCGTTTCGTACTTCGAATCGGTTCGGGGAATCGTTCGGATCAGTTCGCGATCGGAACGGGCAATCATCGTCGTGGAGACGTTGACGACCGATCGCTCCCAAATATTTATCATGTCGCACGTTTTAGGCCAACCTAAACAATTCGTCTCGAAGGAGAGACGGGGGACTACCGATGAAAGTTCAAAACAAAACGAAGCGAGCGGACGTTTGGGCGTGTCTGTACGCCGTCTTCTTCGACACCGATCACACCGAAGAAACGAACGAATCGGCGACTGAGAAATGAGTTCGGTTGGCTGACGACGGTTTCGTCAGCGGTCGGTCTTACTTCCAGCCGTGGTGACCGTGGCCGCGACCGTGGTGCCAACGGCCGTCGAACGACAACTCCGCGATTCGGGTGTGATACGGGTCACGTTCCTCCGCGTCCGGGTCGATGTCGATGTCCGGCGAGTACTGGCTCACGGTCCAGTACGTGCCGGTACGCGGGTCCACGGAGATTCCGTTGTAGTCTCCCCAGCGCATGACCTCCCCTCCCTCGCCATAGTCGTACCGTGATTTTCCCTCCTCGACGACGATGGAGTCCTCCAGTTTGTTCAGGGTGTACTCCTCGGTCCGGCCTGCGACCGCCATGCTCGGATACGTGTCGGGTCCGCTCACGTTGTGCGTGATGATGGTCGAGTCGCCGTCGGACTGGACGGTCGGGATGAAGTACGACGTTCCCGCCTCGCCGTACACGCCGCTCTGGACGACTTCCTTCGAACGCGTGTCCACTTCGTACCACTTGACGGCGGCGACCGGTTCGCCGTCGCCGGTCCAGTCGTAGGCGATGGTGTGGGCCGTCCACAGCGACCCGTCGTTGTAATCGAGGTTCATCTGGCGCGTCCCGAGCGTGTCGATGCGCTTGTCCGAGTCCGGTTGTCGGGCCGTCGGCGGATAGGAAAACGGTTCGACCGGGACGGTGTGACACTCCAGTTTCGGGTTCTCGAGCGGACTCGTCAACTCCCAGAGCGTGAGCGCGCTCGCCGTCGGGTCGGGGAAGATGGAGTCGATGAGGTAGAACGTTCCGTACTGGCCCCCAGAGAACGGCTGGAGCGCCGGTTGAACGGTGAAGTCGTCACCGTCGACGTTCGGGTTGTCCAAGTCGGTGAAGTGATACCCCGTCACATCGCGCCCGTGGTACAGCGCCTCCTTGTCGAGCGTGACCATCGTCACCGACACCTCGTCGGCAAAGAAGTTCTGCGCGAGGTAGATCGCGTCCCTGTCCAAACCGAGCGTGGGATAATCGACGAGTCCCTCGTTGTCTATCGGCGGTATCCGGTAGACGTTCCACTTCCCGTTCGGGTTCGCGTTCCGGGAGACGGCGACCAGCCACCACCCCTGTGGTGGGCGCTCCATTGCTTCCGCTTCGGTTTCCGCCTCGTCGTCCTCTTCGCCACCGTCTTCTCCATCGTCCCCGCCTTCTCCCGGTTCACCGCCCGCTCGTTCCTCCTGTTCTTCCCGAGTGATGATTTCCCCGTCCTCGGTGATGCCGGGTTCGTACTGTGTCGCGGCGACGACGAACCGGTTTTCCCGCCGGTCGTAGCGCGCCCGTGGGTCGAAGACGAACGGTTCGCCGTACACGTAGCCCCCTTCCGGTTCGTCGATAACCGGCGCGAAGATATCGTTCAACTGAACTGATAGCTCCTCGTGTCCGGATCGTTTGTCGAACACGGCGACCTGCGTGTTGAGCGCGTGGATGACCTTTCCGTATCCGGCCGCGATCTGCGAATCGGACGGGACGCCGCCGGTCGTCCCTTCGGCATTCACGCCGTCGTACTCGGTGGAAATCGACAGTTCGTCCTCGTCGCCGTGATGTCGGTGCCAGTGACCGTCCTCCTGGTCGTGACGATGGCGTCCACGGTGTCCGTGTGCCCGTGACGCCTCGATTTCCGCCCCGTTCACAGGAGACCCCGCACCCGTGTCTTCCGTCTTCACACTCCGCTGTGGATGGGAGGCGATCTTCCCGAAGTTCACCGACCCCCCGGAGTAGGTCCGCTCGAACGGTCCTTCGGCACACTCCCCGTCCGCCGCACGCACCGATGACGAACCGAGTCCCGGAACCGCCATGCTCCCAACCCCGAGACCGGCGAGTTGAATCGCCCGCCGTCGGTTCAGACGGAAATAGTCGTTGGAGTTCTCTTCCGGTCCCTGATCGATATTTTTGTCGTTCATCACAAATAATAAAGATGGTAGATATACATTATAGTTATTCATGAATATTATATAAAAGAATTCAGTGACAGCGAGAAATCCGACAAGAATTGGAAACGTTTCGAAATACAGGAAGAATTTTAGAACATCGTCTTCGATCCGGGGTGGAACTCGGATTCCGTGAGTAGTGGGGCAAAAAAGTGGCTCTGTACGTACGGGGAACGGATCGATGTGGGGAGTATTCTGGACGTCGATTCGTTCTCAAACGAATCCGATTTTAGAAAACCAGCACGTATCTCATCATTGTTCCAACTATGTTATCTATATATTATGATATTTTAAGTAATCTGGGGTACGTAAATCGTCCAATGAGAGATTCCGACCGCTGGTGGCGTCGCATCGATATCTCACGACTGTTACCGACCAGTATTCGAAGACGCCACGCGCGGAAGTTCTTCGTCGGCGTGCTGTTCGTCATGCTCGTAACGAGCAGTGTCGGTGCGTTCAGCTACGCCAAAACGAAGGATCGGATGGACTCCCAAGTGCGGGATCAACTCAGTTCGACGGCCGAACTCCAAGCGGACGGGTTGAACGGTTGGGTCGCGGGCCTTCGGAGACAGACGCGAACGCTCTCGAAGGCCAAACAGTTCCAGAACGGAAACGTCGAGCAGATAGATTCCTTCATGCTGTCCGAGCACGGGTCGATGGACGATACCATCACCGCGGTGCACTACATCGACGTACGGTCGGGCAACGTCCTGTCGAGCACGTCGTCGAACGTCACCGGAAAAACGATGACGTCGCTGGGGTCGTCGTGGAATCGGACGACGGTGGAGAACCACGCGTCCGTTTCGTCGTACGTAGACGAAACCAACGAGAAGGTGCAGGAGATACACGACACGACGGAGAAACAGGCCGAATCCACGGGGGAAGTCGTCGAGAAGGTGAACGACGTCGCCACCATCAGTGAGGTGACGAGCGCGGAGGCACAGACGGTCGCGGCCGCCGCGGAGGAACAGACGGGTGCCCTCTCCGCGGTCGAGGAGAGCGTCGCCGACCTCGAACGTCGGGCGAAAAACCTCCGGGAAACGATGGAGACGTTCGAGACTGCGGAAACACTCCACGAGAACTCCGATACTGCCGACGATCCGCGAACTCCCGCCGAGCACGACGATTCGACAGTCGAAACGAAACGGAGAAACGATCGTCCGAACCGGTTCATAACGCCCGTTTTGCGGGACGGTAGCCGGTAACTGTCCGGGTCGCTCGGCACCTACTCACAGCACGACGAACCCGATACCCACGGCGGCGACGACGCCGAGAACGACGACGACCGTTCTCCCCAGCGCTCGCGTTCCGAACAGCCACACGACGGCGATTTTGACGGCAGTGTTGACGCTCGCCGCGAGGACGATTCCGCCCGTCGCCGTCGCCGTCGAGATGTCACCGCTCCGCGAGAGGTTGCTCAACGAAATCGTGATGGCGTTGATATCGACCAGACCGGAGACGATGGCGATCGAATAGACGCCGACCGCCCCGAACTCGGCACTGAGCGCCGCGGAGGCGACGAGTACGAGCGCGAAGAAGACGCCGAACAGGAGCGCGGGCCAGAGCCGAAACAGGTTCTCGATGTCCGCGGCCAACGGAGCGTCCCCACGGATACCGCGATATTCGACGGCCGCGACGACCACGCCGACGACGGTCATCCCGGTGATCGGCACGACGACGGGGACGAACAGCGCCGGATTGACGACGAGCACCTCCAACAGAATCCGGACGAACATCGCGAGCGAGGCGATGACCGTGGCGATGCCACAGAGTCCCGTGAGCGAATCGTCACGGCGCGCGTTCTCGGCCATCGAGACGGCCGTCGCCGTGGACGAGACCAACCCGCCGAGCGCACCCGTCACTTCGAAGCCGACCTCGCTACCGACGAGTTTCGCCAGCACGTACCCGGAGAGGCTGATGCCGCTGACGAAGACGACCATCAACCAGACGAATCGGAAATCCAGCCCACCCAACGCCGCGATCCGCTCGGATGGTAGCAGGGGAAAGACGACGAGCGCCACGATGAGGAACTTCAGACTCGCGCGCATCTCGGCCTCGTCGAGGCGGTCCGCGAATTCGTGGATCGCCCGCTTCTCGGCCAGCAGGGCCATCGTCACCGTCCCGAGGACGACGGCCAACCGAAGCCCCGTGTCCGAGTGGGTCGCCATCGCGCCGTAAACGAAGGTCAACATCGTCGCAACCGCCGTCGTCATCCCGATGTCGCCCGTCGTCGCCACCTTGCTGACGTAGGCGACGACGACCAACCCACCGACGAGGACGACCGCAATCGGCAGGAGGTTCGGAAAGAACGCCTGCACGAGCGCGCCGAATCCGGCGATGAGCGGGAGCGTTCTGCTCCCGGCAAAGGGGGTTCCGGGGTCGCTCCACTCCCGTTCGATGCCGATGAGGAGGCCGATTCCCAGCGCGATGAAGACAGCGACGACCAACGGAACCGCCATGACGTGTACGTAGGCGGGGAATAACCATCAATCGTCGTGTCGGTTTCCGGACTTCGGCTCGAAAAACCCTACTCGTCGGAGCCGTGGACGGTCATCACCGGCACGTCGGCCAACCGAACGACGCGCTCGGCGACGCTTCCGAGCAGGTAGTGTTCGAGGCCGCGCCGTCCGTGGGTTCCCATCACGATGCAGTCGATATCGTTCTCGTCGACGTAGTCCAATATCACGCGATAGGGGCTCCCGCCCGTGACCACTTCGTCGGTAATATCGACGCCCGCGTCTTCCGCCCGTTCGCGCACCCGTCCGACCGCTTTCCTCCCGCGCGATTCGAGGTCGTGCAGGACGTTGCCCTCGTACGCGTCGGCCCACATCGCGCCGATGTCCACGACGTACACCGCGTGAATCGTCGCGTCGAACGCCTTGGCCAACTCGATGGCGTTGTCCGTCGCTTCCATGGCCGATTCGCTCCCGTCGGTCGGGACGAGGATGTTGTCGTACATCGGGGGGAGTACGGCGGGGGGAGAGAAAGTGCTGTGGTGTTTCGTTCACAGGAGCGATGAGTGAACCCGAGGGACGCGCTCCGTTCGAACAACCGCGATGGGAAGGACGAACAAACCTATAGTCCACGAGCACCGTATCGAATCGTATGCAGCGAATCGACATCGACGACGTGGAATCCGGAAGTATGGGAGACGCCGACCGTCGCGGACTCTCGGACCCGCTGGAGACGGAGGATATGTCCATCAACCACTACGCCCTCGAACCGGGCGAGGCCTTCTCGGGCGGACTGCACACGCACCTCGACCAGGAGGAGATATTCTACATCGTCTCGGGGACGGCGACGTTCGAGACCAAACCCGAACCGGACGCTGAAAGCGAAATCGCCGAGGTCGGTGCCGGGGAAGCGATTCGGTTCCCGGCCGGTGAGTACCAGCAGGGACGCAACGAATCGGACGACGACGTGGTCGCGCTCGCGCTCGGCGCGCCACGCGACTCGACCGAAGTGCGCGTCGCACAGCCCTGTCCGGAGTGTGAGAGCGACGTTCTCGCGTTCGGGATGGGCGACGACGGGATGTACCTCGAATGTCCCGACTGTGGGACGACCGTCGAAATGTAACACCACGAGCGAGCTTTTTCACACGATTCGAGCGAGGAGTTCCGTGGGAACCGTTCGAAAAGACGTTCTTTCGCTTTCCGTAGCGACTATTCTCGGAGCAGGTTCGGGTAGTTGACGATAACCCCGTCCACGCCCGCCTCCGCGAGTTGCTCGGCCTGATACCACGTATCGAAGGTGTAGACGTTGACCTCGCGGCCCTCGTCGATCTATATATCAGATTTCAGACATTTTATCTACTTGAGCCGGTACGGTGAAACTGGCGAAAAACATCAAATAGTCGTTATCGAAGCGACGCCTGCACCGCCCGCTCGGCGATCTCGCTCGCGCTCGTCGCCGAGCGTTCGAGACCGACCAGTGCGAGCGTCCAGACGTAGGAGCTATCCGTCTCCTCGTCCGCTCGGCGATGGAGTTCCGCGACGTCCTCGGAGAGCGTTCGAGCGTCCCGGACGGTGTCGTACGGCGGTCGTTCGGCCGTCAGTACGGCATCGACCGCTTCCTCCGTGAGCGAACGCGCCCGCCGAGCGCAGTCGTCGAGTTCGTCGCCCCAGGCGACCCGCTCGATGTCGCTTCGGTCGTAAAGCAGGTCGGCCACGCGCTGGAACCCCTCTCCGACGGGAAGCAACTCCCGGGCCGTCGTGTATCGGTCGAACGTGGCACGTCGGGACTGCCCGAGTCGGTCGAGTTCCCGTATATCGCCGAGCGCACGCCGGAACTGACCGTCGAGAACTTCGAACCGTCGTGACGCGTCGTCGTGCCACCGATCGATCTGGTCGATGTTATCGAGATGTCCGTCCACAAGGGCGCTGACGACGTCACGCTGTATCGAGAGCGTGGCATACTGGAGTTGGAGGACGGTCCGTTCGAGGGAGACGGCGGCGGTGTCGATGACCATCCTGAGCGAGAGTTCCGTCTCCGACTCGCGGCTCACCTCCAGTCCGGTCTTTCCCGATGCCGCCTTCGACGCCGCTCGGCGCTGTTCCGAACCGAGTCCATTCTCGGAGACGAGGACGAACGCCTCACTGCCGGTGGCGTACAGGGCGGTCACGACCTGTCGAACGTCGGTCGGTGGGAGTTCGGTGATATCGACGCGGGGACGCTCGGCCTCGCTGGAGTTTTCCGAGGAATCCCGGTCTGGTTTGATGACGAGTTCCCCGCCGTGTGCCGGGTAGAACGAGAGTTCCATCCCGGCGTCGATGCCGTGCTCGTCCACCCACTTCTTCGGCAGCGAGATGGTGTACGAGGAACTCCCCGTCGCCTGCACCGTCCTCGTGTTGTCCGCCAGTTCCACCGTCATCCGAACTTGCCAGTCACGTAGTCTTCGACGCGCTGGCTTGCCGGGTTCTCGAAGATCTTGTCCGTCTTGTCGTATTCGACGAGTTCGCCGCCGGTGAGGAACACGGCGGTCTGGTCGGAGATGCGGGCCGCCTGTTGCATGCTATGGGTAACGACGATGACCGTGTACTCGTCGGCCAGCGACTCGATGAGGTCCTCGATCTTCGAGGTGGCGATGGGGTCGAGCGCGCTCGCCGGTTCGTCCATCAGGATCACTTCGGGGTCCACCGCGAGACAACGGGCGATGCAGAGCCGTTGTTGCTGGCCGCCGGAGAGTCCCAGCGCGCTGTCGTCCAATCTGTCTTCCACCTCGTCCCAGAGGGCGGCCCGTTGCAACGAGCGTTCGACGAGTTCGCGCGCCTCGTCCTTGTCGTCTCGGCCGAGCAGCGACGCGAGCAGGCCGGTGTCGATGTCGCCGTGCTTGCGCGGCCCGTAGGTGATGTTGTCCCGAATCGATTTCGGGAACGGGTTCGGACTTTGGAACACCATTCCGACCTTCCGTCGGAGCTGGACGATATCCGCGTTGTCGTCGTAGATATCCGCTCCCTCGAATTCCACGGATCCATCGACGCGTGCCGCCCTGATTCTGTCGTTCATGCGGTTGAGGCACCGCAGGAAGGTCGATTTCCCACATCCGGAGGGTCCGATGAGTGCGGTGACGCTCCGTTTCGGAATGTCCATCGAAACCGATTGGAGCGCCTGATCGTCGTCGTAGAACACGTCGAGGTCCTCGACCGAGATGGCCGTTTCGCCCGCGAACGTGTGGTCCGTCCACTCCGATTTCGTTTCCTCCGCCGATTCACCGTCTACCCGAGTCGTAGTTGTCTTGCTCATTGGTTCAGTTTCCGCTGGAAGTACAGTCGCGTCGCGATGCCGACAACGTAGAAGCAGATGATGACGACGAGGAGCAGGAAGGCGGTCGCCCACCCGAACTCCTCACTGCCGCTGACGCCGGCCTCGATGACCGCGTATATCTGATACGGCAGGGCGCTCGAAGAGTGCAACAGCGCATCGTTCGTCACGAACGGCGGCGATGTCGTGAACTTGAAGCTGTCGAGCACCTGAATGCCCCGGTCGTTCAGGCCGCCCGCGGTGACGAGGATGAGCGGGGCGGTTTCACCGGCGATTCGGCCGACGCCGAGGATGATTCCGGTGATGATTCCCGGAACCGCCGCCGGAAGGACGACGCTCCTGATGGTCTGCCACCGCGTCACCCCGAGTGCGACGCTCCCGTCACGGTAGGCGTCCGGAACGGACTGGATGGCCTCACGACTCGTGATGAGAACGAGCGGCAGGAGCATGAAGCCGAGCACGAGTTGTCCCGCGAGCACGCTCGGTCGGCCGCCGAGACGCGGCAGGAGGAACGCGTAGCCGAACAGGCCGTAGACGATGCTCGGCGTGCTCCAGAGGCCGTTGGTCACGATATCCACGATGGAAGTGAACGATCCGCGTTCGGCGTACTCGGTGAGGAACACCGCCGCACCGACGCCGAGCGGGACCGAAACCAGGATGGCCCCGAGGACCAGCCAGAACGTTCCCACGATGGCGGGCTTGACGCCCGGAATCATCACACCGAGACCGCTCCCGTTCATCACGAACGGCCAGTGTATCGAGAGCCCCGGCCCGATGTGGAATCCCTTCATCGCCCGTCCCGCTCCCTTCTCGGTGACGAAGAGGACGAGCATGGCGAGCAATCCGAGCATGAAGAACGCGTTCGTTCCGACGAGGAAGTACGCACCCGTCTGCTGGCCCCGCACGCCGAATCCTTCAGTGGCTTTCGCGGCCGACCACGCCGTCAACAAACTGGCGATGAAAGCGAGGCTCGGTATCGCGATTATCCCTTTTATCCCGAGGTCGAACGTCGTCAGTTTCCACGTCCACTCCGGCGAGATGACGCCGGTGAGAAAGAGCACGCCGACGAACGCGGCGAACAGCCCCCACGGGAGCGTGGAACCGAGGTCGTCCGGTGCAAACGTGACGCCGAAGAAGACGAGCACGCCCGCGAGCAGTGCGGGAACGGCCCATCCGAGCGTGGAACTGATCCCGAGCGTCTGGGAGACGACCAGTCCGATTATGGCGAGCGCGAAGGCCGCGGCGAGCGTCCCGGGAAGCACTCCCGTCTTGTCGCTCGCACGCGTCTCGACGACGTCGGTCGCGGAAGCGATGCCGACGAACACCACCCCGACCCCCGTCAGGACGAGGGCGATGCCGTACAGTGTGTACAGGTGGACCGAACCGAACACGTCGGTCGCGGTTATCCAACTGAAGACGTTCGCGGCCGCAAAGATCATCGAGAGGAACGCGATGCCGACGATGGCGATGGTAACCGTTCGCCACCAATCGGTGTCCAGACTTCGATGTACGTCGCCCTCGTAGGCGTCGCTCATAGCGACCCCCCGAGCCTACTTTCCATGCGGCGCTCGATGAGGAGCGAAGCGATGCTCAACGCGAGGACGGTGATGTACAGCACGACGCCGGCCGCGAACAGCGCGCTGAGGTACGGCTTGTCGGCGATGGCGTTTCCGTACTGGCTCACGATAAGCGTCGTCAGCGTCTCGGTGTTGCCGAAGACGTTGTACAGGGGTTTCGGGAACATCGCGTTGTGCCCGAGCATGACCGTCGCGGCCATCGTCTCGCCGATGGCGCGGCCGACGCCGAGGATGATGGCGGCCGAAATCCCCGATACGCTGGCGGGGAGGATGACGCTCTTGATTGTCTGCCAATCCGTGACGCCGAGCGCGAGCGCGCCGTCGGGCATCGCATTGGGGACGGCGGTGATCGCGTCCTCGGCGACCGAAACCACCGTCGGGAGCGCCATTATGCCGATGACGAGGCCGACGGCGAACAGGCTTCCCAAGGTGGTGAGTCCGAGGTAGTCCATCATCGCCGAATTGACGATGTTGAACCCGATGAACCCGTAGACGATGGACGGGATTCCGGCGAGCATCTCGACGCCCGGCTTGACGATGTCCCGGACCCATCCGGGAGCCATCTCCGCGATGAAGACCGCGCCCGCGATGCCGAGCGGTCCGGCGATACACGTCGCGATGAGGGTCGTGACGAACGTCCCCCAGATCATCGGGGCGAGTGCGAAGACGCGGTCGGAGGACGACCAGAGGGTGCCGTCCGTCTTGGTCACGATGTCGAGACCCATGATTCGAAACGCCGTCGTGGACTTGAACACCAAGAACAGGGTGATGAGTCCGAGGACGACGATGGTCGAGACGGTGGCGAGGAAGGTGAGCGCACGCGCCGTTACGGCCTGATTTCGAACCCAGCCGTACAGCGTCACCAGCAGGAAGCTGATGACGGGAAAGACGGCGAGTGAAGGCTCTATCAGGAAAACGATAGCGAACGCAACGACCGAACAGAGGCCGACCCCAGCGGCGATCTGTTCGTCGAGCGCCAACCGTCCCAACCCGAACGAGTCGGTACGATTAGAGAGGATGTGTGTTACTGACATTGTTTGTATGAGCCGTTCACACCGATGCTACCCACCGTGAACGACTGTGTGGTCCATGAAACCGAAGTGGTGGTTCCGCGGTTACGGAACCGGATGACTGATACTGTGGCTGCTGACGGATGCTACCGCCTGGTTTACTGCTTGAGCTTCTGCTTCTCTTCCTTTCGGCGATCCTCCGGGAGCATGATGTAGTTGTGCGGCTTGACGAACTCCTTCTGACCGAATTCGCTGATGATCATGCCGATGAACGCGGCTTCGTACTTGTCAGTTCCCTCGTAGGTGTAACAGTGCAGGTCACGGTTGAGCGGGTAGTCCTTCGAACCGAGGTTCCCGTTCTTCTGGGAGTACACCGTGTTATCGACTTTGAGGTGGAGCGCGGGAGTTTTGTCGCTGACGAACGCGTAGCCGACGTACCCGATGGCGTTGTTGGAGCCACCCACCGTGGAGGCGACTTGCTGGTTCTCGCCCTTGTGCACCTGGACACCGGCCGCTTCCTTCTTCCCGTCGAGGACGTTCTCGTGGAAGATGGTTCGGGTACCCGACCCTTCGACACGACCGACGACCTGAATTTTGCGGTCCGGACCGCCGAGTTTGCTCCAGTTCGTGATTTTCCCTCTGTAGACCTTGGCGAGATCTTCGATCGTGATCTGTTTGACGCCGCTGTCTTTGATGTCCTTGCTGACGACGACCTGCATCGCGTCGATGCCGACGACGTGGTTCTTGAACTTGTCGTAGCTGTCGAGTCCCGAGAGTTCCGCCTGCACGGGAGCGGAGGCGTCGCCGATGTCCGTCTTCCCTTCCTTGACCTTGTTCAGGCCGACGCCCGAGTGGCTCAGGCCGACGGAAACGTGGAATGGGAGGCCCTTGTCGCTGTTCGTCGGAACGTCGTACTGGGAGGCCCAGTAGTCGGCGAAGTTCTTCTTCGTGTCGATGTTGTACTTGCTGTGGGGCCAGTACTCCTCGTCGTCCGCCGGTGCGTTGTAGTTCCACAGCGACGCCGCATCGTTCGTGATGGGGTACACCGTCGAGGAGCCACCCGCCGTCAGGAGGTCCTTGCTCTTCGTGTCGCCGCTCTGTTCCGACGTTTTGTCGGAGTTGTCGTTGGACGTGTCCGAACCGTCGCCTCCCGAGCTCGTGCTCGAATCTTTGGAATCGCCGCTACTGCCGCTACAGCCAGCGAGGGCTGCTGCGCCAGCGACGCCGGTTACCGCGAGGAAGTTTCGTCGTGACGTGCCACCGTTCGCCCGTTCGGATTTTCGCGTCATTCACTCGGAGGAGGCCGATGGGACATAAAAACCGCTTATAATAGGCGTTCATATTACCACCGTTCAGGTCATACCCGAACGGAGCGCTATTGGTGCCACTATTCGAACAATTTCCACCAATAGTAGTAATATCGGAATAATACTACTATATAGATGGCTGACAGGGTGGAACGGCGAACCGCAGTCACGAACTCCGACGAGGTATTATGATATAACTCTTTTCTCGGTGAAAACAACAGTCAGTCGGAGAATGTTTTGAATTCGAACAGAGGGGGAGAACGGAGAACAGTGGCCGTGGTGATGGCTCGCTCCGCCCTTACACGTCCTCCTCGCGGAGTTCGAACTTCTGAATCTTCCCGCTGGGCGTCTTCGGCAGTTCGTCCACGAAGGCGTACTCACGCGGGCGCTTGAAATCGGCCAGGTCGTCGCTCCGGAGGAGGAACGAATCGAGCGTTTCCGCGGTCGTCCCCGGTTCGGCAGCGACGTACGCGACCACTTTCTCGCCCCACTCGTCGTCGGGGATGCCGACGACCGCCGCCTCGAACACGTCGGCGTGTTCGAGGAGCGTGTCTTCTACTTCTCGCGGATAGATGTTTTCTCCACCGCTGATTATCATGTCGTCCGCGCGGTCTTTGACCCAGACGTAGCCGTCCTCGTCGGCGTAGCCGAGGTCACCGGAGTAGTACCATCCGTCACGGATCGCCGCGTCGGTTTTTTCGGGACCATTCCAGTACCCTCGCATCAACGCCGGACCCTGAACGATTATCTCGCCAACGGTTCCGGTCAGTGCCTCATCGTCAGGCGCGAGCGCGTTACCGTTCTCGTCGAGTCGGGCGATGCGGACGTCGTGATTGAGGATAGGAATTCCGGCGCTTCCCGCCTTCTCCAGTTGTTCGTCCGGATAGAGCACCGTGACCGCCGGACCGAGTTCGGTCATTCCGTAGTACTGGAGGAGGTCACAGCCGATTCGTTCGTGGATGTCGCGGACGGTCGCCGGTGCCATGCTCGCTCCACCGTACCCGCCCAGTCGGAGCGCGGAGAGGTCGTAAGATTCCGGGTCCGCCTGGAGCATCGCGAGCCACATCGTCGGCGCACCGAACAGAACCGTCACGTCGTGTTCCGCGAGCATCGAGAGCGCCAACTCCGGATCGAAGGAGTGCTGAACGACGGTTGCCGCTCCCACGTGAATCCGTGGGATGAGGAAGACGTGGAGTTCCGCCGAGTGATAGAGCGGTGCCGCCGAGAGGCCGACGTCGTCCCGGGTCAGTTGCTGGTCCACGAGCACGGACATGCTGTGTTCGATCATGTCCCGGTGAGCGTGGACGACGCCTTTCGGCCGCCCGGTGGTCCCGCTGGTGTACATGACGATGTAGTCGTCGTCCTGTGACACGTCCACGCTCGGCGCGACCGTCGATCGGTCCGCTAGCAGGTCGTAGAAATACGTGTCCGCACTCGAATCGTCCACGTGGACGAACTCCTCGACCGTTTCGAGGTCGTCCCTGGCCGCCGCTACCACGTCCGCCACCGCGTCCTCGTACACGAGTACCGAACTCTCGGCGTCGTTCAGGATGTACGTCACCTCCCCGGCGGGCAGGCGGAAGTTCAAGGGATTGAACGCCGCGCCGAGTTTCGAGGCGGCGTACATCGTGAGCACCATCTCGCTGGTGTTGAACAGGAGCGTCGAGACGCGGTCCCCTTTTCCGACACCACGCTCGGAGAGCGCGTTGGCGAGTCGGTTCACGTTCTCGTCGAACTCCCGATAGCTCCAGGTCTGGTCCTTTCGCGGGTACACCAGTGCGGTGCGTTCCGGGTACTTCTCGGCAGTGAGGGAGAGAGTATCTCCCACGGTTGGGTGCATACGCCGAGTTTCATTCGCACGAATAATAAATATCCGCACGCTGGTGGTTCGAGAGTTCCCTCCCCGCACAAGCGCTCACCGAAAAGAGAGTGGACGGACGACGACCCCGACGCCGGTTTCCACGGTCAATCCGCGTCGACGATCCTGTTTTCGAGCGTTCCGATACCGTCGTATCGGATTTCGACCGCCTCGCCGGGACGAACGAGACCGGGGTTGGCGGGACTGCCGAAGGAGACGACGTCGCCCGGTTGGAACGTGTACCGCTCCGAGAGGAACGCGACGACTTCACGAGGGGAAAACAGCATCTCCGAGGTGTTCGCCTCCTGCCGGAGTTCGCCGCCGACGTGCGTCGTCATATCGACGTCCGTTGGCTCCAACTCCGTCTCGATCCACGGACCTAACGGCCCAGACCCGTCGAACGCCTTCCGGGCGGTTCGCCCGTCCTGGTCGAGCGCATCGAGGTCGTTGAGTATCGTGTATCCGCGAACCGCGTCGTCCACGTCGTCGACGTCGAGGTCCGTGCATCGGTCGTCGATAACGGCCGCGAGTTCTCCGGCGTAGGTCAGTTCGCTCGTCCAGTCGGGGTACGGTAATTCCGCTCCGTGCGGACGAACCGAGACCGGCGGCTTGATGAACCAGTCGGGACGTTCGGGTCGCTCGTAATCCATCTGTTCGTTCGTCGCCGCGTAATTCCGCCCTACGCAGTACAATGCCGACGGTTCGCAAGGAGCGAGCAGTTCGGCGTCGTCACCGACGACGTACGACTCTGTGCCAGCGTCCACCGTCCCGTCCTCGTATTCGCCGGTCAACACCCCGTCCGCGGTACGAATCCGTGCCAAACGCATACGTCGAACCCACTCACAGCAGGCGTCTATTCCTTTCGGTGTCTCCTGCTCCGTCGCGAATGGCCTGGCTACGGTAGCCACCCCGAAATATTCACGCCAGAAAACAATATATGATCCGAAATTTTCCAAAGGTTTAAATTAGAATAGCAAACCAAGCATACTCATAACGACATGTCTTCGATGGATATTTCACCGTGTTCTGACACACCTGCCACGTCTGATACTGGGACGGTTCCCCCACCGATTCCACCGGACGCCCCGGACGCGTGGTACGCACCGGACGTGCGCGACCAGCGCGAACTCCATCCCGGCGTCGTCGCGACGGTTCGAGAAACCGAGAATGGCTTTCGATACGACGTTCGAACGCCCACGCTCAGTGCCGCTGACGGGGAAGCGCTCACCCGAATTCGGGAGTATTTCGCCACCGCGAACCTCCGCCGACCGCTCACGCGCGAAGGTGCCGTGGAGTGTGTGGAACACGGGTTCGAACCGAAGTACCGGCGCGCCATCGACCGTCTGACCGACCTCTCGCCCGACTCCCGGCGACGCGTCGAGTATCACGCGCTCGCCGAACTCCTCTGTCTCGGGCGACTCACCCCCCTCGCGCTCGACGAACAGATCGAGGTCGCCGACGCCGCGGGCGACCATCTCGTCGTTCACACCGAGAACTACGCTCCCGCGGATACCGACCTCCCGGCGGACGGTGACTACCTCGCGCGCTTCGCCAGCGAACGTATCGAGACGCACACCGTCGATTTCGAGGGGTTCCGTATCCCGGTCGTCGTCTATCAGGAACACCTGCTCGGAACGGACTCCTTTGCGACGAAGTACGCCGTCCTCGAACCCAACCTCCTGCCGGACGACGACCGACTCATCACGGAGTGTAAGGACCGAATCTGGGAGACCCACGTCGGCGACATCGTGGACGACCGAGCGGCGTTCGTCCGCGAACGCGCGAAACAGTTCCTCTCGCGGCGACTCACCGCCCGAAACACCCGCGCGTGGTTCGACGCGGCGAAGTATCGCGTCCGGACGGCGCTTGCGGAGTACGACCTCGCCGTTCCGCCGGTGGACCATCGCTTTTCGGATGACCGCCTCTCGGACCTCGTATACTACGTCCTCCGGGATTACGTCGGCCACGGCAAACTCACGATTCCAATCCGGGACGGGTTACTCGAAGACATCGAGGCGAACCAAGTCGGGGAACGGATCAAAGTGATTCCCCGCGGTCACGCCATCGGCCACGGCGAGCGCATCCCGACGAACCTCTCGTTCGAGGACGAGTCGGCGTTCGTCAACGTCGTCACCCAGATGGCCGCTTCCGATGGTGTCGAACTCAACGCCAGCAACCCCAGCGCGAAGGTCAACCTGTCCCCCGACGGTGTGGCCGACGAGGAGACCATTCGCTGTGCCGTCGCCCTGCCGGTCATCAGCGAGGGCGGGCCGCACATCTCGATTCGAAAACAGGCACCCGATACGATGACGCCGGTCGACCTGCTGAATACCGAAAGCATCTCCACCGAAATCGTCACCTTCCTCTGGCAACTGTACGAGCATCACGGCGTCGCGCTGTTCTCCGGGCAAACCGGCGTCGGCAAGACGACGCTGATGAACGCGCACATGCCGTTCATACCGTACCGCGACCGGCCAATCAGCATCGACGAGGGGTCACGGGAGGTTCGACTGCCACACGAAACCGGCGTCTCGCTCACCACCCGCGACCACGAAAACGACTACAAGCGGGTGACGATGGCCGACCTGATGACCGAGTGCAACTACCTGAACCCGGACGTCGAGGTCATCGCCGAAATCAACACCCCCGCTTCCTTCCAGACGTTCGCCGAGTCGCTCAACACGGGACACGGACTTCTGGGCACCACGCACGCGGAAAACATCGAAAAGCTCGTCAACCGTGTGGTCGAACAGGGGCTCTCGTCGTATCTGCTCCGGGAGATAGACCTCGTCGTCTTCCCGCGAAACGTCAACGGCGAGCGCTACGTCGGCGAGGTCATCGAACTCGTGAACGAAGACGAACTGGCCGAGTTGGACGGTCGCTGTGGAACGGTTCGAAAGGACGGCACGACGATTCATTGGAACACGGTCGCGTGGCGCGACCACGAAGGGACGTTCCACACGAAGTACGACCATCCGCAACTCGGCGACGACGACCACGAAATCGGGTTCCAGTTCTTCGACCGACTTGCCCACCGTACCGACCGAAGCGTGGAGGAGGTCGAGACGGAGTTCCACCGCAAACACCACTACGTGCAGTATCTGGAACGCGAGGGGATGACCGACTTCGACGAGTTGTTCTCGTTCCTCGCCGACCTCCAGAACAACGAGGCGGCGACGGTGGAGCGAGTATCGCGGGAGGTGAGCGGATGAGTCTCACCGAGACCCCGAACACGACGGCGAACGGGGACGTCGTGGGAAACTCCATGGGCTCGGGCTCTTCCCTCGGCATCCTCGACCGCGCGCTGTACGCGCTGTTCTCGCGCCACGCCGATCACAGGCGACACGACCGGGATCGAAAACGGTACCGCGCGACGGACGTGAACGCCAGTTTCGACGTGTTCCTGTCGCGGACCTACGGTCTCTCGTGGGTCGTCTTTCTGGCACTGTTCGCGTGGACAGGGGTATTGATACTCGCAATCCCTCCTTCCGTCCTCGCACATCTCGTGTCGTTCTTTCACGGCGGCGTACCTGTGTTGGAGAAACTCACGTTTCCGTCCGTGTCCCGCGTGGACGCCGCAGCGATACTCGCCGTCGTCTGCGCGACGGGCGGAAAACGGGCGACGGTGTGGTTCGGCGGATTGTATCTCGGCTGGGCGGCGAGTGCACGTCGGTCGAACATCGAACGGACGCTCCCCGGCGCGGTACGCTATCTCCGCGCACTTTCGTCGGGGAGCGACGATCTGATCGCCATGCTTCGGAAGGTCGCCGACCGGGAGGAATCCTACGGCGAAACCGCGGTCGCGTTCCGGAAGGTGTTGAACAAGGCCGCGCTGACCGGGAGCGTCGATGACGGCTTGCGAATCGTCGCGCGTGATACTCCCTCGCGGGACGTGCTCGCGCCGTTTCTGCTCAAGTTCCGCGAACACGCCGAACAGGGTCCCGACACGCTGGAGCAGTATCTCCAGATGGAAGGGCGGATGTTGAGCCACAGTCAGTCCCGCTCTCACGAACAGGCACAGGATTTCCTCGAACTGCTGGCGGAGATGTTCATCGTCCTGCTCGTCATTCCGGCGTTGCTCGTCATCGTGTTGACCGTGATGAGCGTCCTCGCGCCGGGGTTGGCGGCACCCGCACCGGCACCGTTCGGTGCGCTCTCGGTTCGTGCGTTCATCATCTACGGAAGTGGGGCGTTCATCCTCGTCATCGGTGCCGGTGCCGCGGTGATGGTGTCGTCACTCCGTCCAGCGGACCAATCCCCGCCGGGTCACGCACGGTCGAGGGATGTCACTGATTTCCTGCGGACGGTGTTCATCAATCCCGCAAATACCATCGTCGTGTTCGGTCCGGCGGCGGTCATCGTCGGAACGCTTCTCCTCTCCCTTGGCTACACGCCGACCAACGTCGTCCTGCTCTCGTACGTCGCGTTCGCCCTTCCGGTCGGGTTGGTGTCGGTACGGCGCTCGCGCCGTGACGACGCGAAAGACCGGGAGATAAAGGACTTCGTCCACGCCGTGTCGAGCCACGTCAGTCTCGGGCGACCGTTCTCGACTGCCGTCGAGCGCGTCGCCCGCGACGTGGATCTCGGCGCGCTTCAACCGAACGTCAACGACCTCGCGTTCAGTGCGAACCTCACCAGCCGCGAAGGAGACCTCCGACGCGATGCCCTCACCCGATTCGTCGACGAAGTCGGAACGCCGCTCGCCGACCAAACCATCGGTCTCGTCACCGGAACCCTCGATGTCGGCGGGGACACCGAAACCGTCTTCGACACGCTGCAGGTCGAAATCGGGCGGCTGTACCACCAGAAGAAATCGCTGCGGTCGAACATGCTCGTGTACGTCGTGGTCGGGTGGACGACGGCACTGCTCGTCGTCGGGATCATGGTCGCCGTGAACACGTACGTCCTCGACAGTTTCGCACAGCTATCGACGGTCTCCTCGTCGAACGCCGGGTTCGCGCTCGACCCGAACGCGGTGCAACCGACCCGTGACCGATATCGGTTTTACGTCGTTACCCAAGCGACCATGCTCGCGTGTGGCTGGTTCGCGGGCTACGCGAGCCGCGGGTTCTACGAAGCACTGCTTCACTCGGCCGCACTCGTCGCAATCGCGTACTTCGTCTTCGCGGGGGCGGGAATGGTATGACCTCCACACCCCGTCCGGACCGCACGACTCGCGCCCAATCGAACGTCGTCGGCGTCGCGCTCCTCTTGGGTGTCGTCATGCTTTCGCTCGCTTCGCTGACGGCCAGCGTCGGGATGGTCGTCCAAAGCAACGCCGCGACGGCGGACTCGGCGCGTGTCGCAAACGACATGAGCAACGCACTCGCCCCCGTCGAGACCACCGGAATCCATCGCGGTCGGATCTCCTTTTCGAACGGCAAGCTGACGACCCAGAGTCGGGAGCTTCGAGTCCTCGACGACTCCGGCAATGTTTGGACAGTGGAGACCGATGCGCTCGTTTTCACGAGCGGAAACAGGCGTGTCACGTACGTGGCCGGTGCGGTCGTCCGAGGGACGAACGACGGCGGCCAAATGTACGCACGCCCGCCGATAACGTCCTCACGGCGTGGCGGTGTCCTCGTCGTCGGCGCACCGAAACTCGACGCTTCGAAGAAAACGGTCGTCTCCACGAGCGGCGAATCCGCACTCGTCCGCACGAACGTCACGCACAACCGGACGACGCTCGGAAACGGTACCTATCGAGTCGCAATCGAGACGAGGACGCCCGACGCGTGGCGGCGTTACTTCGAGCGGGAGAACGCCACGACGACGGTTCGGGACTTCGACGATGACGGTATCCAAAGCGTCGTGGCGAAATACCCAGGGCGACGGTTCGCCTATCTCGTCGTCCACGACATGCGAACGGAGGTCGAATGATGGACGCCCGTAGACGGAGGACGAACGAAAGACATCGAAGCCGCAAAAGTGACAGGCGGTTCCTCGACGACCGTGCCGTTAGCCCCGTCATCGGCAAGGCACTCGAAGCGGGACTCGTCGTCCTGTACATCGGACTGCTGACGACGACGCTGTACAGTGGCGTCGTTCCGAAGTACAAGGTCGCCGTCGGCCACGAAGTCGGCGACCGTGTCCTCTCGAAGACGGCGGAACGGGTTCAGCAGTCGGTTCCCGCTGATGGGACGAACGTCGACGTACGAATGCGTGTCTCCCTGCCGGAGACGATTCGCGGCCACGAGTACGTTATCCGTGCAAACGGGCGGATGCTGACGCTCGACCGTTCGGATGGTGGCTCGAATTCGAGCGTGCGACTCTCGCTTCCGTCCCGTGTCGCGACGGTACGCGGAAACTGGTCGAGTTATGATCCCGCCATCATCGCGGTATACAGCGGTCCGGATGGTCTCATCGTGGAACTGAAACGCGGGAAACGGGGGACGAATCGATGAACCGGAAGGGGACGGACGAGCGACTCCCGCGGTCACAACTGCGCGGACAGATGAACCTGCCCGCGCTGGCGGTCGCCCTCCTCATCCTAACGATGGTGACGGGATTGAGCGTCGGTATCGCCGATCGGGCGTTCGTCGGTGCGGACAGGACCCCGACGAAGCGTCGAATCGCCGTCGCGACGAGCGAACGGTTCGTGTCCGCGGACGGTCCGCTGACGATTCGGGCGAACGTCCTCGACGGGACGAAAGTAGCGAATCTGAACACAACCCGCCTGATGACGTTGTTTCCCGTCCTCGCGGATCACGACGTTCGAATCAGGCTCGGCGACACGATTCTTGCGGAACGCGGGTCTCCCTCGGGTGGCACGACGATTCGCCGTATCGTGCTGGTCGAAAATCGGAGTGCGGTGACGCGGACACCGCCGCTGTCGGGAAGGGATCCACAGTTCACGCTGCCGCGGCGTACGCCGAACGCGACGCTCGTTGTTCACCCACCGGACGGGACGACGGTGAGCACCGTTCGAGCGAACGGACGAGTCGTTCTCCGAAACGAGTCGGGTCTCGACGGGGAGCTTCACGTGTCGCTCTCACGGTTTGAGACGACGCGGTTCACGTTCGACACGAACGGAGCGCTCCCGACGGGGAGCATCCGAATGACGTACTATCCGGCGGCGACCCGGAAGTCGATTCTGGCGGTGACCGTCGATGGGTGATCGAAAACCCCGTGCCCAACTCTCCCTCTCCATCGTGGAATCGGGAATCGGCGTCGTGCTCATCCTCGGCGTTACGATGGGCTTCGCGCTCGGCGTTCCAGCGCCACACACGAGAGGGACACAACTGGACATGTACGCGAAGGACGCCGGAAACGTGCTCATGAACGACGCTCCGAGGCATCAGGGAACGACGCGACTGGCGGAGATCATCGACTCGTCGAAGTCGTTCCGCCGCGAGAAAGGCACGCTCGAACATCGCGTCGACCGCATCCTTCCGGACAACCTCATGTTCCGGGTCGAAACGCCGTACGGGTCCGTCGGGTATCGGAAACCGGCAGGGGTTCCGGTCGGCCACTCCACGGTGACGACGGCGAACGGCGACGTGACGGTCTGGGTGTGGTACGTATGAACGACCGCGCCCAACTCGTCCTCGGCGCGGCGGCACTCGTCGCCGTCGCGTTGACTCCGATACTCTTCGCGTATCTCCAACTAGGCTACAGCGGGGACGTGGCCGCGAGCGGCGAGTACGACGCGCCCGTCCAAAACGCACAGCGAGTCCTCTCGCGCGGCGTTCACGGTGCCGGGAGCGGGGTTCCGGAATCGTATCGCTGGCAACAACGAGACGCCGCCATCTCGACGGTTCACACCGATTTGCAGGGGACGCTCGACTCGCTTCGCTCGTCTCGCGTCGATTCGGGCACCGTGTATCAGGTCGAATACAACGAGTCGGCGGCACGGGTGTGGCGTCAGGCCAACTGCCCGGATGGTCCGAACCGACAGTTCGGGGCGTGCGAGGCGAGTCGAGGCGTGGTCGTTCAGAATCGGGACGGTGAAACGCACGTCCTCGCGGTGGCGTTCGACGTTCGGGTGACGATGGAGCGAGGGAAGTACGAGACGACGCTCGTCGTGGAAACGCGAGGCTGAACCCGATCGTCTCGAACAGATTTCGAATCAGAACGACTCGACTTCGCATCCGTTATAGTTCGACGGCGGTCCACGTACCGGCGACAGCGTTATCCTGTTACTCGTCTTTCACTGTGACAGCGACTATTGTACCAGGTCAGTCGAGGGGCTGACGGGGTGGGTTTCAGATGAGTCAAACCGAGAATCGGACGTTAACGGTGCCGGTGAACGAGACGGATCACGTCCGCGGGTCCGACGACGCGCCGGTGACGCTCGTGGAGTACGGCGATTTCGAATGTCCCTACTGCGGCGATTTCTATCCCATCGTCCGCCGGATTTTGAACCGACTGGGGACCCGAGTTCGCTTCGTCTTCCGGCACTTTCCGTTGACGGAGCAACATCCGCTCGCACAGCGGGCCGCCGAAGCGTCGGAGGCGGCCGCGGCGCAGGGACGGTTCTGGGAGATGTACGACCTGCTGTATCAGCATCAGGACGCGCTCACCCGCGCCGACCTTATCAGCTACGCCGAGGAACTCGAACTGGACGTCGATCGGTTCGCGGACGAGCTCGACCGCGGGGTGTACGAAGAGCGAGTTAGGGAGGATTTCGAGAGCGGCATCTACAGCGGCGCGAACGCGACGCCGACGTTCTTCGTCAACGGCGAACGCTACGACGGTGCGTACGAGCTCGAACCGCTCCTCGAAGCGATCGCCGAGGTCGGTGGTCTAACCGAGATTCAGCGGTCGTTACAGCCGGAAAACCGGGAGCTTCGGGAGACGATCGATCGTTCGCGGCGGGGTGCACCCGCCGCTGGCGAGGCCGTCCGCGACCGATTCTCGGCGGACGAGATCTTCCAGCGCGTGACGGCGACGGCGGACGAGGAGATCGAGCGGAGCACGCGGTTGCTGTTCTTCAGCGGGCTCGCCGCCGGATTGAGCATCGGCGCGACGTTCCTCGCGCGGGCCGCAATGACGACGGCGTATCCGGACAGCGTGGGGATGAGCAACCTGTTGTATCCCGTCGGATTCGTGATGATCGTCATCGGCAGTTACCAGCTGTTCACGGAGAACACGCTGACGCCGGTGACGTTGGTATTGACGCGGCTCGCGAGCCTTCCGCAACTGCTTCGACTGTGGACAATCGTGCTCGCGGCGAACGTCATCGGTGCGGGTATCACCGCCTACCTCCTCGCCACGACGGGGATTTTCGACCCCGCTGTGGCCGCGACCGCCAGCCATTTCGGCGAGCACGCGATGGGAACGGCGTGGTGGGCGCTCTTCTACAAAGGTGTCTTCGCAGGCGGCCTCGTGGCAACGATGGTCTGGTTGGTGCACGCGGCCCGGGAGACGATCTCGCGTCTCATCATCATCTACGCCATCATGATCATCATCCCCATCGCCGACCTCTTTCACTGCGTCGTCGGCGCGTGTGAAGTTCTCTTTCTGGTGTTCATCGGTATCGAGACTCTCGGCTCGGTGTTCTTCCATTTCTTCGTTCCCGTCGTCCTCGGAAACACCCTCGGTGGAATCGTGTTCGTCGCGCTCGTGAACTTCAGCATGACCGAGAATCGGCGGTTCCCCGAATACGACCGCCAGCGGTTCGAACTGCCGTGGGCCGACTGGCTGTTCGGTTCCCGTCTGATGAACTCCCTCCGTGAACGCGACCGTGAGAACGCCGTCGATGATCGGACACAGCCTCACTCGGCCGAGCGTCGGAACTGATCGGGAAGGGGAACGGTAACAGGATCCGTTAACAATGACCGCGATGTCCTACGAAGTGCTCGGCGAAAACGGTCGTGATAGGTTTCGCCGTTATGCCTACATATTTTATTCAGTCGCCCGTTCTCGCCATCATGCAAGGAGAATCAGTTCGCCTCGGTGTCGTCGGCTTGGGATTCATGGGCCAGACCCATGCGACGAACGCATTCGAACTCGGCCACGAGGTCGTTGCGGGTGCCGATATCGTCCCCGATATTCGCGAGAATTTCGAGACGAAGTTCGGCGCGAGAACCTACGAGGAGTTCGAGACGATGTACGAGAACGAGGACCTCGACGCGGTCGCGGTATCCACGCCGAACGCGTTTCACGAGGACGCCGTCGTCGCCGCGCTCGGGCAGGGCTACGACGTGCTCTGTGAGAAACCGCTCGCCGACAGTTTGGAGGCCGCCGAACGGATGGCCGAAACCGCGCGGGAGGCCGACGGGTTCTGCATGGTGAACTTCCACAACCGCGTCTCGACGGCGGCTGAACTGTTCAAGGGGTATCAGGACGCGGGTCACTTCGGCGACGTTCGGCACATCCGGGCGAACTACATCCGCAGTCGCGGCATCCCCGGTGTCGGTTCGTGGTTCACCAACGAGGAACTGTCGGGCGGCGGCGTCGTGGTCGATATCGGCGTTCACGCCATCGACTTCGCGCTGTATCTGATGGACTTCCCGCCGGTCGAGACCGTGTTCGGCGTCACCCGCAACCAGTTCGGGAACCGGGACGACTACGTGGACCCGGACGACTGGTACGACGCCACCGAGGAGGCCGTGTTCGACGTCGAGGACTCGGCGACGGCGCTGATCCGCTGTGCCGATGGCCGAACGATCTCGCTCGAAGTCGCGTGGGCGACCAACGAGGCCGAGAGTCAGGAGTTCGTCGTTCGCGGGTCGGAAGCAGGCGCACGTCTCGAACTCGGTGGCGACGACCTGACGATGTTGGAAGCGAGATCGAGTGGTCCCGACCATCTCGTGGAATCCACCGTCAGTGACGCCTCCATCGACCACGTCGGCTGGGAGGGAAGCGACAAGCGGTTCCTCGACGCCGTCGTGGCCGGGCAAGCGCCCGAGTTCAACACCATCGAGCAGGCGCTCACCACCCAGCGCGTGATGGACGCGATTTACCGCTCGTCAGAGTCGGGTGGCTGCGTCGAAGTCGGCGAGAAGCGATAGAGCGGGACGTCCCGCTTATCGTTGGAAGATCTGACATACTTTCTGTAGAGTAATCAACTCGCGATAGCCAGTTTTCCGTGACGGGCAACACTCAGGTCCCCCCAAAGCAATCCCGCAAACGGATACATGACTGTCGGCATCATCGGCGGCGGCGTCATCGGAACGAGTTGTGCGTACCACCTCGCCGACCGCGGCCACGACGTGGAACTGTTCGAACGGGACGATATCGGCGGCGGGACGACGGCCGCCTCGATGGCCGTGTTCGTGTGGCAGGCGGTGCCACCGAGCGAATTCGCACACGAACTCCGACGGCGAGCGTGGGACGAATATTCGACATTCATCGAGGACGGCGAACTGGTGTACACGCAAACGGGACTGCTCCACGTCGCATGGTCGGATTCGACGCTGGAGACGTATCGGGAGTACGCGGATTCGCTCCAGGACGCGGGAATTGACGCGGAGATTCTCCCGGACGCAGGGCCGTACGACGACGAGCGCGCCGTCGGCGCGCTCTCGACGCCCGAAGACGGCCACTTCGATCCCGTCGCCATCGCGGAACTGTACGCCGAAAAAGCACGGGACGCGGGCGCGACGATTCGAACCGGGACTGAAGTGAGGGGCATCGAAACCGAGTCCGGGCGCGTCACTGGCATCGAACTGGATGATGAAACGATGGCCGTCGATGCGGTGGTGAACGCCGCCGGACCGTGGGCGGTTGACGTGGACGGGATGGACGGTTTTCCCGTCCGCCGGACAGCGGGGCCCATCGTCGGGTTCGAGACGCCCGATGACGCGGATACCGGAATTCCGTTCACCCTCTTCGAGAACGAACTCTACGTCCGTCGATACGCGAAGGGGCTGTACGTCGGTCACTACAACACCGAGTTTCGGACGGACGAGGACGCGACTCCCACTACCGGAGATTCCCCCAACGACGACTTCGAACGGCGAGCGCGGGACCTGCTCTCGGAACTCGGCTTCGACGCCGACCGCTTCCGCCGCGAGACGGGATGGATCGGCTACCGAACCGTCACGCCCGACGGCCTGCCGATCGTGGGTGAGGGGAACACGGAAGACTACTATCACGCCGTCGGCATGAGCGGTCTCGGAATCACCCGAGCGCCCGTCGTCGGACAGTTGATATCCGAAGCGGTGGATGGCGAATCGTCGCCGATGCTCCGGCAGTTGTCCCCTGGGCGTTTCGAGTAGGGACGTGAGACTTAGGGACGTGAGACTTCGCTAAAATGACGATAGTTCTGATTTAATCGACTACATGTTTATGGCCGTCAACGGCGTAATGAAGCGACAACGCAGGAGAACAGCTGTCGCACGGTTGCGCTCTTCGGATGCGACTGTAAGGGGTGGGAGACAGATGGGAACTAACACGACGAAGCTAGCGAATCGCGTACCGACGATCACCGAACAAAACCGGAAGTGGTGGGTGGTGGTGGCCATCGGCATCGCCGGGATTCTGGTCAGCGTGGATTTCAACGGTCTCACGGTCGCGCTTCCGACCATCGGTCGGGACCTCGGAATCTCGACCACGGGACTCCAGTGGACCATCAACGCCTACCTGCTCGCGTTCGCCGCGCCGATGGTGGCGTTCGGTCGGCTGTCGGACATCTTCGGTCGGCGGCGCGTCCTGCTCATCGGGATTACCATCTTCATCGCCGCATCGGCGTTCGCCGGATTCTCCCAAAGCGAACTGTGGCTCGTGTCGGCCCGTGTGGTGCAGGGCCTGGGCGCGGCGGCCTTCTTCGCGGCGTCGCTACCGATAGTCAGTCACGCCTTCCCCGAGAAGGAACGCGGCAAAGGTATCGCGCTCTGGGCCGCTATCTCCGGCCTCGGACTGGCCGCCGGGCCCCTCGTCGGCGGCGTCCTCACCCAGATGGTGTCGTGGCGCTGGTTTTTCTTCTTCAACGTTCCGCTCGCGGCGGTGGCGGTCATCCTGACGCTCGCGGCCGTGCGCGAATCGCGTGATGAGACGGTCGGCCATCATGTCGATTTCGCGGGTCTCGTGACCGTTACCGGCGGTCTCGTCGCGCTAGTGCTCGCGATTCAACAGGGTGACACGCTCGGTTGGGGGTCACCGTTCGTCATCGGCGCACTCGGCGCAGCGGTGCTGTTGCTCGCGGCGTTTTTCGTCATCGAGCGGCGTACCGACGACCCGCTGATCGAACTCGACCTCTTCGCGAACCGGGACTTCCTCGGCGCGAACGCGGTCGGATTCGTCGTGAACTACGGGTTCGGTGCGCTGTTGTTCTACATGACGCTGTATCTCCAGAACATCCTCGACTACTCCCCGTTACGAACCGGACTGGTATTCCTGGCGTTCACCGTTCCGTTGGTGGTGTTGGAAGCACGGACGAACGACGTCTCGACCCGGCTCGGCGTCCGAAATTCGATGGTCGGTGGTATGGCACTCATGGCAGTGGCGTTCGTCTTTCTCACCCGCGTCACCCCGACGAGCGGATTGGTTACCGTCCTCGTCTCACTCGTCCTCGCCGGAACCGGGATCGGAGTGGCGTACACGCTCTCGAACACGGTCGGAATGGGAGCGCTGCCCGACGCGAAGGGCGGCGAAGCGTCCGGCGTGTTGGGGATGGTTCGGCTCTTGGGGGCCGTCTTCGGGGTCGCGGTGACCGGTGCCCTGTTCAAGACGCTTGAAAACGAGAAACTGGCCGAACTGCTCGTCAAGGCTGGAGCGGCGCTGGATGCATCCGACAGACAGGAGATCAAGGGGCTGCTGTCCGGGTCCGATGCCGCGGAGACGACGCTCAAACACCTCGCCCCGGAAGTCGAATCGCAGGTGGAGCGAATCGTCCACGTGGCCTTCGTCTCCGCGTTCGGCCGGGCGATGTTGCTCTGTATGGCCGTCTCGATACTCGGCGTCATCGCGGCGTACTTCATCATCGAAGCCGCCTCGTCGGAGTGAATCCTGCTTCGGTTCCGTTTGAACCCTGTTTTGGTTCCGTAGTCGGCCTACGCGTCGAACAGTGCGCGGATCGCTTCGTCGCCCGCTTCTCCGTTCTCGTCGGCGTACTTCGACAGCGCGAGCATCAGCTTGAGGCGGGCTTTGTGCGCAGGTAGGTCCCCTGCGAACAGCGCTCCGGCGTCCCGCAGCGTCTCGCCGCCGCCCGCGTTCCCGTATACCGGCGTCGTACGCCCGGCGAGACAGCGCGAGGTGACGACGACGGGCGTTCCGTCCCGAACCGTCGATTCGATAAATTCCCCGAGTTCCGCGGTGACGTTGCCGAGTCCCGTTCCGTTCACGACGAGTCCGTCCGCGCCAGCGTCGAGCGCGGACGCGACCAACCGTTCGTCCATTCCGGTTCCGCTCCCGACGACGAAGACGGTCGGATCGAGCGAGGCGTCCGGAACGTGCACTGATTCGCTTCGCGGCGGGCGGAGGATTCGAACGCCGCTCCGGTCGTGGGTCGCAACCGGGCCGACCTCGGGCGAGGCGAAGGCGTCGAGTTTCGACGTGTGGACCTTCGTGACGAACCGTGCCGAGTGAATCTCCTCATCGAAGGCGACGTAGGTTCCGCCGTCAACACCATCGTCTTCGACGAATTCCCCTGCCGCCGCAAACGCGGTGACGAGGTTTGTTGGGCCGTCGAATCCCCGTTCGTCCGGTCGTCGCTGTGCGCCGGTCAGGAAAACCGGCGTGCTCGGGCTGACGGCCACGTCGAGATAGTACGCCGTCTCCTCCATCGTATCGGTGCCGTGGGTGATGACGACGGTATCGACGTTCGGGTCGGCGTCCAGTTCCGTCACCCGCTCACGAACGGTTTCGAGCGTTTCCGTCGTCATCTCGTAGCTCGGAACCTGTGCGACCTGTTCGACCGTGATGTCGGCGTACTCGTCCAGTTCCGGAACGCGCCCGATCAGTTCCGCTCCGCGTTCGGTCGGGACCGCGCCGGTCTCGTGGGCCGTACTCGCGATCGTTCCGCCCGTGCCGAGAACGGTGACGTTCATATCGGCCGTTCGCATCGGACGACCAAAAAGGCGGAGCGGAACGGGTCGTCGTGAGTGTGGTGGATGGAGTGAAGCAAGGTATCGGTATCGGGTGGGTGGGAGTGGAGTGCAGTGGCTTCCCGAGCGCGCGTCGTGGACCGTCGCTCAGGTTCCAAATCATATAAATTTAATATATTCTGACAGTATTGATATCCGTTTCTCGCCGCTGTATGGCGGTTGTACTGCGATATGGCGGCGAGATGGATCACGATACGTATTTGAAACATTAGCCGCTATGATGATCCGATGCAAGTCGTCGGAAAGTGCCCCCCAACGGAAGCGGAGTTGCAAGCCGCGGCCGAGCGTGGATTCGATGCCGTCGAACTCCACCTCTCCCCGGAGAACTTGGACGCGATGGAAGAAACGGTCGCCGCGTGCCGGGACGCCGAGGTCGAAATCGCTTCGGTTCACACGCCGCACGTGGACCTCGAACAACTCGAATACGTCCAACTGACGAACGACCTCTGTGAACGACTCGACGCGACGCTCGTCGTCCACTCCGCGAAAATCCCGCTGAGTAACCTCGACTACGTCCTCGACAGGGTCGATATCACCGTCCCGAACGGGTTCGAGAACTCGACGGGCCACAGTACCCATTTCCTGAAAAACGTCCTCTTCGAGGAAGGGCTGTCGCTCGTCCTCGATACGGCCCACTTCTACACGGCCGAGGCGAATTTTTTCCCCCTGCTGGAGAGCCTGCTGACCGAGCACGGCGACTCGATACCGGTCGTCCACTGTTGTGACGGGACCAAAACCACCGACGGCTTGGCGTTCGGCACCGGAACGATGGAGATGGAGCGGCTAATCTCGCTCCTCGATGACTGCTACGACGGCATCGTCGTGCTGGAAGTCATGCCGGACGAGCAGGCCGACGCGCTGGACATGGTCGAGGACGTGCTCGGGTGCGAGACGGTGGCTGCTCCCGGAAGCGACTGATTCGCCGAGACGACTTCCAACGAAACGGCCTCCCAAACCGTCAATCGTCGGTCGGCCGCGGAGCGACCGACGACGGTTTCACCGCTTTTCCGCCCTCGATCGACCAGAGATGGTCCGTCGGGAGGGTCACGGGCACCGACTCGCCGACCGTCAGGGCCGCGTTGCTGAACGCCGTCACCTCCTCGTCTCCGAGCGCGAGCGTTACCCTATCGTCGCCGTCCCGCGGCGTGATGCGGGTGACGCTCGCCATCGCCGTCGGATTCGAGCCATCCAGTTCGACGTACTCCGGCCGAATCGAGACGTGGGTCGCCGACGACCCGGAAATCGTGCCGTCCGGTAGCACCGACACGGGAAGGCAGTTCGATCCGGTAAACCACGCGACGAAGGGCGTCGCTGGGCGGTGGAACACGTCCTCCACGGAGCCGAGTTGAACGATACGACCGTCGCGCATGACGGCGATTCGGTCGGCGAGCGCCCGGGCAGTCGTCCGGTTGTGAGTGACGTGAATCGCGGTGATGTCCGCGACGAGGTCCCGGAGGTCGTCGCGGAGCGCCTCGCGCGTCGGCACGTCGAGCGCGGAAAGCGGTTCGTCCAGCAGGAGTGCGGCGGGACGGATGGCGAGCGAACGCGCCAGCGCCACGCGCTGGCGCTCGCCGCCGGAGAGCGTTTCCGGGCGACGGTCCGCGAGGTGGTCCACGCCGAGGTCGGCGAGGACGGTATCGGCGTCGCGCGCTTCCGGGTGATAGCGCGCGCCGAACGCCACGTTTTCCCGCGCGGTCATGTGCGGAAAGAGCGCGTAATCCTGAAACACGAAGCCGAATCCCCGTTCTTCCGGCGGGTCGTCCGTCACGTCGTGGCCGTCGAATCCGACGTGACCATCGTGGTCGTGATAGCCAGCAACCGTTTCGAGCAGGAGCGTCTTGCCGCTCCCGCTCGGGCCGAGAACGACGAGGGTTTCGCCCGTCTCGACAGAGAACTCGGTTTCGAGGTCGAACGGGTCGGTACCTTGAGTGGTGAACGTCGCCGCGATGTCCACGTCGAAACTCACAGGAATCCCCCCGATTTCGTCCCCGTGAGCAGTCGAACGACGAGGAAGATGCCCGCGCTCATCACCAGCAGGATGAACGCGACGGCGCTCGCGTGTTGCAATCCTGCGGATCGATACGTGTCAGGATGTACACCGGCGCATGTTGTGAGATGGTCTCCTTTCCGGTGAACGGGTAAAAGAAGTTCACGCTGTAGGCGACGATGGCAATCGCGCCGAACTCCGAGACGCCGCGCGCCCACGCGAGGACGCCGCCCGTGACGATGCCGCGAGACGCGAGCGGCACCTGAATCCGGCGGAACGTCTCGAACGGCGTCGCGCCGTGGCTTCGTGCGGCGTATTCGAGTCCCGAATCGATCGATTCGAACGCCTCACGGGTGGTGTTGACCGCGTAGGGTGCGCTCACGAACGTCAGCGCCAGTACCATTCCGGTCATCGTGGTCAACACCGACGTCCCCGGAAACAGCCCGTGTTTCCCGAAGCCGAACAGGATGAGGATTCCGGCGACCGAGTGGGGAACGACGAGCGGCAGATCGACCAGACTCTCCACGATCGCCTGTCCCGTGAAGCCGCGGGCGAGGAGGGAGGCGAGCGGGACGCCGAAGACGAGTGCCCCAACCGTTGCGAGGAGCGGGCCGTAGATAGTGAGGTACAACATCGTGTGGACTTCCGACGACGTGGCCGTCTCGACGAGGAGGTCCGGTTCTTGATTGACGAAAAACATGGCGAACGGCATGCCGAGCGCGAGCAGGAGGACGACGCCGAACGTCGCGGCGGCCACGCCGAACCAGCCACGGTTCGCCCGCCATCCCAACAGCGCGGCGCTCACGAGCGCGACACCGATGTAGAGCGTCGGATGGCCGAGCACGTAGAGCGCCGCGAACGCGAGTACTTGGACCGTCAGCACCGTCAGTACGACCGACCCCCGACCGAGCATCGCCGTGGAAGTCGTTCGATATCGCCCGTCCTCGTAGTTGGAATCGCTCATTGGTTTTCTATTGGTTCGTGTCGGATCTCGGCGGTAGTTCGGAGTCCGGCTATAGCTTGAGCGGGCCGAGTGCCGATTTGGCTTCCGCGTCGTTCATGATGGTCTCGGGGACGGCGTCCTTCTGACTCTTCGGGACGACCGCAGGGGAAACCGGTTTGAAGCCGTTGTCCTTCAGTATCTTTCCTCCAGGCTCCGTGATCATGTACTCGACCCACGCGTTCCCAGCCTCGGTGTTCTTCGCATTCGTCGGAACCGTCATTCCGTAGGCGATGGGCGCTCCAGTGTACGTCGCGCTGTCCGTCTTCACGCTCACCTTCGCGTAGTGTTCGGCGTACTTCTTCGTGGCTTTCGAGAGGTCCACCGAGGGCTGTAAGTCCACCGTCTTCACGTCGTGGCTCGCGCTCGTGGACTGATACTCCCACGCGTAATCGAGGTCGCCCGAGTGCAGTTGACTGAGGAGGTCCGTTTCGGTGCTCGACGGGACCTTGGACTTGTCGATGAGTTTCTTCGACGTGCTCTCGTCGAACAGTTTCTCGCCGTCCAGCGGAATCGCACCGAGCTTCATCGACATCACGGAGCGATAGCCGTTCGGGTCCGCGGCGGGGTCGGAATGACCGAACGTCACGTCGTCACGCCCGAGGATCTTCCACCAGTTGTCGGCGGAGATTTCGTCCGCGCCCGTCGATTTGTCGGTGTAGGCGATGGTCATGGCGTTGGTCGCGAACACCGCGTACCACTTCGCGTGCTTCGGGAGCATCATGTCCCGGAGGAGGCGGTAGTCGGCCACGCCGAGCACGTCCGCCGACCGGCCGAGGTTGGTGATCTTCCGCGTGGAATCGACCGACCCCTTCGCCTCCTGATTGACCTGTACGTCGTAGTTCGACTCGACTTTCTTCTCGGCGGCGTCGAACGGCGCGGAGAGGCTTCCCGCGTGGAAGATGGTCATCGTCCCCGAGAAGCCCTTCAGGTCGGAGGAGGTCGTTTCCTCGCTCGAAGTTCCCCCGTCGGTCGAATCGGTTTCGCCCGAACTCGTGCTCCTGTCGCCCCCACCATCGCCACCGTCGTCACTCGACGTACACCCGGCGAGCGCGAGAACGCCTGTCGTTCCAACCCCGCGAAGCAATCGTCGTCGCGTTATCGTCGGTCGGTTTCCCATGAATGGAACATCGTTGTATCGATCAGCATATAACGATTGTGGTTGAATTGCTGACGCTTCCGACGATGGTGGGTCGTGACGTGCGAAACGCCGTCGCTGGCGTGTCGAGTAAACGGAAAAGAAACGTCAGTTCGTCTCGTGGGTCGTTAGACCGTGACCGCTTTCTTCTGTGAGAGCGACTGCGGGATGGAGACCTGATAGACCGTGGTCGCACCGTACTGGGTAGTAATCTTCACCTGTGCGGTCTGACCTTCCGAGAGTCCGTTGCCGTCGTCGCTGAGCAGGTCGGCAGGGACCGTTAGCCGAAGTCGGTCGTCCTGGCTGTTGAGCACGGGACGCGACTCATCGGTGTCCTTGATCGGACTGATAGCGAACTCGTTGCTCGACGGGGCGATGACGACTTTGTTGCCGACCATCGAGGAGTTGTTCCCGACGAGCGTCGTCGCGTTGTCCGGGCCGATCCATTCGATCGTCGCTTGGGAGAGGTTGATGTCGTCCGAACCCGACCCGCGCATGACGGTGAAGTTGACGAGGTCGACATGACCACTGCCGGAGACGTTACCGTACACGCTGACGATATCGACGCGGTTGGAGACCTGTGCGCTGCTGTCCTGTCCTGTCTGTTGAGACTTCGATTGGAGGAAACCCGCCGTGTTGATGAGCACGCCCGCCGCAATCGCGGCGACCAGTACCATCGCGATGAACACGATGAGCGTCCCGATGCCGACCTGTCCGCGGTCGTCGAGTCGCTTTTGAAGTATGTCTTTCATAGTTCTCGTTTGTCCGGTGCCGTATCGGAGAGTACCGGACACGCATGCCTATCATAACAGTAATCTTTTAAAACTTTTCGTTTACTAACAAAATAGATCAGTTTCTGTTATCTTCTAATCGGGCCTTAGAGCGTTTGATAGACCAAAAACAATATAGTAGTGTGTATTTAGTATTTATTCTGTTAGTTCTATTTGGGAGAGGTCAAAAACCGACCGCGATTCGGTCCGGGATCGTGTTATTCGTCCACCACTTCGTGAAGCGGGTTGGGGACCGTCCCGTGTTCCGACGCGTGCGGGCGACCGTCGGCGTCCTCGTAGCCGTAGTCGAGCAACCGATTTCGGTTGAGACAGAGCTTCGTGAACTCGGGTTGGAACAGGTCGAACAGTTCGAATCGCTCCTCGAGTTCGGGGAACTGGGCGTGATACGCCTCGATGGCATCACGCACACCCAACCAGAACTGCTCCTCCGAATAGTCCGAATGTGTCTCCAGCGCGTCGGCGACGTACCGGAAGACGCAGACGAACAGTCCGGAGAAGATGAACTGACACAGTCCCTCCGGTGGTTCGGTTCGCAGGACATTCGAGAGGTCCTCCGGAAGCGACTGGAGTTCCGGCAAGGGTTGGTCGCTGACGTTCACGTCGTCCACGAAGTCCTTCACGGCGAGTCGATGTGGGCGACCCTCCTTCAGCACCAGCATCGTGTTCTGGCCGTGCGGTGAGAACACCGTTCCGTACCGGTAGAGGTAGTGAAGCAGCGGCGGCAACACCGTCGAGAACAGTTCATCCAGCCACTCCTCCATCGACAGGCCGGACTTCTCGACGAACGATTCGAGGTACGGCGTTCCGCCCTCGACCTGCATCAACGCCGACAGCGTGATGGCCTGTTCGTCGTCGTTGAGGAAGGAATAGATGCTCTCGCGCCACACGCAACCGAGCAGTTCGTCGTACTGGTAGGCGGAGCCATCGAGCCGTGAGAAATCGGGATGGTCGTAGTTCAGCCCCGCTATCTCGCCGGGGAGGATCAGATCACATTCCTCGCGGAGGTACTCGTCGTCCTCGTAGATTTCCTTGACGTACTCCGTCACTATCGGCGCGACCTCGGTTCGTTCGCCCGGCAGTCCGCGGTAGACGAGCGTGTTGAGGAGTCTGAGCGGCAGTTTGACGTGATGGCGCTCCAGTTCGTCGGTGTTCACGAACGTTCGGATCGACTGCTGGGGTAGGTACTCGTCCGGACCGTCACCCAGCGGGACGATGGCGTTCGATGCGATTTCATCCGCGAACAGTTGGACGATGCTGTCCTCCCACTGCCACTCGTGGACCGGCAGGAAGTAGTAGTCGTCCGGGTCGAGACCCTTGGACTCCAGTTTCGAGCGGAATTTCCCGTAGCGCTCGCCGAGTTCGTCCCGAACCAGCGACTCGTGGTCGAGGTCGGTCACGGCGCTGAAGGTGGCCCGCGAGCGGGATACCGCCAGCCACGAGAGCGTCACGGGTTGTTTCCGCTCAGGTGCGTAGTCGAGGTAGTCCTCGTAGCCGAAGCCGAGTCGCCCTTTGTTGTAGGTTATCCACGGATGCCCCGTCATCTCCCCTTCGAGTTCCGCGTAGTCGAGCGACGTGAGGTCCCGTTCACCGTCGCGGGTTCCCTCCTCGATGTGGGCGTCCGCGAGCATCGTGTTGCGGTACTCCCGGACCAGGTGTCCGGCGGTCATGTCCGAGACGCCGATGGTCCTCTGTGCGTCGAGCAGGAACTCGACCGGATCCGTCGCCGGTTCCCAATCGCCGGATTCCCGGCGCTCGATGGAATCGGGATGGACGCTCGACCAGTCGAACAGCCGTTCGTCGGCCTCGAACCGATATTCGATGCCGTCCGATAATCCGAGATGGAGATACCCGTCCTCGGTTTTTCGGGGTGAGATGAGGTCCTCGTAGCTGAACTCGGCCAGCATCTTCGCCAGCAGTCGGCGGCCTACGCTCTCCCAAATTTCGGGGGAGAGTGCGTCCTCAAGTTGTTCGTACTCGATCCCGTTCGTCTCGTCCGCGTCGTGAATTGGTGTCTGTTGCATGGTCAATCCTCCCGTGTGGTCGTTGTCCGCTCGTCGGAGGCTCGTTCGTCGTCCGAGCGTTCGCCGTCGCTCAACCGATCACCGTCGCTCAATCGTTCGCTGTCGGGCGATTTTTCACAAAACCGCTCGACGGAGAAGTCCTGAAAGACGGTGTCCTCGTCGGTCGGATACCGTTCCTCGCCGAGGAGCGATTCGATGATGACGGCGTTTCGCTGACAGCACAGCCCGAGGTCGGGTGAGCCGACGCCGTGGCTGTGGAGTCCGGGGTTCTGAACGAACAGCCGTCCAGCGCCGTCGAACTCGATCTCGTAGTTCTCGGCGACGCGAATTCGACCCTTCGCGTCGCGACCGATTCGGTCCTCGATTCCGGCGAGGAAGGGTGATTGTGGGCGATGATAGCCGGTTCCGAGGACGACCACGTCGCTCCCGTGAGCGAACCGTTCGCCCGTCTGTCGCTGCTCGCAGGTCAGGCGGTAGCCGTCGCTGGCCTCCTCGATGTCCTCCACCTCGGTCATCGCGAGCATTCCCACGTCGGGTTCCGAATCGCCGATGGAGCGTTCGTATAGCAGGTCGTATATCTCCTCGCTCGTCTCGGGGTCGATTCCCTTGTACAGCAGGTCCTGTTCGGGCAGGATCGAGTCCTTTCGCTCCTGTGGGAGGTCGTAGAAGTACTCGGTGTACTCGGGCGTGAAGTACTGAAGCCCGAGTTTCGAGTACTCCATCGGGAAGAAGCCGTCCGAACGCGTGAACCAGTCGAGGCGGTAGCCCGCCTCTGGTTGGCGTTTCAGCAGGTCGAGGAACACCTCGGCGGCGCTCTGGCCCGACCCGACGACCGTGATGGCTTCGGCGTCGAGACAGCGCTCCCTCCGGTCCAGGTAACTCGCGGTGTGGAACACGTCCGACTCCGGATGTCCCTGCAACGCCTCCGGAACGTGCGGAATGCTGCCGACGCCGACCACGACGTCGTCGGCCTCGCATTCGACCGTTTCGCCGCTTTCCGGGTTGCGCGCGGTGACGTGGAACACCTCGTCGGCCTCGTCGTAGCGAACGTCCGTCACGCAGCGGCTGAACGCCGTGTTTTCGAGCGCGCTGGCGACCCACTTGCAGTAGTCGTCGTACTCCCGCCGCGGAACCTGAAACGTCTCGTAGAAGTAGAACTCGTAGAGACGGTCCGTCTCCCGGAGGTAGTTCAGGTAGCTGTACTCGCTGGTCGGGTCGGCGAGCGTCACGAGGTCGGCGAGAAACGGCACTTCGAGGGTCGCGTCCTCGATTAGCATGCCGCCGTGCCACTCGAACTCGGGCTTCTGTTCGAAGAACAGCGCGTCGCAGTCTGTGTCGTCCAACAGCGCCGCCAACCCGAGGTTGAACGGGCCGAGGCCGACGCCGACCATGTCGTAGGAATCGGTCATCGGCCCAACACCTCCGACTCGAACCGCTCGCGCTCACAGATCATGAGCAGGGCGTCCTTCTCCTCCAAGGACAACTCGCGTCGGGGTTCGAATCCGCACGCCTCGAAGACGCCGATGACCTTCTCGTTCCGAACGTCCGGTTCCGTCACGACCCGGTCGGTCTCGTCGTGGCGGAACTGGAACGCCGTCATCGCCCGAAGGAGGGGCTTCGCGTAACCGTGGCCCAGGAACTCCGGCACGCCGATGAGCAGGTGGATGCCTTGGTCGGTGGGCCGGGCGTCGTAGTGCTCCGCGAGGTCGTCGTCCGAAGCCCAGTACGATTCCCAGTAGCTCATCGGCACGTGGTCGAGGTGGCCGACGTAGAGCGTCTGGTGGTCGTCGGCCAACTTGTCGGCCAGCTTCCGACGGAATTCGGGAAGCGGGTCGTCCCACTGCCAGTACGGCAGGACGTGCGGTTCGTTCAACCAGCGGTGAAGCCGACCGAGGTCGCTCCCCATCTCGGCCTGTCGGAACGAAATGGTCGCTTCCGCGTCGTCGTCGTGCGTCTGGTAGTCGTAGTTCGACGCCACGAGTCCGGCGGCCCCGGTCATCGCGGTCCCTCCAGTTCCGTCACGAGCGGGTTCGGGACCTCGGAATAGACGGACTGGTTTTCGAGCGTCCCGGTCAGTTCGTCCATGCCGCGGAAACGTGTCAGGAGGTTCGCCTTGCACGGCAGTCGGCGCTCGGTGAGCAGGCTCGTCACCAACGAGGACTCCTCGCGCTCGAACTCCGCGAGCGATTCCAGTTCCTCGCGGAGGATAGCCAGCAGGTCGCGCTCGTCGGCTAGTCCGGCACAGCCGAAGGCGTTGATGACGCCGAACGTGTTGTTCAGCATCACGTAGTACCTGATTCGCTCGTCCGCCAGCGCGTCGGAAACGAGCGTGTCGGCACGCTCGGCGACGCCGGGGAGGTACTCCTCGACGTCGCTTTGGGTCGATTCCGCGAAGTAGTAGCCCTGATTGTCACGGTACCGGAACGTGTCCGGATACCCCTCCGCAAGCGTCAGTACGCTGTTCTGCTGGTGGGCCTCCAGCCCGATGCCGTGGGTCAGGTAGAGCCACAGCACCGGACGAACCGAGATTTCGAGGTACCGACGGAACCACTCCTCGCTGACCTCGGCGGTGCTCCGACCCTCCCGCGCCGCGATTTCCAACACGATGTTCCCGAGCCGCGAGTTTCCACCGATCGAATCCTGACAGAGGCCGACGATGGGCGTCGCGCTCTTCGCATCCTCGCCGCGGAACGGGTTCTCGCGGAGGACGACTTCGAACCCGGATTCGGGCTCAGGTCCCGCTTCGACGGTCAGATACGCCGGGTCGCGAACCACGTCGAACCCCGGGAACCGCGAGCGCAGTTCGTCGCCGAGTTCCGTGTCCATCAGTTCGGTGATGGCGACGCCGCGTTCCAGTTCCGGCCGCTTGTTCGTCCGCTCGGAGTTGGTGATGGTGACGGCGAGCGACCCCTTCACCATGAACGACGATTCCGGGCTGTACAGCGTTCGAACCGACGACGTCGGGAAGTACTCCCGACCCACCGCACCGAGATGTTCGAGGGAGCCGTCTTCCACGAGCGACTCCACGAACGGCTTCCGAAGCAGATGCTCGGCCTGCCACGGATGGACCGGAATCAGCGCGTCGTCGTTCTCGACGTGTTCGGACACGAACGATTCGGAAACCGACGAATCCTCGCGGAGTTCCTCCTTCACCCACTCGATTGCCGATTCGCCCCGTGCCGAATCGTGCGCGACGAGTTCGGGGGAGACCCGGAAGTAGTGGAGCGGGAAGGACCCGCGCAGTTCCGGAGCGTACGTCGGCGCGTCGCGGTGTGCGATACCCTCCCGACTCTTCGGCGTCGGGTGCAGGAGGTGACCGAAGACGAGCGACTGTTCCGCATCCGTGAACTCGAAGTCGGTGCCGTACAGTCGCTCCGAGTCGTCGGCGCGCGCGCCGACGAACCGCTCGGTCGCACGTTTGCTCGACAGCACGCGGGAAAGCAGTTCGTCGGCGACGTTGTCGCCCGAGCGTTCCAACGACAGTTCCTTGACGACGAGCGACGCCAGCGTGGCGTAGTCGAGGTCCGTCCAGTCGTCATCATCGCCCGCACGGAACCGCACCGGGAGGTCGAACAGGTGGCGACCGGTCGGGGAGCGGTACGACAGCGGCGCGACGATTTCGACGCCGACGGTCGGCAACTCGAACCGAATCGCCTGCCCGGCGGGTGCGGTCGAATCGACGAGTTCGCCCGCGCCCGTCTCCCGCAGATACGAGTTGAGGAAGGCGTGTGTCGTCGCGGACCCGGCGACCGCCGACGCGTCGGCGGCCGTCCGCTCGTCCACTTCCGATAGATGGCTCATCGGCTCACCTCCGGCGAGACGGCACACAGCGAATCGCCGCGCTTGGAAATCGTGTCGAGCACCTCGGCCACGTCATCGAGCGTCGTCCGTGGGTTGAGGAGCGTGAACTTCAACGTGGGCACGCCGTCCACCGTCGTCCGCGCCACGACGGCCGTCCCCTCACGGAGCAACGACTCGCGTATCGCTTCGTTCAGCCAGCCCACCCGTTCGTCCGAGAGGTTCTCGGTCGGCCGATACCGGAAGACGACGGCATTGAGCGTCGGTTCCGCGAGCAGTTCGAACGCCTCATCGTCCGCGAGCAGGGACGCGACGTCCTCGGCGAGGTCGATGGTGCCGTCGATGAGGGTCGCCAATCCGTCCCGGCCGAGCGCCTGAAACGTCACGAACGGTTTGAGCGCGTCGAACCGCCGCGTCGTCTGGGTGGATTTGGCGACGAGGTTCGGCGCGTTGTCGCCCGCCGGGTTGAGATACGAGGCGTTCCGTGCGATGTGTTCGTACTGCGAGCCATCGCGGAGCAGGAACGCGCCGCAACTGATGGGCTGATAGAACAGTTTGTGGAAATCGACGGAGATGGAGTCGGCCCGCTCGATACCCGCCAGACGCTCGCGATGTCGGTCGCTCGCGGCCAGCGCGCCGCCGTAGGCCGCGTCCACGTGGAACCAGAGGTCGTGTTCCTCGGCCCGTTCCGCGAGTTCGGGGAGCGGGTCGATGCTGCCGAAATCCGTCGTCCCGGCGGTGCCGACGAGCGCGAACGGGATCAGTTCCCGCTCGTGGAGTTGCGCGACCGTCCGGTCGAGTGCGTCCGGGGACATCCGGCGGTCGTCGTCGGTTTCGACGGTCACCACGGCGTTTTCTCCCAGTCCGAGATGGGCGGCGGCCTGTTCGGCGGTGAAGTGGGTCTCCTCTGAGCAGAGGATTCGCATCGCCTTCGCGCGCGGCGGGAGCCCCGAGCGCTGTACGTCCGTACCGAAGCGCTCCTTGGCGAACCACTCGCGGGCCAACAGCAGGCCGAGAAAGTTCGACTGCGTTCCGCCGCTGGTGAACACGCCGTCGCCAGCGTCGGCGTCGTAGCCGAAGAGCGAACACAGTTCCTCGACCATTTGAGTTTCCACCGTCGTCGCCGCCGGACTCTGGTCCCACGAGTCCATCGACTGGTTCGTCGCCGAGAGCATCGCCTCGGCGGCCAAGCTAGGGATCATCGGAGGACAGTGGAGATGGGCGAAGCAGGTCGGGTTCTCGACGCGGACCGAGTTCCCGAGTATCGGCGCGGCGGCCTCGATCGCTCCCTCCATGCCCACCCCCTCCTCGGGAATCATCCGCTCGTCCGCGAATCGGTCACGGAGCGACGCGGGCGACTGACCGGAGTACGGGTCGCCGTCCGACGAGTCGAGCACCGCATCCACCGCTCGGTTCATGGCGGTTCGGTACGCGTCATCGCCCTCGTCGCTGCCGATGAACAGCGATTTCGGGGACGTCCGTTCGTCCCGCTCCCGTTCCATCGGCGTCATGTGGTCTTCACCCCCTGTGGTCGTTCCTGTTCGACCGCCGCACCGACCGCCTCGTGGAACCGTTCCGCGATGGCGTCGACGTCGTCTTTCGTGACGATGAGCGGCGGCAGGAACCGGACGGTACTCCCGTGACGTCCGCCCAGTTCCACGATGAGGCCGCGGTCGAAACACTCCGCACGGATGGCCGACGCGAGGTCGGGTGCGGCGGGGAAACTCCCCAACTCGTCCGGTTCGGACGTCACGTCCACGATTTCGGCTCCGAGCATCAGGCCGCGGCCGCGAACGTCGCCGATGGCGTCGAACGCCTCCCCCGTCCCTTCGAGGTGGTCGCGGAGTCGCTTCCCCATCCGTTCGGCGTGTCCCGCGAGGTCGTTTTCGAGGACGTACTCGATGGTCGCCTCACCGGCGGCCATCGCCAACTGGTCGCCGCGGAACGTTCCGGCGTGTGCGCCGGGTTCCCACACGTCGAGCGACTCGTCGTAGACGACGACTGCGAGCGGGAGTCCGCCGCCGACTGCCTTCGAGAGTGTCACCACGTCCGGGGTGATGTCCGCGTGTTCGAAGGCGAAAGTTTCGCCCGTCCGACCGAGACCCGTCTGGATTTCGTCCACGACGAGCGGAATCTCGCGTTCGCGGGTGATGCGTCGGATTTCGCGCGTCCAGTCGTCGGGTGCGGGAATCGCGCCGCCCTCCCCCTGTACGAGTTCGAGAACCATCGCGGCGGGAGAGACGATGCCGCTCTCGGGGTCGTCCAACAGGCGTTCGACGTATCGGCTCGACGTTCGGTGGCCGTCCTCGCCACCGATGCCGAACGGACAGCGGTAGTCGTACGGATACGGCAGGTGGTGGACGTCCGGCATCGTTCCCGGAACGTCCTCTTTCGCGTCCGTGTCGCCCATCAACCCGAGCGCACCGTGCGTCATTCCGTGGTAGCCGCCCTGGAACCCGAGCACGGAGCGGTTTCCGGTGGCCGTCTTGGCGAGTTTCAGCGCCGCTTCGATGGCGTCGGTTCCGGCCGGGCTACAGAACTGCACGCGGGCGGAGTCCGAGAAGTCGTCGGGGAGGCTCTCGAACAGTCGGTCCACGAAGGCGTCCTTCGTCGGCGTCGTGATGTCGAGCGTGTGAAGCGGTCCGTTCGCGTCCAGGACTTCCTCGATGGCCCCCACGACGGCCGGGTGATTGTGGCCGAGCGCGAGCGTCCCCGCGCCCGCGAGGCAGTCGTAGTAGGTGGTCCCGTCCACGTCCTCGACTTTCACGCCTTCCGCTCGTTCGATGGCGAGCGGGAGATGTCGCGGATAGGTTCGGGCGTTCGACTCGCGACGCGCCTGCTTTTCGAGCAGTCGCTCGCTTTCGGGGCGGGTCATCGGACCCTCCCCCTCGAATCGAGTCGCAAAGCCGTCGCTCTCCGTTTCCTTTGGGGCTTGCATCGTTGCATACAGTTTTTAGGCCGACCTAATCCACCGTAAAAGCTCCGATTTTTAGGCTGTCCTAAAACATTGCTGTGCGACAATGTTCGGGAATACTGATGTAATATTTATCAAATCCACTGCGGTTATTTCGTCGAAATGAAAACGTGTTCGACGGATCAGTCTTCGCCGCGTTTCGCCATTAACACCGTACTTTTCGCACCGAGACGCACGCGTTCGGGGAGCGACCCGGAAATGAACTGTTGGAGGAGCGTTTCGCGCGTCGCGCCGAGGATGGTCACGTCGTAGTTGTTCGAGCGATGGATGATCTCTTCCGGTGCGTGTTCCGTCTTGACGATACTCGAACTCGCCTCGGGGACGTCACCGAGTCGGGTTTCGACGTCCTCGATGAGTCGTCTCGCCGCCTCCATCTCCTCCTCGGTGGCGTCCGTCGACACGCAGTGAACGATATCGATTCGAGCGCCCGCGGCCGTCGCCAGTGCATGTGCGAGGTCGACCGCCAAATCGGAGTGAACGCTATCGGCGACGGCCAGCAGTAGTCGGTGTGCCTGTTCGGCCGAGGAACCCAACTCCTCGACGTACGGTTCCAGTCCGAACCGTTCGACGTACACGTCACAGGTCGCGGTTTCGAGGAACCGCTCGATCGTGTCGCCGCGAAGCAACCGCTGTCGCTGTGAAGTCTGCTTTCGCGTCCCGAGAAACACCGCGTCGTACTCTCCCTCATCGACCAGTTGGTGCAACGTCCTCGCCTCCTTGTGCGCGAGACAGACGCTCCCCTGCATCGAATCTCGAAACCCGTTATCCTCGGCCCAATTCAAAAGCCGTATTACGTCATCACGTGCTTTCTTCCGTTCCTCCTCGATCGTGGAGTCCCGTGCGACGGTATCGAGCGGTGTCTGTGCAGGGAAGAGCAGGATGTTGACCAGATGCACCACGCCGTCCCGGGAACGGGCCAGCGACGACGCGGCCCCGAGCAGTCGCTTGATGTCGTACTCCTGTTCGTCGTCCGTCTGGGTGTCCAGAATCGGCACGAGGATTCGGTCCCCGTCGTGGACGTCCTCGTCCTCCTCCATGACGAACTCGATTTCGATGCTCTCCTCCGTCGTTCCGCCATCCGTGACGAGACTGTCGGCCGTTTCGAGCGGGTCGTGCTCCGCCGTTGGGTCGAAAATCATGAATGGCATACACCGGGCAGACATATCAATGCACCAGCGCCGTCAGAACGGTTTTCGAGTTGAATTTTCTCGTCAGTCGGTGAACGGTCCGAAGGGGCTGATTCGATCGCTGGCCGTCCCGTTCTCACCTCCCTTTTTCACGGACGACGACGCCTACGTCAGCGCGTGCGCTCTTGAAATCGCCATCAGTGGCGATACGGCCGAGCATGTCCTGATAGCGCGTCAGCGTGAGGACGTACTCATTGGGCATGGCGTCGGGTTTCTCTTCCGGAGGACCGTAGTCGGGCATCGGTAGCAACGTTCCGTCGTCGAGGGCCAGAACGTCCAACTGGTCGAACGCGGCACCGTCGTGATACAGACGGTATTTCGCACGTCGAAGCGTGTCGGCGGCGGTCCATTCCTCCCACGGGGCGGACGTGGGCGTCCAGTCTCCGATCCGTTCCATGGTGATGTCCCGGTTCGGATACACGAACGAGTCCGGCGCATCGTCGGTTCGCCAGTCGTCCGGGTTCGAGTCGAGCACCGCTTGCTTGTAATCGGCGTTGCTCGCCATGACACATAGTTGCACACCGATCGCTAAATAAGTGTTTGCCAGTCGACTATCGTATTCAACTCGACAGCCGATGGATGCTATTCTGCACCCGGTTTCAGTTGGAGATGACTCCCAGACAACAATTTGTACCCCGACGGCGTAACGGTGTCTGGGGGGATAGTATGGAACACGTAGACGAAAACAAAGAAATAGTCAATCGACTGATCAACGAATTCGTGAACGAGGGGGACGAAGCGGTCGCAGACGAACTGCTCGCGCCGGATTACGTCCGATACGACCCCGACGCACCGTCGGGTGCACAGGGTCCCGAGGAGTTCAAAGAGATGATCCAAATGTTCGGGGAGGCGTTCCCGGACGCCGAAGTCGCCATCGAGGAGATGATCGGCGAAGGCGATTTGGTCGTCTTCCGTGGCACCGAGACCGGCACCCACGAAGGCGAGTTCATGGGTCACGAGCCGACAGGCCAGACGTTCGAGATCAGTGGTCTCGCCATGCATCGCGTCGAGGACGGGGAAATCACGCAGACGTGGGCCAACTGGGACATGCTCGGCATGATGCAGCAACTCGGCGTCGTTCCGATGCCGGACGACCTGATCGAGATGACCGAATAGCCGTTCGACTTCCATTTTTCCGGCCGACGGCGAAACCAACCGGTAGCTTCCTGTTTGACACACACATAGTGATACAGGGGATGGAGAATGGGAGAGATAGCTGTCGGCGAACCAGAAGAACTGGCAACCACCTTAGAGGAGACGGAGTCGCTCGCGATCGTCTGTCATCACCAACCGGACCCGGACTGTCTGGCGAGTGCCTACGCGCTCGAATGGATCGCAACACAAAACGGCGTACACGACACGGACATCTTCTATCAGGGCCACATCACGCACCAGGAGATCCGGTCGTTCATCAGCATCTTCGACATCGAGCTGAACGAGATCGACGATACCGCCTTCGAGGAGTACGACCTCGTCGCGTTCGTTGACCACTCGATTTCGGGGACGAAGGTGGAAATGCCGCCGACCGTCTCCGCCGACGTCGTCATCGACAACGTGGAATCGATCGCCGAGACGGAGGCGTCGTTCGTGGACGCGCGCCCCGAGTACGGCTCGACGGCGGCGATACTCGCGGAGTACGTGACCAACTTGAACGGGAAGCCACCTCGCTTGGTCGCCTCGGCGCTGTTGTTCGCCATCCACCGCGAACGACTGGACGACATCCGCTACCCGACCGAACTCGACTACCGAGCGGCGCTCGACCTCTTCCCGCACGCCGACATCGACCTCATCGAGGAGGTGTACGGGTCGTCGCTCACGCCCGAGACGCTGGACGCGGTGGGGCGGGCGATCCATTACCGCACTCTGCGCGGGTCCGTCCTCGTCTCCAGCATCGGGCAAACCCCCGACAGCGGCGCGCTTCCGCAGGCCGCGGACTACCTCCTTCGGCTCGAAGGCATCCGAACCGTGCTCGTCATCGGTATCGTCAACGGCGACCTCTGGCTCAGCGGCCGGTCGTTCGACCCCCGCATCGACATCGGCGCGGTCCTCAACGGGGCCTTCGCCGACTTCGGCACCGCCGGAGGGCATCAGGACCGCGCCGGGGGACAGGTCTCGCTCGGAATCTTCGCCGACAGCGACATGGACTCGCCCGCCATCAACGAGCGACTGTTCGACATCGTGTCCGAACGGTTCTTCAAAGAACTGGCGCTGGAAGAGGATTAGGACATTCGACCGTTGTCTCCGTATCACTCGTCCGTGAGCTGATTCGAGCGGACGATGACGGAGATGAGGACGATACCGGTCTCGATTTCGAGAGATTTTTCGGAAACAGTCACCACCTTACCCCGTTCGCCAGCCGTCGATTTCGCGGGTCTTCACGATGTATGCGAGAAGATAGAGGATAAGCGCGACCCACATCCCGGCAACGAAGCTCTCGACCCCGACAACCGGAACATCGACGGTAAACCTCGTTCCCCAGACGACGACGGCAAAGAGGATGATCGCAGACGCTCGCCCGGTGACGCCGATGTCCCGGAACCACTGTCCGAACCGCTTTCCTACCGTCGTGGTTCCCGCGGGACCGGCGGCGGTCCCGGTCAGGACGAATCCGGCGGCGACCCACCACCACGAAATCGTACCGAGGTCAAAGAGGCTCGTCACCGTTCCGAAACTGGAGAACAGTACTATCGTTATTTCCCCCCACGTCGGCGAGCGGTCGGGGAACCAGTCGGAAACCGTGCGGACCATGTTTGCCGAATATTCTCAACAAAACAACTAATTTCTTTCTCCGCCACTTCGTTCCGTCCCTCTCACGCGTCCGTTCCGATCCAACGACTTCGACGAAGCCCGGCGATGAGCGTCCGCCGTTCCGTCAGGGCGAAGCCGACCGCAATGACGACGAACCCGACGACGGTGTGGACGGTGATGGTCTCACCGACGATCACCCAACTCGCGATGGCGGTGACGACGGGAACCACGTATGAGACGAGCGCGGTTCGAACCGCGCCGATGCGGTCGATGAGTTCGAAGTACGCCGAATACGCCCCGGCGGTGGCGATCAGCCCCAGATAGAGGACCGAGAGCAGGAGCGTCGAACTCCACCCCGTCGAGACGTGCTCACCGAGACCCACGCTCACGAGGTGGAGGAAGAGACCGCCGAACAGGAGGCCCCAACTGGTGGTCACGAGCGTCGGAAGCGTCGTCTCGAATCGCCGCGTGAGGACGGTTCCGGAACCGAGACTGGCCGCACCGCAGAGGACGATCCACGGACCGAGTCCCGCCGCCGAGAGGAGCATGTCTGGGCTCGGTTCCGCGACGACTGCGACGCCGACGATACCGAGGACGATGCCGAACACCGAGACGACGGATAGCCGCTCGCTCGGCAACAGCAGCCACGCGAACAGCGACGCCAGTATCGGGTTGAGCGCGAAGATCACGGCGGCGACGGGGCCGGGGGTCGACTGCTGGCCGAGGAAGAGGAAGGCGTTCGCTCCGGCGGCGACGAACAACCCGGCAGCACCGATGGTCAGCCAATCACCCGTCAGTTTCGGCCGCCAGTCGTCGTATCGGTAGATGACGGCCGGAAGGAGGATGACCGACGCGATGTCGAGACGGCTCGCGGCGAAGAACACCGGCGGGAGGTTGTGCAGACCGACGGAGATGGCGACGTAGGAACCGCCCCACGCCAACGCGACGTAGGCGAACAGCGCGGCGACGAAACGGGAGTTTCTCACGTCCGTTCCGACACGGGGGACGGATAAAGCGATGTTGACGGGAGCGAGGTTGGCCGGTAGGGTAACCTCGGAGACGAGAGTTCGTTGAAAAAATACGACGGCCCGTGGAGTGCCGTCGTGATGTGTATCGCAGCGATCAGTCGTCGGGGTGTTTCAGTTGGGCGCTACGCTCTTCGAGTTCGTCCTCCCGCACGGGTTGGACGTTCGTCATCGCGTCACGGTTTCGGTTCTTCCGGGACGCGATTCGTTCCGCCCGTCGCCGTTGAAGCCCGTGCAGGACTACCTCCATCCCTTCGGCTTTCGTGATGACGACCACCGCGTAGCGTTCGTCGTTCGGACGCGTGCTCGCCGCGCCGTGAGTGGGATGGCGTTGTGTGGACATGGTTACCTTCTGAGTTACCCGCTGTGTTCTATCGCACGATACGGAGAAGGTTACTCCCGTCCCCTGTAAAAGAATTGAGGCCCTACTGTTCTCGTTCGTGAAGTTCTCAGGGGCTGAAACGGAGATTCGTGGTCGATCCGCCCGACTCGAAATCGGGTCGAAAGCAGGGAGTTGTCGGTATCGACTCCAGAACGTCGAGGGACGATACTCACTCGTTCCGGCGGGCGTAGGTGAGGACACCGGCACCGAGCGCTCCGAGTACGGACACCGCACCGAGTTGTTCCATCGACGGCGACGGCGATGACTCGCCGTCGCCATCCGTTCCGCCCGCATCGGACGTCGTGTCCGGCGTCGCCGTCCGACCACCGGTTGCCGACGAGCGTGACGCGGTATCCGTCGTCGTTTGCGTCGCTGTGGACCGGGTCGTCGCGGTTGTCGTGGCCCGGTTTCCCGTCACGACCCCGAAATCGGTCAGGGCGTCGCGGAGGGTGGTGATTTCGAGGTTCCGGTCCTTGGACATGCGAATCGTCTCCCGAACGCGAGCAGGCGTGAGCGTCTCCTCCCGACTGTGTCCGACGAATATCCCGAGTGCACTCTCCTTTCGTACCCTGTCGAGGAAGTCGCCGATTTCCGACGCCGACAGGTCGTCGCCGCGGAACACCGTTCGGCCGAGATGATACGGATCGAGCGATTTCCGCGGATTGAACCCGCCGTGATGCTGGTTGGCGAGCACGTCGTAGTACTCCGGAATCAGTTCCTGCACCCGTCCCTGCGTCCGTCCGAACGGGAGCACGATGGCCGAGATATCCACACCGAATCCCTCCAGCGTCCGCTTCGAATCCGCGAGCGAACGGCGGATCCGCTCGTCAGTGTAGCGTTCGGTGACGCCGTCGACCGCCGTGAATCCGGTCCGAAGCGGTTTCTCGCTCACGAGGTACTCCCCCGAGGAATCCTCGCCACCGTCGGCGACGGTGAACGTCGCCGACCGATTATCGTTTTCCACCACGATTTCGTCGCCCGGAACCCGACTGTGGAAGTTCGACTCGACGTACACCTTCGTATCCCCCGGTTCGATGTCCTGCGTGACAGCGATCGCTCCCAGTGCTCGATGCCGAACCGAGTGGGACATGATCTCCCAGCCGTCGCCCTCCATCTCCCGTAACTGCTTCGGCGAGAGCCACGACGAATGCCCGATACGATCGGACACCGCCGCGATACAGCCCGGAACGCCTTCGTCCTGATGCACGGGGAACGTTTCCGTGTAATCCTCCTCCGGCGAATCGTCGTAGATGAACACGACCCGCCCGCCCGGCCCATCCGTCGAGCGGGCGGTAACGGGTGAGCTCAGGAGGGAGAGACTAACCGCGCCGACGGACGCACAGAACCCGCGTCGAGTAGATGTCGGTGTGCCGGTCACAGCACTCCCCTCGTGCAAAAATCGCGCTCGAACTCGTTCTCGGATTCGTTCGCTCGTCCGTTTCTCGGAGGCGTGCATGTCACCGCGTTGTAGCTCGTCGTTGAACGTTCGGCAGGAACCATCTCACGAGGCGAAACGGCGGAATACGAGTTTGTTATTCGCCACCTTCGGGGGGGTGTTGCAGTGCCTGAAAGGGGTATTCTACGGCCTGCAACGGAATGGTTCGAACCCTGAACCGGGGTATCTCAAACCCTGAATCGGCACAACCGATGTCTACTTCCCGACGAAACCGTCCGCACACCGCCGCCCGGCCATCGTCGAAACGTGATACTTCGGCCACAAATCAGTGGGTGGTTCGCGTCGTGCATCTCACGGAGAATGCCCGAAATTCCACGGCGACGGGTACTGGGGGGAACTGCTGGGTTGGCGTTCGCACTTGCGGGATGGGGGGCGAGCGGCGGCCGTGAGAACGAACTCGGGGTCGTCGACTCCATCGTCACCTCGACGGCGGAGTTGGAAGCCACGTTCAGGAACCTCTCGCCCGGCGAGACGGTCCTCATCACGGGAAAGAACGCACCGTATCGAACGACGGGGTGGCTCGACATCGACGTGAGCGACGTCACCGTCGTCGGTCCCGGCATCCGGACGCTCATCAAACCGGCGGCGGACGCCAACGCTGGCGGGTTCCGTATCGGTCATCATCGTCACTGCGAGGACGTCACGATTCGCGGCATCGGCTTCGACGGCAACCCCGAGGAGCAGAGCATCTTCACGAAGCTCTGTCACGGCATCATCGTCCGTGACGCCGAGAACGTCACTATCTCGGGAAACTACGTGACGCGAACGCATCCCTACCACGAACACAGCACAGGCGGGAGCGGCATCAGCGCCGAACGGGAGAGCCGGAACGTCCGCATCCTCGGCAATCGCATCGAAGACATCGGCGACAGGGGAATCCAGGTCGGCGGCACGCGCGTCGTCGTCTCCGGAAATACCGTCACGAACGGACTCGACCGCTCTATCTCCTGTGACATCTGGCGACGGGGACGCCATCGACAAGGGAAACACATCGCCGTCGTCGGCAACGTGCTGGGGAACAACCGGGAGGGCAGTCTGATCGGTCTCGGCGGCGATAAAACGCAGGGTAACGGCGGCTACGTCCTCATCGCGAACAACCTCGGCTTCGGACACCACAAGTCGTTCTTTCACCTCGGCTTCGACGGGACGACCCACGCCGTTCGAATCGCCGACAACGTCAGCGCACAGGAGAAACGGGACGACTACTCGGGTATCTCGCTCGATATCGCCCACGCGAACCACATCACCGCCGTCGACAACGACCTCTACGGCTACGGTGGTCGCGGAATCAACGTGACCGACGGCATCACCGATTTCGTCGTCGCGCGAAATCGGATTCGAAACGTCGCGAGCGACGGCATCAGGATCGACGGCGCGGAGGACGGCATCGTTTCTAGAAACACGATTTCGGGGACCGGGCGGACGGGAATCATGCTCGCCGACGCCCGGTTCGTCACGGTCGAAGGGAACCGCCTCAATGATCTCGACCGCATCGGACTCGTCGCCGCCGGTGGCGAGACGAACCACGAACTCCTTAACAACCGAATCCGAAACTACGCGGCCGGAAAGGGCCACGAAGCCGGGATGTTGGTCCGGAGTGAGGGGAATCTCGTCCGGCGAAACCGCATCTACCGGAGCGGCGGACCGGCAATCGTGGAAGGCGACGGGGCGGACAACTGCTACGAAGCCAACTGGTCCGACGTTCGGGGACCGTGGCACGTCTCAAGTCCGACGTCGCGCGTCCGGAACAACACGCCAGCGTTCGACGTTCATCGCGGCGTTGCCGTCGACGAATCGGGACACGCAACGGTGAAATTCGATAAGCCCTACGCACAGCGTCCGAAACTCACGTTCGGGCGCGTCGGTGGCGGTATTCGTGGCGTGGAGTATCGGACGGCGAAAAGCGGCGACTTCGACGGCGTGCGACTCAGCACGAACTCGCCGAACTCGAAACTCGACCTGTTCGTGGAGTCAGTCTGACCGACCCGCGGCGGCTGGTTCCCCCGCGGAAAGCCGAAGGAAGACAACGCTTCCCTCGGTTTCCTCCTCCAGTTCGTCCCACCTGTCGCGGTCGGTCGGATGCTGGTAAAACAACTCCGGCGGCACGTGTGCGCCCTTTCCCTGCGGTTTCTCGGGCATCAACACGTAGTGGCCGTCCCGTGGCCCTCGGAGGTGAACGCGGTAGTAGATCTCACCGTCCCGCGCCGTGCGCTCCTCGGCGACCCGTTCGACCGTGAACTCGCGCGGGTCCCGGAGCGGGCCGGTGTCGGTTCCGACCGTGACCGCATCCCCGCGTCGCAGTCGATAGAGCACCGATAGCAATCCGCCGCCCGCCGCCTCCCGTGCGAACTTTCGTTGTGGCATACAGAAAGGGACGCGCCGGACGGGGATAAACGAATCCGCGCCGACGGCGTCAAACGGGTGATTCCGTCCGATCCCACCCGATCCCCGCCCGAACGTTTCTGCCGACGCGGGACGAACGGGGCGTATGAAACGAACGACGACGGCGGACGCGGCGAATTGGTTCGACGTGTTGCTGGAAACCGAACGGGCACAGGCCGCCTCGATGGTGTTGTCGCCCGGACAATCGACGGGCGGACCCGAGAATCGCCACGAGGGGAGCGAACAGTGGCTGTTCGTGATTTCGGGACGGGGGAAGGCAGTCGTGGCGGGCGAGACGGTCGGCCTGTCGGCGGGCGACCTCGTCTGTATCGAGCCAAGGGAGACACACGAGATCACGAACACCGGGGAGGAACCGCTGGAAACCGTCAACCTGTACGTGCCGCCGGAGTATTGAAAACAGGATCCGACTGCTGACTACAACCGTTCGATTTTGATGAAATGACGCGTGAGGTCGGGAGCGTCCCCGGTCTCGAACAGGGAGTTGAACGAGGCGTTCGGGTCGGCGCGGAGGCGGGCGAAGCAGTCCCGACAGACGGTCGCGGAGTCCGCGGCGTCGGAGGACGACGTTCGGACGGGGGAAGAACGCCCTTCGATTTCGGTGCGGACGACGCGGAGAACGGCGTCGTCTCGGCAGCGCGAACAGGCTGAAGCGTCCGATGCGGACTCGTTGGGTGCTGACGTCTCGGGTGTCATCGCTCGTCGGGACCACGACGGTGTCGCGCAAGAGTATGCGGTTCGTACGGATTCGAGGACGGGACGGTAGCTACGTCCTACTGTCGGAAAACTGCCCCACGAAAGGGTGATGCTCCGGATCGGCCTAGCGTCACTTGGGGAAACGGAGGTGAATTTTTCGTCCTACGTGCCCCCACTGCGAGAACCATCAGGAGGAATCATGGCAGTCCAATCGCGAGACGAGAAACTACAATCCGTACCCCTCTATCAGTTCGAGGGAACGGATGTGTGGCAGGAGGGGGACGACCACGCCCGACTGCGGGGCTATTTCCCGCTGTCGCCGGGGACCCCGCAAGCGAGCGAGGTGGCGGGCGAGGACATCATGCTCGTCTGCATCGAACTCGAACCGGACAACTACCTGCCGACACACCGCGACAGCAACGAGGAGTTGTTGCACGTCACGGCCGGAACCGTCGAGGCGACGGTCGGCGACGAAACGATAGAACTCTCGACCGGGGAAATCGCGCTCGTTCCGGCCGAGGAACCGCACAGCATCCGGAACGTCGGACGGAAGGCGGCTCGTATCCTCGGAATCTTCCCGAACGACGAACTGACCGCGACGTTCGAGAAACCGATGGAACCGTTCGGCACGAACGTCATCACCATCGGCCCAGACGCCGAGATGGAGTGAGTCCGGCGGTGACTCGCCGTCTTCGGACGGCGGGTCGGCACACGCTTTTATTCCGCCCGACCCAATTTCGACCGATGCTCATCGCCCACGGTGACGACCAATATCGGTTCATCACGCAACCCGACCACGCGGCGTTGGCGGGGCAGTTCGCGGAGCACTGGGGAAACGAGACGTTCGAGCGCCCGGAGCCGTTCGCCGCGATGACCCTCGTGGCGACCACCCACGACGACGGTTGGTGGGAGTACGATCGAAAACCACACCTCGAAGACGGCGACCTCGTTAACTTCGTGAGCGTACCCGCCGACGAGTGGGTCGAATTCTACGACGGCGGCATCAGCAGCGTTGCCGAGTTGAACACCTACGCCGGACTGCTGGCGTCCATGCACGGTTCGGGACTCCGCCGCCGACGCTACGGCCTCTCCACGTCGTGGCCCGACACGCAACCCGCGTTCGAGGAGTTCGTGGCGAAGGAGGAGGAACGACAGACGAGACTGGCGGGCGAGTTGATGGAAGCCGACGAGGACGAGGAGGAACTCTCGGACGAGGACATGGAACTGCTCACCGCGCTTCACAAGCAGGGAGAACCGCCCGAGAGAACCACGAGTCGCCTCTGGTGTAACTACGAACTCCTACAAGTGTGGGACGTCCTGTCGCTGATCCTCGGGACGACCGAATCGCCGGACGAGACGACCATCGAGGACGTGCCGACGGCACCCGGCGAGGAGGTTTCCATCACGGTGAGACCGGTCGGCGACGGTGAATTCGAACTGGATCCGTACCCGTTCGACGAGTCGCCCCTGACCGTCTCCGTGGCCGCTCGAGTCGTCCCGAAGGGCGACTACGGGACGGAGGACGACTTCTGTCGGGCGTACTACGCCGGGGAGTACGAGACGGTCGAGTTCACGCTTCACGCATGATTCCGTTGTTTCACGACTTCCGCGGGGAGCGCGTACTCGTCTTCGGCGGGGGACGGGTCGGCTACCGGAAGGCCCGTCGCTTCGCGCGCGAAGCGACGGTCGTCGTGGTCGGAGCGGAGTTCACTGACGAGTTCGAAGAACTGGGCGAACACCGACAATCGGACGAGCGAGGCGCACGCACCTCACTCGTCCGGGCGCACGTCTCGCCGGGGGACGTGGATTCGTGGCTCGACAGGACGGAACCCGCACTCGTCGTCGCCGCGACCAGCGACGACGAGTGCAACGCGGCCATCGAGCGAGCGGCGAGCGAGCGCGGAATTCTGGTCAACCGCGCGGACCGGAGCGGCGAACGGGAGTCGGGAAGCGTCGTCGTTCCCGCGACGGCCCGCGACGGCGACGTGGTCGTCGCCGTCGGAACCGGCGGGCGCAGTCCGGCACTGAGCAAGGAACTCAGGAAACGGATCGAACCGGAACTGGAGGGGGCCGAAACCGTCGCGGCGGTCACGAGCGACCTGCGGGAAGCACTGAAACGAAGGGACGTTCCCCCGCACGAACGGCGCGACGCCGTTCGTGCGGTTGTCGACTCGGATGCCGTATGGAACGCCGAGGACGAGAAAAGCGCGAGAGAGGAAGCGGATGCGATCGTGGAACGAGTTTTGTAATGGTTACGGTTCGAACTGCCGGAGCGCGACGAACCGGTCCTCAGCCGATCCGTCGGCAAGCGCGTCCCGCGCTCGCTCGACGCCATCGTCGATGGTGTTCACGTCGTCGCGGGCGTACAACCGAAGTCCGGCGTTGAACGCGACGGCGTCCGCGAGGTCACCGTCGCGCTCGCCGGTGAGAACCGCCTCGGTGATTTCGGCGGAGTCGGTCGCCACGTCCTCGACGGCGAGCGCGTCGCCGTCGAAGTCCATCCCGTGGCGGTCGGTCTCGATCTCCGCGCCGTCCCACTCGACGTACGTCGTGTGGCCCGGTCGAACGTCGTCGTAGCCCTCCAATCCCTGGAACATCAGCACGCGCTCGACGTCCTGCGTTCGGCTCTCGGAGAGCGTGTTGATCATCCGCTCGCCGAACGTCGTGTGGAAGAAGCTTCCGAGATGGACCGACGCGTCAGCGGGGTTGGCGAGCGTTTCGACGGTGTTGACGAACGTCCGCACGCCGAGCGCCCGCCGGTCGTCTTCGAGGGCGGCGACGGCAGGATTGAATTGTGCTTGGTCGTAGAAACCGAAGCCGACCTCGTCCGTCATCGCGGCGCTTTCTTCGGGTGAGAGGTCGGTTTCCACGCCGAGTTCGGAGAGGACGTGCCGGTAGGCAGAGCCCTCGCTCATGGGGACGCGGTCGCCGCTGTGGGCGACGACGGGGGTTCCGGCGGCCGCCGCGACGAGTCCCGACGCGACGCCGAGGAGCGCCGTCCGGGATTTGCCGTCGTAGTTCGCGCCGCAGTCCACGGGGTCACAGTCCGGTGCCGCGATTTCGACCGACTCCTCGCGCATCGCGTCCACGAAACCGGCCAGTTCCTCGGGCGTGTTGCGCTTCCAGCGGTTCGCCACCCAGAAACCGCCGAGCGCGACGGGGGACACGTCGCACGCGAGGATTTCCCCGAAGGCGAACTTGGCCTCCTCGTAACTCATGTCGTCGGCGGACTTCGGCCCGGAGCCGACGTGTCCGACGAAGTCCCGAAACTCACGAGTCATCACTCGACACCTCGCTCCGAGACGGCGGCGTCCGCGAACGACGGCACGCCGACCGACGGCGCACCTTCGAGGAACTCGGCCACACGGTCGCGCACGGAGACGACGTCGCCGACGACGGTGACCGCGGGCGGTTCGATGCCCACCTCGTCGCGCCGCTCCACGATGGTGTCGAGCGTCCCTGTAACGGTGAATTCGTCGTCACGCGTCGCCTTCTCGATCATCGCAGTGGGCGTATCCTCGGGAAGTCCCGCGTTCCGCAGTGCGGTCACGTTGTCCGGCAGGCGACGGACGCCCATCAGGATCACCAGCGTCCCGCCCGCTCGGACCGTCGCCGCGAGTCCGTCCCAGTCGAGCGCGCTCTCGGCTTTCGTCGGGTCCTCGTGGCCGGTGACGAACGTCACGGAGGAGGCATGGTCGCGGTGGGTCACCGGGATTCCGGCGACCGCCGGCGCGGCGACGGCGCTCGAAATCCCCGGGATAATATCGAAGTCGATTCCGGCGGCCGCGAGGTGTTCTGCTTCCTCGCCGCCGCGGCCGAACACCGTCGGGTCGCCGCCCTTGAGCCGAACGACGTCCTTCCCTTCGCGTGCCAGTCGAACGAGCAGGCAGTTTATCTCCTCCTGTGTGGTTCGCTCGCCGTCCGGACCGGGTCGCTTGCCGACGTACATCCGCTCCGTGGTCTCGGGACACGACTCCACGATTCGGTCGTCCGCGAGGTTGTCGTGACAGACGACGTCCGCGTCGTCGAGTAGTCTCCGCGCCTTTACCGTCAGCAGTTCCGGATCGCCCGGTCCTGCACCAACCAAATAAACCGTTCCAGTGTGCATGCTCATGTTCGTCCTCCGCGTCGTGCGCTCCGGTACCGCGCTCGGTAGCCGTCTTCGGCGTCGTCTTCCCCGCACTCCTCCATCTTCTGAAACTCCCGTACCTTCGCGATGAACAACGAACACGGCTCCCGGCAGGGGAACTCGCCGTCCCCGCGCGGAACCGCGATTTCGTCGTCGTCCGCCGCGTCCCATTCGCGCCGCGCACTGCACTGTGAATCCACACAGCAGGCTTCGACGGCGTGGTCGAGCGCTTCGCGTCCGATGTCCCCCACGTCGGCGTACACGCCGGTTTGGCGCTCGGCCGTCTCCCGAAAGTGGCTCACGTCGAGTTCGCCGTTCCGCTCGCGGTACCAGTTCGAAATCGTCGCCGGGTAGACGAACTCGACGGCCCGCAGGAGGTCGGCGGCGTCGAGGTCCAAAAGCACCCAGCCGGTGGGAAGCGTCGACGCCGTTGCCAGCGGGCGGTACTCCCCGTCGTCCGTGAACCGCACCCGGTCGCGCGTTTCTGCGGGGTCGGCGTGGGAGTCGAGTTCGTCCAATTCCTCGTCGCGGTCCTCGACGTGCCGAATCTCGTATCGACGGCTACCGTCAGCGGTCCGCGTGGTCGTGATGGCGAGTTGCCCCCACGTTCGGGTCGCGTCGTGGTGTTCGTCGCTCCCGCCGTCCGCCAGCCAGCCCAAAAACGCATCGCGGGCCGTCTCGGCCTCGCTACGCTCGGCGTCGGCGGCCTGCTCTGTGGTTTCGACCGGCTCATCCCCGTCATCGAGCGTCGCTCGCGCTCGCTCGATGACGACGTCCGCGACGAGCGGTTCGGTTCCGACGGCACCCGAGTACCAGACCCGTTTGCCATCGACGTCGGCAGGGACGGGATACCCCGATTCGGCGTCGTCGGTCAGACCGATGTCCTCCGGGATGTCCTCTTGGGTGTGGTAGCCGTCGGCGACGAACAGCGGGACGACGACGAGTTCGTCGCTCTCGAAGTGATCGGTCAGGTCGTCGATGTACGGCGCTTGGTCCATGAACAGCGCCCGCACCTCGTCGAAGCGCTCGCGTGCTTCGAGACCCGCGACGTGGTCGCGGGTCGCCTTCGCGCTCCTCGGGTTTCGTTCGGTGCCGTGGCCGACGACGGCCAGTCCGACGCCGTCCCCGACGCTCGGGTCGTCGGTGACGTGTTCGGCACGTTCGACGATGACGTCGGCCATCGATTCGTGGGTCCCGACCGGGTCGGCGTAGCGAACTCGCTTGTCCACGTCGAGGTCCCATTCGTCGGTGAGCCGAAGTTCACGGGGGAGCACCTGTTCCGTGAAATACCCCTCGCTGGTGAAGAGGGGAACGACGACTACGTCGGTCGATTCGACCGTTCTGAGGACTTCGCGCAGTGACGGTGCTTCCTTCCAGAAGGCTTCCCGAACCTCCGCGAAGCGGTCACGGGCGCGTATCTCGTCGGCGTGGTCGTAGACGGGTCTCGCCGACCCGGCGTTCCGGTGTGAACCGTGACCAACCAGTACGAGCGCCGTGTCCTCGATCATTCTTCGGGTTCTTCGTCCTCCTCGTCCCGTCGGTCGGAGAGGTGCTCCCAGATTTCCGTACATCCTGCACCATCAGGGACGTCTTGTAGGTGGTCGTCGTCTTGAGATTCGTTTCTGTGGCATTCGCTCACGTGATCCTTAGTCACTGATTGTCACACCCCATTGTGAAACTACCGCTGTCGGTTCGACAACGGACTCGTCCACGAGTCGGCGTGTCGCTACATCACTGATATTCATCAGGACACCCTATGACGGGAATCCCCTAAATCGCGTCTCTACCCGTAATTCCGGCCACTGCTCCCACATACCGGTAAGAACCACTGCTATCTCCGACTCCCGTATTCCGGCAATTCGTGCAGGAAATAGGTTGGCCGTGTAGGTATCGAGTGTTCCGCCCGTTTCGACGCGTCAGGCGATTCGGCGGGGATTGCGTCCGCCGATGTATTGAGGGTTCGGAGACGCGGAGATAGGGCATGGTAACTGCGGTTCGGACGCTGGACGAGGGTGCGTGGGTCAACGTGAACAATACCCGAATCGTCGGCGTAAGCGATATCTGGCCGCTCGTGGACCACGACGTCTGTGATTGTGATACCGCGTTGTTCCTCGTCGAGGTGTTCACCGACATCGGAGTGGACGGTCCGTGGGTGGAAGCCCGTGCGGCAGGACAGTGCATCGGCTGTGGGGAACGGGGCGCGACGGGGTGGCTTCGAATCGGACGCGCCGACGGAGACGAATTCCGCCCCATCGACTACGAAGGGGGCCAACGGCCGTCGAACACCCGGTTCTCGGAATAAGGAGTGGGGCGCTGCCATGTCTCCGCGATACTTGCCGCTTTTTCCGACCCCCGGCGGGCATTGACGCGGGGATGGGGTGTTTAGGCGTGTGTGCTGTAGCGATTCCCATGCCGACCGACGTAGAGAAATGGAAGGACGATATCTATGGGGAAGAGATCAAGGACCACATGCGTCGATTCGCCGAGGAGGGCTGGGAAGCCATCCCGGAGGACGAACACGACGAGTGGTTCGAGCGGTTCAAATGGTGGGGGCTGTACCACCAGCGCGACGGCCAGGAAAGCTACTTTATGATGCGCATCGGGCCGCCGAGCGGCTACCTCGAACCCGGTCAGCTCCGGGTCATCGGGGAGATCGCCCGCGACTTCGCCACCGGCCCGGCCGCGAACCCGGAGTTCGGCAACGGCTACGCCGACGTGACGACGCGACAGGCCGTCCAACTTCACTGGATAAACATCGAAGACGTGCCGAAGATCTGGGACCGCTTGGAAGACGCCGGTCTCTCCACCAAGCAGGCCTGCGGTGACTCGTGGCGGAACATCGTCGGCTGTCCGGTCTCCGGAAAGGACAAACGAGAGTTCGTGGACGCGGTTCCCGTCGTCAAGGACCTCAACGAGAACTTCAAGGGCAACCCCGAATACGAGAACCTCCCCCGGAAGTGGAAGGTGTCGGTGACTGGCTGCCGCGAAGGCTGTGGCCAGGGCGACATCAACGACATCGGAATCGAACCCGCCGAGAAGGAAATCGACGGCGAGACCGTCCGCGGGTTCAACGTCCGCGTCGGCGGGGGTCTGGCGGGCCGCGAAGCGCGCTTCGCCCGCGACATCGACGTGTTCGCCGAACCCGACGAGGTCGTCCCCGTCCTCGGTGGGCTTTCGGGACTGTTCCGCGACTACGGTAACCGCGACAACCGCCGCCGCGCCCGCATCAAGTTCCTCGTGGACGAGTGGGGGCCGGAGAAGGTCCGTAAGACGCTTCAGGAGGAGTACGTGGATTTCTACCTCAAGACGGCGGGCGACGACCTACGCGAGGAGTACTCGTACAACGCGGGCGTCCCGGACGACCACGGGCACGCCGACCACGTCGGCGTGCACGAGCAACCCGACGGGAACTACTACGTCGGCTTGAACGTCCTCGTCGGCCGCGTCGGTGCCGAGGAAATGATCGAACTGGCCGACATCGCCGAGAAGTACGGCTCCGGCGAGGCGCGACTCTCCCAGCGCCAGAACATCATCCTGACGGACATTCCCGAGGAGAACCTCGACGCCCTGCTCGACGAACCCGTCCTCGAACGCTACAGCCCCGACCCGCACCCGTTCCAGCGCGGTTCCATCGCCTGTACGGGAACGGAGTTCTGTTCGCTCTCCATCGTGGAGACGAAGAACCGCCAAGTGCGTCTCTCGCGCTGGCTCAAGGAGAACGTGGAACTTCCGGACGACGTTGAGAACTTCCACATTCACCTCTCCGGCTGTACCGCGTCCTGTGCTCAGCCGCAGATCGCCGACATCAGCCTGCGCGGCATGAAGACGCGCAAGGACGGCGAAACCGTCGAAGCCCTCGACATCGGCGTCGGCGGCGGACTCGGCAAGGAACCGAGCTTCGCGACGTGGATCCAGGAGCGCATCGCCGTGGACGAGGTGCCCGGCGCAATTCGCAACCTCATCGACGGCTTCGCGGCCCGACGCGAGGACGGCCAGACGTTCCGCGAGTTCGTGCACTCGCTCCACGCCGAGGAACTCGAAACCCTCGCCAGCCCCGAGGAGACCAGCTACGAGGACCCGTACATGCACAACACGAAGAAGACGTGGTACCCGTACGCCGAGGACGACGACATGGACGCCAGTCCGGCCCCCAACAGCCCGGCCGACCCGATTTCCGGCGATGACTGAGCGTAGCGAAGGAGTCCCGGAAGCCAGTGAGCCGCAGCGTGAACACGACCGCCTCACGCTGTTTCCGGCGATGACTGAGCGTAGCGAAGGAGTCCCGGAAGCCAGCGAGTCGCAGCGCCGAAGGCGACCGTCTCGCGCGGTTTCGGGGGATGACTGAGATGGCGGACCGCGTCCTCTCGGTGAACGCCTACACCACGTTCGACCTGCTCGACGCCGTCGCGGAGGGCCACGGCTGGACGGACGAAGCAATGGCCGTGTTGAACGTCAAAACGCCGCGGAAGAATCCGGACGAAGTCCTGCTCCAACTCGAACTGGACAACGGCACGCTGGACAACCTCCCGGCGCACGCCGACACGGTGTCGCTCTCGCCCGACGAGGCGCGGACGCTCGCCGGGGAACTCGAACGCTACGCCGAGAAGGTCGAGGACGCGCAGGCTTAGAGGTTGTAGTGGAAGTCACACGAGGTACAGCGAAGCGAGTCGTTCTTCCGAACGATGACGCCGATACCGCACTCCGCACAGACTCCCTCGTACGCGACTGAGCCCGCCCCCCTGCGGAGCATCTCGTCCCGGATCCGTTCCATCTCGGCGATCTTTCGTCGCTGTTCGGTTATCTGCCGCTGAAGCCGCGCGAGTTGCTGGAGTTGCCGCTCTTTCTCGGTTCTGCCTGCCGATCGTCGCACTCGTGTTCGCATATGCTAACCACCATGTGAACGAAGGAGTGCGACAGACATTAACTAGCACTCATTGTTTGCAAGGTATTCATTACCGTTTCGCATATCGATCGATAGTCAGGTTGGACGGTGTTCGTTCTACGGGGTGGCGAATGACGACCTCAAAGCATATGCTGAGTGTGATTAATCTCCCGTATACGGATGGGATATCTCTCACGTCGTGCTGTTCTGGGGGGCGTCAGTAGCTCCCTGATTGCCGGTGCTGGATGCCTCTCGCGCTCGAAGCCCGAACCGAAATCGAGAATCAACTTCATCTCCATCAAAAACAAGCGAAATCACGCGGTCGATGTCCACCTACGGGTAAAGGATGCATCGAAGATTGTACTGGCAGAGACTCATCACCTGGAGACGTACTCGGGTATGTCGCCAAAATCGTCCGTCTACTCCACCGAACGCCCAGTCAAGCATTCCGGCCGTTACGTCGTCATGGTCTCGGTGGACGATACTCCGGTAACCGTCGATACGACCACACAGGTCCATGGCAAGACGGATTGTGTGGGGATAATTTTCAGGATAGAACCCGGTTCTGGCTTGTATTACGAGAGCAAAGCAGTGCAGCACTGCTAATTGGACGCTTCGTCCCCACGAAGTGCCGTAGCTGTGTCGGTACCTGTTCCTCCTCATATCACGACACCAAAAAAAAAGCGAGAATCGAGTTAGTTCAGGGTTCGAGCAACACTTTCGTCACGCCTTCTTCACGGCTGTCGAATCGCTCGTACATCTCGGGCGCGTCATCGAGTTCGACGCGATGTGAGACGACGAAACTCGGGTCGGCGCGGCCCTGAATGATGAGGTCGCGGAGTTGGCGGTTGTACTCCTTGACGTTACATTGTCCGGTCCCGACCTTGAGACCCTTCTCGAAGAACTTCCCGAAGTCGATGCCGAGGCGGCCCTGTGCGGCCATCTCGTCCGGTGCTCCGGGGTCCGAGGGGACGTACAGGCCGGGGACGCCGAGTTGTCCGGTCGCCCGGACGACCTGAATCAGTTGGTTGAGAACCACTGCGGGGTTCTCCCGTGCCGGGTCGTAGGCGTCGTCGCCCACGTCGGTGTCGGGGTCCACGGCTTGGTATCCGACCGCGTCAACGCCTTTGTCCACGCCGCCGCCGTGGATGTTCTTGATCTGCTCGACCGGGTCGCTCTCCTCGAAGTTGATGGGCGTCGCATCACAGTGCTTCTCGGCGAGTTCGAGTCGACTGTCGACCCTGTCGACCACGTAAATTTCCGCCGCGCCCTTGATCTTCGCGCTGTAGGCGGCCATCAGTCCGACCGGGCCAGCACCGAAGATGGCGACCGATTCGCCGGGTTGGAGGTTCGCCAGTTCGGTCCCGTGCCATCCCGTCGGGAAGATGTCCGCGAGCAGGATGAACGAATCCTCGTGTTCCGTCCCTTCCGGGAGTTTGAGCGCGTTGAAGTCCGCGAACGGCACGCGGAGCCGTTCCGCCTGTCCGCCCTTATACGGCCCCATTGCGACGTATCCGTACGCCCCACCGGCGAAGCCAGGGTTCACGTTCAGGCAGAACCCAGTATAGCCGTTCTCGCAGTTCTTACACACGCCACAGGCGACGTTGAACGGGAGGACGACGCGGTCCCCCTCTTCGAGCGTCGTCACGCCGTCGCCCACTTCGTCCACGATACCCATGTTCTCGTGACCGAAGACGATGCCGGGGTCGGCGTCCGTCCGTCCCTCGTACATGTGGAGGTCCGACCCGCAGATGGCGCTCGTGGTGATGTCGATGACGACATCGTTCGGGTGTTCGATTTCTGGTTCGTCTACTTCTTCGACTTCTACGTCGTGCGGTCCTTGGTATACGACCGCGTCCATTGACATATGTTTCCACCCCAAAGAGGGCACGCCATTCTCACGTATGTCGTTATTCGAATTGATATGGTATCTTCGGCGTGAACAGAGCCCCCAAACCACTCCTTTCCGCCCGAAAATTGTCGAACAGTTGTCCTACCTGGGTGGGAATGGTTGCCGGTACCGAACGATCACTACGAGGGCAAGCGGTTTGGAAAAGACGCCAGCGATTCCGCATGGCCGTACCGTTCGATTACGTTCGGGTCTTGGGACTGCTCTTCCCTTCGTCCAACGCGGACGAGATGGTCCGGCAGAGGTCCATTCTCCGTTCGACTTCCTCGTGCCCCCAGTACCGGACGGTCTCGCTTCGCGCTTCGTAGGCCAGGATCCCACAGTCCTCCAACATCGGGAGATGAATGTGGTGAAGCCGAATCAACGCCGTTTCGTCGCTACACCCCTCGTCCGCAAGTAGATCGATAAGTTCGTCCATCGAGGCGATCCCGTTGTTCGAGAGATACTCACAGAGTACACGTCGCTGTTGGTCCGAGAGAATTCGCTCCACGGTTCCGGTGGGGAGCGAACTGTCACACTCCTCTTCCGGATGGTTTCGACTCGTGTCTAAATGGGTGTCGTTTGGTTGCTCCGAGTCGCTCATCATCTCTTACGAACTGTTCTGAGGGTACCAGTCCTTTGCCTCAATACTGAGGTATCGAACTCAGACGATACCCGACTGTCCCGCGAACAGCAGCGTGAGGAACTTCCGCTCGGCCGCTTGGAGGTGTTGATGGAACGTCGGTGAGGAGATGTCCAGCGTTTCGGCCAACTCCTTGCCGGAACTCGCACGGGGATAGTCGAAGTATCCCGCGAGATACGCTGCGTGGAGAATTTCCGCCTGTCGCTCGGTGAGCGTCTCGCTGAGTTCGTGATAAAAGCCGGACGTCGAGTGAAACGGTCGTTCGCGGGACTGCTTCGAGAGCAGGTTCCCTTCGGAGTACACCGACTCGACTGCGTCCAAGAACGGACGGATACGGGTGTTTCCCGGCACTTCGACGACGATGCTTCCCTCACCGTCCGTTATCGACCCGCGCAGGACGTACGCACCGCGTTCGATGAGCGCTTGCGCGATCGTCGCCGTACGGTGAAACGCGACCTCCAGCATGGCTTCCTCGTCCCGCTTTTGAACCAGACGAGCACGTTCGACGATCGATGATTCGGACGCCCGTTCGAGTATCCGCTCCGGCGAAACGCCGCTCGCGGTAACGTAGAAGATGTACGTTCCGTCGCTCGACGGAACCACCCCATCGAGGTCGAGCGAACACTCCAACTCGTCGGACGTCGTGACGAAAAACGACTCCGTGTTCGTGAGCGAGAATTCGAGTTCGACGACACGATCGGAGTAGAGGAGTCGCTTGCTTTCGACCGCGTTGATGGCGTGACCGATGGTTTCCCCCAACTCGCTGAAAACGTCCCGCTCGCGCTCGCCCACGACGGCCGGATCGTCGGTATAGAGGGTCAATACCCCGTACGTGGTCTCCCCATAGACGATCGGAATGTAGGCTGCAGAGTTGTATCCTTGGTCGAGCGCAGCATTCCGAAGGGACGGCGGGAATGACGGATCGGACTTCACGTCTTCCACGATCTGGAGTTCCCCTGTCCGAAGCGCGAGTGCGGCGGGTCCCTGTCCGCTCTCCGCGGTGTTCTCCGGCATCGCGTCTAGATATTCGTCGTCGATTCCGGCGGCCGTTTGGACGAACATTCCTTCTTCGGTAGACGACCCCATAGCGATGAACGCACCGTGATAGGCGTCCGAAGCGGCCAGTCGCTCGCAGACGGTTCGTTCGATCTCTTCGCGTGACGGCGCGGCCACGAGCGCTTGGTTGATATCCCGAACGATGGCGTTGATACGGTTCAGCGTCGTCAACTCGTCGCGCTGGCGGGCGACGTCGCGCTCGCGTTCCGCGCGGGTCAAGGCGGCTTCGGTGTTCGCCGCCAGCACACGCATCAGGTCGAAGTCGATTCGGTCGAAATCCCGCGGCGACGGGGACGCCGTGATGAACACTCCGTGTTCGCCTAACGGAGTAATGATGGCGCTTCTCATCGGCGTGTCCCGCTGTGCCACGTTCGGCGTCGTCTGGAAGTCGGAGATCACCCGCGGTTCACCCGTCTCGAAGACCGTTCCGACGAGGTTGTCGTCGAGCGCGTACGTCGGAACCGCGTCGTTCAACAATTCCTCGACCGTGTCGGTCAGCACCTCGGGTTCGAGTACGTCCCTGTCTTCCGCGTGGAGATAGATACCGGAAGCGGGCAGGTCGAGCACGTCGACGGCCGTTTCCACTGCGTGCTGGCAGATGAGCTTGGGTGATGAGGTTTCGAGCAGTTCGTGCGTCGTCTCGTGAAGCGAACTGAGCGCTTCTTCACGTCGTTTCCGGTTGCTGATGTCGTGAAATATCCCCTGTGCGACCCGACGACCGTTCAGTTCGGTACTGGTCGAGTTGATGGCGATGGGGATTCGATTCCCGTTCGAATCGATCACGGACATGTTGTGATCGTCAGGGATCGACTCGTCGAGGTCATGCCTCCGCTCGAAGAGGTTCTTGTATCGCTCCAACTCCCCTTCCGGATGGAGATCGGACTGGTGCATTCCGACGAGTTCCTCTATCGGTCGGTCGAGGAGTTCGGCCGCCGCTCGGTTCGCTTCTAGGATCTTGCCCGTCTCTACGTCGGCGAGGAAAATCGCGTCGGGTGCGGCCTCCACCAGCGTTCGATACTTCTCGGTCGCGATTTCGAGTTCGTTCTGCTGACGCTTTCTGTCGGTGATATCGCGCAGTGTCGTGGTAAACAGCGTTCGATCGTGATACCGGTGCCGACGGAAGGAAAACGACATGGGAAACTCCTCGCCGGTCCGGCGGACTCCGGTTCGTTCGAGGCCGGTGTATTCGGTGGACGTGTCGGCATCCTCGACTTGCTCGCGGAACTCCGCAAAATACTCGTCGCGGTGACGTTCCGGAAACAGCCTCCGTATCGACTCCCCGAGGAGTGTGTCCACGTCGTAGCCGAACATTCGACCGGCAGCCTCGTTTGCGAACACGATGGTTCCGTCACCGGATACCGTCACCACCGCATCGAGCGCGTCTCGGACGATATGCTTGAAAAAGGCGGCTTCCTCTCCCGTTTCCGTTTCGACGAGCGAGGAGTTCGCCCGAGCACTATCGTCCGAACGGAACGGTTCAGACATCGTTGGGATACGCACGGGTAGAGGGTGTAATAGACTTTTGCTCGAAATCGGACCGATCGGTCGTTGGAATACGCCTACTGGAGGGGATATAAAAGACTTGTATATACGAGTGAAAGCCACTGGGTGCTGGCTGGACGTTACTCTACATGAACACGCTCGTCGAAGTGGCGATTCCCGTCGCGGATTTCGCCCTGGAAGAGACGTTCGTATCGGTCCCGGAGGCCCGGTTCGAACTCCTTCCCACGATCTCGTACCGATCTGAGACAGGCCCGCCGCTCCTCCGTGTGAAAAGCGACCGAGAGGTCGCCGACGTGCTCCGAACGGATCCGACCCTCGCTTCGGTGAAAACGATCGTTTCGGACGCGAGTTCGACGCTCTTTGCCGTCCGCTGGACATCGACGCCGCAGTCCGTCTTCGAGACGATCCTCGAAGATGATGTCGTCATCAGTCACGTTTCCGCCACGAAACGACACTGGACGTTTCGGTTCCGAACCACCACCCGAGAGGTGGCATCGAGGCTGTATCATCGGTGTACCGACTGTGGTATCTCGATGGAGATTCGACGGCTTCAGCAACTGGACGGCGTTTCCGGGGAGCAGATCGACTTCAGCGAAGAGCAATTGGAAGTGTTGCAACTGGCGTTCGAGCACGGGTACTACGACATTCCACGCGGAATCACGGTCGGCGAACTGGCGGACAGAATCGGGGTCTCACACCAGGCGGTGTCCGAACGGATCCGACGTGCACACGATCAACTCATCGGGAATTCGATACCGACGTAACGTTTCTATCGGCCGATTTCCGGTTCGGTCGTGATCTCGGGACCGACCGCGAGTGCCCCACGGACTAACGTGTCGTGGGCGCGCCGAAGCCGCTCCGACACCGCCTGTTGGCTGATGCCGAGTTCGTCCGCGAGGTCGGCCATCGAACTGGTGCGTGGGACGTCGAAATATCCGCGTTTAGTGGCGAGAGCCAACACTGCATACTGTTCTTTCGTCAAGCCGAACTGGCCGTGTGGAAAATCCGTGAGCGGGTAGATGCGGTCGATGGTCATCGTCAACTCCCGTTCCTTGCAATGGTCGTGCGTGCGTGAGAACGAGTCCCTGTCCGGAAACAGCGCCCGCATCTTCCAGCGTTCGCTCGTCCCGTTGGCGTTGAGGATCGCTCCGTTCTCCTCAACGAGGATTTGAATCATGACCTCGATGGCGTCGATCCAATCCATCCGATACAGGCTCGTCCCGTCGAACGTGGACACTCGTTCCAGGTTCTCCGTGCTCGGGTCGGTGGCGAGCGCCTCGTCGACGGTTTCCATATCGTTGTTCGACACCCAGAGGTACGGAAACGCGCGGTCCGCGTCGTGTGCCACCAATCGGATGATTTCGAACGTGGCGGTTGGAACCGCGCGAAACGTCTCGGCGAGGACGAACTCGTCCGTCGGTAGGGTGAATTCCACGACCGTGCTCATTCAAACATGCTCCCTGAATATGTCACTCTCCGTCACCGGCTACGGGTTTGCAGTCAACTACCATCTACTATTGGGCTCCGGTTGCAACCCGTTTATGAACGTTCGTATCGCTCGGTTTGTTCGACGACATCGTGGAGCAGTCGTTTGTTCACGATGTCCACGTTCTCCGAGAGCCACACGCGCGGGTCTCCGGCGAGGTCGTAATCGACGATCCCGAGTAAACCGAGGTTCGGGAGATGTACGCGAACTATCCGTTCACGGATCGATTCAGTATCGCCATCAACCGTCGCCGCGACCGTTTGGGTGATTTTCGTCAGCGGAACCGTCGTTTTCTCCTCCCGGAAGAGCGTGTAGATGATGAGACGCGATTCTTCGTTCGCGAGAACCGAAAAAAGCCGAGTGACGGAGTCCGTGGTATCGATGACGAGCGAGGAGGTTCGGTAGGACTCGTCGTCCTCGGTGGGTGGCGGTTCAGATGACAGGGGTGACGACTCGGAGGGATCCATTCACACGGATTACTATCAGTATCGGCATTCTTTCTCTGGTTTCGTTTTCACCCTCTTTTAGAGGGGGCGGCTCTCAACACACAACCCTCGGTGCGACGGGTGCCGAAAGGAAGCCGCCGCCGAAATGATTGCAAATGTGAATAACGATTATACGTGCAGTCTACGACATACGTCGTGATGACTGGTCACAATCTGCATGATTATGACAGCGAGCGGGAGACGTTCGAGTGGGACGACATCTATGCGGACGCCGACTGGAACGCGCCCGAACGGTTGAACATCGCGCACGAGGTTTGTGACCGCCACGCGAACGACCGGGGGAAGGTAGCACTGTACTATGCGGGCAAGAACGGCGAGCGCGAGACGCTCACGTTCTGGCAACTCGCGGAGCGATCGAACCGTTTCGCAAACGTCCTCTCGGAGCACATCGATTCGGGCGACCGCGTGTTCTCCTACTTGCCGCGGATTCCCGAGCACTACGTCGCGCTCATCGGGACGCTCAAGGCGGGCGGCGTCTGGGGCGGCATCAACGAACGGTTCGGTCCGGATGGCATCGCCTATCGACTGGACGACTGCGATGCGAAGGTGGTCATCACCACGCCGGAAAACAGGGAGACGATGGACAAGGCGCTCGAAGACGCCCCATCGGTCGAACACGTCATCGTCATCGGGGAGCAGCGAACCGGGACACAACGGGACGACATCGACTACCACTCCGAGATGGCGAACGCGAGCAAGGAGTTCGAGATGGCCGAGACGGGTGGCGAGGATAACGCGCTGCTCTACTACACGAGCGGCACGACGGGACTGGCGAAGGGCGTCCTCCACAAACACCGCTGGGTCGCGGGCGTCGCCGCGACCCAGAAGTTCGCCGTCGATTTGCAACCAGGGGACTGCTACTGGTCCACGGGCGATTTGGGGTGGTTGACCGGGCCCATCAACACACTCGGCGCGTGGTTCTGGGGGGCGACCCAGTTCACCTACGAGGGCGAGTTCGACCCCGAAACGTGGGCGGACCTGCTGGACGAGTTCCCCATCTCGGTGCTGTTCAGCGTCCCGACGGCCTACCGCATGCTCCGCGAGAACGAGTCCGTGCTGGAGGGCGTGGACCTCGACCTCCGTCACGCGCTCTCCATCGGCGAACCGCTGTCGGCGGGCGTGGTCGCGTGGGGCGAGGACACGCTCGGCGTCACCATCCACGACACCTACGGCCAGACCGAGACGGGCAACATGATCATCAACAACTACCCGACGATGGAGGTGCGGCCGGGAAGCATGGGTAAGCCGCTGCCGGGCATCGAGGCCGCCGTCGTGGACCCGGAGACCGGCGAACCGCTGGAACCCGGCGAGACGGGCGAAATCGCCGAACGCGGGAACTATCCGTGTTTCTTCGCTGAGTACTGGAACAAGCCCGAGAAGACCGCGGATTGCTTCGTGAACGACTGGTACCTCTCCGGCGACCTCGGTCATCTGGACGAGGACGGCTACTTCTGGTTCGAGGGGCGTGCCGACGACGTCATCCTGAGCGCGGGCTACCGCATCGGTCCCTTCGAGGTCGAGAGTTCGCTGGGCGAACACCCCGCCGTCGCGGAGGCCGCCGTGGTGCCGAAACCCCACCGCGAACGCGGCAACATCGTCAAGGCCTACGTCGTCCCGAGCGCGAGCGCGGACCCGTCGGACGAACTCGTCGAGGACATTCAGAACCACGTCAAACAGGAATTGTCCGCCCACGAGTATCCCAGGGAGGTCGAGTTCGTGGACGAACTGCCGAAAACGGTGACCGGAAAGATTCGCCGGACGGAACTGCGCGACCAAACCGAGGATTAGTTCTTCGGGACGAATCGGGCGACGACCAACACGTTGTCGTCGTCCCAACCGCCGATATACACTGCACCGTCGTCGACGGCCAGGCCGCCTTGGAACTTCATGCCGGATTCCTCGTCTCGCCACACGCATTCGCCCGTCTGCGGGTTCAGCACGCCGAGTGTCTCCCCGCCGCTGAAAAACTCGACCGGAAGATAGATCCTGTCGGAACTCGCGGCGATGACGCCCGTGTATCCCAATTTGTCCTCGTCCGAGGACCAGCACGCAGTCCCCTCTTCCGCTGTAAACGCGTGCAGTGTCGAGGTGTCACCCCGTCCTCCACCCGCGTACACGTGGCCACCGTCCACAGCGATGATTTCGACGTTTTTAGCCCGGCGTTTCCAGCGTTTCTCCCCCGTTTTCGCGTCGAGGGCGTGCACGTGCCCGTCTTCCGACCCGGCGTAGACGGTACCGGCAGCGACCGCGATGTCACAGGAAACGCGACCATCTGTTTTGTAGCGCCACCTCCGCTGCCCGGTCTTCGCATTCAGCGCGTAGACGTAGGTGTCGTCGCTCCCGACGTACACGACACCGTCGGAGATTGCCGGTGTGCTCTCGGTTTGGAGGCCGCTTGTGAACCGCCATCGTCGTTCCCCCGTCTTCGTGTCGAATGCGGAGAGGAACAGGCGTCCGAAGATGAACACCGTGTCCTCGGTCACCTGTATCCTTCCCGAGATTCTGCTGGATTCGGCGGTCAGTTCGGTCGTCCACACGCCATCGCCGGTTTCCGTGTCGAGCGCACGAAGCGACTCGTCGCTCACCATGAACAGCCGATTTCCGGCGACCGCCACCCGCGAATTCACCGGAATGGTTACTCGCCAGCGATGCTCCCCCGTCTCCGCGTCCACGGCGTGCACTTCGTCGTCGTAGTTGGTCGCGTAGACGGTTCCGTTCGCGACGATGGGGTCCGGGGCGGCCGCGTGCCCGCCCGTCGTAAACGTCCAGTCGAGTTGCAACGGCGGCCTCGGACCATCTGCGGACGGCACCGAGCGCGTGTTCTTCGAGCCACCCGACGCACTCGGCCATCCCGGTGTTCCGGGGGTTACGTCCGAATCGATGGCGCACTCCGCGGGTGGTTTCGGAGTCTTCTGCTTCGAGTGGCCCATCAGACCGGAGCACCCGGCACCGAGGGCGATTCCGCCCGTAACGAGGAACGCGCGGCGGTTCATGCGTCCCCATCCGCGAACCGGATGATGCTCCCGTACTCCGTCGCCACGAACACCGCGTCTCCCGCGATTGCGGGGCCTTCGAGCGTGGCGTTTTCGTTGGTATCGGAGAGGAAGAATTGACTGTCGTCCTGATTCCCGAGGTCGCCCCACAACTTTTCGCCGGACGACGAGTCGAGCGCGCCAGCACCGATGTACACCGTTTCGTCGGTGACGACTGGCGCGCTCTCCATCGGGACACGATGTTCCATCGTGGCCATTGAGGCCCGGTTCACGAACCGCCACTGTTCGGTACCATCCTCGGCGGAGATTGAGTAGACGTTTTTCGCGCCGATGTAGACGCTTCCGTCGTGGACTGCAGGCGCACTTACCGGTCGGCGGTAGCCGAACGCGAACTGCCACCGTTTCGTTCCATCTGACGGATCGACTGCGTGGAGCGAGGTATCGGAGACGAAGACGGTTCCGTCCGCGACGACCGGCGCGCGCGGCGGTTCGTAACTAAACCTGTCCTGTGAAAATTCGTACCGCCAGCGTTCTCCCCCGTCGTCGCGGGAGAGCGCGAGAAGGTTGCTGCTGGTCGTACGGCCGTTCTGTCCGATGCCGGTCGAGACGTACACCGCGTCGTCCGTAACGGCCGGTTTCGACCGAATCCACCACGTTTTCTCGGAAAAGAACGACCCGAGCGTTCGTTGTCCGTACCGCCATTCGAGCTTTCCGTCCGTCCGCCGAAACGCGTGAACCGACCCGTGTCGGTCGCCGACGTAAACGTTGCCTCCCGCGACGGTCGGGGTTCCCACGGGTGCGCTCGTCGTTGTTCTCCATCGAACCGCACCCGACGCGGCGTCGAACGCCGTCAGCGCGCGGTCGGCCGACCCCGCAAATACGAGTCCGTCGGCGACCGCTGGCGTTCCGGTTCCTCCCTTCGGAAGCGTTGCCGACCACTTCGTTTTTCCAGTCGTTGCGTCGAGGGCGTACAGTTTGCCGTCGGCATCGATGGTGAATCCGCTGGGAAGTCCAGTCGCGACGAATACCGTTCCGTTCGAAACGATGGGACTAGAGGTCGTCCCATGGAGTATGTTCTTTTTCTCGTCCTCCGATTCGACGCGTTCCCACAGTTTCCACACGTGCATCGGTGGGTTCGTTCGCGGTGCGCTCTTGGAGCGGGTGTAGCCCGTGTTCGTCGGCGTCCCGTGGGCGACCGGCCACTCGTCCGATGGCCAATCGAGCGCCGCGGTCGCGGGTGTCGAGCGGGAGGAAGCACACCCGGAAACGGCGGTCACGCCACCGGCACCGAGACCGGCGAGGAACCGCCGCCGAGTGGGACGCTGGAAGGGCATGTCAGTTGTGCCGATTATTACGGCCCCTATATGAGCTTTCTGTGCGCCACCTCGTCCCTCTGATAAATTGATCGCCGCCAGTAGCTTGATACTCCTATCAACCGATGACCCTTTTCATCCGACCCATGTCACAGAACAGACGCCCGATTTACATCGGCACGGAACCGGACGACGCGACGTGTGAACGCCACGGACAGATGGAACAACAAGCGCCGGTCGTCACCTTCGACGGCCACATTCACGCCCTCACGAAACCCGTCTCCGTCTGTAACTGTCCGGAGTGCTGTCTCGAAATCGCCCGCGAGAGCGGCGGTCCCAGCCAAACCGAACAGGACGCCTTCGAGTCGTGCTGGCGACAGTTGGTGGACGCGGAGTGGCGAAACGGTCTCCAACGGCTCTTCATCGACCTCGGACGCGGCGCGGTCGAGGACGACACCATCCACATCCACGAGAAACTGGACGCCGAGGAGATTCCGAACTACCTGCGCGATTCCGAGGAGTGGACCGTCCAGACGATGGGAAATTCGAGCGCGGAGTGAACGTCGCGGCGAAATCACCGATTCCACCCGATACACTGAAGCAGAGAGCGATTGTCCGGATTCTGTGGTTCGTTTTCGTGGTACGGAGAAAGCGACCACTCGGAGATTCGCCATGACACCGCTGTCCCTCGACTCGTTCCGACCCGTTCCGTTGCTTCCCATCCCGGGAGCCAGGGTCCTGCAATCGACGTTTCTACTGGTGGTTCTCGTCTTCGCCGTGTGGTTTCTCTGGCGGATCGCCCCCAGATTGAAGCGTCGAACCGACCCACGCGCGGTGGACGTCTTTCTCCTCGTCGTGAGCGGCATCGTCGCGCTCCTCATCGGCCAGTATGCGTTGTCGCTCTGGCCGAGCGCACAACCGAACGCGCCGAACGTCGACCTACGGTCCACCGGTATCCGCGTCCTCATCACGGTCGGCGTCGTCGCGGCGGCCTACATCGGATCGGGCATGCTCGTCCGGGCCGTGGATCGATTTACCACGGAAACCGGCCAACTCACGGGACATCAGGGTGAGGTGTTCTCCCGCCTCACCGAGGTCGGCGTGTACCTCCTCGCTGCGCTGTTGTTGCTGAGCGTCTGGCAGGTGGACATCCGTGCGTTCCTCATCGGCGCGGGATTCCTCGGCATCATCATCGGTCTCGCCGCGAACGAAACATTGAGTGCTCTCATCGCCGGGTTCACGCTCATGTTCTCGCGGCCGTTCGAGATCGGGGACTGGATTCAGGTGCCGCTGGAAGACGGGACGAGAACCGACGGCATCGTCACCGACATTACGCTGTTTTCCACGCGAATCGAGACGTTTTCGGGGAAGTACGTGATCCTCCCGAACGACCTCGTCGGGTCGAACACGCTCGTCAACTACAACCGAAAGGGACGGCTCAGGTTGGAGGTCGAAGTCGGCATCGACTACGGTTCGGACCCGAATCGCGCCATCGACATCGCGAAGGAGACGATGGAAAACTCCCGGGTGGTGTTGAACGTCCCGCAACCGGACGCCGTGCTGACGGGGTTCGGGGAGTCGGCGGTTCTGCTCGAACTCCGGTTCTGGATCGACCGACCCAGCAGTCGCCGCCGATGGCGCGCGACGACCGACGTCATCGCGTCGGTGAAGACGGCGTTCGACCGTGAAGGGATCAAAATCCCCGTCCCACAGCGGGAAATCGCCGGAAGAGAGGACACCGACGGGTTTCGAATCGCGAGCGAACGGCGCGACCGACGCGGCCGGTCGGAACGCTCGGAGCGCTCCGAGCGTTCCGAGTGACCGTTAGCCGGTCAGTTCGGGGAAAAATCGACCGTGGAAGTCGAACGGAATCGGGTGTGGGACCTCGGCCCGTGCGAGTTCGGCGAGCGACTCGCCGTCCACGACGATCAGCGACGACCGTTCGGTTGCGGGGTCGAGCGAGAGCGTCAGGATGACGCCGTCGTCCACACGCTCGCCGTCCGGGTTGGGAACGAAAATCGGTTCGCCCAGATAGTTGCCCTCGTCCGCGAACTCCACCGCCCGGTGCGTCTCGGTGTCTATCTTCGCAATCGCCTCGGGCCACGTCGTCATCTGTGGGTCGGGCGATTGCGCGTAGACGTATCGGTGCTTTCGACACCAGCGGTCGGGCGACGTCGTCGGGAGCGCCGTCCCGTCGTACATCCGCTCGCGCTCGACGGTTTCCGATTCGGGATCGACACGAAAGCGCTCCAATCGGCCGCTCAGCCCGCCGAAATTACCGTCTCGAAGGTTGTCAAGGTACAACACCTCGATGGCGGTCGCATCCGGCACGGTTTCGAGGTCGAGGACGATTTCGCCGTCGTCCTCGTAGGCGTTGGCGTGGTGGAAGCCGAAAAACGCCTCCGTCCGCAGTGCCGCGACGACGGTCCCGCGTCGGCGGTCGATGACGAAAAAGCGCGTCCCGCGTTCCGGTTTCCACGTGAAGTTCTCGATGAACGGGCCCTGTGAACCCGGTTTGATGAAGTCGAGCGGGTTCACCACGAACGGGAACTCGGTGAGGACGACGTAGTTCGGCGTCAGCGCGAAACTGTGCATGTACGCGGGTTCGTCCACGGGAATCGAGCAGATGTGTTCGCGGTCGGTCGCCGAGGGTATCGAGTGGACGTGATAGTGGCAGTTCCGCCCGAACGAGGTCTCGAAGTTCACGAGTTCGTCCGTCACCGGGTCGCGTTTCAGGTGGGCACAGGCGAGGTTTCCGGCGGGTTCCGGCCCGTCGTACTGGACGTGACCGAGCGTTTCGAGCGTGTCCGGGTCGAACGCGACCCAGCGCGGCAGTTCCGTCAATGCGAGATAGTCGTCGCCGATCCGTTCGGCGATGATGTTCGCGTTGTCGTACGGTTTCTCGAAGAAGAACGCCTTCAGGCGGTCGCGGAGCGTCGTGTTCCCCGTCGCGAACCCGCTCTCGAAGTTCCCCTCTCGGGCGGATCGGTAGGCGTCGCTGTGAACGAATCGGTTTCGGTAGGTGACGCCGTCGCCGAAGGTGAACGCGTGGAGCATCGCCAACCCGTCGAACCAGTGGTCCACCGACGAACCGGCCATCTCGAACGCGCCGGGACCGTTTCGAATCAGCGTGCCCGAGAGCCAGTCCGGCAGGGTTCCGGTGACGGAACAATCGTGGTCGATCTCGTCGGTCAACGAGCGAAAACCGATGGAGGACCGGGCAGTCATTTCGTGAGATGAGGCACCGACGAATCGTAACTGTTAGGCCCGATCACTTCAGTTCGTCCAGACAGTTTCCGCAGTAGTCGGCGTACTCGGGATTCACCGCACCGCACTGTCCACATCGTACTTGTCCTCCGGCCGTCGAACTGGTCGTTCGGGACCGTTGTACGCCACCGTATCCGAACATGGCGGCCGTTATCGGCGATTCGGGTATCGGTCCGAAATCGCCGTTCATCGTCCGGTTGACGAGGTCGCCGTCGCGGAGTGCCATCATCCCCCGCCACAGACCGAGAAACAGTACCGTCGGCGCGACGACGAGAACGCCAGCCACGAACACTCGGAACAGGGTTTCGAGGCTCATGAGACCTACTGGCACCGCATCGACTTAGCTCTGTATTCGACGATGTGCCGGGGACAGGACCCAGCGGAGACAGTTCAACCGCCGAGTATATTTTGTGTGGTGACGTATCGAGTAGCTACTCTGGGATGGTGGGTGGCCGTTTCCGCTCCGCACGGTGGTGGTACATCGTCGCCGCAGTCCTCGCCGTCGGAACCGCCGGAACGTATCAGTTCTCGTGGCCAGCGATTCGCGGCGCGTTAGGAGCACACGCCTCGGCCTCCGGAACGGAACTCGGGGCGATATTCTCGGTGTTGGTGGTCGCGGAGACGCTCACCGCGTTCCCCGCCGGATGGATCCGTGACCGCTACGGCCCCCGTCTCCCGTTTTTCGTGGCCGCGGCCCTGCTGTTCGGCGGGTTCGTCGGTGCCAGTTTCGTCCCGTCGCTCCCAGCGCTCTACCTCTGGTTCGCGCTCGGCGGGGCAGGTATGGGCATCGCCTACGACGTCGCGATAAACACCCCCTCGCGTTGGTTCGTCTCGCGCCGCGGGATGGCGACCGGTGCGGTGAGCATGGCGTTCAGCGGAACGAGCTTTCTGCTCATCCCGTTCATCAAGAGCGCCGTCGAAACCTCCTTCTCCCCGACCCTGTTCGTTTTGGGCGTCGCCGCGGGCGTCGCGGGTGTGGTCGCCGGTCTCATCATTCACGATCCCGAGGAAGAGTGGGACGACGAATCGGAAGACGACGGGTCTGACACGACCCCCGGTTCGAAAGACGATGATCCGGCGGCCGCCGATTCGACGGCCGCCGGATCGAACGTCACGTGGCGGACGATGATTCGGACGCGTCGGTTTTGGCTGTTGTACGTCCTCTTCGCCGTCGTCAACGGCGTCGGTCTCGTGCTCATCGAGAAGGTCATCGTGTATGCGACTCACCTCGGCCTCTCCGTGACGGCCGCGACGGCGGCGGCGTCCATGGTCGCTTTGGGGCAGGCAACCGGCGTCATCGTCATCGGAACCGCGTCCGACCGCTTGGGACGGGAACGGGCCCTCGCCGGTTCGGTGGTCTGTTGTGGTATCGCGCTCACGGCGCTGGTCGTCTCGGGGGGGGATGGGATTACAGTGGGTGTTCGTCGCGCTCGCGTGGCTGACGATGTTCTTCAGAGCCCCCTCGTTTTCCATCCTTCCGGGACTCGTCGGCGAGTACTATGGCGAGGAGTACTCCTCGGAAAACTATGCCGTGATGCTCACGGCGAAGTTGTGGGGCGGCATCTACGGCGGGGTGGTTGCCAGCCTCCTCGTGATTCGGATCGGTTGGTCACCGACCTTCCTGTTGAGCGCGGGATTGGCGTTCGTCGCGGGGGTCGCCGCGCTCGTGTTCCTCCGGTGAACTATCGCCGACTTCGCTCGACGACGGTTCCCTCCGAACCGACCGCGACGGCACGGGTCGACCCGACCCCGACACCGAGAAGGTCCCCGTCCGCTGGGACGACGGTACGCTCCCACTCGGTTCCGTTCCGCCGCTCGAAGACGACGCTCGCACCGCAGACGACTGCCAATTCGTCCGTCATCGAAATCGCCCGAAGTTCCGCATCCCCGAGACGGTTCGGCGTCCACGTCCCGTCGGCGTATCGACAGCAGACGCCGTCGTCGGCCGTCACGTACGGCCCGTCGGCGTCCTCGACCGCCGCCACGTCGGTCAGGGTGCCGTCCACGTTCTCGATGCCGATTCGACGGAAACTCCCGCCGCCGTCCGTCGTCTCGAACACGCCGTCGTTCGTGTCGCAGAGGTAGCCGACGGACGAATCGACCATCGTCGCGGCGCACAGACTCGACCCGCTTCCGGGTTTCGTGGGCGCATCCCACGCGAGGTTGCCGTCTCGGTATCGCCCGCGGAGCACCTGCCCGGAACCGTTGGCGAGCAGAATCGTCTCGTCGCCCGCCGTTCCGGCGGCCGCGACGGCCGTCCAATTGTCCGTGACTCCGTTCGGTGCCGAGTAGTCGGTGTGTCGGTCGGTTTCCGTCTCGATCCGACCGAGTGCGCCGCCATCCCCTGCGATCCAGACCGTAGCACCGTCGCTCGTCGAATCGATGCCGCGGAGGTCGGCCCTGTTCGCACCCGGTCCGTCTTCGAGTACGAAATCCCAGTCGTTCTTCGCGGTCGTACCGCGGAGAACGACGCCGCCTTCACCGGCGGCGTACGCGCCGTCTTCGGTAACGACGGCGTCGAACAACGTTCCGGTATCCGGCGTGGACGCGCGCGTCCACGCCGGGGAGTTCGAGGGGTCGGACCCTTTCAGTGGTCCGGATCCTCCCGTCGGTTCGGATTCCTTCGAAGAGTTGGATTCCCGCGGTTCGCGCTCGCGTTCGTCCTTCCCGTCATCCTCCCCCCTTTTGCCATCCACTTCCCCCTCGTCATCCTCGTCCGGGTCGATTTTCGTGGTCTCCCCGTCGCCGCGTTCCGGGGAAACGACGCCGCCTTCGACGCCGGGATTCGCGCCGCGAAGGTAGAGCACGACCGGCGGGAGGACGTAGATGGCGACGGCGACGAGCGCGAAGGCCTGGTCCACGAAGGTCAACGTGCCGAACGCGGTCAGTCCCGCTGTCGCCACCGCGTGAACCCACGTCTTCGTGTAGCGCCTGAAGAACGGGAGAAATCGACGCTCCGAAGCGGGAGAATTGGCCATCGCTTGCGTATCGAACTCGATGGATTTCAGGCTTTTCGCCGTTTTCCTACTTCACGCTGTGCATCAGTCGGATGAGTTCCGTCCGGTACGCGTTCGGATCGCGGTGGAACACGTCACGAAGCATTCGATTCGTCGGGCGAACACCCGACGTTATCAGGAGCGTCTCGCCCGGTTTCAACACCTCCAGATACAGGACCGTCTTCACGCGCCCGTCGGACGTGACGGACGGGAGGGCGTAGACGGGCGAGTTCGGTCGCGTGATGTATTTGCTCGCGTCGTAGTAGGCTTCGTACTCCGCGATGGCCTGTTCGTTCGTCGTCTCGCGTTCCGACGCGGAACGCTCGCGGATGTCGGAAAAACCGAGGCTACTCAACGTCTCCTCGAATCGCCGTTTTGCGATTCCGGCGACCAGCGATGGCTGGGCGAAGATTGCCACCGGGGAGTCGAACGTGACGCGTGTCGCCATGAACGCGCCAACGATACCGTCGAAATTCCCGCTGACGTACTTGTCGAGCACCGATGCGAGTTCCGCGTCTCTGTAAATGAGCGTGCTCGTGTAGGCATCACCGAGTGACGTACCCGCCTGCTGAATCGGCGTTTTGTCCGTCCGCTCGTCTTCGAGCGTCCATTCACGAATCAGCGATGACGTGATGACCGGTTTCCGGTACACGTCCGATTGCGCGCCGTCGGCCACCCCCCCCAACGACACCGATTCCGGCCACTACTCCCCCCAATCGTTCGAGAAACTGTCGTCTCTCCATGAGAATAGTGTATCGGGAGGGACGCGCATAATCCCAACGGCCCAACAACTCTCCGGCCGTTCGTATCCCTCCCAAAAATCCGGTTACCAGTCCTCGTTACCGACCGGGTCACGCGTTTCGCAGTAGGGACACCGGTTGCGGTACCGCTCCAAGTTCCGCCCGCAGTATCGACAGTTGTACCCGTCCTCCGGCGCGTCCGTTTCGGTTTCGGATGCCGAAGACGTTCCCGGCAGCGCTCCCGCTCGATACGCGAGGACGCCGCCGATGAGGACGACAGCGCCGACGAGCGCAACGAGCACGAGCGTGTTGTTCGTCCCGGGGACGTACGGCACGTCCTGCAGTTTTTTGCCGCCGAGAACTCCTCGACCCCCGGCGAGGAACGCGAACAGCAACAGCATCCGAAGGAGCCACCATCGGCGGGGAACCCTATTCCGCACGCTCCCACCTTCGTTTCATACGATAACTCGGGGACGAACGGAGATAAGCGCACGGGAAGCCGAAATCAGGGAGCAGGACGTCATGTGGTACCACGCGTCACTAATACGTCCTTGAACGGCCTTGGGGCGTTAAACCTCATTAATGAATATTATCATTATAAATCATAATGTTTATTGTCGGTACTGTCCTCGCCAGAACTGCAGTGAAACACATGTTCGTACACGCAGCACGCTCATCGGCACGCGACGGAACCGCTCGCAGAACGACTCGCCCCACGAAATTCAACCGAACGACACGACGTATATGACCGACCGAACACGCTACGACCGCACCGAAGAGGAAGCACCGCTCGTTCCGCTCATCCCCGAAACCGAGCGCCGACCAACCCCGTACCGACCGACGACCGGACGACGAACGGGCTATCGCACCGCCGAGCGAACGGAGACGCTGCCGGAACTCACGCGTGAACTCCGAACGCTCCGAGCACAACTCGACCGAATCGAAGCCACCCTACAGGACGACAGATGAAACCCGAAACACCGACAAGAGACATCGAGAACCGCGCCGGAAAGAAATTCCGAGAGATGCTGAACGACCAGAACTACGTCTTCGCACCCGGGCTCTATCACGCCCTCGACGCCCGACTGGCGGAGATGGCCGGACTCGACGCCGCGTACATGAGCGGCTATTCGACCGTGCTCGGCCAGTTTGGCTTCCCGGATTTGGAGATGGTGACGATGACCGAGATGGTCGAGAACGCGAAACGCATCGCGGAAGCCACCAACCTCCCCGTCATCGCCGACTGTGACACGGGCTACGGCGGCATCCACAACGTCCGGCGGGCCGTGCGCGAGTACGAGAAGGCCGGTGTCGCCGCCATCCACATCGAGGACCAGACGACGCCGAAACGCTGTGGCCACATCGCGGGCAAGCAAATCGTCTCCCGCGAGAAAGCCCGCGCCCGCTTCGAGGCCGCCGTCGATGCGAAGCAGTCCGAGGACACCGTCATCATCGCCCGAACCGACGCCTACGGGTCAGCGAACGGCGACTGGGAGGAACACCTCGAACGCGGCCGTATCTACGCCGACGCGGGCGTCGATATAGTCTGGCCCGAGATGCCCGACCCGAGTCGGGAGGACGCGGTCGAGTACGCCGAAACCATCCACGAGACCCATCCCGATCTGAAACTCGCGTTCAACTACTCCTCGTCGTTCGCGTGGTCGGAGGAGGACGACCCGCTCACCTTCGAGGAACTGGGAGACCTCGGCTACAAGTACATCTTCATCACGTTGTTCGCGCTCCACTCGGGTGCACACAGCGTCTACGAGGACTTCGAACGACTCGCTGAGGACGACGAGCAGGCGCAGTTCGACCTCGAAGGCAGATACCTCGACCACCCCACGGAATCGCACCACGAACTCTCGTTCGTCAGTCGGTATCAGGACATCGAGACGCAGTTCGACCCGGAGGCTCGCGAGCGAATCGAGGGATCCGAAGGGTTCAGCGAGGACGAATCGACCCCCATTACCTCTAACTCGGAGGATGACGAAGAGGTGGTCGCTTCCGAGCAGGGAGACGACTGATATGACCACGGAACGACGACACGAACGAGCGTTCGTGCGGACGTTCTTTACCTCGCCGACGGCGGTCGAGGGGGAGGACGACTCCGCCAAGATGCTACGGAGCGCGGCACAACTACGCGGGATGCAGGCCCCCGACGTTTGGGTCCCGGACAACGAGGACGCGACGGCCCCGTCGATGCGCGACGAGGGTGCCGAGAACATCGTCGAAGTGGTGGCCGAGCACGGGGAGGAGTTCCCGGGCGAAATCCACCCGCGCATCGTCTGGCACCGGGACGCCCCCGGAACCCGTTATCAGGGATTCCAGCACATCCTGCGAATCGCCGACCCCGAGCGGGGAGCTATCGAGCACATCGACGGGTTCGTGGTTCCCGAAGTCGGCGGCATCGACGACTGGAAGAAGGCTGACGAGTTCATAACCCTCGTCGAGAACGAACACGGCCTCGAAGAGGGGAGCCTCGCCATGTCCGTCATCATCGAGAGCGGAGCGGCGGAATTGGCGATGGGCGACCTCCGCGAGGAGATGGGAAAGCCGGACAACAACCTCGAACGCCTGTTCATGCTCGTGGACGGCGAAGTCGATTACACCAAGGACATGCGTGCGATGACGCCCACCGGTGGCCTCCCGGAGTGGGAGGAACTGCGCCACAACACGTCGCGCGGTGCGAGCGCCGCCGGACTCATCGCGGTCGACGGTCCGTACGACGACATCCGGGACGTGGACGGCTACCGAGAGCGCATGACCGCCAACCGGGCCAAGGGAATGATCGGCATCTGGTCGCTGACCCCCGGCCAAGTCGTGACGGCGAACGAGGCACCCTTGCCGCCGGAAACCGGCAGATGGCTGCTCGACGTTGACGGTCAACGAACCGACCTCGAACGGGAGGACGACACGCAGTTTTACGACGGAAATCGAGTCGGACTGTCGGAGACCGGCGACGGCTATCGCCTTCGGGTCGGCGACGACGAGCGGGAACTCGACGAGGACGAACTCCGCGAGGAACTGCTGGACATGACCGAATACGTCCCGAGCATGGACGACATCGTCGATTCGATGGAGGAGTTCGAAGCCGCGAAGGAAGCGGGGAGGGGTGCCATCGCCATGACGCAGGCGACGACCGTCGTCATCGACGGCGTCGAGGTCGACATCGAGAACGACCGAATGTGGGACGAAGCCACGTACCAAGCCGCGATGACGCCGATCGCCGTGTTCCAAGACGTGTACGAGAACCGGCCCGACCAACACGAGGCGTTGGCGGAACTGTACGGCGAGAACGTGGTCGAACGAGCGATGCAGGTCGGCTGACGAACGGTTCACCGGCACTCGTCGGCGACCGTTCGCCCATCGATTTGCAGTTCGATTTTCCCGTGCCACGACGAAGTCGATCGACCGGGGAGTAGTATCGATATATTTTTAATATCATATCTATTTCATAATAATATTTTTGAATTAAAATCCACCCCCTTGTATATCACCGTGTAAAACCGCGCCAATCCTTAATGTATTAAATTATCTTTGTACGGGTATGGCAATCAATACCAAAAAGTTCGCGATCGTGATCGGTGCAGCGTTGGTGCTACAAGCCGCCACTGTCGGCGCAATCGCGACTGGAGGAACAGCCATCGCAGTGCCCACGGCAGGTGTGGGTGGATTCACCGTCACTTTCGACCAACTAGAGGGTCAAGGGTTCACGCAGTACGCATCGCTCGAGAATTCGAGCGAGTGCGGAACGTACCCATCGGCGGTTGCAAAAATCAACCAAGGATCGATCAAGGGGTTAAAAATGTACAAGGACGTTGAAATTCCGAAGGGAATGCCCGGCGGTGGTACCACCGTCCGTCTCATGATCTCCTCTGATAAGACGGTGAAATTCAGGGGAATGACACAGAAGTTCACCTATCTCCAAGGGAACCTCAAGATGGAGAACCAAAAGACGCTGTCCGATCCCAACAGCATGAAGAGTTCGTTCTCGCTCTCGGCACCGACCATCGTCATCGATGACGGGAGGATCAAGGCACAAAGCCAATTCCTACAGAGCATCACGCTCTCCGGAGCACACGTGAAGACGGTCGTGAACCCGAAAAACACCACTAGCTTCCCGAAGAGCCAGTGTGCAGCGGGAGGAAACTGATCCGAGCGAACGGAGGATCACAATATGAGTTCAATTCACATAACGCAGTTCGCATCGTACCGGACGAGGTTCGCGTCGTGGCGCCACGACCGGCCGTTCTGGGGTGCACTCCTCGTCATCCTCGCCGGACTCGTCATCGGTATCATCCCCGCACAGCTGGCGATAACCTTCGCGCTCGTTCCGAGTACGTTCATGTTTGCGGGGTTGGTGTTCGCAGTCTTCGTCTTCTTGAGCGGTGTCTTCGCTCTACTGCGCCCGGAATTCGCCGAGTTCTTCGGTGCCGCTGGCATCCTGCTTTCGATCGCCTCGATCTTCGGGGCGCTCGGAGGGTTCGGCGTGGGGATGATACTCGGCACGCTCGGCGGTGCGCTCTGTGTCGCATGGGAACCATCTGAGACCACCGAGACCGACACCGAAGAAACAACACCGGCAGTGTGATCGTCGGAGGGTTCCATTTTGGGCGAATCGTATTGTCGAGTCTTCAGTTTAGACAACAAATAATTATGTACGTTTCGAGAATGAGTGCGTGATAGGATCGAAGATGATGAGATATCTAACCCTCAAATTAGTCCTGGACGGGAAGGGAATCCATCCAGTCGGCGACATTATCGCTGCACGACCCGACGTCCAACGGGATCAACTCCTCCACGTCAACTCCCTCTTCAGCGGTGGTGGTGTACTTCTCTATCGACTGCGTGGGAACTCGAACGGACTCGTCGAGGAGTTGGATGCACACGAGTCGGTCTTGGCTTACGATATACTCGACGTCCAAGACGATCTGTTTCACATCTACATACACGTCGAAGCGGGTGAGCCGGCGGGAACGCTCATGTACGTCGTCGAGAAGTATGCACTCATAATCAATACGCCGCTCACGTACACCGACTCCAACGACATTCTCGCCACCGTCGTCGGCAAGCAGGAGATGATACAACGGGCGTTCCGCGAGCTACCGAAACAAATCGATATCCGCGTGGAACAGACGGGGGAGTACGCACCGGATTCCGACCACCTCTTCTCGGGGCTGACCGATCGGCAACACGAGGTGCTCGAAACCGCCGTCAAACAAGGTCACTATCAGAGCCCACGAGGAGCGACACATGCGGACATCGCGGAACGACTCGGCTGTGCGCCGAGCACCGTGGACGAACACCTCCGAAAGGCGGAGTACCACCTCTTTTCGACCCTTTTCGGACACCAGGAGTGACGTCCAACGAAGATTCGACGGGATATAAATAACCGTGAATGAATGCGGGAATAAATATTCCTCTGCGGTCGTATGGTAGGAACAATCATAGAAGATAGTGATATTCGATGAAACACCGAACCATCCTCGTGGTTATCCTTTGTCTCGTGATCGCTTCGGTATCTCCGGCGGCGGGCACACACCGTGAAACGTCGGGTGCATCCGCCCAGCAGTCGTTATCGGACTCGAAACGCTGCTTCCAGAACGTGACGCTCCGGACCATGAACTTCCCTGCCTACCGGCAGAACGCCCACAGTCTCGACGTCGAGGGGGCGATGTCCGGAAATATCGGTGATGGTCCGCGGACGAACGATACAGCGCTCAGCGTTCAGGTCGAACGGATACACGCGGAGTCGGTCTGTCTAGAGGTGAAGCCGACTGGAGACGATGCGGGCATCAGAATGACGTTTCACGACGCGGTGTTGAAGAAGACGAAACTTCGGGGGGCGAACATGCGGTTCGAACGGGCGACGGCCGACGCGATAACGTTCGACGTCCCGAAGGGGATCGGCCGCCAATTCCGTTCCCTACTGATAGGGGGAGACCGAGCGAATGACGGGAACGACGACGCGGGCACTGGATCGAACTCGGGTGTAAACGAGAATCGAACGGTTGCACCCGGCGACACGACTCACCGAGTGGGGACCATCGTGAACGACTCCACTGAGGGAAGCGGTGAGGACAACAACCCAGCAAACGGGGTCAACGATACGAAGAAGAAAGTCGGAAACGGAGTCGACAACGTCACGGACGGGGTGAACGATACTCGCACCGATGTCGCTGACCGTGTACACGACACCACCGGGAACGTCACAGACGGCGTGGACGATACGACGAAAAAGGTCTCAGACGGCGTGAATAACACGACGGACGAGGTGGACGATACGACTGATAAAATCACGGACGGCGCGAACAATACGACGGACACGGTGGATGATACGGTGAACGAAGTCACGGACGGCGCGGACAACACGACTGATACAATAAGCGATACGACTGACAATGTCACGGACCGTGTCGATAACACCACGGACAGGGTTGACGACACGACGAAAAAAGTCTTAGACGGCGTGAATAACACGACGGACTCGGTCGACGATACGACGAAAAAAGTCACGGACGGCGTCGATGAGACGGCGGATGGGGTCGATAATACCACGAACGGACTCACTGGTGAGGTGGACGACACCACAAACAAAATCACGGACCGTGTGGACAAGACGGCGGACAAAGCGGACGGGAGTGCCGATACGATCACGGACGGGGTGGACAATACGACGGATACGGTCGATAAAACGACCGACAAGGCCACGGATGAAGTGGACGATACCACAGGGAAAGTCACGAACGGCGTCGATACGACGACGAACACGGTGGACGACACCACGAGTAAAACCACTGGGACGGTAGACGAGACGACCGAGACGGTCGGCGACGGTATCGAGAACACATCAGATGGGGTCGCAGATGGTGTCGAGAACACGTCGGATGAAGTCTCAGGTGGCGTGGGAAAGACGGTGGATGGTCTCACGACGACCGCTGACAGCACGACGGATGCCGTCCAAAATACGTCGACTGCCGGTGGGAACGCCAGCACCGGTACTGACGCGGGCGGTAACTCCACGATAGGAACGGCGGTGAAGAACGGAACCGGCGGAACGGACGACGGATCGCTGTTGGAACGGACAGCTAGTTCGTCGTTGACGAAATTCTGACTTCCCGTTGTCGACGACGGTTTAGCTGTTCTGCGGTTTGAAGATGTCGGCGAGACGGCCGACGAACGAGTTGTTCGGATGCGTCCCTTCTACGACCTCGTACTCGCGTTCCAGCGTCCCTTCCCTCGTCAACCGAAGGATCGTCAGGTCGCCGTCCGTGAGGAGCGTTCCGGCGTCGTTCCCGACGATGGTCCCGGACGTGGTGACGAGCGTCGCGCGTGCGCCAGCACCCGATGCGAGGCTTCTGAGGGCCGAAATGTCGTCCTTGTCGGGACGTTCGTAAACCGCGCCGATGACGTGGTCGTTCAGCAGGTCATCGCGTGCGTAGACGTGGACTGGGACCTCCTCGTCCGACGCGTCGGTGACGGTACTGTCGATCTCCGTTCGGAGTTTCCTGTCCTCGAACGCTTCGGCGAGGGCCTGCCGCGCGACGAGTTGCTCGTCTACCCATGTGGCTCCGTCTTCGCTCAAGAAGTACCGGTACAGCACCCGCTCGATGGTTTGGAGCGGATCGGCGACGTGATGGCAGTCACGGCATCGAAGGCGGTTGACGGGGTTTTCGAAGACGTCGCCACAGTCCTCACAGACGTGTGCCGCATCCGATTCGAGGTGTTTCAGCGAGTCGAGTTCGGTCTCGCAGTTCGGACAGACGACGGCGTTCTCGCCGACGAACTGCTCCCGCATCCCCTCGTAGCCACACTCGGGATGGCGATAGCTGTCCGTTCGGATCGTGTTCGGCGATTCACAGGACGGACACGCCGTCGTGTACTGCATTCCCTTCGCTTCACAGCGAGGACAGATGTACTGTTTCTCCTGAAACTCGCGGTGAAGGAGGTCGCGTTCGGACAGCGTTTCGAGCACCTCGAAGGTGTCCCCGTCGTAGTCGTCGAGATACTCGTCCGCGTCGGGGTAGGTGACCGTCCCCGTCTCGATGTCCAGTACCGGTCGAATTTCGTCGAGCGTCCCCTCTCGAAGGGCGCTCAGTAGTCGGACTGTACCCGGTGAACCCATGATCGATTACAACATGCCCATCTATTTAATCATCTCCCAAACTATAATTATTGTTTTGTAATTCTCGGTATGTTTCTCGGACGATATCGTGACCGACGTTTTGAGAAAGTGGTCAGAACCTCCTTTTCTATCCCGCACGCTGGTACGAAATAGGTCAGCGAATCGCACCCACGACCACAGACGGTCCAAACGGAGTCGAAAACAAATGAAATCTACAGTCCGGAACGACACGACCGAGAGGAGAACCCCCTCCATCGAGGAGACGCTCTACGGGCCGCCACAGCATTCGACGCGAAGGACCGACCCGGAGTTGACGTTCTATGGAGTCCCACAACACGAAACCGACGTCGTAGTCGACGCGGAACCGCGGGAATCGCCCGCGTACCGATATCGCTGGGAGATGGAAAGCCGTCGGGACCGCTTCCAGTTCGGCCCCGGGCCGGCGACGGGGGTGATTTTCCCATGACCGCGACGAAGTCCGATGACGGGTTCGTGACCGATATCGTCGAATCCTGTCCCGACTGTGGCCGGGACACGGTACATGAGGTCGAGATAGAGATTCGAACCGAGAACGAACACAGCGACAACGCGGCGTTCTCGCGCGAACCGTACCGAGTCAGTACGTGTACGGGATGTGGGAGAACGACCGCGGTTCGCATGAACAACGTGCGAGGGCTCTGATGGCGAACTTGGCCAGCAGCGAGAACGGAATCCGCGTCCGACCGCCGGACCGCAGGTCGTCATCGAGACGGTGCCTGAACTGCGGGGGGTTCGTGACGGCGCGCTTCGCCCGCGTGTTCGGGGACAACACCGACGAAGTCCACGGTTGCATCGCCTGTCTCGACAGGAGTGCTGTCCGTGCGGGGAACGCCTGTGCGACCGAGGACGACGAACTCCCTCGAAACGAAATCGTCCAGACGACACCCGACTGACCGCTCGTCAGTCGAATCGAGCGTGGAGTCGCGTGTCGATGTGCTGTTTCTGGTACTACCAGGATTCATAATTGTTTTCCGATAGCGCTTCAGGAGTACGATAATGGCTGTCGAACGACAATCGACCGGCGTTCGCGGATTCGACATCGTGTTGAACGGTGGACTGATTCCGAACCGGTCGTACGTCCTCCACGGTGAAGCAGGCACGGGAAAGACCGTGCTCGGATTGCGTTTTCTCGAAGCGGGAACCGAGCGGGACCAAACGGGGCTGTTCGTCCATTGCTCCGAGACGGCGGACGAGCTCCGCGAGAAGGCGAACGCAGTCGATATCGACGCGGACGCCCTTTCGTTTCTCGATTTACGCGCCGAACAGGCCGAAAGCGGCGGGGAACGAAACACGTTCGCTGGGAACGCCGACGACGACGAACTCGTCGGTCGCCTCGCCGACCGAATCGACTCGCTCTCGCCCGACAGAGTCGTCATCGATTCTTCGACTCGGCTTCGGGACCTCCTTTCGAGTCGGGAACGGTTTCGGGAGGAAGTCATCGGTCTCGCGCGATATCTAAAAGAGGACGGTACGACGGTGCTGTTTACCGGCCGTACCGCACTCAACGACGACCTGTCCGTCGTGGACGACGGTCGAATCGAACTCCAGCGCACCGACCGAACACGAACACTCCTCGTGCCGAAGTTCCCGAAAAACGTGCGAAAGGGGCGACACGGGATGCGAATTTCGGACGACGGCATCGCCGTGTTCCCCGCGCTCGACCCCACGGTTCACGACCGCGATTTCAACCCCGTTCAACTCTCGTCCGGGATCCCACAAGTGGATCAGCTCCTCGACGGTGGTATCGAGCGGGGGACGGTCACGGTCCTCAGCGGCCCGACCGGCGTCGGAAAGACGACGTTCGGGACGCAGTTCATGAAGGAAGCGGCGGGCCGCGGCAAGCGGTCGGTCATCTACATGTTCGAGGAGTCGACCGAAACGTTTCGTGAACGGAGCAGGGCCATCAACGTTCCCGTCGCCGAGATGCAAGACGAAGGGCGGCTTCATCTCGTGGAGGTCGAACCGGTCAAGCGCTCGGCCGTCGAGTTCGTCGATATGGTCCGCCGCGAGGTCGAAACCAACGAGACCGACATCGTGATGATCGACGGCATCGAGGGGTACACCCTCTCCCTGCGTGACGAGCGACAGAACCTCGTCGAGCGGTTACAAGCGCTCTGTCGATATCTCAAGAACAACGGTATCACAGTCATCCTCGTCTCGGAACACGACTCGATGACGGGTCAAGTCAAGGCGACCGGGAAGGGGATCAGCTACCTCGCGGACAACATTGTTCTCCTCCAACACCTCGAAGTCTCCGGCGAGATGCGAAAATCCATCAGCGTGTTGAAAAAGCGGACCAGCGACTACGAGCATCTCCTCCGCGAGTTCGAGATAACGGAAAACGGTGTCAGAGTCGGCGAACCGATGGAGGACCTTCAAGGGGTATTGACCGGTATGCCGCGACTCGACGACTGAATCCCGAATCACTATTTTGGATTAAAAATCGGTATCATTATACCATAGCAGTGTGAGCTATCAAGCGAGCGACGTATGGGAACAATACTCACGGTGTTGGGATTCTGGGAGGGAGTTCGATGGCTCGGTACGACCGTTCCATTTTTTACCGTCCTCCCCGCTTTCGTTGGCATGCTCGTCTTGATTTGGATGTTCATGCCTGACCTGCCGATGCAACCGAGGCCGACGGTACCCGACGGCGAGTATCGGTTCGATCCGGACGATTTCGAACCGCGGTGATTCGAGAGACCGGTCAGAACGCCTTTTTAACCCCCTCTCGAACGTCCGGATGAGGAGAATCGCCGAACGAGCGACCAAACCAACGACCATGACTAACGCAGTACCTGACGGACGGCACGTGGAACCGGATACGCCCGAAATCGTCTTCGCGATCGACGAGACCGCGGACGAGCGGTGTCCGAACCGGGCGATCATTGCCGACATCACGCGGGACGACGCGTGGGTCGCGGTAGACGAGATGGACACGATGCCGTTGGACGAGTGGCGATAGGTCCTCGAACGGATGACCTTTTCGCGAGTAGATTCGACGGAGAGCGGTCGCTCTCGATCCTTCGGACTGTGAGCGGCCATCCCCATCACAAATTCGTTACGCTAACCTGTTTTGAGAATGGTTAAATAGGATCTCTCTGTAGCATCGAACGACATGGTGCTATCACGATGAGCGAACGCGGCGAGGCGAGTTCGGGGGACGGCGGACTCACCCGCGAGTTGGGGTTGCTCGATTGCGTGCTGTTGAGCGTCGGCGGGATGGTCGGGTCCGCGATTTTCGTCTTCCCCGGTTCGACCGGACGGTTGGCCGGTCCCGCCTCGACGCTCGCGTGGTTGGTCGCTGGGCTGTTGATGATGGTAATCGCACTCTGCTACACGGAACTCGCGCTTGCGTTCCCGAAGGCTGGCGGTCCCGCCGTCTTTCCCGCCGAAACGTTCGGCCAGAACCCGTTCGTCCGTCTCTTCGCCAGTTACATCGAAGGGGTGTCCTACTGCATCGGGATGGTGTTCAGTATCACGATTTCGGCGCTCGCAATCGCCCAGTATTTGGGGATCGCGTTTCCCAGCATGAAGGGGTACGTCGTTCCGATAGCGCTCGTCGCGATCGTCTCGAGTTTCCTCGTCAACCTCGTCGGCGTGACGAGTACGAGTCGGACGAACCTCGTTCTATCTTCGCTACTGCTCACGGTTCTCCTCGTCTTCGTCGCCGCCGGACTGACGCAGTTCGAACCGACGAACTACGAGCCATTTTTCACGGGCGGACCGACGAAGTTCTTCGCGGCCGTTCAACTGGCGCTCACGGGATACGGCGCGTGGACGGCGATTCCGTCCGTCGCGGAGGAGGTGAAACGACCGGCCAAAACCGTCCCGCGGGCTATTTTACTCTCGCTTCTCGTGACGACGGGAGGCTACACGCTCGTCGTCGTCGTGCTCCACGGCGTCGTCCCGACGTCGGCGTTCCAAAGCGGTAACGCCGTGATCGAAGTTCCCCTCGGGGTTGCGGCGGCGAAACTCGGACTACCGGTGGTTCAACGATATCTCCTCCCGCTCGGCGCGATCGTCGCCATCTTCACGACCATGCTGGTCGGGACCATGAGCGCCAGTCGCATCGTCCTCGCACTGGGGCGGAACGACACGCTCCCCTCGTTCTTCGCGGCGGTCGATTCGCGCTTTCAGGTTCCGTGGGTCGGACTCGTGACGGTGTCCCTCGTCGCCGCCGCGCTGACGGCCTTTCCGGAATATTTCTACGAACTGCTCGTCATCGCGTCCGTGGTCGGAACGGGACTTCCGTACGCGCTCAACATCGTCTCGTTCGTCGGACTGCGCTACTACCGCCCCGACGTAACGCCGCCGTTTCGCGCCCCCGGCGGGTACGCGCTCCCCGTCGTCGCACTCGTCGCACTTAGTGTTGCGATGGTCGGACTGGGTTCGACCGAAGTGCTCTGGTCGCTGGTCACCGTCGTCCTCATCGCTGGTTCCTTCCTCGTCCGGTATCTCATTTGGCCCGAACTGTTCCGCCAGCACGACTTCGTAATATCGCGCAAATGAATAATCTCGCCGTGACGTTTCCAGTCGAAACGAACGATCGAAGCAATCCGTGCAGATTTGAACACGACTGGTCAGTCGTACGCACGGCATCGTGAATTACCACTCAATACGGTCTAATTCCGGCGGTTTCCCCGAATTCTCGCGGGGTGTTTCGTTCCGCAACTGTTCATTTTTGCGTATTCGACCGCTGAATGAGTGAACGAGTTTGAACGAGTTTGAACGTTTTTGCAGAACATTTATTATGGTCGTTTGTTTTGGTTATGGATGTCATGGGTGATGAACACAACCATACACGGCGTCGATTTATGCAAACGACAGGGGCACTCGGTATCGCAGGGTCCACTGCGCTCGCCGGTTGTACCTCTTCGAGTAAGAGCGACAACGGAGGCAAAAACGGAGGCAGCGGCGAGATGGCCGATAAGATCAAATTCTTCAACGCGGGGAGTCTCAAGGACGACCCCGGAACCAAGAAGAACATCGACCGGTTCGAGAAGAAAACCGGCATCGAAGTCGAGGTCAACGAGGTTCCATGGAGCAACCTGAAGACGACGCTCATTACGCAGTGGCGAAACGAGAGCAGCAAAGTGGACGCCTTCAACGGGCCGACGTGGTGGCTCGCCGACTTCGTCGCGGCCGATTGGGTAGAACCGCTTCCGCTCACGAAGAAACACCTGAACAAGTTCCCCGACAATCTCAAGGAACTCGTCATGTTCGACGGGAAGCCGTACATGGCCCCGCAACTGGGCAAATGGGGCAACTTCCTCTACGACAAGCAGTACTTCGAGAAGCAGGGAATCTCCTCGCCGCCGGACACGTGGGATGACGTTCTCAAACTCGGCGACAAGGTCGGCAACGACCGGTCGGCGTTCGGGTTCACGTGGGCGAACAAGGACGTTTTCATGTTCAAACAGTTCCTCTGGCAGGCGGGCGGCCAGGTGTTCAACGACAAACACGAACCCGTCTTCGCGGACAAAGGCGTGAAGGTCTTCGACGAGTTCCTGACGCCGCTTCGAAAGAAGGGGCTCCTCCCGAGCGGCGTCCAGAGCATGAACGAGGGGAACGTCGGCGACGCCTTCATCGGCGGCAAGTTCGCCACCGTCGAGGGATGGACGCCACTCGGTTCCCGTGCGCTCGACGAGGACTGGAAGAAGGACCGTCTCGGCATCGCCAAACCGCCGAAAGGGCCCGCGTCGCGTGCGACGTTCCAGGATTCGAACGCTGTCGGCGTCTCGGCGTTCTCGAAGCGCAAGAAGGCCGCGAAGAAGTTCGCGGAGTTCATGAGCGAGGAGGAATCGTGCAAGACCGACATGGTGGTCGAGGGGAACCCGGCGGTCATGCCGTCGGTGTACGACTCCGACGAGGTGAAAAAGAAGTATCCGAAGGAGTTGCGCGACAACATGAAGTACAACCTCAAGCACGCGACGAGCGAGATTTACCGCCTGCAACCGCAGGTCGACGACATCCTCTCGTCCAACATCACGCCCGTCTTCCTCGGCAAGAAGGACGCTCACGACGCGCTCACCTCTGCCCAACAGGACATCAAGTCGCTGTACAAGAAGAACAAGATTCTGTAGAGTCACGCATATATGGCAGAGAATACACGCTCGCTTCGGCGACGGCTCGATAGGCTGTTCATCCCGCTCACGGTGGGACCGACGGTCATCTGGATAGCCGGCATCATCCTCTATCCGACGCTCCAACTCCTGTGGTCGAGTCTGTTCTATACGAACCCGATCACACAGCAAAAACAGTTCGTCGGACTGGACAACTTCGCCTCGCTTCTGTTCGAGCACGGCCACTGGTTCGGGACGGTCAACCCCGACATCGTCCGGTTCACGAAACACACCGTCATCTACGTCGGCTTCAGCGTCACCATCTCGTTCCTGTTGGGACTCGGCATCGCGATGCTGCTCAACAAGGATCTGAAGGGACGTGGCTGGATCCGGACGGCAGTCATCGTGCCGTGGATCCTGCCGTACGTGATGAGCGGTCTGATGTGGCGTTGGATGTTCCAGACGCAGTACGGTGCGATTAACGGCGTCCTCGTCGGCGGCGGCGTCATATCGAAACAGATCCCGTTCCTCTCGGACGGAACCCTCGCGATGATCGCACTCATCATCGCCGACGTGTGGGTGTTCACGCCCTTCATCATCATCATCCTCCTCGCGGGACTCCAGAACGTTCCCGAGCAGTTGTACGATGCGGCCGAGGTGGACGGCGCGAGTCGATGGTCGCGGTTCCGGAACGTCACCTACCCGTTCCTCAAACCGTCGATCCTGGTCGCGCTCACCATCCGGATCATCTTCGACATCCGGGCGCTCGACCTCGTCTGGGTGATGACCCACGGCGGTCCCGGGAAGTCAACCGAAGTGTGGGCTTCGTGGCTCTACCGCACCGCGATGGTGTTCGGTGACACCGGCGAAGGTGCCGCCCTCGGCGTCGTCATGCTCGCTACGACGTTCGCCATCGTTGCGGTTCTCTATCAGGTCTTCGGAGGGACCCCCTACGAAACATGAGTACGAAAACAGACACGATGAGCCGACTGCGGCGCGGATTGAACTTGAACGCGGAAGACGAGTGGCCAAGCGTGATCCGCGAGCGACTGGTCGCCTACGGACTGCTCGGTCTCTACGTCGTGGTGGTGTGGTTCCCGATCTACTACATCCTCATCACGAGTTTGAAGGCACCGTCCGAGACGCTGTCGTTCCCCATCACGTTCTACCCGCACCACCCGACGATTTCGAACTACGTCGAAATCTTCCAGAACCGCCCGTTCGGCACGTACACGCTGAACAGCCTCATCGTCGCCGGAACAACGACGATAATCTGTGTCACGCTGGGAACGCTATCGGGATACACGTTCTCCCGATACGACTTCCTCGGCAACAAGGCGCTGTTGCTGTCCATCATCGCCGCGCGGATGATCCCGCCCATCGCGCTCATCGTTCCGTTCTTCGAGATCATGTCGCACCCGCCGCTCATCGGCGCGGTCACGGGAAGCCTGTACGACACGAAGATCGCGCTCATCCTGACGTACACGTTCTTCAACCTGCCCTTTGCGGTGTGGATCATGAAGAACTACTTCGACGGCGTCCCGAACTCGTTGGACGAGCAGGCTCAAGTCGACGGCTGTTCGACGTGGGAGGGCTTCTTCAAAATCATCCTCCCGGTGGCGAAACCGGGCATCGCGGCGACGGCCATTCTGGCCTTCATCTTCTCGTGGAACGAGTTCGTCTTCGCGCTCGTTCTCACGTCCTCGAACGTCGCACAGACGCTGCCAATCGGCGTCTCCCTGTTCGTCGCCGACGACTTCATCGACTGGGCACACCTCGCTGCCGGTGGCATGATTGCGGCTCTGCCGGGCATCCTGTTCGGCCTGTTCTTCCAGCGCTACATCGTCAGCGGTCTCACGCAAGGAGCAGTGAAAGAATGACGAAAACAGATCTACAAATGCGATTCAATCCAAACGACGGTGGTATCGATGGCTGAAGTAACGCTCGACACGCTCGAAAAACGGTTCGGCGAAGTGGTCGCGGTCGACGGAATCTCGCTCGACATCCCCGACGAGTCCTTCACGGTATTCGTCGGTCCGTCCGGGTGTGGGAAGACAACGACCCTTCGGCTCATCGCCGGACTCGAACGCGCGACCGACGGCGAGATTCACATCGGCGACACGATGGTCAACGACCACCGCGCCTACGAGCGGGACATCGCGATGGTGTTCCAGAACTACGCGCTCTACCCGCACAAGACGGTCGGCGAGAACATGCGATTCGGGCTGGAACAGCACGGCGTGGACGACGACATCATCGAAGAACGCGTGTCCGACGCCGCGGACCTCCTCCAGATCGACGACCTGCTCGACCGACGTCCGGCGGAGCTCTCCGGCGGGCAACAACAGCGCGTCGCGCTCGGCCGCGCCATCGTCCGGGAACCCGACGTGTTCCTGATGGACGAACCGCTGTCGAACCTGGACGCCAAACTGCGGGTGCAGATGCGCGCCGAACTCAACAAGCTGCACGAGCAGTTGTCCACGACGACGGTGTACGTCACCCACGACCAGATCGAGGCGATGACGCTCGCCGACCAGATCGCCGTGATGAACGACGGCGAGATTCAACAGGTGGGCGACCCGACGTACGTCTACACGCATCCACGGAACCAGTTCGTCGCCGACTTCCTCGGAAGCCCGTCGATGAACTTCGTGGAGGGGACGCTGACCAACCGCGACGGAACGCCCGTCGTGGACGTCGGACCGTTCCAACACGAGGTGCCCGAATCCTATCGAGACGCGCTCGACGACAAGTTCGGCGAGGAAATCGTCGTCGGTGTCCGCCCGGAGAACGTCACGCTCCGACCGGACGGCCTTCCCGCACTCGTGGAAGTCGTCGAACCGCAGGGTGAGAAGACCGTCCTCGAACTCGACCTCGGCGACGACATCACCATCAAGGCGTCCGTGGAACCGAGCGTTCCGGTCGAACTCAACGACCGCGTCAACGTCGAATTCGACCGACGGTCGCTCCACTACTTCGACGCCAGCAGCGGTGAATCACTGACGTACTCCCCGTCCAAGGAATCGAAGCGGGTGGAGGCGACGCACTGACCGATGGCACAAACGATCACGTCGTGGGTGCCCGAGCGGGACATCCTGCTGGTGTCCGCTTGCTGTCTGTTGGCCCTCATCGCGGCGTACAACTATCTCGTCGGCTCGTACGGCGGGACCATCGTCGCGACCGTGGGGGCGGGTATCGCGTTGCTGTTTCTCGTCTTCACCGGCTGAGATGATGCCGAACCGCCCCACTCCCCGCATTCGAACCGACCTCGCCCTCCCACACCAGAGACGTTATTGGGTAGAATTGCCTACAGGAGAGACGAACGAGACGCTCCCGGCTCACGGTCGAGTCGGTATGATACGAACATATGTTGCCTGACGAACGGAAACGAGAGATAGCCGAGATAGTCACCGAAGAGAACGGCAGTACCGTCGCCGACCTCGCGGGTCGGCTCGACGTTTCGGAGGCGACCATCCGACGAGACCTCCGCGACCTGGAGGACGACGGGCGCGTCGAGCGGTCACACGGCGGCGCGCTCCCCGTCAAAACCGTCGGCGAGGAGCGAACCTACGGACAGAAGCAGGTCCAAGGGCGGGACGCGAAACGGATCATCGGAGAACGCGCCGCCGAAACCCTCCAAGACGGGCAGGTCGTCTTCTTCGATTCGGGAACGACGACCATCGAAGTCGCCAAACACGTCCCCGACGACGTGACCATCACCGCCGCGACCAACTCGCCACTCGTGTCGATGCAACTCGCCGAGGCGGGTATCGAGGTGAAGGTCACCGGCGGGACGCTTCGGCGCTCCACGTGGTCGCTCGTCGGACCGACCGGCGAGAGCTTTCTCGACCGGACCAACTTCGACGTGCTGTTTCTGGGAACGAACGGGATTCACCCGGATGCCGGGTTGACGACGCCGAACGAGGACGAAGCGCGCATTAAATCCCGAATGTGTGAGAAGGCGAGTCGCGTCGTGCTCGTCGCGGACAACAGCAAGTTCGGCCGCCGAAGCTTCTTCCGCTTCGCCTCGTTCGAGGACGTGGATACGCTCGTCACCGACGCCCCCGTTCCGGCGGAGTACCGCGAACCGTTCGAGACGATGGGCGTCGAAATCATCGAGGAGGTGGGGGAATGATCCTGACCGTCACGCTCAACCCGGCCGTCGATTACACCGTTTCCGTCGATTCGGACGTCGAACCGGGTGGCGTCATGCGGTCGAGCATGACCCAGTACGACCCCGGCGGCAAGGGCATCAACGTCTCGAAATACCTCTCCAGGTTGGAGGTCGACACGCTCGCAACGGGCTTCGTCGGCGGCTTCCTCGGTCGCTACATCGAGGAGCAACTCACCCGTGGAAAGGTGCCGAACGACTTCGTGGAGATGGACGTGTGCACCCGGCTTAACACCACGATTCTGGGCGAGGACGGCGAGTACAAACTCAATCAGTCCGGCCAGGGAGTCAAGGACGAAACCGTCCGCGAACTTATCGCCAAGGTGCGCGAGTACGAACCCGAAATCGTCGTCATCGCCGGGAGCCTCCCGCCGAACCTCGGTCCGGCGACCATCGACCGTATCGCAGGGGCAGGGCCGTGGGAGACCGTCGTGGACGTGCAGGGCGACCTCCTGACCGGCGTTGCGGGCGACTACGCGCTCTGCAAACCTAACCGGAGCGAACTGGCGAGCGCGACCGGTATGCCGGTCCACAGTATCGAGGAGTGCGCCGAAGCCTCCCACGCGCTTCGGGAGAAGGGATTCGACCGCGTCATCACCTCGCTCGGGGACGACGGTGCGCTTCTCACCTCCGACGAGGGCGTCTTCCACGCGAAGCCACTCGACGTGGACGTGGTCGATTCGGTCGGTGCCGGGGACGGTCTGCTCGCTGGCGTCCTCTCGACGCTCGCTCGCGGCCAATCCGACCGTATCGCGCTCCGCGTCGGAATCACCGTCGCGTCCCGCGTCGTGACGGTCCCCGGAACCACCGTCCCCGACATGGACGAGGTTCGGACGGAAGCCACCGAGATACCGCTGCTCGTGGATTGAACGGCGGCCGACGGCGTATTTTCAGCCTCGTTGTCGTTTCGTTGTTTTTCTCGATACCGAAAGTAGAACCCCCTGACAACCCTACGCTTACCCAGTCGAACGTACCACCAAAGAGGAACGTTGGACTGGGAAAAAACAGATCTGTTGGTCTAAAATAACTTTAACACCCTCCTGTGAGTGGCGGGAAACGATGTCAGGAATCAGAAACTCACCGGAGATTCCCCAATCGGTCCCGAAACTAGAAGCCGAACTCATCCGTGACGCCTACGAGACGGCCCAGAGTGGCCGTTCCACGGATGACGCTTCCGGCACCGGGACATCTCTTGATCTCTCCGATACCGAGCGACGGGCTTTCTATCGGCGGATTCTCGATGCGGGTGTCTCCAAGGAAACTCTTCACGAACTCGGCTTTAGCTCGGACGAATAGCGATACGACCCCTTTCGATCTTCTCACTTTTCGGAGGACCCACCGACAGCGACGAGAAACGGAGCGTTCGGGGTTACTCCATGCTCCACCGGATCAGTTTCTTCGACCCGGAATCAGTGTACGACAGCGTGACCGTCACGCCGAGGGAAGCGAGGGCGTCCTTCGGTACGTCGAAGGCGACGGTCTTCGACGACGATCCGTTGCCGTTCACGTCGGACGAGACGTACTCCTTCCACGCGCTCTTCGCCGAGTCGGTCATGCTGTACTCGTTCCCGTTGGCGTGAAGCGAGAGCGATGCGTCGTCGGGGAGCGATTGAGACGACCCACCGGTGTTTTTCGTCTCGAAGGTGACAAGGAGGTAGGTCGAACCGTCGTCCGCCTCGTCGGTCGTTCCGTTATGCGAGTAGGAGTCGGACGTATCGGCTTCCGTCACGGCGACGCTGAGGTCGTCGGCGACGGTCGTGTGTTCGCCGAACGAGACGGTCTTCGATTCCGACGTCGTGGTTCCCGAGGAATCGGTCGTCGTCTCGTCGTCGGTCGTCGTCTCGGAGTCCGTGGTGGTTTCGCTCGTCGTTTCGTCCGCGTCGCTCGTCGTACTCGTCGACCCTGTACCACTCGTGGTCCCCCCTGTTCCGGTCGTCGTTTCGCCCGACGACGTTTCGGTGGAGGGTCCGGAGTCGTCCCCATTGGAGTTACACCCCGCGAGGAAGAGCGTGCTCGTGGTTCCGACACCGGCGATGAACGTGCGTCGTTTCATTGCGTCTCGCCGGTTACAACCCGGGGTATATCTCACTATTGGCCAAATATATACCAATCAACGTCGTTAGTGATGAAAAATTTGAAAATATCGGCAATACTGTCGTTCTCGCGGTCCGATTAGACCGTCGAGAGGACCACGGTGTCGGTGTCCGTCGAACCCTTGTCGTCGGTGACCTGGAGGGTGACTTGGTAGCGGCCACAGTTCGAGAGGGTCATCTGGATCGATTCGCCGCTCTTCTCGAACGTCCCGTCGCCGTCGATGTCCCACATGTACTCGCTGATGTCGCCGTCGTCGTCCGTGGAGGCGGACGCGTCGAGCGTGACCGTGGCACCCCGGCCGAGTCCGGTGGTGTCCGACGGCGTGGTTTCGATCCGTGCGACCGGTGGTTTGTTCTGTTCGTCGCCGTTGTTCCCGTCTCCACCGTCGCCGCCATCGTTACCGTCGCCGCCATCGTTACCGTCGCCGCCATCGCCGCCGCTACCGCCGGTGAGTATGTCGTCCTCGACGAGCTGCTGGACGACTTTGGTGTGCCATTGAACGCGTTTGTCGAGGGGCGTGTCCTCCGAAGTCGCTTCGACGAGATATGCGATAGCATCGGTGTCGCGTGCTGCCTTGTGCGTGAACAGACCCGTCGGCTCGTTGGAGGACGAGGAGAACACGTCGACGGTGAAGTCGTAGCCGTCACGCGAGACGTAGTTCTCGTTCACGTAATCGGCCGCCGCGGTGGCATCGTTCTCCGTTTTCTTGTCCCGCGAGCGGAAAATCACTTGGCCGACGCCGCCGACCATATCGCCGTCGTAGATTTCCTGCGATTCGTGGAGGTCGATGACGGTATCGGGCTCGTACTTCTCGACGACGTCCCAGATGGCGCGAGCGAGTTTCGTCTCCGGTTCGCTCCCTGTCGGGAACTGGCGGTTCAGATCGACGCCGCCGTCCGCGACACGCGAATCCTGCCTGTCGGCCGCGGCGTTCGCCCTCGGAATCGTCACGAGCCTACCGCGACTGATGTCCCAATCGGCGATTTTTCCGGCGGCCGTGTAGCCACCTTCCTCGTTGCCGTGCATTCCACCAGTGACCATCACCGTCGGTCCGGACTGGTTGGCGGTCGTTACGTACACTTTCGTCGCTTGGTCGGTCCCGCTCCGAATGGTGAACGAGTCACGCGAAACGTCCGCTTCGCTCTTTCCGCTCGTCCCGGCAACACCGAGTCCGAGGAGTCCCGCGCAACCTGCCGCTGTCAGAAACGTGCGTCGTGTTGAGGTCATACTACCCAATCGTGGGTCGTAGTGCGGGGTTATCGTTGTTTGGGTTTTGTTCAAAAATAGATGGTAGAGATTCATAATTATGGAATTATATACGGAAAATTACTCTTCATCCTCTTAGATTTGGGAAATGAACAGAGAATCATAAACAGAACATGTCGAGAAATGCGAGTGGTTTGCCGGAACCGAAACGGGACGACCGACGGTTCGGATTGCTTCGACCCGAACGGTTATCCTCCGTACACACCCGATACCAGCATGCACGTTTCGTTCGAGGACCTCGAAGCGCTGGTCGATGCCCCCGGTGCACCGGGGAACGAATACGCCGTCGCCGACCGTTTTGCCGAACTGATAGAACCGCACGTTGACACCGTTTCGTTCGACGCGATGGGGAACGTCGTCGCCACGAGCGAGGGAAGCGATTTCGAGATAATGCTCGCGGCCCACACCGACGAACTCGGCTTCCTGATCGACACGGTGGACGACGATGGCTTTCTCACCTTCCACATGCTGGGCGGTCACTACAAGGGCAACCTGTCGGGCCAACGCGTCCGCGTCGGCCCGGATGGAGTCCTCGGCGTCATCGGCCCGCGCTGTCGCCACTACATGAGCGACGAGGAGAAAGACTCCCTCCCGAACGACCTCCGAATCGACGTCGGTGCCATCTCCCCCGAAGAAGTCGCCGACCTGAACGTCGAACCCGGCGATTACGCGACGTGGGACGGCGACGTTTCCCGCCTCGCAAACGACCGCGTCGCCGGGCGGGCACTGGACGACAGGATAGCGCTCGCCATCCTGCTCGCACTCGCCCGCGAGGCGGACTTGGACGCGACGGTTCACTACGTCGCCACGGTACAGGAGGAAGTCGGTCTCCGCGGCGCGAGAACGGCGGGCTACGACCTCGACCCGGACGTCGGCATCGCGCTCGAAATCTTCCCGGTTGACGACTACCCCGCCGGGCGAACGGACGGCGCGGAGGCGACGCTGGACGGCGGTCCGGTCGTCGAGTTCGGGGACGGGTCTTCCGAGTACTTCTTCGGCGGCGTCATCGTGGACCGCCAGACGAGAACGTGGCTCTGCGAGGCGGCGGACGCGGTCGACGTGGACGTGCAACACGACGTGATGCTGACCGGCACGACCGACGCGACCGAACTCCAACAGGTCCGCGGCGGCCGCCACGCCGGGGCAATCGCGGTTCCCTGCCGCTACACTCACTCCCCAGTCGAGACAATCTCCATGCAGGACGCGGACGAAACCGCGGACGTGCTGTTGTCCGCGCTGGAGCGGGAGTTCCCGAGTCGGGACGAGATTCGCCGCCCGCGGTAACTCCATTCGCCGCCCGCCGCTCGGTTCCCGTAACGTTCACGTCCCTCCCATCCGACGGGGGGAGTATGCGCCGTTTCCGAGGGCCACAGCGCGGGTGGGCGAAGATAACCCTCGGTATCTCGATACTCTTCGCGGTCGTCGTCTTCGTGTTCCTCTGGATTCAAGGGTCGCCCGTACAGGGTGCAGCAGTAGGAATCGTCGTCATCGTGGCCGGAATCTGGGAGTGGCGACGGAAACGAACCGACCAGATTCGCGCCGAGCGGTTCGAAGCCGAGGCGGAGGAAAACCGGCGAAAGCGCCGCCAGTAGTTATTCCATCCCGTCGCGGTTCGTCACGCGTGCAAGCCGAGCGAGCAGTTCGCCGTCGAACTCCGCCGAGTCGTCCGTCGACCCCTCCGTTTCGGCTGATCTCCCTTCCGTGCCGTTCTTCCCTCGACGCGCTCGGAACCGATTCCACAGGACACGCACGCCGCGGTCGAGGATTCGCCCGAGGAACAACCCGATTTCGCGGCCGAGAAACGCCCCCAGTCGCGCGCCGTATCCCGCGTTCGACCGACCGGTCGAGCGCCGGTTCCGCCGCTCGTCCCGCTCCGAACTCCCATCCCCTGATTCGGCAGTCGAGGAATCCAGTTCTATCGGTTCCAGCCCGACCTTCGCCTCCTCGATGTCGGCTGACACCCCGGAGAGTTCGACCGTCAACCCGCCGAAATGAAACTGGCGCTCGTGTCGTCCGTCGTTCGATTCCGATTTCTCCCGTTCCCCATCCTCGGACATGCTGAATCACGTCGGTTCCCCGACCGTTCAGCACACGACGGCCGCCGTACTGTACGCTTCGGCCGGTTCGATGTGTAAAAGGATCCGACCCCGAATCAGTCGGCGGACGACTCCACCGGTTCGGCGGCGTCCTCGCGTTCGTCCTCTATCCCCGCGTACGGGTCGAAGCCTTCCGCGCTCTCGTAGAGGTGGCACGCGACTTCACGTTCGTCCTCGACGTCGGATTTCCGTTCGAGCGGCGGTTGTACCGCATCGCAAACGCCGCCGATGTACTTCTCACAACGATTCTTGAACCGGCAACCGGACGGGACGTTGATGGCGTCGCCGACCTCGCCCTGCAGTTCGACGCGCTCCCTGCCTGCCGTAGGGTCGGGGACCGGAACGGCGTCGATGAGCGCCCGCGTGTAGGGATGTTTGGGGTTCGTGATTATCTCCTCGGTGGGTCCCTGCTCCACGATTTTCCCCATGTACATGATGGCGAGTCGGTCGCACATGTGGCGCAGGAGCGAGAGGTCGTGGCTGATGTACACCACGGAGAGACCGAATTCGTCGGTCATGCGCTCCAGCAGGGAGAGCACGCCCGCTCGCAGGCTCACGTCGAGCATCGACACCGGTTCGTCCGCGACGATGAACTCCGGGTCGATGACCAGCGCCCGAGCGATGGCGAGACGTTGTCGTTGCCCGCCGGACAGTTCGTGCGGGTAGCGGTCGAAGAACGATTCGGCGGGTACCAGTTCCGCGAATTCGAGTGCCCGACGGACCCGAGCGCGCTGGTTCGGGATATCGTGAATCCGGAGCGGTTCGACCACCGTGTCGTACACCGTCATGCGCGGATTCAGGCTCTCGAACGGGTCCTGAAAGATCATCTGGGCGTTCTGCCGGAAGTTCGTGAGGTCCGACCCGCTCTTGTCCGCGATGTCCTCGCCGTCGTAGTAGATGCTCCCGCCCGTCGGTTCGTACAGCTTCGTCAGGCACATCCCGGTCGTAGTCTTCCCACAGCCGGATTCGCCCGCGATACCGAACGTCTCGCCCTCGCGGAGGTCGAAATCGATGCCGTCGATGGCGTGCACCGCATCGCCCTCTTCGCCGCGGATGGAGTTCAACAGGTCCGTCACGAGACCGCTCCCGACCGGGAACTCCTTTTCGAGCCCTTCGACGCGAACGAGCGTCTCCTGCTCGGTGTCAGTCATCGCCCACCTCCATCGACGCGTCGTTCTGCCACGTCCGTGCGCTGCTGGCGACGGAACGCAGTTCCGAGTCGATGCGGTCGGTGTGGTGACAGAACGATCGTAGTTCGCCGTGTTCGACCATCGGCGGATCCTGCTGGGTGCAGATTTCGGTCGCCAGCGGACAGCGCTCCGCGAACCGACAACCGCTCGGTGGGTTGCTCAAATCCGGTGGATGGCCGCCGATGCTCACGAGGTCCTGTTCCGACAGCCGAATGTCCGGAAACGCGCTCTTCAGTCCGAGCGTGTACGGGTGGTACGGTTCGCCGAAGATGAACTCGGCCGGGCCTTCCTCCGCGAGTTCGCCCGCGTACATGACGACGACGCGGTCGCAGGTCTCGGCGACGACGGCCACGTCGTGCGTGATGACCATCATCGCGGTGTCGCTCTCGCGCTGAATCCCGTTGATTCGCTTGAGGATCTGATCCTGCATTATCACGTCGAGCGCCGTCGTCGGTTCGTCCGCGAGGATGAGCGACGGTTGGAGCACGAGCGACATGGCGATCATCGCCCGCTGGCGCATCCCGCCCGAAAACTGATGCGGGTAGTCGGTCTGGCGTTCGCGGTCCAATCCGACGATGTCGAACGATTCGTCGATTATCTCCTGGGCCTCGGTCCGACCCATCTTCGGGTAGTGGGCGTCGATGGCTTCCAGAATCTGCTCGCGGATGGTGTAGACGGGGTCGAGCGCGTTCATCGCCGACTGGGCGATGAGCGAAATCTCGTCCCAGCGGAGTTCCCGACGTCGCTTTTCGGGCATATCGGTCAGGTCTTCACCCTTGAACAGGATTTTCCCGCCGTTGATGTAGCCGTTCTTCGGAAGGATTCCGATGAGCGCCTTCGCGAGCGTCGATTTGCCACAGCCGGATTCGCCGACGATGCCGACGGTCTCACCGGCTTCGATCTCGAAACTGACGCCGTCGACGGCTTTGACGGGACCGTCCTCGCTGTCGTAGTAGACTTCGAGGTCTTCGACTTCGAGCAGTGCCATTCAGCGGGCCTCCGTTTCGTCCGAGTACATGAATCCCATGTGCGTGAATCGTGCGTGCGTGAATCGTTCGAATACGTTCATCCTTCCACCTGTAGTTCCGGATTGACGATTTCTTCGTAGCCGCGGCCGATGAGGAAGCCGCTGATGACCACGAGGGCGATACAGACTCCTGGCGGCACGAACCACCACCACGTCCCTTCGGTCATGGCGCTGTAGACGCGGGCGCTCTGGAGCATCATGCCCCACGAGACGCTGTTCGGATCGCCGAGTCCCAAAAACGACACTCCGGCCTCGGTGAGGATGGCCCATGCGATGGCGAAGGCACCGTACAGGAACGCCATCGGGAGGACGTTCGGCGCGATGTGTCGCGAGATGATGCGCCAGTTGCTCGCGCCGGAGACCTTCGCCGCCTTGACGAACGAGCGTTCGCGGAGCGAGAGGACGAGCGCGCGGATGACGCGGGCTGACGTGCGCCACTGCAGGAGCACGAACGCGAGGACGATGTTCTCCAGTCCCGGCCCGAGCACCGTCACGAGGACGATGACCGTCGGGAGGAGCGGTAGCCCGTAGACGAAGTCCACGAGGCGCATGAGGAGGTCGTCGACGCGGCCGCCGTAGTAACCGCTGACCAGTCCGACGAGCGTTCCGAGACCGACCGTCATCACGGCGGCCACCAGACCGACCATGATGGCGGGACGTGCCCCGTACACCAGTTGGCTGAAGATGTCGTAGCCCTGTGCGGTCGTGCCGAGGATGTAGCCGCCCTGACCGCCGAGGAACGACGGTTTGATCCACTTGGCGAAGAGGGCGTTCGTCATCAGTCGGTCCTTCGGCCCGTACGGCGCGATGTACGGCGCGAAGACGGCGACGAGCGCGAAGAACGCCAGGATACACATCGCGACGACGACCAACGGGTCGTCGGTGAGCATGTCGAACTGCTCGGTTATCGTCCGCTTCCAGAGGCGGAGATTGCGCTGCCACGCGCTGAACTGCTCCTCGCTCTCCTCGTCGATATCCGCGAATATCGACGCCTCCCGCTCTTGGTTCATCGCTTCAGTCATAGGTCACCCGTGGGTCGAGAACGCCGTATAGCAGGTCGGCGACGAAGTTCATCACGATGACCGAGAGCGCGAGGACGAGGAACGTCCCCTGTGCGACCGGGTAGTCACGTCGGAGCACGGCCCGGATCATCTCGCGTCCGATGCCCGGCCAACCGAACACCGTCTCGATGAGGACGCTGCCGCCGACCGCGTAGCCGATGGCGATGGCCGCCGCGGTCAGGACGGGAAGCAGGGCGTTCCGGGCGGCGTGGTTGAACATGATCTTGCGCTCCGTCAATCCTTTCGCACGGCACAGGTCGATGAAGTCCTCCGAGAGCGTCTCCAGCATGCTGTTACGCATGATGAGCAGCGGGTAGCCCATGTAGTAGAACGCGAGCACGAGGACCGGTGCGACCATGTGCTTGAGGAAGTCGAGCGAGAACACCATCGTCCAGAAGTGCTTGGGGCCGGACCCGAAACTCGTCATTCCGCTCATGGGGATGATGCCCAACTTGGCGCCGAATATCCAGAGGACGAGGATACCCATCCAGAAACTGGGAACGCTCCGTCCGATGAGCGCGGTGACGACCGTCGTCTTCTCGAAACGGCTTCCACGATACCAACCGGTGAGCACTCCCAGCGAGATGCCGATGATGTACGCCACGACGAAGGCGGTCAGCATCAGGATGAGCGTGTTCGGGAGATACGTGACGAGCATGTTCACGACGCGCTCGTGCGTCTTGAACGAACGACCGAGGTTGAGCGTGGCGAGGTTCTGGATGTATCGAACGTACTGCATCCACATCGGGTCGTTCAACCCGTAACTCTGGATGAGTCGCCGTCTCACCTCCGGCGTCATCCCGGGCGAGATGATGTACGATGTCGGGTCGCCCGGCATGAGTCGAAACAGGAGGAACAGTGCGGTTGCGACTGCCCAGAGCGTTATCCCCAACTGCACCGTGCGTCTGACGAAGAAGTCTAATTTTCCCATTTATGTGAAGTGTTGTGGCTGTTGTGTCGTCGGTTACTCCGACTTCGATTTCGGGAAGTGAGCCATCCCGTCTCCGTCGAAGACGTAGCCAGCGTCTTTGAGGGTCTTCTTTCCTGCTTTCACGCCGTCCGCCGGTTGGTATTTCTTCACGTCCGGGTTGCTGAACTTGCCGAAGGATTCCCCGACGAGGTTCCACCCTTCCGTCGCGAAACCGTAGAGTATCTGCTGGTTGATGGCCTTCTTCGGAATCGCGTTGACGGCGGCCTGTCGGACGGCCTTGTCGTCGAGTCCCTTCTTTCGCGTGTTCTGGCTGAAGTGCCACCATCCGTCGCCGGGGGCGGATTTCACGCCGATGTTCGATTCGTCCTGGTTGTCGTTGAGCTGTTTGCCGATACGGGTGTACGGCAGGTAGTTCAGCGTCCCTTTCTTCAGCAGCGACCAGACGGTCGAACTCTCCGGGATGATTCGCCAGATACGGCGGTTGAACTTGACCGGGTGCCAGTGGGCGTCGAACTTCTTCAGGCTCAGTTCGCTCCCCTTGTCCCAGTAGTCGAACTGGAGCGGCCCGCTTCCGACCGGTTCCTTGATGGTCGCTTTGGCCGGTTTGCTCCGACTCTCCCACTTGTGCTTCGGAATGATGGGTATCTGGTTGGAGAACAGTTTGTGGACCGGGCCGACTGGGTCCTTGAACTTCACCGTCACCCACTGCCCGTCGACCGAAACCGTGTCGTACATCTCCCACTGCGTGGCGTAGAGCGGGATTTCGTGTTTCTTGATGTAGTCGAGCGTGAACTTCACGTCGTCCGGGGTCAGGCTCTTCCCGTCGTGCCATTTGTGCCCCTTCCGAATCTTGTACTTCACCGTCTTGGTATCCGGACGCTCCCACTCGGTCGCCAGACTGAGTTCCGGGTCGGCTTCCAGTTTCGAGTTGATACGCACGAGTTTGTCGTACAGCATCTCGAACTGGTGGATGAGTTTCGTCTCGTTGTTGTATCCGAGGACGCTCAAGGTGCCGAGGGTCTCGGCCCACGACCCGCGAAGCTCCTTCTTGCTGTTGTTCACCTCGACGCTCGTCATCGATTCGAAGTGGAAGTACCCGGCGATGTGGTCGGTCCAGCCGCTGACTTGGTCGGAGTTGTACGCCACGATGTTCGGCATCTGGACGATGGGATGCATCGGGACGTCCTCGTTGAGGGTCTCCTGGATGTCGAACAGCATGTCGATACGCTTCTGTTCGTCCTTGATCTGAAGCTGTTTCATCAGCTTCGGGTCGAGGTCCTTGTTGGTGTAGCCGGTGAAGTTGCCCTGGCCCTTCCCCGTGTTCGACGAGTGGAACTGCTCCGGCATCCGGCGACCGGGGTCGATTCCGAGACCACGCGACCACGTCGCAAAGGAGTAGTTGAACTCCTCCGTAATCTTCGTGTACAGCGTCCCCCATTCGAACACCTGCACGTTCGTGTTCAGCCCTACCTTTTTGAGTTGGTCGCCGACCAGGTTGATGGCGTCGTGGCGTGCCGGGTTGTAGTTCGCGGGGTTGTTGAGGTACGAGTACGTCGGTAATTTGTCCCCCGCATTATCGGACCCGCCACCACTTCCGTCGCTTTTCGAACCACTACAACCGGCGAGGGCAGCCATACCACCAGCACCGGCCGCGGTCGTCATTTTGAGAAAGTCTCGTCGGTTGACACCCATGTTATCAATTGGCATTTGACATAGATTCCCATGAAGCCCTACTATATAAGTAAAACTAACAATATATTACAAATCGTATAGTATTGCCGGAAAAAATTCTCTCAATATCGAATAATACTGTGGGACATCACACAATCGTCGCTATTCGTGCGAGAACCGTGCAGAAACCCGAACCGCCGGAGAAGTAACGGCATAGGGGAGCATCGACCGGTGTTTCGAACAGACGCCGGTCACCGTTTCACGCACGTTCCCGATGGCCGACATCGAGCGAACGTCCGACGGGGAAACGGTCACGAGTCCGTCCGTTATTCCTCTCGTACGTTCCCCATCGTCGATCGTGTAGCCGAACCGAACCGGAAACGACAGGGTCTGGCTCGTCGCTTCGTCTGCAAACTCGGACGGTGTCGTCGCCGCGATATCCTTGGCGTAGGGGACGCTCGGCGGCATGGAACTCGCCCGCTTCGTCCGCGTCGCCTCGTTGTCGATCCTCGGCGACTCGACCGCTTCGATGTACAGGTCCGCGCCATCGAGCAACGAGGCATCGGAATCGTTCCCCCGAGCGACATCCACGTGGCGAGCGTGGATTCGTGGCGGTCGCTCGTACCCGACGCTCGGGACGACCGACCCCATCGGGACGGTCCCTTCCTCAAGCGCGGACACCGTATCGTGGAGGTAGTTTCGGACGATACCGTCGGACACCAGCGGTACCGGCATCGCCGGTCTCCCCTCGATATCGTACGCCAGTGCCCCCCACGACCCGGCGTGGACACAGTCCTCGATGTCGAGCATCGACGGCCCGAATCGGTCGCCGATGGCGTACGGACTCGACCCGAAGTACACCGAATCCGCCTCCAAATAGTGGGTGAACCCGTGGAACAACTCCGCGGCCGCTCGCGGGGAGAACACCAGTTCGACGCGGTCTCCGATGGCCAAATCCCGATCGAGCATCGGCCACTCGGATCGTCGTCGGGCCGTCGACACGATGGTGTCGAATCGCTCGGGAAGCGAATCGAGGAACGTGGCTCCGGTGGTCGCGCCGAAATGGCGCTGTACCGGTTCCGCCCCGGCCGGAGTGATGACCGCTTCGACCGACGCTCGCTCGATGGACGTGCGGACCGTCGTCCCTGTCGTCGTCAGTAGCGTCGTCCGAAGCCGTTCGTCGCGGTACGAAGTCACCGCCCGGTCGAACGTCAAGCCGTCCAGTGACCCCGCAAAGGCGGACTGGACGGTAGCGAGTTTTTCATCGGCCGTTCGGTCGGAGAGCGACTCGCCGGTCGTCCATCCCGGATGGATCGCCCGATGCACCGTCCCGACGTCGTACTGTGCCGGATCGTTCTGGTCCAACACCCGTGCCGAGCGAATCGACCGTTCAACGAGGTCTTCGAGATGGGATTCGGAAAACGAGGTAGTAAATCGGTAGTCGGCGCTCCCTTCCGCGAACACGCGCCACCAGACGCCCACGTGCGAGAGGTCGTCCGCGAACCGAACCTCGGACGGGGTCGTCGATCCGGTCGTGTGGTCCCTGTCGAGGCACCCGACTTCCGCGAAGGCGACTTCGTCGTCGGATTCGAACCGAGAGAGCAGCCACTCGGCGGCATCGAGCCCGTCCGCCGGGGCGTTCGTCCCGTCCGTCGTCTCGTCCATGACGGTCCACTTGGTCGGAATCACCTAAAATATGTTCTACATATGCGCGGATTTCTTCGAACCAAACTTACATCGTTCGGCCCGCCAATCGTAAATCCTACCACGAACTATGACAACACTACACACGAATCTCGTCGGTGATGCGTACACGAGTACACACCACTGGGACTTGCTCTGTGATCTCGTCGATCTCGACAACCGAATGGCCGGACAGGAGGGTGAGGTCGAAGGAGCGGAGTTGGTAAAGGACGCGTTCGAAACGCACGGTCTCCGCGAAGTCGCCATCAACGAGTTCGGAATTCCCGGTTGGTGGCGCGAGTCGAGTTCGCTGACCGTCGAACACGACCGGACCCACGAGTTCGACGCACAGCACGAGACCGTCGCCCTCCCCGGGACGCCGAGCGGCGATGTGGACGCCGAACTGGTCGATGTCGGTTACGGCCTGCCCACGGATTTCGAGGAGGCGGACGTGGAGGGAAAACTCGTCATGGCTTCCAGCATGACGCCGGACGATTACGGGCGCTGGATTCACCGCGCCGAAAAATACGGGGCGGCGGCACGCGGCGGCGCGGTCGGGTTCCTCTTCCGAAACCATCTGGATGGCAACCTTCCCCCCACCGGAAGCATCGGCAAGGAGGACGGTCCCGGCGACATTCCGGCCGTCGGCGTCTCGAAGGAGGTCGGCGACCGACTCGTTCGATACTGCGGGAGCGGCGAGACGACCGCCAGACTGACCGTGAACTGCCGAAACGAACCGGCGACCTCCCGCAACATCGAGGCCGTCGTCGGACCGGATACCGACGAGGAAGTGCTCGTCACCGCGCACGTCGATGCCCACGACGTGGGCGAAGGTGCGAACGACAACGGTGTCGGAACGGTGCTCGTCGCCGAAATCGGTCGTCTACTGGTCGAGATGGAGGACGACCTGGAAACACGCGTTCGCTGTCTCGTCTTCGGATCCGAGGAGGTCGGCCTGTTCGGCGCGTACCACTGGGCGGAAACGCACGATATGGACGCCGTGAAATGCATCTTCAACATGGACGGCGCGGGCTACTCCCGTACCGCCGACGTGTACACCCACGGCTTCGACCCGATGGGCGAAGCGTTCGCGGAAGTGAGCGAGGAGTTCGACGTTCCGGTCGAGATTCACGACAAAATCCGGCCGCACAGCGACCACTGGCCGTTCGTACAGAAGGGCGTCGCTGGCATGCAAGGTCGGTCCATCGCGGGCGAAAGCGGCCGCGGGTGGGGTCACACGCACGGGGATACGCTGGACAAACTCGACGTGCGCGACCTCCGTGACCTCGCCGTCGTCTTCACCGCGGGGGTGTACAAACTCGCGGAAGCGGACCGGGAGATACCACACAAGTCCGTCGCAGAAATCCGTGAGGCGACGGTCGAACAGGGGTTCGAACCCGGAATGCGAAACTCCGGCACGTGGCCGTTCGACGGCGAGGGGCGGACGACGGCGGCGGAGGCCGACCGATGACGGTCCGACTCGATTACGAACCGTACGACCTCGGCGGGATGACGTGGGAGGACGCGGAGACGGCGATTCCCGACGCGGATTTCGTCGTCCTCCCGACCGGGAGCGTCGAACAGCATTCCCTCCATCTTCCCGTCACCGTCGATACACTCCGGGCGGAGTCGCTCTCGCGGGAAATCGTCGAGGCGGCACCCGACCACGACCTTTCGATGGTTCGACTCCCGACGCTTCCATATGGGTACTCCGAACACCACATGAACTACCCCGGGACGGTCACGCTGTCGGGCGACACCTACCAACGAGTCGTCGTGGAAATCGGCGAGTCGATGGCGAATCACGGTGCCGAGCGCCTCCTCGTGCTCAACTGCCACGGTGGCAACCGCGCGCCGCTCACCCTCGCGGCGGACAGGATCCAGCGCGACCACGGGGTGAAAACCTCGTTCGTCCACTGGACCGACTTCGCCCGCGACAGGCTGAAAGAGCGCTTCGGCGAGGAATGGGGACACGCGGGCGACCACGAAACCAGCGCCATCGAGTTGTTCTATCCCGACCTCGTCAGAACGGAGAAGAAGGAACCACAGGTCAGAAAGGCCGACTTCGAGGCCCGTCAGTACACGTACTTCGACGACATCACGGAACAGGGTGGACTCGGTGACCCGACGCAATCCGACCCGGAGTTCCTCGGAGAAGTCGTCGCGGAAACGAACGCGGACATCCTCGCCGCGCTGAAATCGGACATCGACCAGGAGTAACGGTCGTTAGCGTTCGGGAACCATCGACGTCGTCCGAACGTCGAAGCGTATCGTTTCTCCTTCGATAGGTGTGATTGTCGGACAAACCGTCACGAAAGTTGGTCGTCCAACCCCCACTCAGATGCCCGTCGTTCGGCTTCCTGTCGTGCCTGTTCACGGATCGCTGCGATCTTCTCCTCGTCCTCTAGAAACGCCTCCACGGCGCTGGTTGACGTCGTTTCCGGCCCCGCAGACGCCCGTTCCGGTGCGCGTTCTCGCGTTTTCTCTGCCAACGCCGGATCACCAGCCAACCGCTCGGCGGGCATTTCCGGCGGAATACGTCGTTCGTCCGTGCGGAAGTCCGTGTCACGCTCGTCCGGTGACTGCCGATAAAGTTCGACGCTGTACGGGCCTGGGACGGCGAGGTCGGCCACCGCCTCGGGACCTCCCCGCCCGGTGCCGGTATGGTGAGCTTGTATCGGAATCCCGTCTTCGAAGGTCAACACCCCGTATCCGTTCGCGTCGAGGAGGAGCGAATCCTGCGGCTCGAAGACGACATAGCCGGTGAGACGCTGTTCGAGCGCGGTGGTGAGCGCTGTTGCGGGGTTGCTGACGACGCGGGAATGAACGAGTTCGCCACGAGGAGACGTCATGGTGAGTCGGGAATGACCGCACTCCGGAAGCGTTCCGCGACCCGCTCCGATTCGCCAGCACGAACGTCAAGCGCCCCTGCGGCGTCGTGGTAGGCGTTCGCGGCCGCGCTATCGGGTGCGTGTGCGAGCAGCGGTTTTCCCGCGCGCCGTGCTGCACGTGCGGCCTCGTCGTCGGGGACGGCGGCGAGCGTTGGTCCGTCGAAGTAACGCTCGCTTTTCTCCGAAATTGGGTCCACGGTCTCGTCCTCGTGCACCTTGTTGAACAGCACGCCAGCCGTCCCGGTTCCGTAGGAACGAGCGTACTCTTGGACCTTCAGACCGTCGCTGAGGGACGGAATCGTCGGTTGGAGAACGACGACGATCCGATCGGCGAGGACGATCGGAAGGATCGCGCTCTTGCTACCGAGCGTGGCGGGCGAGTCGAGCAGGAGCACGTCCGTTTCAGCCGCCAACTCCGCCACGACCGCTTGTAACCGGTCGGGGTCGGCGCGCTCGAACGCCGAAAGGCTCGTCCCACAGGGTACGACCTTCATTCCGAATCGTTCGTAGACGGCGTCCTCGACGGACGCCTCACGGTCGCCGATGAGCAGATCGTGAAGCGTCGTCTCCGCGTCGGTCAGGCCGGTGTGAAACAGCAAGTTCGCCATTCCGGTGTCGGTATCCACGACCGTTACGTCGTACTCCTCGGCCAGCGCCATCCCGAGCGAGAGCGTACTCGTGGTCTTGCCGGTGCCTCCTTTGCCGCTCGCAACCGCAAACGCCTCGACCATCGTTCTAAACTCCAGTCTCCATCCTTTAAAAATACATTTGATTCGATGGACGAGAAATGGACTCCATATCGTTCGCTACCGGATAATCAGGATCCGGGTCCGGCGGGGAGGAACCGACGTACGAAATCGTCAGCGAGACCGATAAAGTGGAACCGATCAAGGGTGCAGAGGCCTGATCGGTTGGCAGCGACAGGATGCGTGCCGACACGACGGCCGACGATGTGTCGCAGTTCGCCGAACTCCCGAACAGGTTGAGTGGCGGTGACCGGTCCTGGAAGCCGTACGTTTGCATCGGCGATTCGTGTGAATTTCACGCATCCAGTCCGTGATTATTACCGCTGCCGTCTAAGATCTTCACTTTTGCTGACATTATGTTCAGTCCGTCCTTCTTCAAACGAACTCCAACACTGTCTTCAAACAAACATGTGATAACATACCATATGTGTCCCCGGAACAACGATCTCACGTCACCACCGCTCGCGCAGGTGTTCGTCTATCCCGCACGGATGAAATTTCTCGCCGTGCTCGCCGACGACCCGGACGGGAGTTTCAGCGCGACGGAGTTGGCGGACCACGCGGGAACCGCACCGAGTACGTGGACGAACCACCGCGACGAACTACTCGACCTCGAACTGGTCGAAACGGTCGATGCCGACGGTGCACACCCGGAGTATACGCTCGCCACGACGACACACGCGCGACTGTTACAGCGATTGTCCGACGAACTCGACGACGTTATTCACGAACTCAAAAATCCGATATCGGACGCTATTGGCGGTTTTACGCAGTGAGAACGCATTTTTGGAAATAATATTATTAATCAAACATAACCTCAATTGATGTTTTTCATGAACTATTAAAAAAATTATAATTCGTGATGGTGGAATTGTTCGTTCGCGATGTCGAAAAACAATGCACTACGCGCAAAGCTAACGGAGCATCCTCGACTGATCGGAGTACTGTTCGCCCTTATCCTGCTGGTAACGCAGTTCGGTGCCGTGCTCGCAGGTGGCGGATCGAACCCCGGACCGTAACTATTCCAAATCGGATACCTGTATTTCATCGCTCCAGACGAGTTCACCGTTCACCTCGACCGGAACGACTTGTTTCGAAAGTTCGGCTTGGAGCGACTCACCAGTCAGTGTCAGCGTCGTCACTGGCGCAGACCCCAAAAACCGTTTTTGTGACCAGTCGTGGTGGAAATTGACGTGAGTGCCGAGTCCGAACAGATAGGTCAAACACACGCTTATCTCGACCTCGAACCGGTCTTCGCCGACTCGCTTTATCTTCAGATACCGCGGATTCCCCTTCTCGTTCTGGACGAGTGACACACCTCCATCGCCCATGACCGTGTACTGGTAGCCGTGTACCGAATGGCGTTGGGCGATCGATAACGCGGTTCGAAGCGTGAATCCACGGTTCAGAAGACGAGCCAACGTCTGCCCGAGTTCCGTCGCCATCGGGTTGCCGACCGGGGAGAGCGTTACGACGCCACCCTGACTCCCCTTCTTGACGAGTTCGTGCCCCTGTTCGTAGGATTGGCAGGCGTTCAACAGAAATGCGGACACGCCGACCTCCGGAATCGACCGCACATCGAGCGACCCATCGGAACAGAGGAATCCGTTCTCATCTACGTGGCCGATGTAGTGGATGAAATCAGCTGGCTGGGCCAGCAGATCTGCGAGCTCGCCACGCGATAGATCGTAGTGTGCGATCACGTCGAAGTCGAGCATGTCCTGTAATCCGTATATCTCACGAACGACGTTCTCGTCCATCATCCCCTCGTCGTTACAGACGACGTGAATGGTGATGGTGTCCGAAGAAGGGCGACGATCGATACGCCCTCGAAGCGCGCTTACATCCAGTTTGTTGACCTTCAGTGGGTATCCCGGGCCTGCCCACGCCTGCTCGACTACGTTCGGCATCGCGTCCACCTGAAATATGTCGTGCTCGTCCACCGCTTCCCACCCGCTCGCCCCGCGAGTCAAGGCACCCGATACCGGTGATCGGAAGAACTCCGTCTGGGCGTTGGACATCGAATTGGCTGCTTTGGGGGTTGGTTCGTCCGGAATTCTGACGAGCGCGAGGTCACGGGCGAGGTACGGTACGTACTCGATACCGCTCGCCGTCGGGGCGAGATCGACCCCCAACTGCCAGTTCGGGACGAACGGTTCGAGCGTCTCGAACGGCACCGAAAGGTATGCCGCGAGTCGTTCCGGAAGCGGGGTAGTATAGAGTTCGGCGAAGTCGAAATCGACCAGCGGTTCGACTCGTTCTCGCTCGTGGAGTTCTATCCGGTAGTAGCCTTCCGTCCGGGTCAGACAGTCCAGCAGAAACGTTTGTCGGAGGACGCGGTTGACGGTTTCGCCGTACCCCTCGGAACCGACGAGGGGCTGCTCGAACGATCCGGCGACGAGACGTGGGTCGTCCCCTGGGATCACGGTCGCACCGAGATAGTACGCGAGCGGCGCTATCGGATAGACGTGTTCGCGGTCCGGTGGGACGACGAGTTCGACACCCGAATCGACGGGTTCGAGGGCGTCGGGCGCGGAAAATCCCTCACCGTACTCGATGAGCGGCGGATGTCCCCGTAACGTCGGATACGAGCGCTCGGGCGAGAGCGTCTTCAGTGCCGATCCAAACAGCGAGATGGCGCGCATCACGTCCCGGATATCGTCGGTGACGGTGATCGTCCCCGCTGGCTGGTCGTGAAACGAGCGCGCTCCGACGTAAACGGTGGTGTCGGGGTCGAACGAAAAGAAGGCCCCATCTCCCTCGTATTCGATTTGCACCGAGCTATCGAGTAGCAGATACAGCTTCATTGGTGTCGAACTCAGCTCGACCAGATACGCCCCGGGTTCGAAGGAACAGTCCGATTCGTCCGAGGTCTCCGCCACCATCGTGCCATCACCGTGGCGAATCGTGACCGGAACCGATTTCGGCACTTCGAGAGCGGTCGTCTCGATTTCGACGGCGGCATCGACCGGAAAGTAAAACATCGACGTGTCGGCAGGCGTCAAATCGACGGAACTCGACGTAAACAACGCAAACCTGACGTTTTCGATGGGGTCGTGGATATCGAGCCCATCACGCTCCGTGTGCCGTCGAAACTCCATTCTCCTTGTGTTTCCCGTTACCTACGATAGTTCTACCCAGTCCGTCGTCTCATCGAGCGTCGGCACGTGCCAGCGCTGTTCTGCTCGCCCCGGTCGTTTTCGTAGTTCGATACGAGCGTCGAACAGGGGCGATAGCTCGTCCACCATCGGGTCGTCGTCCGGGACGCGAAGGTGATAGTGTGCCATTCCGTTGACCCCACGAACGAGTGCGGTAATCCCCCGTAGGAACTGCGTGAGCGAAACGAGGTCGTCGTTCATCTCCAACACCTCGACCGAATCGAGGCCAAGCCGTAGTTCGGCAGGCTCGAATCCACCGTTTCGGTCGTTGTGAACCTCGATCGCCGAAACCAGCGCCGAGCGGAACGATTCACGATCGATGTCGGTCGGCCGAGCGGCAGTCGAATCGTCGGCCGTCGCCGCACGGTATTCCGGGCGCTGGTCGATCACCTGTGTCTCTGGCCGGTTCGGTGTACCCGGGAGATACGACTCCGCGTCCATCGTCGTCGGGTTGATGAGTCCGAGAATTCGCGTTCGTTCTCCCTGTCCAAACAGCGTCCGGCTGAACTCGGCACTCGTTTCCTTGGGAACCTCGCCCGTGACGAGAAGGTTACTGCCCCTGGCTTTCAAGCCGGAAAGCCACTCCATGAACGTCACGTGTTGGACGGTGGAACCCTCGCCCGACTCGTTCTGAAATTCGAGGCGAGAAGTCATTATACAGATGTACGTTGGATGATGAAATAAGGGTTCTGGGAACGCCGTCATTCCTCGGTACTGCGATGCCGAACGACGCCGAGTGTTTCGGCGAATCGTATAAGTCGTTCGCAAACGTTCACTTTCCGGTGTCCGCGCCGGAGCCGATCGCCATCGAGGAACTGACCAAGTATTACGGGGACGTTCGAGGAGTGGAAGACCTGACGTTTTCCATCGAACCGGGAGAAGTGTTCGGGTTTCTCGGACCGAACGGGGCGGGAAAATCGACCGCGATTCGAGTCCTGCTCGGCCTCTTGCGCCCGACGAGCGGAACCGCGCGGGTGCTCGGGCACACCGTCACCGAGCGGACGAGAAGCGTCGAACATCGGATCGGATACGTCCCCGGCGACGCGACGATCTACGGAAACGTCACCGGAGCGGAGCTACTCGATTACTTCGCGGCACTCTCCGGCGACGAGCGCCGCGAGGAGTTGCTCGACAGGTTCCCCGTCCCCATCGACCGAAACGTGAAGACCTACTCGCGGGGGAACCGCCAGAAGTTGGCTCTGGTACAAGCGTTCATGCACGACCCCGACCTCCTCATCATGGACGAACCGACGGCGGGACTCGACCCGCTCGCACAGAACGAACTGTACGAATTGCTGCTCGACGAGCGCGAACGGGGGGTCACGGTGTTGTTCTCGACCCACGTCCTGAGCGAAGTTCGGAAGGTGTGTGACCGCGTCGGTATCATCCGCGACGGTCGCCTCGTCGCGCTGGAGAACATCGGTGAACTGTTGCGAAAGAGCGGAAAGATCGTCCGCCTCGACCTCGTGGAAACGCCCGACTCGGACGAGTTGCTGTTCGACGGGGCCATCGACAGTAGCCGCGACGAAGACGGCTACTATCGACTGGTCGTTACGGGTAACTTCGACGGTCTCGTGGACGTTCTCGACGACTACTCGATCCGGGATTTGGAGGTCGAAGAGACGTCGCTCGAAGACGTGTTCATGCAGTTCTACGGCGGTGAACCGGAGTCGTAGGTGGGAGACAGGATGTTCGAGATAACGAATTTCGAGATGGGACGGCGCGTCCGTGGAACGCTGTTACTGTCGGCATCGCTCGTCGTCTTCATCGTCCTCATCGTCGCGCTGTTCCCATCGATTCAGCAGTCGGGGGCCGATTTCGACACCTACGTCCAGAACCTCCCGGAGGACGCCCGCCGCGCGTTCATCGGCAACGTCGAGAGCATCACGACCATCGACGGCTACCTCGCCTCGCAGTTCTACCAGATCGCGTGGCTCCTCGGCCTCGGCATCTACTACGCCTACGCCGCCGCGTCGAGCATCGCGGGCGAAGTCGAGAACGACACGCTCGATTTGGTTCTCGCCCATCCGGTCACCCGAACCCGCCTCGTCGTCGGGAAGTATCTCGCGCTCGTTCCGAGCATGTTCGTCGTCAACGCCATCAGCTTCCTCGCGGTCTACCTCGGCGTCCAGTTCATCGGCGAGTACCTCGACCCCGCCTACCTGTTCACCCTGCACGCCTACTCTATCGTGTATTTCCTCGCGTGTGCGAGCCTCGGCATGCTCGCCTCCGTCCGGTTCGACACGGCTCGCCGCGCCCGGACGGTCGCCGTCGGGGGGATATTCGCGATGTTCCTCGTGGACTCCACCACGTTCGATACCGACTACGACTGGATCGGGGATTTCGCCTTCACGCGCTACTTCGACGTCGGGAAGATTCTCACTGATGGAACGATTTCGCTCCACGATTTTGCCATCCTCGCCGTCGCCGCCATCGGTTTGTTGGTCCTCAGCGCCGAACTGTTCGAACGACGGGACGTGTGACGACGAGACGTGTTTCGTGATTTCGTGACAGTCGAAACTGTGATGACAGTTCAGTAGGTCCCCCACCCGTGCTCCGACGTTGTGAGGAGGGTAACTCTACGATTGCAACGACTGAGAAGACTACCTCGAAAGCCCCCCGTCCGTTCGAGTGGCGCGCGCTGCCGAGGTGACGCGGCCGAACCGCTGGCCGCGTCACCTCGGAAAATTCGTGCGAGGGATGACGAAGGGAGCGCTAGCGACCGGAGGAATCGGCTGGGGAGGGTGTGGCAGACGAGGGTGCGGAGCAACCTCGCAGGCGAGCGGTGTAACCGCGAGCGGGCGGGGGCTTTCGAAGTCATCATCGTAGTAGTTGCAACTCCACACCGACCAAACACTCGTGTTCGTAGCGAGTGGTGGAGACCTTCGATATCGATCTCCCCACGACTTTGTCCTCATCCTCGTCATCGCCGTCGGAGCCACCACAGTCCCCCGAGCACCAGCACACCGACTACGATCCCGACCGAGATCAGCGACGATCCGAAACCCGATTGACGCTGGACGTTCACCGGCACCGCGTACGGCCCGGCCTGGCGCTGATCGCCGTTCGGCGTCTCGTAGGAGATGGCGACCGCGACGGGGTGTCGGTCGGGAATCGCCTTCCCGCTCACGGTCAACTGGAACGAGGTGGACGACGAATTTCCGGGGCCGAGGACGCCGACGTAGGACTCGCTGTCGTCGCTCGACAACGGATCCGAAACCAGCAGTCGTGCCGTGACGTTCGAGAGACGCTTTCCGGCGTTGTTCTTCACCCGCACCCGGAGCGTTCCGCTCGAATCAACGGTGAAGTTGGCGTCCGTCGCGGTGACGACGAACGGTTCGCGTCGCGGTTTCACCCGGACCGGAACGGAAATCGGATCGGTCACGCGACGCACGCCGCTCCCGTCGCGGTAGGTGAGTCTGGCGGTGAAATCGCGTGGACCGGGGTTCGTGGCGTTCGTCGCGTCCAAGTCGAACCCGAACCGATGCGAACTGTTGTTCGGCAGGGTTCCGAGCGGGAACTGGGTTTCCGCGGGACGGAGGGCGGTCCCGTTCGACGGCGACAGGATCAGGGTCGCGTCGTCGAGCGTCCGGTTGCCGGTGTTCTCGACGCGGCCCGAAACGCGTCCCGTGTCGCCGACGCGGAGCGTGCTGGTGACGTCTCGAACCGCGAACGAGGGCTTCGTCTGGGGTCGAATCCCGATGTACAGCGGGTCCGAAAGCCGCCGTTCGCCGGTTCGGGTGTCGTACGCGACGCGGACCTGTGCGGTGACGTTGCGGGCGTCGGTGTCCGGCCCGACTTGGAGCGGGAACTGGACGTACTTCGTATCCGTGCGTAACCACTCGCCGACCGAGGTTTCGGCCGTCGTGGCGTTGTTCCCGAACCGAATACTGGGGTCAGTCGAGTTGACGACCACGCTCGCGTCGAACGCCCCGACCGTCCCCGCGTTCCGGATGGCGAGCGAGAGCGTTCCCGTCTCGCCCGCACTCCCGTTGACCGTCGTGTTCACCACGCGGAACCGGGGGCTTCGCTCTACCTGAACCGAGACGTATCGAAGAACTGTCCGTTCGCCGGAATCGGTCGTGTACGTCACTCGAACCGGCAGGACGTACTCACCCGCCGTCGCCCGCTCGCCGACTCGGATTCGAACGGGCACCGACTGTTGTGTTCCGGGGGGGGAGCGTCCCGACCGGGACGCGATTCGACAGCACCGTTATCGGCGTGTTCGCGTCCCCGACTTCGACCGTCGCGCCCGAGAGCGTCGAACCGCCGTTCGTACCGCTCCCGTCGTTGGCCACGACGAGTTGCAGTCGGGTCTCCTGTCCCGGAGCGACCCGGTTTTCCGGCGCGAAAACGCTGATTCCGGACCCGTTCTGACTCCCCTGTACCGTTACCCCTGCTCCCAACAGCGTGGTACAGACGAGAATCGTGACCACTACACCCCCCATGCGCATGGTGGGCGTACGACGTTATTTGACAAATCATTGACGGCGACGGCGAGGAGTCACGTCGGGCGCTTGCCGTGGAACTATCCAATGGAATCAGAAGTAGTCGAAAGAGTGTTCGAACCGGATCGACCTCTCACCCGCAGTAAAGAAGGAAGATCAGACTCGTGCCAGCCAGCGTTCGGGGTGTTCGAGTTCGTCGTCGGTCGGGAGGTTGTCCGGTTTCTCCCAGACGCGAGTCGCGACCTCGACGCTCCGCGCCGAGACGACGTGTTCGAAGAAGGCCTTCCCACGCTCGTACTGTCGGCGTTTCATGCCGAGGCCGAGCATGCGACGCATGAGCTTCGAGAGCGGGTTCATTCCCTTCCGTCGGGCTTCGATCTTCTCGCGGAGGTCCTCGTACTCGTCGTCGAAGGCCTCGTCCATGAGGAGTTCGGCGTAGCCCTCGACGGCGGTCATGGCGGTGTCGAGTTGCTGGAACGCATCGCGGTCCACTTCCCCGTGGGCGAGGGCCTCGATGCCGGATTCCATCTCCGATTCGAGATAATCCGAGAGCCACGGTGCCGCGCCGAATTCGGCGGCGTGCGTGACCTCGTGGAAGGCGATCCAACGGCGGAAGCGGTCGGCATCGACTTCCAACTCCTCCGCGGTACGGGCGATGTTGGGATGGACGAAGTAAAGCGCGTGGTCGTCACCTTCGGCGAGTAGGAGCGGGTCGTACTGGCCGAGGACGTTGTTGCCGAGGAGGGAGAGCATGAACGTCATGGTTCCCGTGTTGACGACGCGAGCGATCCCGGGAAGCACGTCGGGGCCGTACTCTTCGATGGGTTCCATCACGCGTTCGAATGTGGCGATGTTCGCGTCGATCCAGTGGTGACGGTTCTGAATTTCGACGGTGCTCGGAACGTCGAAGGAGACGCCGGAGACTTCACGGACGCGGTTTCGGGCGTCGCGCACGTCGGTCGCATAGCCGTCCTGCTCCGCAGGTGAGAGGTCTATCGAGCCGGGGTCCGTCGCCGCCTTCGCCGCGTCGGCCACCGCCGTCCAATCGATGGGGCCGGTTCCGGATGCGCCGGTGACGGCACGGACGCTACGGTAAAGATTCACACCACTACGTTGTATTCGAGCCGACAAAATCCTTCTGTCCAGTCACTCCCGTCGGTGTCGAAGCCGTCGTGCGACCGCAGCGGCCACGACGAGAAAGAGGATTGGTGCCAGTTTCTCCGTTACCGACGAACCCTCGTCGTGCGCTTCATGTTTGCCGTGTTTTCCGTGTTTGTGTTTGCCGTGCTTTCCGTGTTTGTGTTTGCCGTGCTTTCCGTGTTCGTGCTTTTTCCATCCGAACATGCCCGACGATTCCGCCTCGCCCGTGTTGAGTGTGAAGTTCGGTTCGTGAAGGTGTAGTTCTAGAAACCCCATGCACCACTCCTCAACGTTCATCCCCTTATTGATTCTGGGTCAACATATTTTTTCATACATTACCTCGTGGTATTCGGGGGGTTGAAGACGGACCATCGCCCGTTCACGGATATGGACGAAAAGCAACGCGGGTTTTTGGATTCTCTGTTGACGACACCCAGTCCGTCCGGATTCGAGGTGGAAGGCCAACGCGTGTGGGTCGAGTACGTTTCCGAGTTCGCGGACGAGGTTCGAACCGACGGGTATGGCAACGCCGTCGCCGTCGTCGAAGGGGACGGACCGGAAATCGCGTTTGCGGGCCACGCCGACCAGATCGGTCTCATCGTCGCCGGAGTCGACGAGGACGGCTTCCTCCGTATCGACCGGATCGGTGGCACCGACCGAACCGTGACGAAGGGCCAACACGTCGAAGTGCACACTGCTAACGGCGTGGTCAACGGCGTCGTCGGCCAACGCGCGATCCACCTGCGCGACCCCGAAGACGACGAGTTCGAGGACATCGTGGAACAACACGTCGATATCGGTGCCGAGAGCGAAGCGGAGGCCGAGGAACTGGTCGATGTGGGCGACCCGATCACGTTCGAGGCGACCATCAAGGACCTGCGTGGGACGCGAGTCGCCGGGCCGGGAATCGACAACCGCGTCGGAACGTGGGTCGCCGCCGAGGCGCTCCGCCGGGCGGCCGAACGCGACGTGGACGCGACGGTGTACGCCGTGAGCACGGTTCAAGAGGAACTCGGATTGCAGGGCGCGAAGATGGTCGGGTTCGATCTGAATCCGGACGCCATCGTCGCCATCGACGTGACACACGCGATGGACAGCCCCGACGTCGATGGGGAAGAGCAGTTCTCCGACCTCACCATCGACCTCGGCGGCGGGCCGGTCGTCGCACGCGGGAGCGCCAACCACCCCGAAGTCGTCGCCGCAGTGCGCACGGCGGCCGAGGACGCCGAAATCCCCGTTCAACTGCAAGCCGCCGGGATCCACACGGGAACGGACGCGGACGCCTTCTTCACCGCCCGTGGCGGCACCCCGTCGCTCAACCTCGGACTCCCGAACCGCTATATGCACACGCCCGTCGAAGTCATCGACACGGACGATTTGGACGCGTCGGCCGACCTGCTGGCAGAATTTGCGGTAGGGGCGAGCGGTCGAGACGGATTTTCGGTCGATATCTGACCGCAACCACGCGATTTCCGTTCCGGTACGTTTATCAACACAAACACTGGGATTGTTGATATGAGCGGACGACCACTCGACGTTCTCGAAGCGTCGTTGAACTCGGCAGTGACAGTACAGCTGAAAGGTGGAGAGGAGTACACTGGTACGCTTACGGGCTACGACCAGCACATGAACCTCGTCATCGAAGACGAAGACACAACCATTATACGCGGCGATAACGTCGTTTCGATTACTCCATGACTGGTGCAGGAACTCCAAGCCAGGGCAAGAAGAACAAAACGACGCACGTGAAATGCCGCCGTTGCGGTGAGAAATCGTATCACGTGAGAAAAGGTGTTTGCTCGTCGTGCGGCTTCGGTAAATCGAGCAAACGACGCGACTACGAGTGGCAGAGTCGAGCCGGCGACAACTAATCGCCTGCTGTTGATTTTCTCCCTCTTAAACCTCTCACCGACGAGCCGGCGGCTTCGTCTCCCGAATCGGTATTCACGGATGTGCATATTTCTCGCCTGCGGGCTGGGAAATACGGCACGATAACGAGGGTTTTTACTACTGTCCCCCGCTACAGGTAGCCATGTCAAGTGGCCGGGATGGAGACCTCGGCGGACCGACCGAGAAATGTGGCGTCGTCGGCGCGTCACTCGCCGGTCGGGACGCTGCTCGCCCCCTCTACTACTCGCTGTACGCCCTCCAGCATCGCGGGCAGGAGTCGGCAGGCATCGTCACACACGACGGCTTCCAACAACACGACCACGTCTCGATGGGCCTCGTCGGGGACGCCTTCACCGAGGAGGACATCGACGATCTGAAGGGAAGCGCCGGAATCGGTCACGTTCGCTATCCGACCGCCGGAAGCGTGGACAAGAGCTGTGCACAACCCTTCACCGTCTCGTTCAAGAGCGGATCGCTCGCGCTCTCGCACAACGGCAACCTCGTCAACTCCGAAGAGATCCGCGACGAACTCGCGGGGAAGGGCCACGCCTTTACGTCCGACGGTGACACGGAAGTCATCGCCCACGACCTCGCGCGCAACCTCCTCGAAGAGGACCTCGTTCGGGCCGTCAAGCGAACGATGAACCGGATTCACGGCTCCTACTCGCTCGCCATCATGCACGACGAGACGGTGCTCGGCGTTCGCGACCCGGAAGGTAATCGACCACTCGTCATCGGCAAGGTCGATGACGGCTACGTCGTCGCCTCCGAATCGGCGGCCATCGACACCATCGACGGCGAACTCGTCCGCGACGTGCGTCCCGGCGAACTCGTGGTGCTACAGCCGAACGGTGAGGGCTACGACACCTACCAACTCGTCGAACCGGAAGGAACCGCCCACTGCTTTTTCGAACACGTCTACTTCGCCCGTCCGGACAGCATCATCGACGACAACCTCGTGTACGAGGTGCGCCGCGAATTGGGGCGAAAGCTCTGGGACGAAAGCGGCATCGAGAGCGACGTGGTGATGCCCGTTCCCGACTCCGGGCGCGCGTTCGCCTCCGGATACGCCGAGGCCGCACAGGAGGACGGGTCGGGCGTCGAGTTCGCGGAGGGACTGATGAAAAATCGCTATGTGGGCCGGACGTTCATCATGCCCACACAGGACGAACGCGAACGCGCGGTCCGTCTGAAACTCAACCCCATCAAATCGACCGTCGAGGGGCGCACCGTCACCATCATCGACGACAGCATCGTCCGCGGGACCACTTCGACCCAACTCATCCAACTGCTCAAGGACTGCGGGGCCGAGGAAGTCCACATGCGAATCGGCGCGCCGCCCATCGTCGCGCCCTGCTACATGGGCATCAACATGGCCACCCGGGAGGAACTCATCGCCTCCGACAAGTCCGTCGAGGAGATACGGGAGACCATCGCCGCCGACAGCCTCGCCTACCTCTCGAAGGAAGCCATCGCCGACGCGCTTTCGGTCTCGCAGACCGACCTCTGTCTCGGCTGTGTCACCGGAAGCTATCCCTACGACATCGACGACGAGGAGACCGACCGCGACGTGAAGCGACCTGTTATCGAGGGTGCGAGCGACTGACGCCGCTCTAACGATGTAGTACGTACTTTTACCGTTCCCGCCGTGTAATTCGCGAATCTATGCCGTCTTCATCCGGCAGAAACGACCATCCGTGTCGTGCGACACGTCCCGCCCGTAGTCGCCGCCGCCGCGGTTGGTTCGGTCACGGGAAGACGAACACCAAGGAGAAGGGTAATTTCGGACGCTTTCTGGACGATATCGTCTACGCGTTCGCGGACGTTTCCGTTCCGCTCGTCCCGTTCCTCTGGTTCGTGATGGTCTCCATTCCCAACCGATTTTTCGGAGTAAAAACGTCGGCGTTGGTCGCGTGGACAACGATGGTCGTCGAAGTGGCCCTGATTCGTGGCGGGTGGCTCTCTCCGTTGGGGACCGAAACACCGGGTTGGGTGTCGTTGACGCCCTCCCTGTTGCTCCTTCGCCTTCTCTACTTCAACACGGTCCTCGCCGTCGTGGCTTACGGGGGCGGTTCGGTGGCGAAGACGATGGGATTGCCACTGGTATCCATCGTGGTTTCCGTGGTGGTTGCGGGCATTGGCGTCGGGGTGTTTCCACGATTAGCCGAGTTGTACTGTGACCGCTTTTTCGTTTCCGGAGTTCGTCCAAACGCGTGACACGACGGCGTTATTCCTCGTGCAGCAACCGCTCGATCTCCGATTCTGTCAGGACATCGAACAGGTTCGCTCCGTTCTCGTACTCGCGCCACTGTCGTGGCGTGAGGGAGGGACCACCGCGCGCTTCGAGTCGCTCCGCGAGCAGTTCGTCCAAATCGTCCGGGTCGTATCCCGGTATTGGCATGAACGAGATGTACGGGTCGGGAGTGGATATATCGTGTGGCTAGTTCGGTTTCGTGTGGTACGTTCGGCGCTAAAACCCACGAATTCGAGGGAATCTTCGAATCAGTACACCACGTACAACAATCCGTAAACGACCACGCCCAACGCGAAGGAGGTGAGCCACAACGACGCCGCGATCCGTCCCACGCGGGGGTGATTGGTGTTCGGGAGTTCGCTCACGGGATGGGATAGCGCGAGCAACAGTACGTAGTAGAGCAGCGGGATACAGACCATAGCGAGAACCATGTGTATCGCCAGTATCGGCAGGTAGACGAACTGTTTGACGGCCTTCGGCCCGGGGAACTCGGTCGGTCCTTCGAGCGACACCCGGTACAGGTAGAGACCGAGGAAGGCGACGAACAGGACGAGGCCGGTCATCATCCCGGTCCGGTGGCGCAGGAGGTGACCCTGTTGAATCGCGTGCCACGCCGCGCTGATGATGGCGATGGCCGCCACGCTGATTGCGGCGTTGAGGTGAGGAATCGCGGCGAGAAACGAGTTCGGCGCGCGCGGAATGGCGTGTTCGGGGACGACACCCAGTACCGCACCGAACACCAGCGCGAGCGAGACGATGCTCAGGAGCGCGGTCAGCGTCGGGACGTTGTTTCGGACAGTCGTATTCACACGCGCGGATTGAACCTCCGTCTGCATACCAGTTACCACTGACAGCAGGCGTTCGCGTATTTCTCGAAAAATCGTCTTTCAGTTGCTCTTCTCTGCTGCGAAGCCGTATCTACGCCGAATAGTTGTCCCGGACGAACTCCGTATCGGCGTGTTCGCCGAACGTGAGGTTGCCGTTCGAGAAGTCACAGTCCTTGACAACCGCGACTTTCGGGCCTTTAATGTTGAGGCGGCCGTTAACCTCACAGCCGACGATACGGGTATACATCTCCGCAGAGCTACGATTATCGACCGGCTGGAGCGTGTAGTTCTGCGCGTCGAAGTAGCAGTTCTCGGCGACGAATCGCTCGCTATCCCTGACGAGAATCCCTCGCCGGTTGGTGCTGTCTTTCGTCGTCGTATATTTGCAATCCCGCATCGTGACGCGAGCGTTGGGCGACTCTACTTGGGATGTCCAACTGCTCCCCGCTTTCTTCTCGAAGACGCAGTTTTCCATGACGATTTCGCCATCGTATACGAGTTCGAAAACGTCCCCGGTACCGCTATCCTCGACGTTGAGGTTCGAGCATCGCATGAACGCATCGGCGTCGGTTCCGTTGCGGATGAGTCGATTACCGCCGTTGTTCCGCACGATGGTAATGTTCTCGTAGACCGTGTTTCCGAGCTCTCCCCAAATCGCCTGTGCGGCGGGGTTAAAGTCGCTCGATGACGGGACGTTCGTGTTCGATTTCGCCGCTTCGTCATCGATTTCTATCAAGCAGTCACGTGCCGAATGACCGTCACCGAGTCGAATCGAAGTGAGGCCGCAGTTCTTGACGTGGCAGTTTTTGACATACACCTGCCCCGGGTGTGCTTTGAGGTACAAGCCGTTGTTGAGGAAGTTCGCGAGGTAACAGCCGTCGAAGACGAGTGTTCCGACGTTTCGACCGCCGCCCGCCGCGACGCCGATGAACTGGCTGGTTCTCGATTTGCCCGAGCGATACTCCCCACCATCGGGGAGTCGGATGTTCACGCGGCCGTAGCCGTCGGAAGCGGTCATCCCGAAGATGTTGCTGTCGATGTTGCCGACCCCATCCTGGCGTTTTCCGACGACTTCGACGTTTTCAACGAGCATGTTCTTCTCGGCCAAACAGAAGAGTGGTCGACAACCGGAGTTCGTGATATCGATGGTCAGGTTTTCCAAACGCAGCGTCTCGCGCGTTTTCGTGTCATCAGTGTACCCGAACCCGAGGAGTGGTGTCGTGATGTTCCCCGTCGCTTTTAGAATCGCGTCCCCTTTCCCGACCAACCCGAAGTTCGTGAACTGGTCGTGATTAAACGGTCCATCCATCTTGTACTCCCCGTCGGGGAGTACGATGAGCGTGTTGTCGCCCGCATACTGGTCGAGAAGGCTGTTGATGGACGTACCGCCACTCGGGTCAGCACCCTTTTCGACCAAATCGACTACGTTCCATCCGGAGATAGAGAGGTTGTCCACGTCAAGTCCGTCCTCGATGGACGAATTGACGTTGATCGGTCCAGCACTGCCGCTGCCGTCCTCCTGTGCACGTAAGAAATACGTTCCGGCGCTTTTGTCCCACAATTGAACTGCACCGCTTCCACTGCCGGACGACATCCACGAAGAGTAGGCCGTATTACTGGCTGCTTTGATGTCGTTAACGTTCAGTATTTGATACCCGTTCATGTCGAGGTCGCCCGACTGCGCCGCGCTCGCCATCCCGGTACTTGCGATTCCGAGACCCGCTAGCCCCGTGAGTGCCATCATTCCACGGCGTGTGAATTTGCTGTCGCCCGACGCGTCCGTCCTTTCTTCTCTGCTGATTTTATCAGACATCAAATTATAATTTAGATAATAAATACTTTATTATTTTCCACATAATACAGAATTCAAAAATTTAGAGAAATATTAACGGCTATCTCTCAATGGATTCACGAGCAAGGGACGAACTGCCACGAATAGCTATCGCATCGAGAAGCGATCGACGCTATTTCACTATTTTGTACAGTCGGTCACAGTCACAGGCGGGGCAGCGTTCGCAGGGAAGGTTGAACGCGCGGGCGCACTCCGGGCAAACGTAGTCCACACGTGTATTTCTCAGCCGGGAGATGAAGCCAATCGACATCAATTCAGAATCGTTCGGACCAATAATTAGCGTATTGGACGTACTCTGTCACATCTATGCGAACCTATGCCGTTGCTGAGTAAAATGAAAGGCCTTTTATTAGCCCACCATCTACCATTGAGTGCAGACAGACACAGCGGGCGTGGGTAGCCAAGCTAGGCCAACGGCGCAGCGTTGAGGGCGCTGTCCCGTAGGGGTCCGCCGGTTCAAATCCGGTCCCACGCATCGCATGCGCGGCTTTGCCGCGAACACGTGAGGCGGTGTAACCGCCGAACACGATGCAGGTGATCTCCTTCGAGGACATCACCCACGCACAATTCCTACCGAAAACAACTTCTCACCAGCCTCGGCTGGTTAGTTTTCTCTCGAAGTATCGTCCGGTAGCACCGGCTAGCTCGATTTTCGAAACGGAAACTCCCAAAACGTAGCGATAGCCGTCAGAGTCCTTCGTGCGTGGTGATCCTGTCGCGCCACTCGGATGGGATGGGTCGCGGTTCCTCCCCGTTCTCGTCGAACACGACCTGCACGATTTCGGCGGTGGCGGCCGGTTCGCCCCCCGCGCGAATCTCCTGTTCCATCGTGACGCTGGTGGTTCCCATGTCCGTGACGCGCATGGCGACGGTCACGTCGTCCTCGGCCGTTATCGACCGGAGATAATCGATTTCGAGATGGGCGATGACGCCGGAGATGTCGGTGGGTGAGATGCCGAGAACGTCCTCGAAGTAATCGACTCGCGACTGTTCGAGGAACGTCACGTAGATGGCGTTGTTGACGTGTCCCATCGTGTCGAGGTCACGATAGCGTACTTCGATGTCCGTCGTGTAGCCGAACTCGTCCATACTCCTCGTAGCGCCAAGCGGGTAAACCGTCTGTCGATTCCGGCCGAACTATCACGTTTTTCGAAGGTTCCGCGATGTGACCCACCCCGCCGTGCCCGCCGAATCGACACACCAGAGCCAACCGTCCCACTCGATATCCCGCTCACTCACTTCGATTTCGTTGCCCTTCGAAACCGTGATCGGGTCGGGGAACTCGGACTCGTGTGCCTCGGTCACTCGATACGTCCCGCTCTCGTCGGAGTTCACGGCTCTATTGTCCACCGTCTCGACGTTGGTCGATGAACTCCTTGGTCCGACCGAGGAGGACGTACTCCGTCTCCTGTAACTCCGCGACGGAATTCGCCCCCGAAACGAACATCGCGGTCGTCAGTTCCGCGCGGAGGTCGCCGATCAGGTCGATAACCGCTTCGGACCCGCGGCCCGCCGGTTGGAGGAACGGTTTCGCCAGGCCGCCCGCTTGTGCGCCCAACGCGATCGCTTTGGCGATATCGAGCCCGGACCTGACGCCGCCACTGGCGACGACACAGGAGTGTGCGTCCGCGGCTTCGACGGTGCTGACGGCGGTCGGAATCCCCCAACTCCGGAACAGGTTCCCGATCTTTGCGTGACGGTCCGCACCGACCGCACTCGCTCGATACGCCTCGACGCCGGACCACGTCGTTCCGCCCTTGCCTGCAACGTCGAGGACGTCGGCACCGGCGTCGGTAAGCCGCTGTGCGGTTGCGTTCGAAATCCCGCTCCCCGTTTCCTTGACGATGACGGGGACGCTCAACTCGGACGCGACCGTTTCGACCTGCTTGAGGCAATCCCGCGCGTCGATATCGCCTTCCGGCTGTGCGGCTTCCTGCAGGAAGTTGAGGTGAATCGCCATCGCGTCGGCGTCGATCATCTCTACCGCCCGTTCGACGCCCTCGACCCCGTACTCCGCGAGCTGTGCCGCACCGATGTTGCCGTAGAGGAACGCATCGGGCGCGACGTCCCGAACGACGGTGAACGACTCCATGAGTGCTTCATCCTCGGGTTTCTCCAACCCTGCACGTTGACTTCCGACACCCATCGCGATCCCGGTCTCCCCCGCGGCCCGTGCCAACGCTCGATTGATCTTCGTCGTGTTCGGATGGCCGCCGGTCATGCTCTCGATGACGATGGGGGCGGCGAGTTCGTGACCACAGAACTCGATGGACGTGTCGATGTCGTCACGATGAATCTCGGGGAGCGCCTCGTGAATCAACTGCACGTCGGAAAACCCGCTGCCGGGCGTCTCGACGTCCTCTTCGAGTATAATCTCGATGTGATCGTCCTTTCGGTCGGACGTTTCTGGTTCCATGATGTACTCCTACGGAGAGACCCCCATCAAATACCTGATTCGGATTCTCGTGGGGGCGTTCCAAACTTACCACGGACCGTTTCGACCCGAAGTCAGGATATCCGATAATCGTTCTCGCATCGGCATCTATATATCCGATTTGATATTCGACATAAATATGTCCGAGAATTTCGATGAACGGTACCTCATTTGGACGATTATCGGCGTCGCAATCCTCACCTTCCTATACAGCATTTTCATCAATCAGCGGTTCTTCGCGTGGTTCCGTATCGTTTTCCCGCTCATCGGATTGTACCTATTCTGGCGATTCGTTCGCGCCGTCGAACGAATCGCCGCGTCGATGGAGCGATGAGTTTCAGTCCGACCGGACCATGACGTCTGTCGCCTTGACCACGGCGGTCAGTTCCATCCCCTCCTCGATTTCGAGGTTCTCGGCCGATTCGCGGGTGATGACGGCGGCGACTTCGTCGTCACCGACGTCCAGAATCACTTCCGCGGTCACGTCGCCCGTTTCCACTGCCACCACTTTCCCATCGAGTCGATTTCGTGCGCTGAGCATCTTCGATACCCCGGAACGACCACGACGAGGCCGTGGATAAGCGTTCGGGCGCACTTTGCTCCGGAAATCAAACGCGATATTGAAATGTAGTCCCTTCCTAACGGGGGTATGGCAAAATACTCGACCGGGAATTCGTCCGGAAACGGTAGCGGCGGTTCCTGTGAACTCTGCGGGAAAGCCTCCGACTCGCTGAGCGAGGCGAGCGTCGCAGGCGCGACCCTGCAGGTCTGCAAGGACTGTGCGAGCCACAACGACGCCGCGGAACCGAAGGAAAAGCGGGAAACTGGCGGAAATCAGCTGAGCGAGCAGGACCGCAAGCGTCGCGCCGCCCAGCGCACGGCGCGCATGGACGACGCCCGCAAGGGAGATGCACGCCACTGGGAAGAGGAGGGGACGAGCTACGACAGCGACCCGCTCCCGTATCTCGTCTCCGACTACGGCGACCGCGTCGTCGAGGCGCGACAGGAGGCCGGACTGCAGTCCGGTGAACTCGCGGACGAACTCGGAATCGATGAAGACGACCTGCTCGCAGTCGAACAGAGCCGAGCCAACCGCGCGAGCGTCGGCGGGTCGGTCATCGAGGCGCTGGAGGAACGCCTCGACCTGACGTTGTCGGAGTCGGCGTAGCGTTTTTGTCCGCCCGTTTCGCACGAACGGGTATGACTCACGCGCCAGCAGAGCCGTATCGAACGAGCTTCGAGGCGACCGTTTCGGACGTCGATGGCACCGATATCATCCTTTCGGAGACGTATTTTTACGCCGAAAGCGGCGGCCAACCGGCCGATAGGGGTACGCTCGACGGGATTCCGGTCGTGGACGTACAGAAACGACACGGCGAAGTGGTTCACAGCCTCGAAACGACGCCCGACTTCACCGAGGGGGACGAAATCAGCGGCCAGATCGACGAGGAGTTTCGCACCTACTGCATGCGCTCGCACACGGCGAGCCACGTCCTGTACGGTGCGGGTCGACGAATCTTGGACGATCTCGGCTACGGTGGCTTCGACATCGGCGAGGAGAAAATCCGCGTCGATTTCCAGACCTCGACGGACATCGGCGACGGGGTTCTCGCGGAACTCGAACGCCTGACGAACCGCGCGGTATGGGACTCGATACCCGTTTCGTGGGAGGAAGTCCCGAAGGAGGAAGCGCTGGAGCGGGAGGAAATCGCGTTCAACACCAAAACGGAAGAGGGCGTGCTGAGCGGTTCGAACACGGTTCGCGTGGTCGATATCGACGGCTGGGACGTGGCGGCCTGTGGCGGCACGCACGTCGAGAACACCCGCGAAATCGGCCCGGTGACGATCCTCGACCGGTCGAACCCCGGCGAGGGCATGACGCGCGTGGAGTTCTCCGTCGGCCCGCCAGCCATCCGTACGCGGACGGAGGAAAAACTGAGCGCGCTGGATGCCGCACGAATCGCGGGAACCGGCGTTCGGGATTTGCCCGACGAAATCGCCCGACTTACCGACGAAATCGATGCGCTCGAAGCCGAGTTGGCCGACGCGAAATCACAACTCGTCGGGGCAACCATCGCGGAACTCGCGGAGGAGACCGTCGTCCGGAACGGTCACGAGTGGCTGGTCGGAACCATCGACGGCGTCGGACCGAACGAACTGAGCGACAGGGTGCGGGAACTCGCGGGTGAGACGGCCGACGTGGTCGCGCTTGCCGGAAAAGACGGCTCCACGTTCATCGTCGTCGGTACTGCGGGAGAAGTCGATGCTGGCGACGTGGTGGACGACGTAACAGCCGAGTTCGGCGGCGGCGGTGGCGGCAGTCCGACGTTCGCACAGGGCGGCGGTCTATCGGCGGACCCGGACGAAGTCGTGGCGTATCTGCGGGAATAGAATTCTACACCACCCCCAACTTTCGAAGACGAACGTCAACTCCCCAGCAATCACATCGAAACCGCAGAACCATCCCGACAGTCACGTCCGCGAACGCCGTCGCTCTCCACGCGGCGTCCGAAAGAAAGTGTTCGAGTTGAAGTCGTCGCGTTTAGCCGAAGAGTTCGCCGAGGCCCTCGCCACCGGCGTCCTCGTCCTCGTCGTCTTCTTCTTCTTCTTCAGCGGCTTCCTCTTCTTCGGCTTCGTCAGCAGCGCCTTCGTCGTCGCCACCGGCAGGTGCAGCGGCACCACCAGCGGGGACGGCGGCGGCCTGTTCGACGGCCTCCTCGATGTCCACGTCTTCGAGTGCGGCGACGAGCGCCTTGACGCGGGACTCTTCGACGTCGACGCCAGCAGCGTCGAGCACGTCCGTGAGGTTGTCTTCGTTGATCTCTTCGCCCGATTCGTTCAGGATGAGTGCTGCGTAGATGTATTCCATGGTTAGTAATTATCCGAACATCGCGCCGAGACCTGCGCCTGCGTCTTCGTCGTCATCATCGTCGTCGTCATCGTCTTCAGGCTCGGCTTCAGTTGCTTCTTCGTCAGTCGATTCTTCTTCCTCGGCCGCGTCGCCCGTTGCAGGTGCTTCGACACCGCGAAGCTCCTCAGGCAGCGCGTCCTCGTCGTCGATTTGTGCGGCAAGTCCGCGCAGTTGTGCGTCCGCTTTGCTCACGAGGTCCGGCACGACGTCCGGGCTCTCGATTTCGGCCTGCAGGCCGAGGCTCTTGGCCTCGCCCGTGGCCTTCGAAATGAGCAGCGGTGCGGTCTGCTCGGTCGGGTACACGGCGTTGACCGAGAGGTTGCGGGCAAAGGCCGCAGCCGTCTCGATGTCCGTGCGGTACTCGTCCACGTCGATGGCGAGTTCGTCCGACTCGAACATGACGCCGTCCGAATAGACGGCGCGCAGGTCGAGACCGACCTCTTTCGGCTCCATGCCGAGTTCGGCGAGGACGTTCGCGAGTTCTTGCGAAACCTCGTCGCCTTCCTCCGCGACGAGGCTGTCCTCGGTCACGTGGATGGAGCCATCCATGATCCGTGCGGATGCTCCGGCTTGCTGGAGTTCGCCGACGAACGGTCCGGGGTCGACACCCGTGTCACCCTCGGGAATGAGGATGTCGTTCGGGGAGATCTCGCCGGCCGAGATCGGTGCCGGACTCTTCGAGGCTTCCAGTTCCTTGTACAGGCCGAACGGGTTGTCGTTCGTCCCGATGAGGCCGATCTGGCCGGAGATGTACTCCTCCAGGTCGTCGAACCCATCGCCGACGGCGTCGAGCGCGCGCTGCACCAGCGTGTTACGGCTGACGCGAAGTTCCGCGCTTCCGTGAAGACCGCGGCGCATGTTCTGGAGCTGTTTGCTCGGAATGCCGGTGATGTTGACGACGCCGACACTGTTGTAGTTCTCGACGAAATCCGTCAGCTCAGCGACTTCCTCGCGCTTCCACTCCGGAATGTGCTCTGTCTTGTGTTCGGCTTCTGCGGACATTTTAGGCAACCTCCACCGACGGTCCCATCGTCGTTTTCACGTAGATAGTATCGACGTTGAGCGGTCCTTTCTCCAGATTGGAGTGAAGACGCCGAACGATAACGTCGATGTTCTCGGAGATGTCATCGGCGGACATGTCTTCGGCGCCGACGAGCGTGTGGAACGTTCGTCGGTCACCGCTCCGAAGCTGGACGGTGTTTTTCATCCGGTTGACCGTTTCGACGACGTCGTCGTCGGGTTGCAACGGCGTCGGCATCTTACCGCGCGGACCGAGAACGGTACCGAGGTATCGACCGATGTCTTGCATCATCGACGCCTCGGCGATGAAGAAGTCCGTTTCGTCCGCGAGGTCTTTTGCCGCGTCGTTGTCATCGCCCAAGTCTTCCAGTTCGTCGCCCGAGAGAACGTCGTCCGCGACGTCCTCTGCGCGAAGGGCTGTCTCACCCTCCGCGAAGACGACAATCTTGGTATCTTGGCCGGTTCCGGACGGGAGTACGATACTCTCGTCGACACGATTCGACGGATCGTTTAAATCGAGGTCGCGCAAGTTGATTGCGAGGTCCACCGTTTCGCGGAAATTCCGCTCGGGTGAGTCCTCGAGTGCGCGAGAGACTGCTTGCTCTATCTCATTATTTGCCATCGTTCACCTCCGTAGTACGCAGGAATGCTCCTACGGGTCAGTGAAACAGGCCATGCCTGTCTCACCCGAATTTGACGCATGCGGAACTTAAACCCGTCGAACCATTTCGGCGAAATACCCCGCCGAGCCACCATTGGTTTGCGGTTTGGGCACGAATCACGTGCAGACAGCGATGACGACATCGACGCTTCTCACCGGCCTCGTGGCCATCACGCTCGCGTCCGTGCACCTCGGCGCCGGGCAGGTACGCGCGTTTCGAGGGATACCGCGAAACTACTGGCTCTCGATCGCTGGCGGGGCATCCGTCGCCTACGTCTTCGTCCACGTCCTCCCCGACCTCAAGGGCGGGACGATACTCGAATCGGTTCCGCTCCTCGCCGGATTCTTCGAGCGCCACGTCTTCCTCGTCGCGCTCGGCGGATTCGCGCTGTTCTACGGATTGGAACGACTCGCGGAGGAATCGGGATACGAGAATCGTTCTATCGATCCGAAAAGGACCACCCGACCGGGGACGACCATGAGCGTCTTCTGGATTCACGTCGGCGCGTTCACGACGTACAACGCGCTCATCGGCTACCTGCTCGTGCATCGGGAGCAACCGGGAATCATCAGCCTCCTGCTGTACGCGACGGCCATGGCGCTTCACTTCATCGTCAACGACTACGGCTTTCGGGACCACCACCGGGACACCTACGACCGGGTCGGCCGCTGGGTGCTCGCCGCCGCCGTCGTCGTTGGCTGGGGGATCGGTATCGCCACGCACGTGGACGAAGCCGTCGTGAACACCCTCTTTGCGTTCCTCGCCGGTGGCGTCATCCTCAACGTAATCAAAGAAGAACTCCCGGAAGAACGGCGCAGTCGCTTCTGGGCGTTCGCACTCGGTGCCGGTGGCTACTCCGCGATACTGCTGTGGATATGAAGAAGAATCCAGTTTACGCCGCGAGCGCGTCGTCGTACTCGCCGGCGTCCACTTTGGCTTTGAACTCGCGTGCGTTGTCGCCCTCGATGGTGACACCGAGCGAGGCACACGTTCCGACGACTTCCTTCGCCGCGTTCTTCGTGTCGTAGGCGAGGAGGTCGGGTTTCTTCTGTTCGGCGATCTTTTTCACTTGGTCGATGGAGAGGTCGGCGACGAAATCCTTCTGGGGTTCACCGCTGCCAGTATCGAATCCGGCCTCGTCCTTGACGAGCGCCGCCGTCGGCGGGACACCGATTTCGAGGCTGAAGCCGCCGTCGTCCTCGACGAAGACGGTGACCGGCACTTCCGTGCCGTCGAACGCAGCCGTCTGCTCGTTGATCTCGTTGACGACTTCCTGAACGTTGACCGCCGTCGGGCCGAGTTCCGGGCCGAGTGGTGGGCCGGGGTTGGCCTGTCCACCGGGGACGAGTACTTCTATCGTATCTACCATACGTATCCGAAATCTCGCCGGAGTTTTAAGGATTTCTTTTCGGGTGCTGGAGAACGGTGGGATCGGCTCTCCGCGGGTACGAACGGTTCCCTAGGTCTGCGGGAGGAAACGAACGGCGTCTGTAGCTCGTTTACGGCAGGCTGACGCCGTGCCGTCCCAAAAATCGACTCGCGTTCTTGATCTCGACCGGACTGCCGATGAGACGGAGCCACTCGTCGCATTCGCCGCTCGCCGAAACGATCGTCAGCATGAAGTTGTGTTCGAGTTCGCAGCGGATCCCATCGAGCGTGTCGCGGTGGAGGACGATTTGCGTGCTATCGCGGAGACGGGCAGGATCCGGCATTTGACTTCACATCATGTGACAGGCCGAAACGTATTAACGTGTCGAATTAAGGGACAAAATCCCGCTGACGAGAAGGAACAAGTTTTTCGGCAGTCACGGCTGACGTGTTCCTAATGGGACTGGAGGAGGAAATCGAAGCACTCCGCGAGGAAATCTCGGACACGCCGTACAACAAGTCCACCGAGAGCCACATCGGTCGGCTGAAGGCGAAACTCGCGGAGAAAAAGGAGAAGCTACAGAACCAGTCCTCCGCCGGTGGCGGAGAGGGATACGCCGTCGAGAAGACGGGTGACGCAACCGTCGCATTCGTCGGTTTCCCCAGCGTCGGCAAATCGACGCTGTTGAACTCGCTCACCGCCGCGGAGAGCGAAGTCGGTTCGTACGATTTCACCACTCTCAACGTAAACCCCGGAATGTTGCAGTACAACGGCGCGAACATCCAACTCCTCGACGTGCCCGGACTCATCGAAGGTGCCGCCCACGGCCGCGGCGGCGGGCAGGAAGTCCTCTCCGTGGTTCGTGCGGCCGACCTCGTCGTCTTCGTCCTCTCCGTCTTCGAAATAGATCAGTACGAACGTTTGCAGGAGGAGCTCTACGAGAACAAGATCCGATTGGACTCCACGCCGCCCAGCATCTCCATCGCCAAGAAGGGCCGCGGTGGCATCCGTGTCACGTCCAGTGCGGACCAGGACATTTCCGAGAACGTGATCAAGGAAGTCCTCCGCGAGCGCGGGTACGTCAACGCGAACGTCACCCTGCGCGAAAAGGTGGACATCGACCGCCTCATCGACGGCATCATGGACAACCGCGTTTACCTCCCGTCGATGGTGACCGTGAACAAGGTGGACCTCATCGAGCACGACTACGCCGAAAAAGTCCGCGGGGAACTCCGCGACCACGACATCGACCCGGACGAAGCCGTGTTCATCAGCGCCGAGAAGGAGAAGGGACTCGACGCGCTCCGCGAAAAGATTTGGGAAGAGCTCGGCCTCATGCGGATCTACATGGACAAACCCGGACGCGGCGTCGATTACGAGGAGCCGCTCGTCCTCCCGAAGGGCAGTACCATCGAGGATGCCTGCAACCACCTCGGCGGCGAGTTGGGTCAGCGATTCCGCTTCGCCCGCGTCAGCGGTCCGAGCGCCAAGCACGACGAACAGCAGGTCGGCGTGGAACACGAACTCGCGGACGAGGACGTGCTTCGGTTGATTCTCCGAAAATAGGGACGGCTCGGGCGTGTCTGCTTGGGGAGTTTTGTGATTACAGTTGCCCAGTGATTGGTTTCGAGAACTTCTGACCGTTCGCTACAAACGGGATTTGGCTCTGTCGTGACTGCGATTTCCGAGCGGCAACGAAACCACCGCACCACCGCACCACCACCGCACCGCCCGCAACGACCACGCACCTCTCCAGCCGATTCGCTCCAACGTGTTCAAAAATCTCCGATTTTTCTAAGCCATGATCGAGGTTGCTAACAGCACTGCTCCGGACAAATCATCTCGTGGGGTTAGCCGGAGACGAGATTCAGGCCGACGATTCCCACCACGATCACCCCGATAAACAGTATCCGCAGAACGTCGGCGGATTCGTCGAAGAGGGCGATACCGAGCGTCGCGGTTCCGACCGCTCCGATACCGGTCCAGACGGCGTAGGCGGTGCCGACGGGGAGCGTCTGGAGGGACTTCGCCAGCAAGGCCATGCTGACGACGAGGGCGACGACGGTGAAGACGGAGGGCCAGAGTTTCGAGAAGCCCTCGGAGTATTCGAGGCCGATGGCCCACGCGACTTCGAACAGTCCGGCGACGACGAGCAGCTTCCACGACATGATTCGGATTTCGGGACGGGCGGGAGCTATGTCTTGCGTTTCCCAGCCTGCCGAGACCCATGACTCTTTATGAATTCCTTCTGAACCGTTCACGGAATGAGTGCCGACGAGGTCGACCCGGAGGAGTTGGGGGAGGAAGTGGAACGACCGATGGTTCGGTTGTTCACCGAATACGGGGAGGATCACTACCATTGGTTCATCATCGGATTGGTGACGAGCCTGCTGTCGCGGTTGCTGTCGCTCGTGCCGCCGCTCGTGCTCGGCGTCGCTATCGATTCGGTGTTCGCCAAGTCGTTCAATAGCAATGCGTACTCGCTCTATTTCGTCCCTCAGTCGTGGATTCCGACGACGCAGATGGGCCAGTTCTGGTTCTCGGCCGAAATCATGGGCGTGGGGATGGTGCTCGCGGCGTTCTGTAACTTCGCACGGTCGTCAAGTCTGAACCTGTTCTCCCATCGCGTCAAACACGAAGTGCGGACCTCGACCTACCAGTGGATGCAACGGTTGGATATGACCTTCTTCGACGACCACAAGACGGGCGAGTTGATGAGCGTCCTGAACAACGACGCGAACCGCCTCGAACTGTTCCTCGACAATATGATGGGGAGCGCCGTCCAGTTGTTCGTCCTCATCGTCGGCATCGGCGCGATTCTCTTCCTGACCAGTCCACAACTCGCGCTCGTCACGATGGCCGTTATTCCCGTCGCGGCGCTGTTCACGTGGTGGTTCATGAAGCGGATCGAGAAGTTCTACTCGGGGGTTCGGTCGTCGGTCGGGAACCTGAACACGCGACTGGAGAACAACCTCGCCGGAATCGAGGTCATCAAAACCAGCGGAACGGAGTCGTTCGAGGACGAGCGCGTTCGGAAGGTCTCCTACGACTACTTCCGCCGGGATTGGCAGGCGCTCCGGATGAATTTCATTTATCGACCGGGAATGCAGTTGCTCACCTCAATCGCGTTCGCCGCGACGTTCGTCGTCGGGGGACTGTGGCTCCTCTCCGGCCCGCCGCTCGGCTTTTCGGGCGGTACTCTCCGCATTGGCGACCTCGTCACCTTTCTCATCCTCACCCAGCGCATGGTCGAACCGCTCACGCAGATGAGCGAGGTGGTGGACCGCTACGAGGACGCCAAGGCCTCCGCACGACGCATCTTTGGTCTGCTCTCCATCGAACCGGCCATCACGAGCGACCCGGACGCCGTGGCGCTGGATGCCGACTCCGTGGACGGCCGCGTCGAATACGACCACGTCGACTTCGCGTACGAGGACGACCACGAGGTCCTCTCGGACGTGACGTTCACCGCCGACCCCGGCGAGACGGTCGGCCTCGTCGGCCCGACCGGTGCCGGGAAGTCCACCATCTGCAAACTCCTCCCGCGCCTCTACGACGTGACGGGCGGCGCGATTCGGGTGGACGGCCACGACGTGCGGGAACTCACAGTCGAGAGCCTACGCGGGCACATCGGCTACGTCGGGCAGGACACCTTCCTCTTCGACGGCACCGTGGAGGAGAACATTTCGTATGGGGCGTTCGACGCGACCCGCGACGACATCGTGGCCGCCGCGAAGGCCGCCGAGGCACACGATTTTATCACCAACCTCCCGGACGGCTACGACACGCGGGTCGGCGAGCGCGGCCTGAAACTCTCGGGCGGTCAGCGCCAGCGCATCTCGATTGCTCGGACGATTCTGGCAGACCCCGAACTGCTCGTGTTGGACGAGGCGACGAGCGCGGTGGACACGGAGACGGAGATGCTCATCCAGCGCAGTCTCGACCGACTCACCGAGAACCGAACCACGTTCATCATCGCCCACCGCCTCTCGACGGTGAAGGGCGCGGACACCATCCTCTCCGTGGAGGAAGGGGAAATCGTGGAGCGCGGCACGCACGAAGAGTTGCTCGACAACGACGGACTGTACGCCAACCTCTGGCGCGTGCAGGCCGGGGAAATCGATGCGCTGTCTGAAGAATTTGTGTTGGAAGCCTCCCGGCGAGCGAGTGCGAGTCAAGTGAGTCGGGAATAGGTTGGGAGAGACGGGTTGGGTTGTTTTGTGATTGCAGGTGCGAAACGGTAGCATTGAAAGTCCATGCTCGCTACGTAACCGATTTTCTGGTTCTGTTGTGATTTCAGTAGCCGAGCGGCAATGAAGACCGCAACCGCCACCGCCCACACACCTCCCCAGCCGATTCCTTTCGTCGCTGTCGCTCCCTTCGTCATCTCTCGCACGGTATCGGCAGCGACCTTCGGACGACCGCTGGTTCACGGTTTCACCGGACTCCGTCCGGTTGACCGCCAAGCAACGCTTGGCAATTTCGCCGGACTTCGTCCGGCTGACTGCCGAGCGTTGCTCGGCAATTACACTGTTCACCCAGAGGTTTCTTCGAAACCTCACTGTCCTCAGGACCGCTGCCAGCGCGCGCCACTCGGAAGGACAGGCTGGGCGCTATCGATCAACCGCACGGCGCGCGCGCGCCAGCAGTCCCGAAGCCAGCGGTCGGCTGAGGGCCTGCCTGGCGTTCCGTGCGAGGGATGAGTGAGGGAGCGCCAGCGACCGAGCAAATCGGTTGGGGAGGGTGTGGCTGTCGTGGTGCGGGGTTGTTCGGGTGGGATGAAAGGGGCCGGCCGTTCGCGCTTCTGTAGTCGTCTGCACGAGCCACTATCCGCACGGGCGTTGCTGAGCGTGCGGATATCTCGTGCAGCGGTCACGCGAGCGACGAAGGAGCGAGGGTGACCACGGAAGACGCAGCCCGCGAACGCAGGGAGCCGGAACGTCTTCAGACAACCGCGAACGGACGGGGGCTTTCCGAACCTTCTTCGTTGCTCCTGAGTTGGAGTCGTTTCGTACCGAACGAACAGATGTTTCTGAACTTTCATCGCAACGACTGCAACGAAACTCACGCAACCATCGAACCAGTGACTTTTTTCGGGGTACCCAACCCAGTAGCGAGTAATGCTGACCGGAGTCAACGTGGCGTTGGGGGTGACCGGAAGTATCGCGGCGGTGAAAGTGGTCGAACTGGCACACGAACTGCGCAGGCGCGGCGCGAACGTCCGGGCCGTGATGTCACCGAGCGCGAAGGGCATCATCAACCCGTGGGCCGTCGAGTTCGCCACAGACAACCCGGTCGTCACCGAGATAACGGGCAAAGTCGAACACGTCGAACTCTGTGGCCGTGAAGGGTGGGCCGACGTGTTCCTCGTCGCGCCCGCGACGGCGAACACCGTCGGGAAAATTGCCGGGGCCATCGACGACACGCCCGTCACGACGTGCGCGACCACGGCGCTCGGCGCGGACGTGCCCGTCGTCATCGCGCCCGCCATGCACGAACCCATGTACGATCACCCCGGCGTCCTCGATGCCATCGACCGCGTCGAATCGTGGGGCGTCGAGTTCGTCGACCCGAGAATCGAGGAAGGGAAGGCGAAGATCGCCACCGAGGACGCCATCGCGCTCGACGTCGCCCGCGCGACCACCCCCGATCTGTTCGACGGAAAGCGCGTCGTGATCACCAGCGGCGCGACCAGCGAGGCCATCGACCCCGTCCGAATCATCACGAGTCGCTCCTCCGGAAAGACGGGGCGGGCGGTCGCCCGCGCCTGCTACGTCTACGGTGCTTCCGTCACGCTGATTCACGACGGACCGACAGTCCCCTACGCCACCGTCGAGCAGGTCGAGACCAGCGCCGAGATGCTCGACGCCGTCCGCCAACACATCGAAGGACTCCCGGCCGACGTCCTCGTCTCCGTCGCTGCCATCAGCGACTACACCGCCGACGACGAGGACGAAAAGATTCGGTCGGGACGGGAACTCACCCTCGACTTGCATCCCACTCCTAAACTCATCGACACGGTTCGGGACGAACATCCCGACCTCCCCATCGTCGGGTTCAAGGCCGAAACGAGCGGCGACGACGACACGATGGTCGCCGCCGCCCGTGAAACCTTGGAACGGGTCGACCTCTCGTTCGTCGTCGCGAACGACGCGAGCGTCATGGGGAAGGAGGAAACGAGGACGCTGTTCGTCCGGCCGAACAGCGTCCGGGAGTACAGCGGGAGCAAGGACGAACTTGGACTCACCGTCGCCGAAGAACTCGCGGGCGAACTTGCAGGCGAGTAATCTCGGTGTTTACGAATTGCGGTCGGTTTTCGTGTGCTATTGTTCAGTCGGAAACGCTTCGGCACCGTCACCACCGGAGTCATGCCCACCAAAACTACCCCGTCTTCCGCACCTCGAATCCCTACTCCTCAACCTGTTCCCGCATCCACTCGAACTGCTCCCGTAACCGTTGTTCCCCGATTTCTGTCAGCGTGAACACGTCGTACAGCCCTTCGACCCGTCGCTCCACGTGCCCGCTTTCGACGAGGCGCTCCAGCGTCGCGTAGTATCGCTTGGGGTCGAGTTGTTTGTCGTAGTGTGATTCGAGTCTCGTCTTGAGTTTCTGGCCGCGGAGTTCCCCGGCCTCGGCGAGGAGGATGCACATGTCGCGGCGGGTGCCGCTCTGGTGCCAGCGTGTCATGTGGGACAATCGAGGGGCGAGGCTCACGTCGCTTTCGGGTTGGAACCGATAGCTTCGACTGCCCCCCCTTCTAACCGCCGACCATGACGACGCTCTCGGACGACGACATCACGGCCCGCTACTCCGAAACCGACAACGAGCGCATCCTCGAATTCTCGCGCGAGGGAAAAACCGCGGCGGTCGCACAGAACCGCGAAGGGTACGGGATGCTGAAAGTCAGGGAAACGGCCGACAGTCCTGAAATCGAACGTTACTACGGATTCGACATGGCGTTGGACCATGTGGCGGAACTGCTTGGCGTTCGACCGAACGACCTGCCAGTTCCCGACCCTGCCGCCGATATGGGTATGTAACGAATCGAACAGAGGACTCGGGGAAATGGACAAAACATCTCCAGTGAACGACGAGAGACACGTCCGTAAAAAGAGATTTCTGATGACATATACCCCCGCAAACCTTTTCTCCGGGGATTGAGTGGCATTCTGTAATGGCTAGCCTGAGCGAACTTCTGGAGGACCTCGTCGGGGGTGTCGACGCAGTGTTTCTCTTCTCTCCGAGCGGGTCGTACTACGAACGGTTCGCGGAACTCGACGACACGGACGTGGTCGTCGTCGCGCCGAGCAACAATGTCGGCGCGAGCAACTTCGTGGAACTGCCGCTCGAATTCACCAGTGTCAAAGACCGCATCCGGTTCGGTATCGAGGGGGCGATGGACAACGGATTCGCGGAGGACGGTGACGAACTGACCTGCGTGGCGAGCATGTTCAGTGACGGACTCGATACGGTCACCCAGACCAGGGCGGACGAGGACGTTCACTCGGGGATCTACGACCTGTTCGCCAACTCGCGGGCCGACCCCGGCGTCATCCGCGACGTGTTCGAAGTCGCCATCGAACTGGGGAAGAAGGGACAGAAAGGGAAACCCGTCGGTGCGCTGTTCATCGTCGGCGACGCGGGCAAAGTGATGAACAAGTCCCGCCCGCTGTCGTACAACCCGTTCGAGAAGAGCCACGTCCACGTCGGGGACCCCATCGTGAACGTCATGCTGAAGGAGTTCTCCCGACTCGACGGCGCGTTCGTCATCTCCGATTCGGGCAAAATCGTCTCGGCGTACCGCTACCTCGAACCGTCGGCGGAGGGCGTGGACATCCCGAAAGGACTCGGAGCACGCCACATGGCGGGCGGTGCGATCACGCGCGATACGAACGCAACGGCCATCGTCCTCTCGGAGAGTGATGGGCTCGTTCGGGCGTTCAAGGGCGGTGAGATAATTCTGGAACTCGACCCGGAGGCTTATTAGATGGCCGCGGAATGGCAGGTACTCCTCCAACAGGAGTATCGAATCGTCCTCGCCATCCTCATCCTCATCGTCGGTGGCATCGCCGGGTATCTGCTCGGTCGATTGAACATGCGTATCCTCCGTGCCGCAGGACTCCACGAAGTCGTGGAGGGGACGCCGTTCGAGCGCACCGCCCGAAGTCTCGGCACCACGACGGTTTCGCTCATCGCCCGTCTCACGTCGTGGTTCATCTACGGCGTCACGATCCTTCTCGCGCTCAACACGGCCGAACTACCGCTGAGCACGCAACTTTTCTGGCAGATAATCCTCTTCACACCGCAGTTGTTCGTCGCGGCACTCGTGTTCATCATCGGGTTCATCGTTGCGGACAAGGCCGAACTGCTCGTCAGCGAGCGACTCCGGAGCGTCAAACTCCCCGAAGTCAACGTCATCCCCCGAATCGTCAAGTACAGCATCGTCTACATCGCCTCGCTCATCGCACTGAGCCAGATCGGCATCGCGGTGATGACCTTGCTCGTCCTCTTCGGCGCGTACGTCGTCGCCGCCATCGTCTTCGGCGCGGTGGCGTTCTGGGATCTCCTCCGCTCCTCCGCGGCGGGAATCTATCTCCTGCTCAACCAGCCCTACGGCATCGGCGACGAGATCCGTGTCGCCGGAAATCAGGGCATCGTCCAGGAGGTAGATCTGTTCGTCACTCATATCGAAAACGACGGCGAGGAGTTCATCATTCCCAACCATCTCGTCTTCCGGAAGGGTGCGGTCCGACTTCGAAACTGATCCCCCGAGGGCGATTTTCGCTGTTTCGAGCGCTCGTCCGTCGTGCCGACGAGCCTCCCCGACTCGACCGACGTTGAGTCTCGTTCACCGATACTTCCTTCAACCAGCCGGTTTATTCTTCCAGTATGTACGACAACGTGTTGGTTCCGACGGACGGAAGCGACGTCTCCGAAAAAGCGGTCGAACACGCGATCCACCAGGCCAAACAGGACGGCGGGAAGCTCCACGTCCTCCACACCGTGGACGCGGACACGCTCCCGTCGTCGGTCAGTTCGATCAGCGTCGACGACGAGTTCAAGGAGATGGGGGAGGACATCGTCGATCGGGTCGTCAAGCAGGCCGAGGACGATGGAGTCGAGGCCGAGGGGACGGTCATCTCCGGTTCGTCGGCGGAGCAGATAGTCAAGTACGCCGACGAACACGACATCGACCTCATCGTCATGGGAACCCACGGGCGTACCGGAATCGGTCGCGTCATCTCGGGCAGCGTGACCGAACACGTTGTCCGGTCGGCCACCGTACCCGTCCTGGTGATCCATATCGAGGATCCGGCCGACTCCGACGACGACTGACGCTTTTGACCGACCGGAAGATCGCATCGGAACCTCTCATTTTCTCGGAAAAAGGACAGCTGTGGGACGACGCTCGAAGCAACGAATCGTAACGATTGTTCTCGAAAACGGGTTCGTATCGCGCTCCAGTGACTAAAATCGGTACATTTAGGGGATGAAAACCGAATCAAACACAGCATGATGGATAGTGCATACCGGGGCCGACGTGTATCCCGTTATTGTTCGAACACGTCGGCACCGTCTGTTGGAAGCGAAGTAGATGTGGTCGCCGATAGAGGTGACCGTTGATGGATTACGGTCTTATTGCGGCAGTAACCGTCTTCATACTCACGTACGCGCTCATTATCAGCGAACGTATCGACCGCTCCACCGTCGCGATGGCGGGTGCCGCCGCGATGGTGCTGTTGGGTATCATCTTCGACTACTTCTCGCAGGAGGAGGTCATCACCGCCATCGACTGGAACACCATCGGTCTCCTGCTCGGGATGATGCTTATCGTCGGAATTCTCGAAGAGACCGGCCTGTTCGAGGCGCTTGCGGTGTACGCCGCGAAGGTCTCTCGCGGGAACTACTACTACATGATCGTGCTGTTCAGCGTCCTCACCGCCATCGGGTCGATGACCATCGACAACGTCACCACGGTGCTCCTCGTCGCGCCGGTGTCGCTGCGAATCTGTGACGACCTCGGCGTGGACGCCAAACCGGTGTTGCTCATGGAGGCGACGTTCGCCAACATCGGCGGCGTCGGAACCCTCGTCGGCGACCCGCCGAACATCATCATCGGGAGCGCGGCAGGGCTCACCTACGTCAATTTCCTCTATAATCTGCTGCCCGTCGTCCTCCTGAGTATGGTGCTCACGCTCATCGCCTTCCGTTACTACCTCTCGGACAAAATCGAGGAGGCAAACGAGACCATCCGGGAACGTACCACCGAAAACAGCATCCTCGACCACGAACCGCGTGAGCAGGTCAAAAACTGGGGACTCCTCTACCGGAGCCTCGGAGTTCTGGTCCTCGTAACCGTCGGGTTCGCCCTGCAGGGTATCACGGGTCTCGAACCGGCGACCGTGGCGCTGGCTGGCGCTTCGTTGCTCTTACTCATCGCCAATCAGGACATGGAAGAGATGGTTTCCCGCGTCGAATGGACGACGCTCCTGTTCTTCGCGGGACTGTTCGTCGTCGTCGACGGGATCGCCAAAACTGGCGTCCTCACGACGGTTGCGAAGGCGATCGCGAGCCTGAGCACGAGCCACTACTCGGCCTCCATCGTCGTGCTGCTCCTCTCGGCCGTCGGTTCGGGTATCGTCGACAATATCCCGTTCACGGCGGCCATGATTCCGGTCATCAACTCGATGAACTCGCAACTCGGTCTCCACGGCAACGAACTCTGGTGGGCGCTCGCGATGGGTGCCGGATTCGGTGGGAACGCAACCTACATCGGTTCCTCCGCGACCGTCGTGGCCGTCAAAATCAGCGAGCGTCACGGCGACCCGATCACGTTCCGCTACTGGCTACGGTACGGAACGGTCATCATGCTCGTGACGGTCTTCACCGGGATTCTCGATCTCACGGTGCGATTCTTCCTCCTCCCGAAGTTTGCGTAGGCGTTCTTCCGTTCTCTCTCGCTCTTTCCGCTTTTCTCACCCGTCCCGTTCGTTCTCGCTCTTCCCGTTTTTCCCGTCCTCGACGTCGAAGAACGGCACGTCCATCTTTCGGGCCGACCGCGAAATCATGTGCGCGCCGGTCGGTGCCGTGATGAACAGGAAGACGATGCCGACGAGGGAGGGGATGTCCGGCCCGAACGGACCGAAGTGGACGGCACCGGCCAGGAAGATGGACGCCGCGCCGAGCGTCGTCGACTTCGTCGTGGCGTGCAGCCGATTGTACACGTCGGGGAGTCGGATGAGTCCGATGGTCCCGACCGTGAGGAAGAAACAGCCCACGGTGACGAGCACGATTTCCACCAGCCGTAGGGCGAACGCGAGCGAAGTCATCGGATGACGTCACCCCCGATGACGAACTTGGCGACGGCAATCGTGCTGACGAAGCCGACGATGGCCAGTTCGAGCGCGATCAGCACGTAGAACCCACGGTCGGCCAGGAGGGCGACGAGCACCGCGATGGCGACGACGTTCGTTGCCACGGTCTCCAATCCGACGACGCGGTCGGGGGCGGTCGGCCCGCGGATGACCCGGTAGCTACAGGCGAGCGTGAGCACGCTCGTGAGGATGAGCGCGATGGTGAGCACGGCGTCGTAGGCCTGTGCGATCATCGTGGGTTCAGTCATCGTCCTGTCCTCCTGCCCACTCGTTCCTGGACGGTATCGGTGTCGGCGTCTCGCCGAAGATGACGAACGCGTAGTCCTCCCACGTTCGGACGGATTCGACGAGCGACTCCCTGTCGCCGTCGATACTGTGAACGGAGAGGGAGTGGTCCTCCTCGTCGTAGTCGATGGTGAGCGTGCCGGGAGTGAGCGTGATGCTGTTGGCGATGGTCGTGATGGCGACGTCGCTGCGAACCCTGAGCGGGACCTCCACGACCGTCGGTTCAATGGGCATCGACGGCGAGAGGGTGAGTCGTGCGACGTCGAGGTTGGAGACGACCAGTTGTTTGACGAACGTCCACACGTAGCCGAGGACGTATCGAAGGGTTCGAGGACGCCAGACGAGCGGGCTTCTGGGAGCGTAAAATCGACGGAGCGAGTAGGAGATGACGAGACCGACCCCGAGTCCGAGCACGAACTCCGTCACGAATCCCGAAACCGTGAGCGTCGCACCGCGAACCAACATCCACAGGACGGCGAGCGCGACCGCTTGTAACATCCACCGACGCCTCATCGACTCACCTCCATCAACCCCACGCCGTTAACGTAGGCACCTGTATCGGTGGCCGCTTGAGCGGCCGCGTGGGCGGCGACGGATACCAGTTGGAAACCGAGGCCGAACGCGACCACCAGTGCCGCGAGACTCACGACGACGGTTAGCTGAATCGCGAGAGGCCGTCGGGAGATGACACCGGTCGTCGAACGCGTCTGGGTGCCCCAGAAGACGGCGTTCCATAGCCGAGTGGTGTACGCGATAGTGAGGACCGCGCCGACGAGCGTGACGGCGAGCACGAGTTGGCCGCCGACCGGATTCGTCGTGAGAACCCGCACGGCCACGTTGAACACGAACAGCTTCCCGAAGAACCCGAGAAGGGGTGGGATGCCGACGAGGGCGAGCATCCCGACGAACGCGCCGCCCGCGAGGGACGGCCGCCACGACGCCACTCCACCGAGCTGGTCGAGCGACGAGGTTCCGAACGACGCCGAGACGACGCCGCTGGTGAGGAAGAGCAGGCTCTTCGCCAGCGCGTGGGCCGCGGAGTAAACGAGCGCCGCGACGACGCCGAGCACTCGCAACTCGGGATCGGAAACTGCGGCCGCCACCGCGAGCGGCATGACGATGAAACCGACCTGCCCGATGGAGGAGTAGGCCAGCAACCGGTCGAGGTCGTCGCTGCCGACCGCCGCGAGGCCGCCGTAGATGATGCTCGCGGCCCCGGTGACGAACAGGACGGGGGCGAAGAACGAGAGCATCGACGTCCCGTGGAGGACGGACTCGAAGACCGGAAGCGACGCGGTCGAAAAGACGGTGAAGTAGAGTCTGATGATCGCGTAAATGCCGACCTTCTTCACGACGCCAGCGAGTACGGCGGTGATGGGCGTCGGTGCGACGGCGTATGCGTCGGGGACCCAGAAGTGAAGCGGCACCAACCCCGCCTTGAGCGCGAACACGACGAACAACAGGGCGGCGAGTCCCAGTACGGGAGCGACGTCGATGCCGTACGTGGCAGGATCGGACAGACGACGGGCGAGGTCGGCCATGTTGAGCGTCCCTGTCGTGGCGTACAGGCCGCCGATGCCGAGGAGCATGACCGCGCTCCCGACGAGGTTGAGGACGACGTAGGAGAGGGCCGCCCGCGTGTGCTCGGGTCCGCTGTAGAACAGCACGAAGACGTAGCTCGCCATGAGCATGACCTCGAACCAGACGAACAGGTTGAACACGTCGCCCGTCAGGAACGACCCTGTGACGCCCAGGACGAGGAAGTGATAGAGCGAGTGAAACGAGAGACGCTGGCCGTAGGGCTGGATGGAGACGACGGCGAAGACGAGCGCGGCGAGCGTGACGACCGCGGCGATGACGAGCATGAACGCCGACAGCGCGTCGGCGACGAGCGAGATACCGAACGGCGCGGGCCAGTTCGATACCTGGTAGACGAGGACGCGCGGCGTCGAACCGACTGGAAGGACGACGCGGGCGAACAGTACTGCGACGGCGACGAGGTAGGCCACGCTTCCGAGGAGGCTCACTCCCTGTTGCAAACGGAGGCGTCGACGGGCCAACAACGTGGCGATGGCCGTGAAGAGCGGTATCAAAAGCGGCGCTACGATGATCGTATCAGTCATTGTTTCCTCCTAGCATCGTGGTATCGATCGTTCCGTTCTCCTGGTAGGCGCGGTAGGTTAGCACGAGCGCCAGCGTCGTCGTGGCGAAGCTGATGACGATGGCGGTCAGGACGAGTGCCTGAACGAGCGGGTCGGTCACGCCGGACCCCCCGCCGTGACCTTCGAGGATGGGAGCGTGACCGGAGAACCCACCCATCGAGATGAGATAGACGTTCGTCGCCTGGCTGAAGACGGTGAGCCCCCAGACGACTCGAACGACGTCACGCCGGAGGATCAGGAACGTCCCGACGGCGAACAGGGTGCCCAAGACGAGCGCGACGAAGAACTGCGGTCGTTGGGGTTCGGCGGCCATGAGGAGTTCCGAAGCCATCATTCGGCCCCCACCACCGCGAGCACGGTCAGGAGCGCCCCGACGACGACGAGATAGACGCCGAAATCGAACACGAAGGCGCTGGTTAATTCGATGTCGTGAACGATCGGGAGATGCTCGATGAACACCACCGCTTGGGTCAAAAACGGTGCCTCGAACAGGATGGGAACGAGTCCGCCCCCCGCGGCTATCGCGAGGCCGAGCGCGAAGACTGTGAGGAACGCCGACACCTGTCGGGTCCCCACTTCGCGCGTCCCGTCCCGCCCGACGGCCGACCCCGCGATGATGTCCGTTTCGAGGAAGGCCTGACCGAAGACGACGTAGATGAGAGCGACCGCCGTGGCGGTCATGACTCCCGCGATGAATCCCCCTCCGGGGAGGTTGTGACCTTGGAGGAGGAAGGCGATGGCCGTCACGAGGATCAGCGGAACGACGGTCCGCGTCACGGTCCGGGTGATGACCGTCGTGTCGGCTTCGTCGCTCATTGCATCTCACCCCGTCCTCGCATGGCGATCAGCGTGAGGACTGCGAGTGCGGCCATCGCGATGACGCTGATCTCACCCATCGTGTCGAAGGCACGGAAGTCGACGAGAATGACGTTGACGATGTTCGAGCCACCGCCGTAATCGAAGAGGAACGTACCGTGTGATTTCGGGACGCCCGCACGTTCGACGAAGAAGGAAGCGATTCCCTCCTTCGGATTCGCCGCGGTCGTGAACAGAACCGTCAGGAAGACGGTGAATCCCACGGCTGCGGACACGATGGCGTCCCGCGTCGCCGTCCAGCGATCGATCCTCCCATAATACGCCGGGAGCTTCTCCAGTACAAGCAGGAAGATGACGAGGATGAGCGTCTCGGCGATCAGTTGCGTCAGCGCCAGATCAGGCGCGCGTCCGAGGATAAAGAATATCGCGACCATGAACCCCATCACCGAAAGCGTGAGCACTCCCGCGATGTGCGAGTCGGCGACGGTGACCGCCACCGCCGCGACCACGGCCACGAACAAAACGAAGATGGTCGGGAGCGTCACCACGGCCCCGGAAATCGCCGGGATCGACGACGATGCCGCGGCGTACGCGCCGAGCGTCAGAACGGCGATGGTCGCGAAGAGCCAGACGGCGTAGGTTCGGAGCGGCGCGCTTCGAGTGTGGAGCGTCGTCGCCACCCGCGGATCGCTCAGTCCGTCCACCGCGTTGTCGTACCACCAGTTCACGCGGAGCGGGTCGATGGTGAGCAGGCGATTCACCCCCTCGTGGAGGTCGTCGTAGTACGGGTACGTGACGAGGCCGAGACCGATGGTGACTGCGCTCATCACGGCGGCCGGCGTGACGGCGGTCGGAAGGTGGTAGCTGAAATGAACCGCTTCGACGTGTCCGCCCGGCCCCGGCGGAAGCACGCTTTCCACGACGGTCCCGACGAAGTGATCGAGCGCGGTCGGTGCGATACCGAACGTGTCGGTCACGCCGCCGAGGCCGATGAGCGCCGCAATGATACCGAGGATGACGGGCGGCACCAGCATGGCGAGCGGCGGACGATGGACGTGGCCCAATCCCGTCGGTTTCTCGCCGAAGAAGAGCATCATGAACCGCACCGAGTACAGAAACGTGAAGATGCTCCCGAAGACGGCGACGACGGGGAACAACCACGCGAGGCCGCCGTGAACGTGAGCCGCGTGGTAGGCCGATTCGAACAGCAGTTCCTTCGAGTAGAACCCGTTGAACGGCGGGACGCCAGCCATTCCGAGGGCGGCGATGACCGTGACGGCCGCCGTGATCGGAAGGTCACGCCACAGACCGCCGAGATGGTCGATCGTTCTGGTCCCCGCTTCGTGTGCGATAATACCCGCGACGAGGAACAGCGCCGCCTTGAACATCGCGTGGTTGAGGATGTGGAACGCGCCGGTTTCGGCCCCGAACTCGGAGGCGAAACCGAATCCGGCGATGATGAGTCCGAGATGGCTCGCCGTCGAGTAGGCCAACAGTTCCTTGATGTCGGTCGCGGCGACGGCGAGGATGGCCGTGACGGTCATCGTCACCAACCCCAGGATCGCAAAGAGCAACATCCAGTCCGGAATCGCGTGAACCTCCTCCGGGAGGAACAGCGGACGGAATCGCCCGACGAGGTAGACACCGGCCTTGACCATCGTCGCGGAGTGGAGGAACGCCGACACCGGCGTCGGCGCTTCCATCGCGTTCGGCAGCCAGATGTGGAGGGGTACCTGCGCGGATTTCGCCGCCGCACCGACCGCGATGAGCACGAGTGCGGGAACGAACAACCCGTTCGAGTGGAGTTGTTCGCTCGCGTTGGCGACGTTTGCAGGCGTGAGGATTCCGTTGGGTCCGAACATCGCGTACGTCCCGGTTACGTTGTGGATGAGGAGGAACCCTATCAGCATGAACAGCCCACCGGCGACCGTGATGAGCATCGACTTCCGCGCGGCGTACTGTGCCGACGGTCGGTCGGAGTAGTGGCCGATGAGGACGAACGACGTAAGACTCGTCAGTTCCCAGAAGACGAACAGGGAGATGAGGTCGGCGGCGAACGCCACGCCGAGCATCGACCCCATGAACGCCAGCAGTGTAGTGTAATACTTCGCCTTCCCCGGTTCGCCGTCCATGTATCGTCCGGAATACGTCAGGATGAGGACGCCGACGCCGCTGGCGAGGAATCCGATGAGAAGCGAGAGTCCGTCCACGTAGAAGCGAAGCGAGACTCCGAGCGAGGGAATCCACGGGAAAGAAACGGAGGCGTTCGTGCCGAGCAGGCTGGCGACCATCCCGAAGCACGCGAGCGCCACCGCCGCCGCGTAGTAGGCGGTTCGGTCGCGGAGAACGCGGTAGACGAGCGGCGTCACGGCCGCCGCCGCGAAGGGGAGCATCACCAACACAAGCACGACGAGGCCTGCCGAATTCGAGGGCGATTGCACGCTCGAAAGTGGCGATGGACGTACCTTAACAGTTCTCAAACCGGCCGTGATTTGTTCGGACACGACATCCGAGTAGATTAGTTTCGTGACATCACGGTGCTCCGCTTTCTTCTTTCAGCCTCGTGAACAAGTAGACAAATTTAGATGTCGAACGTTCGAGACGATTCGAAGGGATGTTCGTTTCAATATTTGAGTTCTAAAATACACCCATGATTTTGAGAACTATCATACATTGATAACTAAATATATACAGCCATATCTTTATTAGGTAGTAGTAGCTAATCCTGTTATAGCGCGCATACCATCCGGAGAAAGCAAATCCGAGTCAGGTTCGATATATCCTGTTCCAGGTATCTAATCGTAGCTGTCGGAAATTTTACCGACGAGGGAAAGTTCTGGTGGTGCGGCAGCGCGTCGAAGGAGAAATCGATATATGACACTCAAGGAAAAATTCAATTCGAAGCTGTCTAGCAGCAGAGGCGTGAGTCCCGTAATCGGCGTGATACTAATGGTTGCCATTACGGTCATCTTGGCGGCCGTGATCGGAACGTTCGTGATGGGTCTGGGGAACAACGTGGACAAGAATGCACAAGTGGGCGTATCGTTCGACCAAGTTAGTAGTAACTCGGTCGACGTTCAGTTGACCCAACTCGGGAACGTCCAGAGCGCCGAAAACGTATCCGTAACGTCGCAGGATTGTGAAGTCGACGGAGATGGGAAATTCAACGAAGTCGGGGGGATAATTTCCGTCTCCAAGTGTGAAAGTGGCGACAAGATCGTCGTCAAAGCGACTGTAAGCGGTAAACCAAGCGTCGTTTCCACCTATACGGTCAACTGATTTCCTCGACCCTACGCTATCGTTTCGGTATTTTGTCGTTAGAGGCACGGACTTCTTTTGGACAGGCGTCCTCTCTCGAAAGGATGGAAACAAATCGAACCCTGCTGGGTTAGTAGGGTAGGGGGTGTTGTTGGCAATCGATTTGTCGCGGGTTTTTCCAACCCGCATATTTTCGTAGGGGAGAGAGTGTAAAAGTGATGAGCCTTATCCGGACTGAAAGTGAAAGTGATGGAGGTGACGAATCCGGCGACCACCTCGCAACCGACGGGGACCGATTCCATCGCGTAACGATCTAACCTCTCGCACATCGAAATCTGTTCTCCCACCACATACCGCTCCGTAAACCTCGATTTGCGAGAATCCATATCCATCACCTTTTACTGATGGACGGAATACGACCAACATGGACCAGTTGAAGGAGTCCCTTCTGGACGCCCCGATCATCGAGAAAGACGGCTATCATTACTTCGTACACCCCATCAGCGACGGGATTCCGATGCTCGAACCGACGCTGCTTCGCGAAATCGTCATCAAGATCATCCGAAAGGCGGATCTGGAGAACGTCGATAAGATCGTCACCCCTGCGGCGATGGGAATCCACATCTCGACGGCCGTCTCGCTGATGACGGACATCCCGCTGGTGGTCATCCGAAAACGCCAGTACGGACTCGACGGGGAGGTTTCGCTCTCCCAGCAGACCGGCTACTCGGAGAACGAGATGTTCATCAACAACGTCGACGAGGGCGACCGCGTGCTCCTGTTGGACGACGTGCTCTCGACGGGCGGAACGATGAAGGCCGTCACGCAAGCGCTCGAATACATCGGCGCGGACGTGGTGGACGTGTGTGCCGTTATCAAGAAGGTCGGCGCGAACGAACTGGACGACACGGATTACACGGTGAAGACGCTCATCAACGTGGACGTCCAAGATGGCGAAGTCGTCATCGTCGACGAACACGGCGACGGATAAGATGGTCTCCCGCCAGTTCCTGTCGATGCTTTCGACGACGACGCTCGTCACTGGAGCGCTCCTCGTTGGCGATGCCATTCACGGTTCGATCGTGGTGGGTAGCTACGGAATCACATCGCCTGCGGCCGTTCTTCGGGTACTGCCGGGTATTATCCTCGTCTACGTTGGCTACTCCCTCCGTGAAAACCACGAACTGTTCATCTCCTCGTATTTTTCGGGACGGGAAGCGGCGGCGAAACCGGAGGGAAGTGAGGAGTTCGACGAACGAATGTCGCCGCTGTCGGGGGAGAGTATGGACAACCTCGAAAAAAGAGAGCGCGAGCGGAATAAAAGCGAGTGAACTCGTTGCAGAACGTTTATGATTGTGCACAATTAGCACAAACCATGGCGTTGAAGACTAGCGTCCCTAAACCGTTGCGTGGTCCGATTGGGCTACTGTCGATAATTACCGCCCTCCTTGGAATCGTTATCGGATACATCTACTTGTTGTTCGGCCTGTCGTTGTATTTCAATCTCATCCCTCAGATGGCGGACACGATGACGGGCGGCGAATCGCTCGTCGTCATCGTCACTGGTGTCGCCCTCTTCGTCGTCGGCTATGCTGGCTGGCGTGGCTTCAACTACTTTGCATACTGAGTAATGGATATCAGAAACCATCCGGACGCCCCGGACTTCGAGGAACTTCAGGACATCCTCATCGAACCCGTTGCACGGTCGGAAATCGAAGCACGTCGGGACGATGGTGCGCTCCTCATCGAGGACAACGTTCGTGAGCGGGAGGATTTGAACGTCGTCGCATACGTCAGCGACGATAGCGATGGATCTGACGCGACGGACATCGGGGTTCCACTGTACCGTCTCATTCAACTGTTCGGCACGCCACAACTGCCCGAGTTACAGGCTGGAGAGGACATCAGCGGCCGCCGGGACGCTACCTTCAAATATCTCTTTCGGGTGACGCATAAGGGGGACCCCGTCGAACTCCCATCGGAGTGGCTCATGACGATTCACGATTCACACGTCAGATTTGCTGCCAGCGTCGCCGAATGGCGGGACGGAAACACGGACTTCGTTGCCGATCCGAAACTCGCCTTGACGACCTACGCGCTTGCACTACAACTCGTCCTCGACCCCGTCGAGTGTGTGTACGAAGGAGTTCCGTTCTGAACCGCTATGGACGGCCTTGGGGATCGGGTGTTTTACTGGGTCAATGACGAGACCAATATCTCGATACTGTTGTTCGTCGCCGTCGCAGTGCTCGGCGGGGCGAGTCTCATCCTCTTCGTGGTTTCGAAGGAAAAGTCGGTTACCCAACTGGAGTTCCTGCTACTCATCTCTGCGATGATCATCATGTTCTACATGACGATTCGGAACAGCACGTTTTGATTCCCGCCGCTGGCAGTTCGTTCGGGTCAGCGGGTTCGGACGTGCATGATGACGAAAACGAGCGCGATCGCGACGAACAGAAGCCCTGCAAAGGCGGGAACGATGGCTCCGTACGGGTATAGTCCGTATGAATGACCCACGAACGCGACGAGGAGCAGCACCGGAACCGAGAGGAGGAAAAAGAGGGACGAGAGATAGCTCGCGACCGTCGGATCGTCCGCGTGTTTTGCGAAGGTCCCGCGCTCTCGGGCCGAGCGCTCCCGCGTTGGTAGGTCTTTTGACACGGGTACTGGTATCGACGGACGGATCAAAACTGTCACGGTTTCAGGCTGTCACGTAGGCATCGACCGTCAGCGTCAGGAGGTATGCGCCGAGGAATACCCCTGCGTAGACGAGAAGAACATCCCGGAGAGCGTTTCCGAGCAGCCTCGGTAGCAACAGGTCGCGTGCAGTTCCGGAGTATGGGAGCAACAAGAGCGGCGCGACCCACGACAGCGTCAGCGTGATCGTCCCGGAGAGGAACGCTACGATGCCGATACGAATGCTCTCATGCAAGTCGTATGCGAGGAGGTGTGCGAAAGCCCCCGTCGATGCGACCAACAGGAGGATATACTGCGGGTTTATCGTCCACGTGATCAGGCTCGACTGAGTGTAGGTGAACGCCGCCATCCCGCCGATGATACCGGTGAGTATTCCCTTGCCGACGGTCGAAAGCGTCCGAACCAGTGGGGAGTCGTTCCCCTCGTCGGTCGCCCATTCGGTCGTCCTTGGCTTCGCGCTCGTCTCAGTTTTTGGTTCCGTCATCGTTCAGTCATCGTTCCGTACGTACACCTGCACCTTTTTCCCCCCGATTCGGCCGCGAACAAATCCGGTGAACGAAATCGACCCGGATTTTACCGCTTGCCTCGTCCGAGAAATCCGACCGGGGTCGATGTCCAGTTTGATTCGAATCATCTCCGTTCCCTTCGCGGGGACGTTCGTCTCGTCGAAGGGTGTCGACGTCCCATCGGTTAACTGCGTTTCTCCGTCGTAAACGTGTATCAGACCGTCATAAAACACGATGTCCCGCTGTGTCGGATTGTGGATCGTCAGTGTCGTCACGAGGTTCGATCCGTCCGCGGTCACGCTGGTATCCGAGGTCGTCACGCTGGCCGATCGAACGTTCATCGCCGCGGTGTGTCCCTGTAAGGTCGGGACGAAGAACCAAGTAGTGATGGCCGCGACGAGGACGACAGCGGCGACGAGGAGGGGTTGGTTTGGTGTAAGCGCAGAACGGAGGTTCGAATTTGACATTCAGTGACATTTGCTATGGATGTGTCCGATGTAAAGTTTTCTAACAGGATGGCTTCGAGAAGAGGGACGGGATCAGTCGGAAGCGTCCGGTGCGATGGGTTCCGTGTTCGGTGTCGATGGATCGTACAGATGACACGCACTGACTTGGTCTCCGGACTCGTGGAGTTGTGGGACCTCCCGTTCACAGATGGTGTTGAACTGCCGGTCGAGTTGCTCCATCGCGTCTTCCTCGTTGCCGTCGAGGAGGTCCCGCGTGGCGGACCGAAGCGCGTTTTCGGCCTGTCGTGGCATGTCGAGAGCGCTGAGGGTCACCGCTCCAGCCTCTTCACCGGGTAGTTGGTGTTCCTCGGGCAGTTCGAGTGCAAGACCAACTTCGAGGATTCGGTCTACCGCGTCTCGCTGCTCCGCGTGTCGTTCGGCGATGTCCTCGACCGAGATGTCTCCCGTTTGAACTCGATGTTTGAAACTGAAACCACGCCGGAACGCCTCTTGACTTCCCGTCCAGTCCTCGGACGGGATGATCTTCGAGCAGCGGGGGTGGAATCGACAGCCAGTCGGTGGGTTTCTGGGGTTCGGAACCTCGCCGGTGACGTTCGCCCGCCGACGTTGTGTTTCGGGCTCGATCTCCGGCACCGCATCGAAGAGGGCTTCGGTGTACGGATGTTTGGGATCGTTCACCACCTCGTCGGTTGGTCCCTGTTCGACGATTCCACCGAGATACATGATCGCGGTTCGGTCACACATGTACCGAATCAGCGAGAGGTCGTGACTGATGAACACGTACGTCAACCCGTACTCTTCCTGTAGCTCCTTCATCAGGTTCAGCACACCCGCCCGGATGGAAACGTCGAGCATCGAGACGGGTTCGTCACAGACGATGAAATCGGGATTCACGACGAGCGCACGCGCGATAGCGACGCGCTGGCGCTCGCCACCGGACAGTTCCTTCGGGAACTCGTTCAGGTAGGCTTCCGCGGGCGAGAGCCCGACGTCGTTCAACACCTGAACGACCCGCTCGCGCCGGTCCTGGTAGCCGTCCCCGATATCGTTGATTTTGAGCGGTTCGACGACCGACTGAAACACAGTCATTCGGGGGTTCAAGCTCTCGAACGGGTCCTGGAAGATCATCTGGACGCGCTGGCGGAACACCTTCTGGTCCTCCCGAGCCAGTTCGCCCATATCCCGTCCGTCGAACATGATCCGTCCCTCGGTCGGGTCGTACAGCTTGACCAGTAGTTTCCCGAGCGTGGTCTTCCCACACCCGGATTCACCGGCGATACCCATGATATCGCCTTTGTTGATATTCAGATCGACGTTCTGCACTGCCCGAACGGGTTGGGCCTCTCGACCGAGCAGCTGGTCGATGACACCCTGTGAAAGGCCGAACAGTTTCGAGACGTTTTGAATCTCTACTAGTGCATCTCCGTCGTGGTCCGTTTCGGTTAGTGCGTTTGCGTCGTGATCTGTTGCCATTTTTCCTCCTTTCGTGCTTCAGTACGGATCGTTTCGAGTTCGTCAACCCGATAGCACGCCGATCGATGGACGTGGGGTGAACTCGCTTCGCTTCGCTTTCCGGATTCCGCTCGTTCGGCGTCGTACATCGGTGGGTGTGCCGAACGACATTCGTCCACGACGAACGGACACCGAGACGCGAACCGACAGCCGTCGGCCGGGTCGAGCAACGTTGGCGGCGACCCGGGAATGGAGACGAGGTCTTGATCCGCCTTTTCGACCGTCGGGAACGAATTCTTCAGTCCGAGCGTGTACGGGTTCGCGGATTCCGTTATTACCTCCTCCATCGGACCGCTTTCCATTATCTTTCCGCCGTACATCACCGCGAGCTGGTCACAGATTTCGGCCATGACGCTCACGTCGTGACTGACGACGAGGATGGCAACGTCGAACTCGTCTTGAAGCGTTTCCAACTCCTCCAAGATTCGGTCCTGGATAATGACGTCGAGCGCCGTCGTCGGCTCGTCTGCGATGAGCATGTCCGGGTTGCAGGCCATCGCCATCGCGATGACGGCACGTTGTTTCATGCCACCACTGTACTGGTGTGCGTAGTCGTCCGCACGCTCGGGGTCGATGCCGACCCGCTGAATGAGGTCGCGTGCTCGTTCGTGTGCTTGTTCCGCCGGTATATCCGGTTCGTGCCGCAGGATGGCCTCGACGATCTGGTCGCCGACTTTGTACACCGGATTGAGTGCGTTCATCGCACTCTGTGGAATCAGCGCGATGTTCCGCCACCGAACGTCACGGATTTGTTGGTTATCCAGTCGTGCGAGATCGGTCATCCCGTCCTCACGAACCGGGTATCGGTCGTCCTCGATTACCTCTCGTCGGACGTTTCCGTTCCCGTCCTCCCATTCGGGGAGGGTTCCGTCGAACCAAATCTCGCCGCGTTCGATGTACCCGTTCGAATCGAGCAGGTGCATCAGCGACTTCGACAGCGTGGTTTTCCCACACCCTGATTCACCGACGAGACCGTACGTCTCGCCGTGTTCGATGCTAAAGCTGACGCCATCGACGGCGTGGACCTGCTTGTCCCCGGCGTCGTAGCGAACCGATAGATCGTTGACTTCTAGCAGTGACATGAGTTACTCCTGTGGGTTGGCGAGGTCCTCCACCGAGAATCCGATGAAGTAGAACGCTGCTGCGAGGGACGTGATCGCTAGCCCCGGCGGGATGAGCCACCACGGTGCGTCGAAGATGTGGCTCGTCGCTTGGACGTTTTCGAGCATTATCCCCCACGAGTGTGTACCGGATGAGACGTACCCGAGGAATGCGAGCGATGCCTGTGCGAGGATCGCGCCCGCCGCGTCCTGGGCAAGGAACACGAACGCGAGTGGAATAACGTTCGGCAGGATGTGACGAAACACGATTCGCGTGTCGCTCGCCCCCGCGACGCGCGCCGACTCGATGTACGCCCGTTCCTTGAGCGACAACGTCTCACCGCGGATGAGGATGCAGTTGTTGAGCCACGAGGTGACCGCGATGCCGATGATGATGTTCGTCGTGTTGACGCCATTGACGGCGACGAGAACGATGAGGAACGGGAGGAACGGCAACCCGTACATCACGTCCACGATGCGCTGGATGGCTTCGTCGATCCACGTGTCACCGTAAAACCCGCTGATGAGACCGAGCGGGACGCCGACGAGACTGGAGAGCAATCCCGCGGCGAACCCGATGTACAGTGCAGTTTTCGTCGAGTAAATCAACAGTGTCAGAACACCTTCCCCCTCGTCGGTCGTTCCGAGCGGTGCGAAAAACGGATCACCGAACGCCGGGGGATGTGGTAGCTGGCTGATCTGCTGGGGGGTCATGCGGGCGGTCTGGTCCTCCCCGAGGTAGGCTACCCAGTTGAGGGAGTGGGGGGCGAATACCGACGGGAAGAGCGCCCACAGGATGTAGACGACGAGGATGATGAGCCCGATAACGCCCATCTTGTGCTGCGTATATCGGCTCCATCCCCGTCGGAATCGTTCGATCCGCGGTTTCCACTGCTCTTTGAGCGTACTTGTCGTTGAAGCGTTTTCGGATTGTGTTGACATTCGTTAGTCCCCTCCAAACTTGATTCGCGGGTCGAGGAAGGTGTATGCGACGTCCGTCAGCAGTCGCATGGAGATGATGAGTATCGCGGTCATGAAGAACGCTGCCTGTGCAATCGGGTAGTCCCTTCCTTGCACTGCACTCACCAGCAGCTTCCCGATACCGGGCCAGCTGAACACCTGCTCGATGATGACGCTCCCGTCCACGAGGAACGCGAGGCCGACGATAGCCTGTGTCGCGACCGGAATCAATGCGTTCCGCGCCGCGTGTTTCATCATCACGGTACGTTCGCTGAGCCCCTTCGCTCGCGCGAGGAATACGTAATCCTCCCCGGTGACGTTGTTCATCGACGGTCGCATGACGAGCATGGAACCGACCCATCCGACGAACGCGATGCTGAAGAGCGGTAACGCGATGTGAGAGAGGATGTTCGACATCGCCAAGAACGGCGTCCAATCCGGCACTCCGAATTGATCGACCATGTACGCGCTTTTTAGCAGTTTCAGTTTGTAGTTGAACACCCAGATGAACAGCCACGCGATCCAGAACGCGGGCATCGAGTACATGAAGAGACCGGACGTGTAGATGGTCTTGTCCTTGTTCGACCCTCGCCACCAGCCCAGATACATTCCGATGAGTGGGCCGATAGTGTACGCGATGATGAACCCAGCACCGAACAGGATGATCGTTCGCGGGAAGCGTCGGATGATGACGTCCCAGACAGCGACGTGCTTCGTCGGCGACCGACCGAAGTTGCCCGTCTGGTAGTTGACCATGTAGTGTAGGTACTGTTTCCACAGCGGTTGGTTCAGCCCCCACTGTTGTCTGATTCGCTCGATTTGCGCCGGTTTCATCTTCGGAGTGATCATACTCGAAATGATCGACCCGGGCATACTGTGAATGAGCAAGAATATGATCGTCATGATGACGAGTAGTGTCAGATATGAGACGACCAATCGCTTTGCGAGATAGCGGGTGCTGATCTTTGTCATACTCTACCGTCCGTTGATTTCGACATACTGTTTACCATATCGTTTATTTGTGTGTATCCATGTCATTCATGGAATACCTTCATTATCAATGTGATGATTTTCGTATCGATCACGTAGTAAATTCAACCACCGATTTCCCCTGCCATACCGCGAAAACCCACTCGGAAGGGCTCGAAGACGCGATTACTGCTTCAGGTTCTCTTTCAGGTAGATGCTGCTGTACTCCGCGTCCCAGTTCGCATAGCCCGGGTCGACGATGTTCTTCACGAACCCGCCGAACTTCTTCGAGTTGACCGGCCAGCGGTATTTGTCGTAGGACTGGACCATGTACGGCATGTCGAGATAGATCTTTTCCATCGCCTTCGCGTACTTCTTGGACCGCTTGTCGGGGTCGGTCTCCTTGTACGCCTTTTCGAGAAGCTTGTCTGCGCTTCCGCCCGCCACACCGTACCCGGTGGAATTGTAGGCGAACTTGTCGGTGTCGTCTCCCGAATTTCCGGAATAGAAGAACGAGTGAAGCGACGTTCCGTATGCGCTAGTTCCGCCCCAGCCCATCGGATACACGTCGAAGTCCTCCTTTTGGTACACCTTACCCGTCATGGTGTTGAACGAGATCGACTCGGTGTGGGCCGGGATACCGAGTTGATGCAAGTTGTTCTTCCAGCGGTTGATCCCTTTCGCGATCTTGGGCTGTTCCCCTGGCGGGTCGATGAGGAGGGTGATGCCACCGTCGCCCATCATCTCCGTGATGGTCTTGCCGTCGACCCGAATCTCCTTCGTCACGTCGGCATCCGATTTCTTGAGAACGTCCGATTTGACCGGACCGAACGTGTACTTGTACTTCGCCTTCGACTGGCTCGCTTTGACGCCCGAGAACGAGCCGGGGAACTTCTTCCCGACGAACGTGCCTTTCGATCCGTCGATGACTTTTCCGTCCGTCAGGTACTTGCGAACACCTTCGACATCCGGCTTCTTACCTTTCTCCGCACGGAAGTCGAATGCGTTGGTGCGGGGGTCTTCAAGCAGTTCGCCACCGTACACGGTCTCGGGACGCACACCTTTGTACCCCGGTGACTGGGCGTAATCGCCTTTGAGGACGTATCCGCCGTGCAGCTGGGTCGTCCAGTAGTAGTCGTCGAACATGAACGCCATCGCCTGCCGGAGGGCAACGTCGTCGAGCGGCGAGCGACGGCAGTTGAAACCACAGTACGAAAATCCGCTGTCGTACCCTTTGACGAGACCGGCGCCGTCCATCTTCTTGACCTTCGGAATCTTCGAGGACTCCAAGCTGCCGTAGTGCGTGTCGATTTCGTCGTGCAGGAAGGCCTGCGTCATCGCCGACGTTCCACCATACACCTTGAAGTTCACGCCGTCGAGGAACGGACCGCCGTGAATGAGCGTCTTGCTCTCCTTCTTCCAGTCGAGCTTATTGAGCGCGTACTCGTTCTCGATGTAATCGCGGCGGAACTTGATCTGCATCGACGTGTCCGCGTTCCATTTGACCAGCTTACCCGGCCCGGTTCCGACTGGACCCTCGTCGTTCGCCTTCGTCGGGTCGTAGTTCTTGTAATCGACACCCTCCCACTTGTGTTTGGGAATGATGGGAGCGCCGCCGACGACGTCCGAGTCCCACGTCCCAACCTGCTGGGACAGTTTGATGTGGAAGTCCCAGTCGTTTTTCGCTTCCTCGATCTTGTCGAAGTAGTTCCAGACGGACCACTGACCGGGCTTGTTGTCGAGCTGGAACTGGTAGGAGAACAGGATGTCCTCCATCTTGAATTCCTCACCGTCGTTCCATTTCAAGCCGTCTTTTCGGGCTTTGACGTAAACATCCGGTTTGTCCTTGTCCGCATTCTTCAGGGTCCAGTCGGTGAAGACCTCCGGTTTCATTTCGAACGTGACCGGGTCCTGTGCGACACCATAATCGTACACGGGGTCCAGCGCAACCGCAGAATACACGCTGCCCGCCAGCATAATGTTCGGACTGTCCGGTGCGGTATCCATCCCGTACCGGAGCGTTCCACCCGGTTTGATATCGTCCGGAGAAAGGGTATTCTGACTCGGTTCTTTCGTCGTTTCGGTTTCCCCATTCCCTGTCGACGTGTCGGAAGAAGTTCCTTTGCTGTCACCACTGTTACCGGAACAACCCGCAAGGGAGAGAGCAACAGCACCGGCCCCACTTGCCTTCAGAAACTTCCGTCGGCTATCATCTGCACCACTTCGGTTGCGTCGCCGTGGCATACCAAAGACTTGTAGAAGATGTATTTAAAGTTACTGGTTAGAATAAGCATTTAGTCTTTCAGGCTTCATAGAAGCAATTCACGTAATAAAACTAGTAAAGAGTTTCAATCGTATTCGACAATTAGAATAAGGAAATTAATGTTCAGCACTTACTTCCCTGGCAAGCATCCCATAATAGATCGTCCCAGCAACTGCGGTCGTCGCTAGCATAAAATACGATTGGAACGAAAGCATCCCGGAATGATTCCGGGTCCATGCGAGACTGAGAGCGGACCAGAGGGTGGCGATGGAAAATGCGATAGTCAGTAACCACAGCCCCGTTGACCGGCGTCCGGAGCGGAGAACGGGGATGGCAATTATCATGACTACCCCTGCCACCACCGCCAACACGCCGCGCGTCCCTAGCATCTCGTGTCAACTGGGAACGAATCAACTATAAATTACCCGCTTCGGATCCGGATCACTCGATCCCGAGCGCGGAGAGGAGCGTCGTCGCCGCGTCATGCGACGACCCCGGTCCGCGTGCGGTAAGTAGATCACCGTCGGTCCGAACACTGGTTTCGGCGTCGAGTTCGGCGTCCCACGTTCCACCCGCCGCTTTCACTTCGTCCTCGACCCAGTACGGTAGTTTCCGGCCGTCCGGCATGCAGTCGTCGTCATCGACGATTCCCTCCTCCCACTCGTTCGGGAACCCGGTGACGTTTCGTCCGTCCACGAGGAAGCCTCCGTCACTGTCACGAGTGAACGCCAGCAAGCCAACGGCGTGACAGACGACGAGTGCTTTCGTATCGCCCGTTTCGACCGCATCACGGAGCAGGTTTCGTGCGTGCTTGTCCTGGTTTACGTCCCACTCCGTCCCATGGCCACCGGGGAAGACGACGGCATCGTATTCCTCGACGCTCGTCGTCGCTAGCGGAACCGGATCCTGCAGTCGCGGGTCCGTTTCGTCGGCTTCCCGAACACGCTCTGCGGTTTCTTCGCCCACGTTCTCGGGGTCGATGGATCGCTCATCGACCACGGGTTTTCCCCCACTCGGCGTCGTGACCGTTATCTCGACACCCGCCTCATCCAGCGTTTGCAGCGGTTCGATACACTCCTCTCCCCAATATCCTTCTTCGCTCACCACGAACAGTGCGGATGGCATGTACGGTTCTACCGGTGCAAGGGGAATAAGTCGGATGGCACCGGCCGATTTTGAGGGAAAGGGAGAACCGACCGATGAAAGACGAATCGTGTGAAAACAGCGGGAGATAGATTCGAACCCCGGTCGTTTCGCTTGGCTCCACTCCCTGATCCAAATCTACTCCGCAGGATTATCCAGCTAAATAACCGCGACGAGGCTCAGCTCGTCGCTTGAGAGTTGAAGTAAAGGGAAAATAGCGGGAGGTAGATTTGAACTACCGATCTGCGGGTTATGAGCCCGCCGGAATCTCCTGGCTATCCCATCCCGCTATCAGTTCATACTGCCGTCCGGTAGTTAAGGGTTGTGATTAAGAAATAACTGGTCGGTGAAAGTCGTGTGTAAATAGCGGGAGGTAGATTCGAACCACGGCCGTTCCGCTTCGCTTCCTGATTCAAATCCACTCCGTGTAGGTTCATGCAATCCCGACGACAGCGGCAAGACTCTGCCCGTCATTCGGGAGTTGAGATCGAAGTAAAATAGCGGGAGGTAGATTTGAACTACCGATCTGCGGGTTATGAGCCCGCCGGAATCTCCTGGCTATCCCATCCCGCTATCAGTTCATACTGCCGTCCAGTGGTTAAGGGTTGTGATTCGGCCGCCGTGTGTGGGTTTGTGCCGCGATCGTATACGACAAAAAAATATGTCTATTGCAATACACAACCACAAGAAGTATATCACTGCGGTGCTCCGAATGACCCAGATGGAGTTCGTGCTCGTCGCGTTCTGGCTGGTAATATACTACGCACTCGCGCTCGCCGGACTTCCGATCACAGCCGCGCTCTTTCAGGGGTTCCCCGACCGTGGGGCGACGTTCGCCCTTCCGGCGAGTCTCGTCGTGGTGACGGTCGTCACCTATTGGCTCGGCCAGTTTACGTTTACGAGCGCTACCGTCGTCGTCGCAATCGTCGTTCTCGCCGCCCTCTCGATGGCGTTGACGCGGTACGACCTCGAACTCGATTTGGAGGGGTACACGGAAGCGATGGTCGTTTTCACGGTCGCGTTCTGCTTTCTCGTCGTGGTCCGGGCCATCGATCCGGCCATCATCGCGACCGGGGGCGAGAAGTTCCTCGATTTCGGCGTGCTGCAATCGCTCATGCGAACCCCGAAGCTCCCGCCCGAGGACATGTGGTTTGCAGGGAAATCGATTCAGTACTACTACGGCGGCCATCTCATCGCCGCGATTCTGACGAAACTCACGGGGACGCTCCCCCGCTACAGCTACAACCTCGCCCTCTCCGGCTTCTACGGTATGCTCATCACGTCCGCCTACGGTCTGGCGAGCGCGATCGCCGACAGGCAGGGGATACCTCGACGCTTCGCCGGTATCGCTGCCGGGTTCTTCGTCGGCTTCGCCGGGAACGTTTACACCCCCTTGCGCCTGCTCGCGGGAAGCTTCCCACAGTGGTTGCTGGAAGCGATCGCGAAACCGCTGGAGATGGACCCGTCGGCGATTCCCATCTCGCCGACCGATTTCCACTACTGGGACGCCAGCCGCGTCATGGTCGGGACGATAAACGAGTTCCCCTTCTTCGCGTATCTGAACGGGGACCTTCACGCCCACATGATGGGACAGCCGTTCCTGTTGTTCGTCGCGGCGCTCGGCTATGCCATATATCGTTCCGACACCAAGCGGCGACGTCTCCTCCTCTTCGTCGCGCTTCCACCCGTCGTCGGCTTTATCAGCACCGTCAGTTTCTGGAGCTTTCCGACCGCACTCGGTGTCGTCTGGCTTTCGCTCGTGTTCGCCGAAGGACATCCGGCAACGCTCGTTCCGCACGGCGAGCGACTGCTTCAAATCGGCGAACGATCGCGGTTGGCCGACGAACTCATCAGGATCGTACTTTCGCTGCTCATCGTCGTCGCCGTCGGCGGTCTCGCCTTCGTGTGGGCGGCCCCATTCATCCTCAACGTGCTGCTCGGGGCCGCAGGCGCACGTGGTCTCGGCTTTCTGCCCGACCGGAGCAACGCCGTCGAGTTGCTCATCGTCCACGGCATCTTCCTCTGTCTGTTCGTGCTGTATCTCGGGATGAATGCCCGATGGAAGGACAGGGATACGGCACTCGTGGTGATCTTCGGTCTCCTGTTGGGTCTCCTGAGTTGGAAAGCAGGGGCCGCGGCGCTGCTGTTGGTTGCCCCGCTTCTCGTCGGTGGATGGTTGCTCCTCCGTTCGGACGCCGACCTCGGGTTCGAGACGGTACTGTTGGTGGCCGGTGCGGGACTCGTCCTGCTCGTCGAATTCGTCTACGTGCGCGACAACGCCATTTCCGGACGGTTCAACACGGTGTTCAAGGTATACATGCAACTGTGGGTCCTCTGGGGTGTCGCCGCGGGCGTCGCACTGACACGGTTGGTAGCGGCCGCGATTCCAGCCGAGACGGCCACTCGGACCGAAACGACCACTCGAAGCCAAACATCACGATTAAGCAGGCAGGCGACTGCGGTCTGTGCGACGCTTCTCGTACTGGTCGCATCCGTGTACGGCGTGTTCTCCCTGGGGGAGCACGTGACGACGGACAACCCGATCCATCGAGCGGACGACCCGACGCTCGACGGGTTGGCGTTCGTCCAAACGTTCCACCCCGGCGAAGCCGGAGCGATCGAATGGCTCGACGCGAGAAAGGGACGACCGCACATCGTGTCCGCGCCCGGAAAGCCCTACGTCTGGGGGAGTCCTGCGTCGTCGCTCACCGGCGTTCCGACCATCGTCGGTTGGTATCAAGAGCAGATTTATCGCGGGAGCGATGCCTACCAGGCTCGAAAGAACGACGTCGCGGCGATTTTCTCACCGACCACGACGTGGAAAACCCGTGCGGAGCTACTGGAACGATACGACGTCGAATACATATACTATGGCCCGCGCGAGCGGGAGCGCTACGGTCAGACGTCGTTCGAACGCTTCCCCGGAATCCACCGAGTGTATCGCTCCGGGTCGGTGGCGATCTACCGCGTCAACGGGACTGTTATCGAACAGCAGGTCAGGAAAACGAGCTAGTCGAGGGAGAGACCCGGGTGCCAGCGGTCCACACCTGCCTCCGCTTTCACCTCGTCCATCCGTGCGAGTAGCTTCACCGCGAGGCTGGCCGTTTCGGCGGCCCGATGTTCGCCTTCGGTTCGGAACTCGCCGGTCTCGCGGTTCGCGTACACCGAACAGATCGCCCCCGCTCGGAGACCGTAGACGTTCGCAATCGTCAGAATCGCGCTCGCTTCCATCTCGATGTTTTTCACGTTCGCGTCCCGCAGATGGGACACGAGTTCGTCGCCTCCCTCCGCGAGGAAACCCTCGAATCCGGGACGGCCCTGCCCCGCGTAGAAGCTGTCGGCGCTCATCGTGATGCCGGTGTGGTAGTCATAATCCAGTCGTTCCGCCGCGGCGACCAGCGCCGCGACGACTTCGTAATCCGCGACCGCCGGATAATCCTCCCGAACGTACTCGTCGCTCGTCCCTTCCTGTCGAACCCCGCCGGTCGTGATGACGAGGTCGCCGACGCTCATCTCGGGTTGGATCGCTCCGCAGGACCCGACACGGATGAACGTGTCCGCACCGATTCGCGCCAGTTCCTCGACCGCAATCGCGGCCGACGGACTGCCGATGCCGGTCGAAGTGACGCTGATGGGCGCGTCGTCGTACGTTCCCGTCACGGTTCGGTACTCGCGGTGGAACGCCTTCTCGTCCGCCGAGTCCCAGAACTGCGTTATCTTCTCGACGCGCTCCGGATTGCCGGGCAGGAGAACCGCGTTCGCAACGTCGTCCTCGCCGACTTCGATGTGGTACTGTACCTCCGCGTTTGGGTCTTCGCTATCATCCATACCACTCACGTTCGCCGCCGCAGAAATAGGTGCTTCGCGTTTCGGGCGACGGGCGACGATCAGTCCAGCATCTCCTCGGTGATCGTGTCCGGCAGCAACTCACCGAGGGTGTACTCCTTCACCTCGTCGCCGTGGTCGCAGACGATCACGAGGTCGTCGTCGCAGAACTCGGCGAGCGTCTGGCGGCACATCCCGCACGGCGTCACGCCGTCACGGCGCGCGGAACTAACCGCGAGACGGTCGAACTCCCGGTGTCCCGACTTTATCGCCTCAGCGAACGCGACTTCCTCCGCGTGAAGCGAGTTGCTGAAGTTCGCGTTTTCGATGTTACAACCGACGTAGACGGTTCCATCCGCGGTTCTGAGCGCTGCCCCGACCGGGTACTCCGAGTACGGGACGTGCGCACGGTCCTGAATCTCGCGTGCCTGCTCGACGAGTTCGTCCATACGACGGATGCGTGACGACGGTTCAAATAAGACGCGAAAACACGAATTGTGAGAGAAGCGGAGGGAGCGGTCGGCGCGCGAAGATGCGGTGGACGCGCCGCGTCCGCGCGATTTTTCTCCCCTGTTTCCCCGAACGTTCATATACCATCACGGAACCAGAACCGCCGTGTTTCACGGACTGCTCGTTTCGCTCGCGCTCGTTCAAACCCTGTTATCCGCGACCTTCCGGAACTTCCCACAGCAACCGCTCCTCGCGTCGAACGAATCGGGAAAACGGACCGGGACCGAAATCGACCGAAAAACGATATCGGCGAACGACCGACCGCCGCCTTGCGCCTTACTCTTCGCCGGATTCGTAGTGCTCGCCTGCGGCGTCCGGGGTTCGCGTGTGTCCGACGAACACCAACACGATGATGACCGTCACGTACGGGATGATTCCGATGAGTTCGCGTGGCACGTTGAACCCGACCTGCTGAAGTCGCAACTGAAGCGCATCGAGGCTGGCGAAGAGGAACGACGCGCCGAACGCGCCGAACGGGTTGTAGTTCCCGAACAGGTAGGCGGTGATGCCGATCCAGCCACGGCCGTTGACCATCGTGGTGCCGCTGCCGTTGAACAGCCCTGCCTGCCCGAGCGAGAGTCCCGCACCCCCGATTCCGGCGAGGAGTCCCGAGATGAGGACGCTCGCGTAGCGGACGCGATGAACGTCCACCCCGACCGTGTCGAGTGCCATCGGGTTCTCCCCGCTGGCTTTCACCCACTGACCGAACGCCGTCTTGTTCAGGATTCCCCACGTCAGCGGAACGGCGATGAGGAGCATGTACACCGTCGGGTTCGCGTTGAAGAGCACCGGACCGATGACCGGAATCTTCGCGAGAAGCGGAATCCGCCAGTTCGTTATCGTGCCGACGCTCGGACTGTTGATGCCGCCCCACAGGATCTTGCTCGCGAACGGTGCGAGACCCAGCGCGATGAGCCACACCGCGAGTCCGGCGATGATCTGGTCGGCCTTGAACTCGATGCAGACGACGGCGAACAGGAGTGCGAGCAGTCCGCTCGCGATGACCGCGGCGAAGAAGCCGAGCCAGAGGGTCGTCTGTGTCGCGCCTGCCGGTCCGGCGAGCGCGTTGGCGACCGCGACACCGGTGAACGCCGAGATGATGAGGTGCCCTTCGAGTCCGATGTTGATGACGCCGCTTTTCTCGGCGAAGATACCACCGAGTGCGGCGAATCCGATCGGTACCGTCGCCCGGAGTGCGGCACTCGCATAGCTCCCGTTGATCGTGCCGACGATCTTGCCGACGACGCTGTTCGGGAACAGGAACCCGACGACGCCGATGATCGCCGCGACGACGATGGACCATATGGTTAGCCGAACGCGTCTATTCATCGTTCTCACCTCCTTCGACGGTCGTACCGCCATCCGCGGCGACGGCACCCGACGAACTCGGGGTCGTCACCCGTTTGCCGATCATCCGGAAGAACTCCGGCATGGCGACGAACAGGATGATGAGCCCGCGCAGGACGCCGACTAGCTGTTTCGGCACGCCGAGTCCGAAGTCGATGGCGAGGCTTCCGCTTTTCAGCATTCCGAAGAGGAGCGCTGCTAGCGGGATACCGAGCGGGTTGTTACCCGCCAGAATCGTCACCGTGATACCGTCAAAACCGTAGGATGGAACGCCTTGTTGCCACCGACCCAGAATCATCAGGACGTACACCGTCCCCGCGATTCCGGCGACGGCACCGGAGAGTGCCATGCTCGATACCATCGTTCGCTTCGCGTCCACGCCACCGTACTCCGCGGCTTCCGGTTGGACGCCGCTCGTCCTGAGGTCGTACCCGAACGCCGTTCGGTGGAGGAGCAGGTAGGCCCCGCCCGCGAGGGCGAGCGCGCCGATGAGGACGAGGATGGAGAAGGACGCCTGGCTCGGGAAGACGATGGGTGACAGCACCGCCGCCGACGGCATCGGACGCGTTTCGACTGTCTGACTCGCCGGATTCTTGAAGTACTCCGAGACGAGGACGAACGCGATACCCGTGGCGATGAAGTTGAGCATGATGGTCGTGATGACCTCGTTCGCATCCGCGTACGCCTTCATCGCTCCCGGTATCGCACCGTAGATACCACCGACGACCGCTCCGGCTAGCAATCCGAGCGGGATGAGGATGATGCTTCCCACGAGTCCGCCGGGGACGTGTGGGGCGACCCACAGCACCGACAACGCGGAGCCGAGCCCACCGAGGACGAGTTGTCCTTGCGTTCCGATGTTGAACATCCCCGCCCGGAACGCGATGGCGGCGGCCAGTCCGGCGAGCAGGAGGACGCTCGTCTGGCGCAGCGTCACCGCGAGGCTGAACTTGTCGAGGACGAAGTCCGGCGGGAACAGGGTGGACGTCTGTGGGTTGGCGAACGATCCCACGAAGAGGTACTTGTACACCTGGATCGGGTTGTAACAGAACGACCCCGGAATCGGGAACTGGACCCCCCAGCCGCCCGTTCCCGGAATCGTGATGAGGACTTGCTGTGCGAGGAACGGATCGGAACAGGTCGCGACCCACCCCGAGATGAGGATGACGAACCCGCCGACGATGATCGACATGACGAGCGCGGCGAGGCTGATGAGAATTCGTTCGACCGCCGACGTTTCCGTGAGTCGAGTGAGGCCCTTTTCGGCTTGGTCCCGCCACGAACTCACTGGACTTCACCTCGGAGACTGGGTGTGTCATCCGGATGCTCGCCCGCCATCAGCAGGCCGAGTTCCTCTTCGGTTACGTGGTCCGGGTCAACGACGTCCATGATGGTTCCTTCGTACATGACTGCGAGTCGGTCCGAGAGCTGCTGCACTTCGTCGAGTTTCGAGGAGATGAGGACGATGGCCTTCCCTTCCGCGCGCAAGTCGAGCAGTCGGTCGTGGATGAACTCGATACTGCCGACGTCCACACCACGCGTCGGATGCGCGGCGACGACGAGCGACGGGTCACGAGCGAACTCCCGACCGACGATGAACTTCTGTTGGTTCCCGCCCGAAAGCGACTCCGCCGACGCGTCGGCGTCGGGCGGTCGCACGTCGTACTCCTCGATGATGTCCTCAGCGTGTACCCGTGTCCCGTTCCAGTCGATTCGACCGTCGTGTGAGTACGGCTCCGAATGCTGACTTCCGAGGAGGCCGTTCTCCACGAGGTCGAACTCCATGACGAGACCGCGAACTTGCCGGTCTTCGGGAATGTAGGCCATTCCGGCGTCGATTCGCTCCCGGCGGGACAGTCCAGTAATGTCCCGACCGTCGAACGAAACCGCGCCTTCGTCCGGCGAGCGGAGGCCGGTGATTGCCTCGATGAGTTCGGATTGGCCGTTTCCGTCGACACCGGCGATGCCGAACACTTCCCCTTCACGGGCGACGACGTCGACGCCGGACACCTGTTCGACGCCACGTTCGTCCGTGATTCGAAGCCCGGAGACGTTGAGCATCACGTCGCCGGGGTCCGCGGGGTCCTTGTCCGTTTCGAGGAGCACTTCACGACCGACCATGAGTTCCGCGAGTTCCTCGCGGTTCGTGGTGTCGGTATCGACCGAACCGACGTTCTTTCCGTCCCGAAGGACGGTGATTTGGTCGGCGGCGTGCATCGCCTCGCCGAGTTTGTGGGTGATGAAGATGATGCTCTTTCCCTGTGCCGTGAGTTCGTCGAGAACCGAGAGCAACTCCTCGATTTCCTGTGGCGTGAGCACTGCGGTCGGCTCGTCGAGGATGAGGACGTCCGCGCCCCGATACAGTGCTTTCAGGATTTCGACGCGCTGTTGCACGCCGACGCTCACGTCTTCGACGAGCGCGTTCGGGTCCACGTCGAACCCGTACTGCTCGCTTAGTTCTCGCACCTCGCGTTCGGCGCGAGCTCGGTCCATTGCCAATCCACCCCACTTTCGAGGTTCGTTGCCGAGAACGATGTTTTCCGTAATCGTGAGGGTATCGACGAGCATGAAGTGCTGGTGAATCATGCCGATGCCGTTGTCGATAGCATCACGCGGCGAATCGAACTCGCGTGGTTGGCCGTCGATGACGACGTTCCCCTCGGTGGGTTCGTACAGTCCGTAGAGGACGTTCATCAGCGTCGTCTTCCCGGCACCGTTCTCCCCTAAAAGTGCGTGAATCGACCCCGGCTCTATCGTCAGATCGACGTTGTCGTTTGCGACGACACCCGGGAATCGCTTCGTAATGCCGTCGAGATGTACCGCCCGGCTCATTCTAATTCTGGATTTCCGTCCTACTTGTTTAAGCGCGCGGGTTTGCGCTTACTGCTTTGGTTTCGTCGGGACTTCGATGTCGCCGTTGACGATTGCTTTGCGCGATTCGTCCACTTTGTCCTTGACGTCCTGTGGAATCTTCGAACCGAGGTCCGCGCCGTACACGGCTTCGATACCGCCATCTTTCAGACCGAGCGTGTTGACTTGGCCGCCCTTGAACTCCCCGTTCATGACGTGCTTCGTGCAGCGGTAAACCGCCTCGTCCACTTTCTTCACCATGCTGGCGAGGATGACGGGGCTGAACTTCGCCGTCCCTTTCGCCTTCGATTGGTCGCTGTCGACACCGATGGCGAACCGACCCTTCTGGTTCGCGGCTTTGAACACACCGTTTCCGGTGCCACCCGCCGCGTGGTAGACGATGTCCGCACCGCTCTCGTACATCGAAATCGCCGCTTCCTTCCCCTTAACCGGGTCGCTGTACGTACCGGCGTACGCCGTTTTGACCTCGATGTCCTCGCTCGCGCGTGCGACACCGGCCTTGTAGCCTGCCTCGAACTTCTTGATGAGCGGAACTTCCTTCCCGCCGACGAAGCCGACGACTTTCTTGTCGGGGTTCGTCGAACCTTTTCCGGCGCTGAAGTCCATCTGAGTCAGCTGTCCGGCGAGGTTACCGACGAGGAACGAGCCCTGTTGTTCCTTGAAGGTGTAGTTCGCGACGTTCTTCACGAGGTCACCGTTGTCCTTCTCCGCCACGCTGTCCACGAGCATGAAGTCCTGGTCGGGGTACTGACTGGCGTTCTTGATCAGGGAGTTCGTCTGGACGTAGCCGATACAGCAGATGAGGTCGTAGTTCGGGCTGCTGGACTGGGCGAACTGCCGCTGGAGGTTCTCCACGTCGCTCGGCGAGTCGGGTTCCGCGTTCTGGAACTGAACGCCGAACTCCTGTTTCGCCTGTTTGATTCCCTTGTTCGCCATGTCGTTGAACGAGTTGTCCCCGAGACCGCCCGTCGCGTAGACCATCCCGACGTTGGTGTCCTTGCCGCTGTCGGAGCTCCCGTCGGTCCCCGTCGAGGAGGTGTCGTCCCCGCTCCCGCCGTCGCTGCTGGTGTCGCCGCCACCGTCCCCATTACTGTCACTGGGGCTACTGATACAACCAGCAAGTCCGGCGATGCCGACGGTACCGCCTACTTTCATCACCGTTCGACGCCGTTTGTCAATGTCCGTCATCTATGAGTAATCAGACGAGTGATTTGTGATAAACGCGTCGCTTTGCGCTCGAAATCCCGAAAAATAACTGAAACACGGCGTCGTCGGTTACTTTTTTACACTCGATACGGCGTTCGTTACGATATCCTTTGTTCGGGCGACGAGGTCGTCCACGTCCTCGCTTTCGGCGTAAATTCTGACGTATGGCTCGGTGCCGCTCGGTCGGACGAGGACCCACGATCCATCCGAAAGCTCCGCACGAACCCCGTACTCCGTCTCGACGGTGGCCTCGGGGAACTGTTCGGGGAGCGTCGTTTCGACCCGTTCCATCGTTCCCGTCTTCGCGTCGTCGGGACAATCGACGCTTACCTTTCGATACGGGCGCTCGGTCACGTCGGAACGGAGCGGTTCGATGCCCCCGGCGTCCGCGATGAGTCGCGAGAGCACCGCCGCGCTCACCACGCCGTCGATCCACCCGCCGAACTCCGTGTGAATGTGCTTCCACGGTTCGGCGGCGAACACGACTTCGGTATCCTCGTCGCCGTCTTCGAGTGCCGATGCGATTCCCTCGTGAAGCGACCCGAGTCGGACGCGTTCGACGCGCCCCCCGGCCTCACGAACGCGCTCATCGATTCGTGCCGAGGCGTTTGGCGTCGTCACGACCACCGGGTCCGCGGCCTCGCTGTCCCTCGTGTAATGTTCCGCGAGGATTGCGACGACGGTGTCCTCGTGGACGACATCGCCGTCCGCGTTGACGACGACGATTCGGTCCGAATCCCCGTCGTGGGCCAGTCCGAACTCGAAATCGTCGGCGGCGACGAACGAACGGAGGTCGGTCAGCGTCTCGGGTGTCGGCTTGCTCGGGCGGCCGGGGAAGTGCCCGTCCACGTTCGCGTTGAGCGAGATTACTTGTGCACCCAGCGCTCGGAGGACTTGGGGTGTCGCCACACTCGCCATCCCGTTGCCACAATCGACGGCGACGCGGACGCCGTTCAGCGGTGCACCGTACTCCCGCGCGTACTCCATCACCGCCTTCCGGTACGTGTGGAGAACGTCCTCCCGGGAACTCTCTCCCCACTCGTCCCAGGGGCGAGGCGGCAGGTCGTCTTCGACGCCGGTTTCGACGGCCCGCTCGGCGGTGCGGTCGTACTCCTGCCCGTCGTGAAAGAGTTTGATACCGTTGTCAGTCGGGGGGTTGTGGCTCGCCGTGAGCATGACGCCACGACGACCCTGCGACGCGAACGCGAGTGCGGGTGTCGGAAGCTGACCCGCACGGTAGACGGTTGCCCCGGCACTTTCCAACCCGGCTTCCATCGCGGCGGCCAGTGCCGCGCCGGTTTCCCGTCCGTCGCGGGCGACGACGAACGCCTCTCCCTGTTGTCCAGCGGCCCGTCCGACGGCGAGCGCGAGTTCGGGAGTTACCCGCTCGACGACATCACCGCGGATACCCGCAGTTCCGAACAAGTTCATACGAGAGGCTTCGTATCCTGGTACTTAGGTCCTCTCGATTTCCCCAACAACGATTATGGCACCGTCCGTCGTAGACGTTGACATGAACCTGCCAAGGCTGACGACGCCGAACGGATTGTTCGACTATCTGATCGGGACAATCATCCTCCTCGCGGCAATCGCGGGGATCTATATCGCGGCGGTGATGACCGGCGTCATCGCTCCGTGGTTCTGAAGGCGCGAAAAAGGAGGTTTACAGTTCGACGCCGCTCGGGATGAGACTGTGCTGGCGCAGTAGATTACCGGCGTCGTTGTACACGAGGAACGTACTCTTGTCGTATTCGACCACGTGGTCCCCGTTGATCGCGATATCGACGTGATAGCGGCCGTTCGACTCGTCAGTCTCGTCGCCGTACGCGCGGGCCGCGCGGATGAACCGAAGCACGTCGTCCGCGTCTTCGTTCAGTTCGAGGATGAAGTCACCCGTCGTTCGATTCGTCACGCTCACGACGCCCGTCGCCGACGGGTCGTCGAGACTGGCCTGTAGTCGAAAGGTAACGTCCGTCTCTCCCGCATCGAGAAGATCCCCGGATGGACCGGTAAGCCGCTCACGAAGCGTGGCGGACGGTCCCTCGAAATCGATGATTACCGTCGGTTTCTGGGGCGTCCCGCCTGTTTCGACCCAGTCGATATTTTCGACGTTCAATGTGAAATAATCGCGCCTCATTCCGTACCCGAACCTACGTTCTCGCGTCTCATGAACGTAACGCCATGTACCGAAACGTGAGCACTCCTCTCGAAAGGCAAATAATCATATTCCAATGTCATTTACCGTCTCGGTACCTGTCGAGCCATTGATTTAAGTATCCCCACTTCGATGAGCGTGACAAGATACGTCTCTCACGCGCTGGACAGGGGGAAACCGGAATCGGCCGTCCGGTCCGACGCGTGATGGACACTAGACAAACATGTCGGGGCTAACGTTCAATGAACTGACCGTCCGCGCGCGCGAATTGCGACACACGATTCGGCGCACCGCCGAGATGCTTCGGGGGTCGACCGTAGCGGTCGATGACTACGACCCGACGTCGCACGGCTCGCTCATTACGTTTACTGGTGTTTCGGGATACGAGGAAATCGAACGATACTGGTTGAACGCGCCGTTCGCGTTCGTCTCCATCAACTACGACTCGGGAGCGAACGAGTATCTGTATCACGTCGTCGAACCGGAATTGGACGATTTCGAGGTCGAACTGCTGGACCGGCTGTTTTCGGATCTGCGCGAATCGCTCATCTATCGTCGGGAGATGGGCGGTGAAACGGCCGAGGCCCTCCTCCGTGACGAACTGGGGGAACTGCTCGAAGTGTACGGCGTCGAGGTGGATCCGGCCACGTTTTTCCGGCTTCTCTACTACCTCTTCCGGTCGTTCCGGGGGTTCGGCAAACTCGATCCGCTCATCCACGACCCGCACATCGAGGACATCTCCTGTGACGGCTACGACCTCCCGATCTTCGTCTATCACGACGAGTACAACGACATCGGGACGAACGTCGTCTACTCCGAGGAGGAACTCGACAGCCTCGTCGTCCGCCTCGCCCAACAGTCGGGTCAACACGTCAGCGTCGGCGAACCCGTCGTGGAGGCGACTCTGCCAGACGGAAGCCGTGCGGAACTCGCGCTCGGCCAGGAGGTCACCCCGCGCGGATCGGCGTTCACCATCCGGAAGTATGCCGACGAGCCGTTCACCCCCGTCGATTTGATAAACTACGGTACCTTCGGCCTCGACCAGATGGCCTACCTCTGGTTGGCCATCGAGAACAACAGATCGCTCATCTTCGCGGGCGGGACGGCGTCCGGAAAGACCACCTCGATGAACGCGATTTCGATGTTCATCCCGCCGCGCTCGAAAGTGCTCAGCATCGAGGACACCCGCGAGTTGACGCTGTATCACGACAACTGGCTCTCCTCGGTCACCCGCGACCGGTTGGACGCCGGGAACGACATCACGATGTACGACCTGCTTCGCTCGGCGCTGCGCCATCGTCCCGAGTACATCGTCGTCGGTGAGGTTCGCGGGAACGAAGCGATGACGCTGTTTCAGGCGATGAACACCGGCCACACGACCTACTCCACGATGCACGCCGACAGCGTGCAGACGGTCATCAACCGCCTGGAAAACGAACCCATCAACGTCCCGCGCGCGATGATACAGTCACTCGACATTCTCTCCATCCAGTCGTTGACCTACGTCGGCGAGGAGCGCGTGCGACGGAATCAGGCACTCGCCGAGATCAACGGTATCGACCAACGAACCGGGGATTTGGACTACACGACCGCGTTCACGTGGGACGCGGCAGGCGATACGTTTCATAAACGCGACAGCGGCGTGCTGGATGGGATTCGACGCGACCACGGTTGGACGCAGTCGCAACTGCTCGCCGAACTTCGGGACAGAAAACTCGTCCTTCAGTATCTCCGCGAGAACGGTATCTCGGACTACCGTCGGTTCACCGCGATGGTCAACGAGTACTATGCCGACCCCGAAACCGTCGTCTCGAACGTCGAACGCACCATCGGCTCGCCCGTGGCGGAGTTCGACTGATGGGGTTGCTGAACTTCGTCCCGCTCGTCCTCGCACTCGTTCTCCTCGCACCCGTCGCACTCGCCCCGGTCAGCACGACGGCGTATCGAACCGTCACGCGAGTTTCCCTCCAAACTTTCGGCACCTACGTTCGTGATAGCGGGCGGCGACGGAACCGCCGGGAGGAGGTTCTTCGGGCGGCACACGTCGGTGAGACGTACCGACTGTACGCTTCGAAGACGTGGGTGTACGGCACGTTGGCCGCCATCTCCGGAAGCATCCTCGGGGTTTACGTCGCCGGACTCGTGTTGGCGACCCTCTCCGTGTCCCCTACCGTGCTCCGGAGCGAACTTCCGACGAAGTTGGATTTCCTCGCCGACCTCGTCGTCGTTCCCTCGTTGTCCATCGGTCATCTGTTCGTCCTCCTACTGTTCAGCAGCGCGACGGTCGGCCTTCTCGGTGGGAGGTTAACGTACTGGCTCAGATGGGAGCTACCAGCGTACGAAGGGAACACACGCGCGCGTAAGATCGACAGCAGCCTCTCACGAACGGTCGCGTTCACGTACGCACTCTCCCGAAGCGGGATGGGAATGCCGGACATCATGCGGATTCTGGCACGAAACCGCGACGTGTACGGTGAGGCGGCCGAGGAGATCGCCGTCGGGGTCAAAGCGATGGACCTGTTCGGCCTCGACGTTCTCACCGCCATCAGACAGATGTCGCGTCAATCCCCGAGCGAGAAGTTCGAGGATTTCGGCGAGAACTTGGCGAGCGTCCTCCAGAGCGGCCGGAGTCTCCCGTCGTATCTCAGCGAGCAGTACGAACGTTACCAACGCGACGCGAAAGCCGAGCAGGAGGCGTTCCTCGAACTGCTTTCGGTCCTCGCCGAGGGGTACGTGTCGCTGTTCGTCGTCGGTCCGCTCCTGCTCATCACGATCCTCGTCATCATGGGATTGATGGGTATCGCCGACACGCTTCGGTTCCTCTACCTGACGGCGTATCTGTTGATCCCGCTCGGCAACGTCGGGTTCGTCGTCTACCTCGACAGCATCACCGAATCGCTGCACATCAGCCGCGAGAACCGGACCGCACCGATGGCGACCGTCCCAACGGTTCGTCGCGTGAGCGACCCGGACGCGGGACGGACGGTGAGCGACGGCGGAACGACCGTCTCGAACGCCGAGCGATTGGCCGCCTACGACAAGTTCGAGAACGTTCGAACCGCGTTGACCGAACCGCTCCGAACCGTGCGGGAGAACCCGGACGCCCTGCTGTATCTGACGGTTCCTCTCGCGTTGCTTTCGATCGTCGTTCGAATCCTCCCGGACCTCGCGGCGGGGACGGCGACCATCCCGTCCGCGGACGACGTCGTGGTGCAGGCCGCCCTGTTCGTGTTGGGGACGTACGCCGTCGTCCAATGGAACAATCGCCGTCGGCTCAAAGCCATCGAGGCGGCCATCCCGGACATGCTCGACCGACTCGCCAGCGTCAACGAAGCCGGGATGACGGTCGTGGAGAGTTTTCGGCGGGTGACGAAGGGGGACCTCGGCGCGTTGAACGAGGAGTTGGCGCGCATGGAACGCGACATCGAATGGGGAACCGACACCGCGACCGCGCTTCGGCGGTTCGAAGACCGAATCGATACGCCCACCGTCACGCGTGTGGTGTCGCTGGTGACGAACGCGATGCGCGCGAGCGGCGACATCGGGCGCGTCCTCCGGATCGCGGCGGACGACGCACAGGAATCCAAACGCCTCCAACGCCAGCGCGAGGACGAGATGATGACCTACCTCATCATCATCTACCTCTCGTTTTTGATCTTCCTCGTCATCATCGGGACGCTCTCGGCCATCCTCGTTCCAGCGCTCCAGAACCTCCCATCCGGAAACGCCGCCGGAAGTCCCGTCACGATCGGCGGACTCGGCAACATCTCGACGGTGAACATCCACGCCTACACCGTGGTCTTCTTCCACACCGCGCTCGTCCAGGCCGTCTTTTCCGGCTTCGTCGCGGGCAAGATGGGCGAGGGGAAGGTCCGGGACGGCGCGAAACACGCGACGGCGATGCTCGCCATCGCGTACGTCGCGTTCCTCGTCATCGACTTCGTCGTCTTCTCGTAGGACATTTGAGTTCCCCGCTCGGAGTTCGGGTATGAAACCGACGAGCCACGACGTGCGGGCGACCTACGACCGCATCGCGGCCCACTTCGCGAAGACGCGGGAGTACGCGTGGCCCGAAGTCGAGTCGTTTCTCGACGACCGAGCGGGTGAAATCGGCCTCGACCTCGGCTGTGCCAACGGTCGTCACTCCGAACTGCTCGCCGACCACGCAAAGCGCGTCGTCGGCGCGGACGTGAGCGCGGGCCTGCTCGCGGAGGCCCGAGAGCGCGCGACCGAACGGGAGTTCGACCTCTACTTGGTGCAGTGTGACGCGGCACGGATTCCGTTCGCCGCCGACGCCTTCGACCTCGCGGTGTACGTTGCCACGCTTCACCATCTGCCGACCCGCGAGGCCCGTATCGGGAGTTTAGACGAACTCGCTCGCGTCCTCTCCCCGGATGGCACCGCGCTGGTCAGCGCGTGGAGCACGGCCCACGACAAGTTCGACCGCGAGGAGGGGTTCGACACGACCGTCGATTGGACGCTCCCCGGCGGCGAGACCGTTCCGCGCTTCTATCACATCTACTCGCCCGACGAGTTCCGGGAGGACCTCGAAAACAGCGCGTTGAAACCGGAAGACGTGGCGATTTCGAGCGGGAACTGCTACGCCGTCGTCCGCGGGCGAAAACAGTAACACCCTTAAGCCGGGGTGCACAATTCGAGAGTACACTCGGATGCACGCAACAGCGTGACCGGGTAATGCACGCACCGGTGGTCTAGTGGCAGGACCTGAGCCTTCCAAGCTCATGGCACGGGTTCAAATCCCGTCCGGTGCATTCTTCGATTATCAGGTTTCGAGCAGTGAGCACGTCGGTCGTCGGCGTCGCCTATTTTCGGCGGCAGTGACACCTATATCCCTCCCGTCCATCGTTCAGTTCACACGATGACCGACCCGGATACGATCGAAACCTATCAAGCGGTCGCCGACGAGTATCGAGACCGGAACGCCGACAGGACGGGAGTCGAGGAGTTGGTCGAACGATTTCTCGAAGCGGTTGAAGGGGCGACCGACGGTGACCACGCGCGAATCGCGGACGTCGGGTGTGGGCCGGGGTGGGAATCGGCGACGTTCAGCGATCACGGGCATTCGGTGGTCGGTATCGACCTCACGCCGAACTTCCTCCGGGCGGCGCGGGACGTCGCACCGACTGCGGAGTTCGCGCGGATGGACATGCGCAGTCTCTCCCTCGAATCGGACTCCTTCGACGGCCTCTGGTCGTGTGCGTCGTTTCTCCACGTCCCGCGGGAGGACGCGCCGCCGACGCTGGAGGAGTTCCATCGGGTGCTCGAATCCGGTGGAATCTTTCTCCTCTCGGTCAAACACGGCGAAGGGGAGGTCGACGGCGACGTGTACGAGACGGACGAACGGTCGTTCACGCTCTACCGCCCCGACGAACTGTCGAAGATGGCCGAGGAGGCAGGATTCACGGTGGATTCGGTCAGCGTCGATGCGACCCAGACGTGGCTGCAACTCCTGGCACGTGCGTGATTTTCTTCCTCCGTTTCACACCAGCGTCCGTGCCAGTCCGCCGACCGCGCCGAGGACCAACGGAATCGCGACGGCAAGGGCGGTGATTTGCCCCATTTCGACCCCTCGCCCGAGCGAACCGTGGAGTGCGAGCAGGCCGCCGAAGACGAGCAGTACGAGGACCCCGAACCCGATTCCGGCGAGGACGCCGCGTTTCCAGTTCATCGTCAGCAGACTCACCAGTGCCCCGCCGATCAGCAGGCCGATCCAGTGGAACCACGCGAGTGCGAGGCCGGCGAGTGCGCCGATGGCGATGAACGCCACGCGTTGGATCGGGTCGGCGCGGAGGGCGTCCAGTCGGCTCATCGGTCGCCTCCGAATTCGACGGCGACGTTCCCGCGAATCTCGTGGGTCAGGGGTTTGTACTTCGTGTCCGCCCACCGCTTCAGTTGGTCGTGATAGTGGTCGGAGAAGTAATCGCCCGAATTGCCGCCCGGCAGGATGGCCTCCGAATCTCCCTTCATCGGACAAATCATCCGCCAACTGCTGCCGACCGCCGATTCCTTGCGGTAGTTGTTGACGGTCTGGCTCGACCCGTCGGTCGGAATCACGGGGGAGTTCAGAAACGACTGGTCGAACGGGTGGGTGATGGCCTCCGTCGTGTTGTAGTCGCCGTACACTTCGGCGTCGGACGCATCGATGGCTTCCGTCGCCGTCTCAAGCGCGCGCACCATCGTGGCTTTGCGTCCGTCGCTACCGAACCAGCGACTTCCCCGAAGATGCGCCAACACCCAATCGCGCGGGTAGTAACTGTCGTCCAATCCGGCTTGTTCGAACGTCTTCCCGAAGACCTCCTCACGGAACGCGTCGAACCACTGGACGAACAGCAGGGCGGCCCGCGAGTCGCGTTCCATGCGGTAGTCCCAGTCGGACAGCGTTTTCACGGCCGATTCGAGTCCGTCCTCACCTTTCTCGCGCGCCGCCTCGACCAGCGTCGGAACCAGTGCCTCCGCCCGCTTGTCGAGCGTGTCGTCCTGTATTCCCTCCATCGTCGCCACGTCGATGTCTCCGGATTTCGCCTTCTCGTCCAGCAGTTCGTAGATGCGCTGGGCGCGGTAGGGGCTGGCGTACGCTTCCGACAGATACGGGTCGTTCGTGATCCGCTGATTCGCCGTTGCGATGAGGTCCGGGTCGGTGACGTGTGGCTTTTCGTCGAACGGGACGAACCCCTCCCACGTCGAGACGCCGAACGGTTCGAACCCTTTCCATTCGGCTTCCCCGGCCGACCCGTCGAAGATTCGGTCGCCGCGGACTTGCTTCCCGTCCACCATCCGGCGCGGAATCTTGCCGGTGGTGTAATACAGCGTGTTCCCGTCCCGGTCGGCGTAGACGAGGTTTTGGGTCGGTTCGTCGAACTTCTTCGTCGCCGCGCGCAGGTCGTCCACGCCGTCACTCGTGTTGTACTCGTGAATCGCCAGCGTCGTGTCCGTGGCAGAGTGGCCCGTCCACGCGACGCCGACCCGGTAGCCGTCGCGTTCGAGCACCGGACCGTGGACGGTCTTCCGAAGCGTGGTCGTCCTGTTTGTCCCGTCCGCGACCTCGATCTCCCGCTGTTGGGTTTCGAAATCGCGCCACTCGCCCTTGTAGCGGTATCGGTCGCCATCGATTTCGTATCGGTAAAAGTCGATGACGTCCGCACCCGCGTTGGTGAATCCCCACGCCCCGGCGTGGTTCTCACCGATGACGACGAACGGGACGCCGGGGAACGTGACGCCGCGGACTCGCGTGTCGCCCTGCTCCAGGTTCATCTCGTACCACACCGGCGGTGCCATCAGGCTCAGGTGAGGGTCGTTCGCCACGATGGGCTTGCCGTTCGCCGTGTGCTTCCCCGAGACGAGCCAACTGTTCGACCCGATGCCGTGATCGCGCTCGAAGTTTCCCAACCAGTCGAGTAGCGGCGTTCCGATACCATCGGGGTCGGTGGTATCGGGTGCGGGAATGCTGTTCGACGAGTTCGCCGACGTCGCCGACGTTCCTTCGTCCGTCCCGCGAATGACTGGCGAATCATGATCGAGCCGTTCCGGATACAGCTCCGTGGCCGCCTTTTGGCCGAGTTTCGAGGCCACCTTCGCCTTCCGGAGCGTGAGAAAGCTCCCCGTCAGCTCCCACGAGATCTGTTTTTCCATCAGCATCGTGTCCGCGGGCGTCCACTCCGCCGGTTCGTACTCCAACAGGCCGAACTCCAGCGGGAGCGGTTCGTTCTCGATGTGAGCGTTCACGCCCGCCGAAAACGCCCTCACGAGTTCGCCGGTGTCCGTGTCGGCGATGTGCTTCCACGTCGCTTCCGCCGCCCCCACGAAATCCATCTGAATGTGGAACTCGTCGGAATCGGCCGCCAACTCGCCGACGACGGCCGCCACCTGTCCGGACATTAGCCGACGTTGCAGGTCGAGTTGGAACAGTCGGTCCCGGGCTTGCGCGTACCCCACCGCGAAATACAGCGCCCGCTCGTTCTCCGCCGTGATGTTCGGCACGCCGTCCTCGTCGTACCGGAGCGCCGCCGTTCCGTACTCGCTCTCGACGCTCCCGTCCGTGTCGTCCGTGGCCGTCCCCCACGCCTCCCCGCTCAACGGCGCAAACCGCCGGAGGTAACTCCCGACCGGTGAGAGCGCGCCGCCGACCGCGGTCCCACCGATTATCGCCCCGACGAGCGCCCGTCGCGTGATTTCCCGGTCCATGTGCCGAACTGTTTCGTAGTAGATGTAAATAACGTTATCTTTCAATCATAGGAATTCCCGAACGGGACACGAAAACTACCACGCCGGATCCCCGACTACTTCCACGGATTCGTCACGAGGTCGGCGTGGACCGCGGTTCCGACTTCGATCCGGCAGTCGGTTTGCGGCCGGGCGATACAGAGCAGGACGTAACCGTCCGCCAACGAATCCGATTTCAACGCCCGCGGTTCGCGTTCGTGTTCGATTTCGCCGGACAGCAACCGGCCAGTGCAAGTGGCACACGCGCCGGTCCGACAGCCGAACGGAAGGCCGATTCCTTCTCGTTCAGCGGCATCGAGCACGGACTCCCCGCCGGTTGTGCGAATCACACGCTCCCCGCCATTCCGCCAGTCGAGTCGAACGCGATACTCGCGAGCACTCACTGCCACACGTCGCTCGTGCAGTCGCCGTCGGGCCACCGGATTTCGTGTGCCCGGGCGGGGCCGTTCGGCATCTCGCCGAAGTCCACGAGGAAGTCCTCGTCCAGCGTCATCGTTCCTTTTCGTGGGTTCACATCGGCTTTGAGCATCACCGATCCCTCCTCTTTCTCCTCCGGGTAGAACTGGTTGTCCCACGTGGAGAACAGCGAGGTCGTCCAGTAGAGACGCTCGCCGTCGATGCTGAGTTGGAGCATCTGCGGTCCGGCGACTACTTCCCTATCGTCCTCACCCGTCGGGTGTCGCGGACCGAACAGTCCACCGGCCCAGAGTTGATCGGACAACCGCGGGTTCGACGGGTCGCTCACGTCGTACATCCGCACGTCGCCGTGGAGCCAGTTCGAGAAGAACAGGTATCGATCATCCATCGAGACGACGAGGTCGGTGATGAGACCGGGAACCGGCATGTCCCAGTCGTCGTGTTCGCGCGATTCGACGTCGATGACCTTCTCCGCGAACCACTCCTTTTCGCGCTCGTAGAAGTGGAAGATGTTCGAGGATAGCGCCGCACCGACGTAGCCGTGGGCGGACTCCGGACTGTGCAGGAAGCGGACTTCCAGCGGAATCATACCCTCCTCGCCGAGGTCGATGGTCTGCTGGAGCTGTCGCTCCGTCCAGTCCCAGAAGTGGAGTTTGTGGCCGTACTTGCCCGCCTCGACGTCCTCCAAATCGAATCCCGGATAGTAGGTCTTCGGCGCGGCCCACTCCGAGGAGACCATCACGTTGTGGCGTGGCTGATACCAGAAGTCGTAGTTCATCTCCATCTCGCCCGGCGGGTCCCATCGCCCCTCGATTTCGAAGTCGTCGTTCAGTTCGAGAAAACCGCCCGGCAGGTCGCCGTCCTCGTTCCCCAGCATCGAAATGAGGATTTCCCCGTCCGGAATGCAGTGGACGGTGTGCGGTGCCGAGAGGTCGTACTCGTACACCTCCTCGGGTTCGATGACCTTGACGATTTCCGGGTTCTCCCGGTCCTTCGTGTCGATGATGTGCAGTCGGGACGAGCGCTGGCCCGGTACCACGAGGTGCCGTCGTTCCAGTCCCTCGACGTGACAGGACGACGAACAGGCGTTCCACCCGAAGTGGTGCAGTTCGTCGCCCTTGTTCGGCATCTCGACCCGGTCGATGACCTCGGTGTACGTGTCCGACTCCGGGTTCACGTCCACGACCGACAGGAAGTCCGGCGCGTCCACGTCCGTCCCGACGTACAGCGACGGCACGTACGCGATCTCCTCGCGCTCGGCCTCCTCGATGGCGGCCTGCGGCGTGGCATATCCCGGCCCCTCCACGTCGTGGTGGTGTTCGTGCTCTTCGTGCGCTCCGCTTTCCGATGTTTCGGTATCGCTCATCGTGATCCCCCCTCAATTATGGGCTTCGGTAGCAATCGTCGTGACGGGGTGCTTTGCGGCAAGTATTGCCGTAAAATGAGTGGTTAACACGACAATCTTCGTCACGCCCAGAATCGCACGGCACTCCGAACATTTCCAGACGGTTACGGTGCTAAGCTTCGCGTCCGTGTCGCTCTCCACGATTTCGATCAGGCCTCGCCACAGGCGATGCAGTGACCGATACCACGAAACTGCCGAATTCGGTCACCTACTTTGCGGCCTTCGGCGTCGCTTAACCAACCCGAACTGCCACAACTGCTAACAGTTATCCTCGCGAACCAGACGACGTGTTCTTTCCGACATCGCTCGTCGTCGGCGTGCTCGCTTCCAGCGCGCTGGTGATGGGTAGTTCACTCGGCACGTTCTGGACGCCGTCGGACGACGTGGTGGCGGCCGCGTTGGCCTTCTCCAGCGGCGCGCTCATCACCGCGTTGACCTTCGATTTGTTCGAAGAGGCGTTCAACATGGGCGGCCCGTGGTACGCCGGAGCGGGGTTGATGGCCGGTGCGGCGGTGTTCGTCGGTGCCGATATGCTCATCGACCGCTACGCGTCGAGCCAGTCCGGGTTCGCCCTGCTGGCCGGTGTCACCCTCGACGGCGTGCCCGAGAACACCGCCCTCGGCGTCACCATCGGCGGCGCGGGACACGTCCACTATCTCACCCTGCTGGTCGCCATCTTCGCCTCGAACTTTCCCGAATCGCTCAACGGTGCGACGGACATGCAGGGTCAGGACTATTCGAGGAAGGACATCATAGGCCTCTGGGTGCTCGTCGCCGGACTGCTGACCGCCGCCGTCGTTATCGGAAGCGTCGTCTCGGCCGGATTCGGGGACAAACTGCTCTCCTTCGTTCGGGCGTTCGCCGGAGGTGCGGTGCTCGCGTCGCTCGCCGTGACCGTCATCCCCGAGGCGTTCGACGAGGGCGGTCCGCTCGTCGCGATTGCAACGGCGGCCGGGTTCCTCCTGACGTTCGTTCTGACGAGCGGGTAGCGTCCGAGCGAAATGGCCGTCGCTCATCGACTAACTTCCAGAAAATGAATTCGTAATCTGCAACGTCAGTGGCTTATTCGTACAGCCACTCGGCGTCGACTTGCTCGTAATCGACCAGTTCCTCTTCGTCGAAGAACAGGCCGATTTCGCGCTCGTTTGCGCCCTCGTCCTCGTGGTCCGAACCGTGGATCACGTTTCGGCCGAGGTCGAGACCGAAGTCGCCACGGATGGTGCCCGGGGCGGATTCGGCTGGGTCGGTTTCGCCCATCATGCGGCGAACCTGTCGTGTTGCGTCTTGCCCTTCCCAGACCATCGCGAAGACCGGGCCGGACGTGATGAACTCGACGAGGCCGTCGAAGAACGGCTTGCCCTCGTGTTCACCGTAGTGGTCGTGGGCGAGTTCCTCGCTGATCTGCATGAACTTGCCGCCGACCATCTTCAGTCCGCGGTCCTCGAACCGGGAGACGATTTCCCCGATGAGACCGCGCTGAACGCCGTCGGGCTTGACCATCACGAAGGTTCGTTCGCTCATTCGTTACCACTCTCTGCTTGGCCGGCCTCGGTCCATTCGAGGTCGCGCGGTTCGCGCCCGAGGTCGGCGTTCTTCTCGCACTTCGCGGAGCAGTAGTGGATGGTCGTTCCGTCTACGCGGACGAACATCGTTCCCGTGCCGGGTTCGATGTCGTTTCCGCAGTAATCACACTCGCGTGTCTGTGGCATTATTGTCCTCCGATGGAGTCTGCCTCACGTGCGGTCTCTCGCAACTGGAGCACGTCGCCCTCTCGGACCGGCCCGAGACAGTTGCGAGTGATGATTCGCCCTTGGTTGCTACCTTCACGGATGCGGCACTTGACCTGCATGGCCTCGCCGTGCATCCCCGTCTTACCGACGATTTCGATGACCTCGGCGGAGGTGGAATCCTCCTGTCCGGTCTCTTCAGCACTCATCGTCTACCACCTCACCGAAGTTCCTCGACCTTCGAGGCGATGTCGTCCACGTCGTCGCTGGCTTCGCCAGCGTCAACGATGGCGGCGGCGGCGCTGCCGACTTCGAGTCCGGCCGCGTGACCGACATCGTCCTGCGTCTCGACGAAGATGAAGGAGATTCCCTTCTCGTCGGCGAGTTCGGGCAGGTGCATGACGATTTCCTCCGGCGTCACGTCTTCCGCGACGTAGATGAGGTCGGCGTTGCCGCGCTCGACTGCCTTGGTCGTCTCGTTCGTTCCTTTCTTTACACTTCCTGTGTCCCGTGCGACTTCGAGCGCGTCGAGCGCTCGGTCCTGCAAGTCAGCTGGGACGTCGTAATTGACGTATACTGGCATAGGTTGTTCACCTCTCCTACGCGCTGGCTCAGGCTCCCCTGCCGGATGAGTCCTGTACGGCTAGGAGCATCATCAACCCCGCGTAGGTTGTACCCTCCAGTAGAGTATGCCCCCATAAAAACGCTTTCAAATCCATGACGGGGTGCCACGGTGGCGCACACGCTCCTATCGGGCGATTTCGGAGGATTATTCATGGGACTCGAAACCGCCGTCCCACTCCTCGCGGAGCAGGCCGTAAACGAAGGTATCGTGGTACCCCCCACGCCAAAACGTGTGGTCACGAAGTCGGCCCTCCCGCTGGAATCCCAATCGCTCCACGAGTCCCTGTGACCCGTCGTTGAAATCCCCGATTCGAGCGAACACGCGATGGAGTCCTCTGGTGCCGAAGGCGTACCGGAGGAGCAGCGAAACGGCTTCCGTCGCGTAGCCCTCGCCCTGCCAGTCGGAATCGAGCCAGTAGGCAATCTCGCCGTGGTCGCGCTCGACGCGGAACAGGTTCGCCTCGCCGATCGGTTCACCGTCCACACAGACGAGGAAGTTCGAATCGCCGTTGTCCGCCGAAATCGTGTTCTCGAAGAACTCCTCGGTCTGCTCGTGGTTGTACGGTCGGACGAACCCGAGCGACGTTCGGATGGCCGGATCAGTTCGAGCGCGCTGGATGAAGTCGACGTCCTCCCGTTCGGTCGTCCTGAGTTCGACTCGTTCACCGGAGCAGAAGATGGGGCCAGGCATGCTCGTACCGAAACGGACGAATGACAAAAACGTTTCAATTCACCGTTCGACTGGGCAATTTCCCGGTCGAAACGTTTCCGACGAATCCGAACACCTGTTTTGTGCGTTCGACCCGTACGTCGGTTCATGAGTGGGGGCCGGTCATGAGCACCGAAACGGTGGCCGACGAGGAGGAACAGCACTTTTCAGCGCCCGAGGATTGGCCGAAGGATTTCGGCGAAGCCTCGTGGTGGCCGTTCATCGGCGCCCTGGGTATCGTCAGCCTGTACGTCGGCGCCGGGTTGTACGTCCTGAGCCACGGCGGAAACAGCTACGTTCCGACGTTCGTCAGCCCTGTCCTGTTCGTCTTGGGGACGATGGTCTTCCTCACCGGACTGTACGGGTGGTTGTATCACGGGTTCGTGGACCAGTACTGGAAACATGACGGTTCTGGGGGGACGAAACTCCGCTGGGGGATGACCCTGTTCCTCGGGACCGAAGTGGCGACGTTCGGCGCGGGATTCGTCTACTACTTCTTCATCCGCGTCGGGACGTGGCCGCCGGCCGGAGGCATTCCGGACGTACTGAGTGCACTCGTCCTCGTCAACACGGTCATCCTCGTCGCCAGCAGCGGGACGCTCCACTACGCGCATATGTCGCTACTCCGTGGGCATCGACAGCGATTCATCGCCTTCCTCGGGTTGACCGTTCTCCTGGGAGTGGTCTTCATCGGCGGGCAGATTTACGAGTACATGCTGTTCATCACGCACGAGGGATTCACCATCACGTCAGGCGTTTTCGGGAGCGCCTTCTTCGGCCTGACCGGCTTACACGGCCTCCACGTCACGCTGGGTATCGTCCTCATGAGCGTCCTGTTCATCCGCGCACTGTACGGCCAGTTCTCGGAGGAACGGGACACCTCGGTGACGACCGTCACGATGTACTGGCACTTCGTGGACGCCGTCTGGATCCTGCTCGTCGTTGCACTGTACGCCGGATCGTCGCTTGCAGGGTAGCCGACGGAAAGTAATTTTCAATGACATAACCCAGAAAGCATATACGTGAAGCCATGGACATTCTATCCGGCGAGGTCCCCGCGCACGAAATGCGAGCGGGTTGACGCCATCACGTAAACCCCACCTCGCCGCGACTCCTGTCTTTTCCTCCACCAAAGAGAAACATCCTTGCGGCGAACCGACCAAACACGGACGTGAACGTCTCGTCACTGGTGGCCGCGCTCCGCAACGAAGCCCGCGAGTCGAACGAGCGGCGACTCCTCGTCCTCGCCGGGGACCGCGAGGAGGGCTACGAAATCGCTCAGGATGCCCTCGCCGCCGCAAAAATCCCCGAGGGGAAAACCTCACAGGTCGCCCCTCGAAGCGTGCTCGACTGCGAACGAGTGAGCCAGAACCGGGCCGGGAACCTCCTCGGAACGACCCACGAGGCGGTCGTCTTCGACGCTCACGACGAACTTCGACCGAACGCGCTCGGGAGGGTCGTCGGCGCGGTGGACGGCGGCGGCCTCTTCGTGTTGCTCACACCGCCGCTGGACTCGTGGGCGACCCGCCGGGACGACTTCGACGCGACGCTCGCGGTCCCGCCGTACTCCGTCGATGACGTGAGCGGGAACTTCCGACGACGGTTCGTCTCCCTGCTTCGTGCCCACCGTGGAATCGCCATCGTGGACGTGGATTCCGAATCCGTCGAGGACGACGGACTGACGGATCCCGCGCCGCGATTGGCCGACCGTGAAACCGAACGGACGTTCTCGGGCGAGGACGAAATCTTCCCCGCGGCCGCCATCGAATCCTGTCTCACCGACGATCAAGCTTCGGCCGTCCACGCCTTCGACGCGCTTTCAGAACCCGACAACGCGGTCGTCGTCGAAGCCGACAGGGGCCGTGGAAAGTCGAGCGCCGCGGGAATCGCCGCCGGGTGCTTCGCCGCGGACGGCGAGGACGTGCTCGTGACGGCCCGAAGCTATCGGAGCGCCCGCGAGGTTTTCGTCCGCGCGGCCGCGCTGCTCGACACGGTAGGCGAACTCGCCGACACGGACCACGACCCGCCGACCAAAATCACGACGAAGGAGGGCGGAAGCGTTCGATTCGAAAAGCCGACGGAGGCGGTTTCGGTCGACGCCGATATCGTGTTCGTGGACGAGGCCGCCGCGCTCCCGGTACGGATGCTGGAGCGGTTCCTGTCGTTCCCGCGAGTTGCGTTCACGACGACGATTCACGGCTACGAGGGTGCCGGACGTGGCTTCTCGGTACGCTTCCGCACCCGACTCGAAGGGAGCGGCCACGACGTGACCGACGTGAGTCTGGTCGAACCGATCCGGTACGCGCCCGGCGATCCGATCGAGGTGTGGTCGTTTCGTGCGCTCGCGCTCGACGCACGACCCGCCGTGGACCCGCTCGTCATCGACGCGACCCCCGACACGGCGGAGTATCGAACGATCGATGCGGACGACCTGCTCGCCGACGAGAACCTGCTCCGGGAGACGTTCGGCCTGCTCGTGCTCGCCCATTATCGGACGGAACCCGCCGACCTCGCCCGACTGTTGGACGCGCCGAACGTCGCGGTTCGGGCGCTCTGCTGGAACGACCACGTCGTCAGCGTGGCGTTGTTGGCTCGCGAAGGGAACCTTCCGACGGACGTGCGCGAACACATGTACGACGGCGGTCGGGTGAAGGGCAACATGCTCCCCGACGTGCTGACGACGCAACTCCGCGACTTCGACGCCGGAATCCCCACCGGAATGCGAATCATGCGAATCGCAACCCACCACGCCGTGCGCTCGTCCGGATTGGGGTCCCGTCTGCTCGCCGAGGTTCGCCGGGAGTTCTCGGACCTCGATTGGCTCGGCACGGGGTTCGGCGCAACCCCCGAACTGCTGCGGTTCTGGCGCGAAAACGGCTATCGAACCGTCCAACTCTCGACCACGCGCAACGACGCCAGCGGCGAGTACTCCGCGCTCATGTTCGACCCGATCTCCTCCACGGGAAGGGACCTGTACGACCGTCACGCCCGTCGGTTCGCCGGACGGATCGCTTCGGTGCTTTCGGACGCCCTCGACGACATGGACCCCGACGTCGTCCGCGAATCGCTGCTGGCGACCGATACCGAAATTTCGCTCTCCTCGCTCACCGACTGGGAGTGGCGGCTGGTCGCCGCGAGCGCCTACGGCCCGGGGCAGTTCGACCACGGCCCCGCCCCGTTCCGGAAACTGGTCGTGAAACAGCTCGCCGACCCGGCGGCCCCGGACCTGCTTTCGCCGCGTCAGGAGCGGCTACTGGTTCGGAAGGTACTCCAAGCCCATCGCTGGTCCGCCGTTGCGGACGAACTCGGCTTTCACTCCCCCGGCGAAGCGATGCGGGCGCTGGGCGCGTCGTTCCAGCCGTTGGTCGATACCTACGGAAACGAGGCCGCACTGGCGGAGAAGGCGCGATATTCGGATTAATCGAGCCGGTCGTCCGCGATTTCGTTCGGTCCCGTCGTGAGGATGTGACGGCTCACGGTCCGGTGAGCGCGTCGGAGCCGTTTCGACAGGGCCTGTTGGCTGATGTCGAGTTCCTCGGCCAACTCGCTCAGGTTCGTTTCTCGTGGTACCTCGAAGTAACCCGAATCGAGCGCGGAGTTCAGCGCCGTCCGCTGTTTCGACGTGAGGAGGAACTGACCATCGACCGTCGGCGTCTCCGGCGTGTGTAACCGCTTCAACTCGACGCTGACGTCGTGATGGCTCAAGTCTGACTGGAGTTTCGAGATGTGGTCGCGGTGTTCGAACCGCATCTGGAAATCCCACCCTTGTTTTGCGGCGGTGCCGGTGAGGATGACGGGGTCGCTCTCCAGCACGTCCTCGACCGTTTCCCGGGTCTCGTCCGACCACTCGATACGGAAGAGTGACCCGTAGGGGATTTCGGTGAGCTTCGTCACCGAAACCGTCGTCGGATCGTCACGGAGTTCCCGCTCCACCGTGGTCGTCGTCCCCCCACACGCCCAGAGATAGGGGAGGAACCGACTCGCGGGGTGTGCGACCATCCGTTCGATTTCGACGGCCATGTTCGGGATCGCAGCGAAAGCCTGCGAGAGTGCGAACTCTTCGGTAGGAATCGTGAATTCTGCAATGACGCTCATTTTGTTCCAGTCCCCGTAGCGCATTCTGGCATCAAACGTCCGCCTCGATGATGATGATGCGAACGTTACTCAGCACGACCACTTCACACCCATGATAAGTAAACTTAACTCGCCCCGAAGTTCGCATCTTTCCCCGATGGCTGTCCGCGAACAACTCGTTGAGCGCGTCCGCGTTCACCGTCTCATACAGCGGCGGTAGACGATGTATCTCGGTGTTCGTCGTCGCCGCGACGGCGGTGACTACCCCCTCCGTGACGGTTTCACCGGCGTCGATTTCGTACACGAAATCGGCACCTTCCTCCAACTCAGCAGCGTCCATAGGGAATGGAGTTTCGCAGCGTCCCTGAAACGCGGGGTTATTCTTGAAACCCTTTTATATTAACTCCGCCGCCGTATCCACGGTTCGATCAGTACAGCCATGTGATTCCGATCCGTTGTATTCAGCCGATGAACTGTGCCGAAAACGACTGTGAAAACGAAGCGGCGGTCCGACTCCACATCCCGTGGGCTGACAACCGACTCGTCTGTACGAGTCACGCAAGGGTGCTGGCGCAGCAGGACGGTGTCGTCGCGGAACCGCTTGCGGACGTGGACTGGGAGTGAGACGCGAACTCGTCCCCGATCGATGTGCGGACTACGATGTGGTGGATCGATAGTAATCGCGCTGGCTGAACAGATACAGTACCAGTACGACGCCGACCAGTGCATTCGAGAGGTTTCCCGTTTCCCCTGCCACGACGAGCGAGAATCGCCACAGTGTACTTCCCCCCAGTACGACCATCGCAATCCATAACCCGGTCCGGTTCCCCGCGTATAGGAGGTACGCGAGTAACAGCAGTCCGACGATGATGGGGACCGCTATCACTTCCAGTACCGGACTCCCCCTCGAAAGCATCCACGCCAGCATCCAGAAGAACGCGTACAACAGCAACAACAGACAGAGAAGGCTGATTCCGAGCGGCGTCCGTTTTTCTTCCCCCGCCTCTTCTGTCACTATTCAACGATTTTTGTAGCAGACGATATAGTTGTCGGTGCCCGTAGTCGTCCGGGGACGACCGAAATCCGAGTACCGGTCGGAGTTCCTCGACAAACAGAGGAACGACGGGGTTCCGCCGAGTTACTCGTGCGCGAAGTAGGTCACCGTCTCGTCGCCGTCCTCACTGTCTCGCGGCTCTGCCGCTCGACTTTCCGTGGCGCTTCGCGCCACGCTGTCCACTCGCACGAACCCGACGCGCTCGAACTGGACGATGTCGTCCACGTCGGTTTCGGCGAAGTCGGGTTCCGCGACGCCTTCCACGTCGCCGTCCATCGTTCGCATGCGGACCGGGACGTTCGCCTCGGCGGGGACCCAGTGAATCACGTCCACGCCCTCATCGCGGACGGCGCTGATGTCGTCGCCCGTGTACTGGAACGCGTCGCGGGTGTGTTGGAAACAGCCTAATCCCTTCAGCCAGACACGCTCGCCGTGGTCAGGGATGTCGTCGGCTTCGATGAGAACGGCCTCGCCCGCCGGGATGTGGCGCGTTCCCCTGTCCTCGTGGTCGGGGTGAACCGCCGGTTCCGCGGCCTCGGGGTAGTCGCCGATGAGCGGGTATTCGACGCCCTCGCGGACGAAGAAGAAGCGCGGCGCGTCGTCGTCCACCAACTCGCGGTTGTTGGCGTAGATGGTGCTCATCGCCAAATCGACGTTGCTCGTGGAGGTGCCGAGTCCGACCATCGCCTCGCGGATGGCCTCGCCGCGGATGCCTCGGCGACGGACGCTCTGAAGGGTGGGGGCACGTGGGTCATCCCAGCCGTCGAGTTCTCCCTTCTCGATGAGTTCCTTGATGGTCGAGGTGGACATCTTCACGTCGTACTCGTCCACCTGCACGTGACCCCAGTGGATGGTTTCGGGGTACTCCCAGTCGAAGTAGTCGTAGACGAACTGCTGGCGTTTCGCCGAATCCTGCAGGTCGATACCGCGGATGATGTGGGTCATGCCCGTCAGATGGTCGTCGACGCCGGACTGGAAGTCGAGCATGGGCCAGCAGCGGTAGTCGGCGGCCTCGGGGCGGGGGTGCGGCGTATCGATGATGCGGAACGCCACCCAGTCGCGCAGGGCGGGGTTCTTGTGCTCGATGTCCGTCTTCACGCGGAGCACCATCTCGCCGGACGAATACTCGCCCGCGATCATGTCCTCGAATTCTGCCATCGTCGTCTCGATGTCCTTGTCGCGGTGCGGGCACGCCTCCGCGTCGTTCTTCAGGTTCGAGAACTCCTCGCCGGAACAGGAGCAGGTGTACGCGCCGCCCTTCTCGATGAGGTCGCGGGCGTGGTCGTAGTAGGTTTCGAGGCGGTCGCTGGCCTTGATGACCTCGTCCGGTTCGAAACCGAGGTAGTCGATGTCCGAAAGAATCGCGTCGTAGGCCGACAAGTCCGGGCGCTTCGTCTCCGGGTCGGTGTCGTCGAAACGCACCAACATCTCGCCGTCGTAGAGGTCCTTGTACGTCCCGATGACGGCGGGCATCCGTCCGTGACCGATGTGCCACGGGCCGTTCGGGTTCGGCGCACAGCGCATCCGAATTTCATCGTACTCCTCCGCGTTCGGCAGGTCGGAGAGCACTTGGTCGTCCTCCTCGTCCTCGGCGTCCAGTTCCTCGACGAGTTCGGCGTCCAGTTCTTCCAGTCGGTCGCGGCGCTCGTCGCCGTCCAGTTGGTTCACCTGTGCGACGACCTTCCCCGCGATGCCCGGCACTTCGCTCCCGTGCTCGCGGAAGTCCGGATTCTCCCCCATCAGCGACCCCATGATAGCACCGACATCCGCGTCGCTGTCGTGTTTCAGCGCGTTGAACAGCGCGTGCTTCTCCGCCTCCGTCTCGATCTCCGTCCGTAACTCATCGTCCATTATCCGACGATTTGAGGGTCAGGGTGAAAAACCTCGCTTTTCGGCACAGTGATGGATGCCTTCGAGTCAGGCGTTCGATGGATAGTAGCCTACCGAATCGGACATAACATGAACCCTGAGTTTGAAAAACGGTATTTCGGATTAATGACTTTGAAAACTAGTTAGAAATTCTAGATTCCATGGATAATGGCGAATATCCTTCCAAACGTTCAAAAATCCGCGCGAACAGCTAGTATTTCTTGCGTGTTTGTATCTCGCTACTACGCACAATGTCGATGAATACCGTTCGGTTCCGTTCGGCGTAAAATCGGAACAGAGCGGTCGGGTCTCATTTTTCGCGTCATAGATTGATTACAAACCTGACGGCAGTAGTGTGGAATGGATCGGAACGCAGGCGACCTAAACCGGGTCAACGGTCGGATGGCTTGAAATACAAACCGGCCGCAGCGAGTTTACGAGCGGTCGGACGCCGCTCGTGGAGAAAACATGAAACGGACACTACAGACGCTGTTGACGCTTGCTGTTGTCGCTACGATGGTCGCTAGTCTTGGAGTCGGTTCCGCCGCAGCGACCAGCAAGTTTCCAGGATGCAATAAGCACACGAAGCACAAAAATCCGCATTGCGGAAATCAGGTGACGAAGAAAACGACCGACAACAGCCAGAAGATAACTGACGGGGACGACAGCAACACAGTCTCTGACAGCCACGTCATCATCGCAGGCAACGGGAACGGTCCCGGCGACGACACCGTCTCGGACAACGGTATCGACCAGGACAACACGAACGCCAACGCTGGCGGTGATGTAAACGTCGATTCGTAAGAGACGCTGCTAGGCACCCACCAACACTCGAATTCACGGCTCTTTTTTGCGGTCTGAACGAGTAGTTCTCGGCCTTGGCTGTGTCGATGGGGACTGAAAAAATGGGAAGGTTGCTTCCAAACCTCAGTAGCCGCGTTCGATGAGGTAGTCGGCGATCTGTTCGAGCAGGAAGCGCGATTCGTTGTCCGGGAGCACGCCTAGGTGGTCCTTGCCGCGTTGGACGAGTTCCTGTGCCTTTTCCGTGGCGTAGTCGATACTTCCGGCGGCTTCGAGTCGCTTGACGGCGGCGTCGATTTCGGCTTCCGTCACGTCGCCGACCGTCTCGGTTTCGACCAACGAGTCCACGTCCACGCCCTGATTGCGGGCGTGGAGCGTGATGATGGTCTGTTTGTTCTCGACGAGGTCGCTTCCTCGTTGCTTGCCGAGTTTCTCGCTCGGGACGGTCAGGTCGAGGACGTCGTCCTGAATCTGGAACGCCCGTCCGACGTCGATACCGTACTGGTACAACGCTTCGGTGGTTTCCTCGTCCGCACCGAGAAGCACGGCGGGAACTTTCGCCGCCGCGCCGTAGAGGACGGCCGTCTTGTTTTCGATCATTTCGAGATACTCGTCCGGAAGGACGTCCGGCCGTTCCTCGAAGGACACGTCGAGTGCCTGCCCTTCGCAAATCTTCGTGCAGGTGGACGCGAGTACGTCGAGTGCGGTAACACAGCGCTCCGGTGTGGCTCCCGTCTCCAGCATGATTTCGAACGCCTTCGAATAGAGCGTATCACCGGCCAGAATCGCGGTCTCGGTGTCGTACGCGCGGTGAACCGATGGCACGCCGCGACGAAGGTCGTCGTCGTCCATGATGTCGTCGTGGATGAGCGTGAACGATTGGATGACCTCGATGCTTACCGCCGCGGCCATCACGTCCACCTCACTCCCGTCGAGTGCCGGGAACTTCCGATAGGCTTCCGACATGGGTTCGACGTCCGCCAGCGCGTCCGCGACGAGCAAGAGGACCGTCGGTCGGAGACGTTTCCCGCCCGCGTCGAGCAGGTACCGGGACGCCTCGTAGAGGCGCTCCGGTTCGATTATCGGAAGCTCCTCCTCGATCGCGGCGTTGACGAGTTCGCGGCGCTGCCCCACCGTCTCGGTGACGAGTTCTTCGCGTGATTCCGTACTCGCGTCTGTCATTTCACTCCACCAGCTGAATGAGGTTACCGTTCCGCGTTACGTGAAGGTCACGACCGAGACGGTAGCCTTGTGACTCACAGAGGTCCACGTACGGCGCGAAGCCTTTCATGTCCTGGTGAGCCGGGATGACGTGTTGTGGTTGCAGTGCGTCGAGCATCTGGTAGTGGCCTTCCTCTCGAAGGTGGCCGGAAACGTGGACGTCGTCGTAGATGCGTGCACCCTGCATCTTCAACAGACGCTCGGACTGGTAGCGCTGGCCTTCGTTCGTCGGCTCCGGAATGACGCGAGCCGAGAAGACGACTTTGTCGCCGTCTTCCAGCTGATACGGCGTCTCGCCGCGACCCATACGGGTCAACATCGCGCGTGGCTCGCCCTGGTGGCCGGTCACGATTGGGAGGTAGTTCTCCTTGCCCTCCTTCATGATGCGTTTGAACGTCCGGTCCACGGATTTCCGGTGGCCGAACATGCCGACTTCCTCGGGGAAGTCGACGAAGTTCAGGCGTTCCGCGGTGCCCGAATACTTCTCCATCGAGCGGCCGAGCAGGACCGGCGTCCGACCGATGTCCTGTGCGAACTCGACGAGGCTGGTCACGCGGGCGATGTGGCTGGAGAACGTCGTCGCCACGATACCGCCGTCGTAGTCCTCGATGCTGTACAGGACGTCTTTGAGGTGTCGGCGAGCGACGGATTCGCTCGGGGTTCGACCCTTACGTCCCGCGTTCGTACAGTCCTCGATGTACGCGAGGACGCCCGGCCCTTCGCGGCCGATCTCGCGGAAGCGCTTCATGTCGATGGGGTCGCCGAGAACCGGCGTGTGGTCCATGCGCTTGTCGAGGCCGTACACGATGGCACCCTCCGGGGTGTGAACCACGGGGTTGATCGCGTCGATGATGGAGTGAGTGACGTTGACGAATTCGAGTTCGACCTCGTCGCTCAACTGCATCGTCTCGCCCGCGCTCATCTTCATGAGGTCGTTTTCGACCCCGAACTTCTCCTCGCCCTGGATCTGCTGTTTCACCAGTTCGATGGTGAACGGGGAGGCGACGATGGGCGCGTTGTATCGGTGCGCCAGTTTGCTGATCGCGCCGATGTGGTCCAAGTGACCGTGTGTCGGAACGATGGCTTTCACGTCGCCTTCCAGATCGGACATGACGCGGTCGTCCGGGATCGCGCCCATGTCGATGAGGTCGAGGCTGTGGAGTTTCTCTGTTTCGACGTTATCGTGAAGCAGCACCTTCGACAGGTTCAGACCCATGTCGAAGATGACGACATCGTCGCCCGCGCGGACGGCAGTCATCTGCCGTCCGACTTCTTCGTAGCCGCCAATTGTTGCGATTTCGATTTCCATAGTTTGCTTTCCTCAAGCATTGAAACGTCACACGGCGTGACGGTTGCGTTGCTCACTGAAATCCTCGCGGGGCCGCGAGCGTCAGACCCCGGCGTCTTACAGCACGTCGGTCTGGCACTCGCGCGCAGCGGGATGCCGCACACCCGCGAGTTGCCCAGTCTGCTCCCACCTACGTCCCGGGGTAATAAAAACTGCCGGGATTGTGTCTCTCGCGGGGAGAGTTTCGGAGGGACGACAGTTGATTTCAAAAACGTACTCATTTCACGAAATATATTCTAGCTAGAACCTTCCCGCTGTGTTCGAGTTTCTACCTGACAGCAATCTAGTTTTAGTCCCACCTAAAAACCGGAATTGCTAAATAGTTTAGGTCGGGCTAAAATTATAGCCTTCGCGCTCCAGTAGCTCCTGGGATGACGACCGAAACGCGCCGTACTCCGGGACAACGGGCGTGGACTTTCGGAAGGTCCTCTCGGGAGGTTCTCTCGGGAGGTTCTCTCGGTGGGACGATGGCGGCAAAATCAACACGTCCGTTCGTAGCGAACGACGAACCTGAAGTCGGTAGCGAAGGTTTTCGCGGTCGGTATCGAAGACCGCATTCCTCGAAGAACGGATTCTCGGCCAACTTCTGACGCGGCGCTTACTGTTTCGCCTTCTCTGCGAACTTCTCCCGAACCTTGCGAATCTTGGGTTGGGCGTTCATCGTGCAGTAGGCGTCGTTGGGGTTGTTCTCGTAGTAGTCCTGATGGTAGCTATCCGCCTCGTAGAACGCGTCGAGGGGTTCGACCTCGGTGACGATGGGGTCGTCGAACGCGCCCTCGGATTCGAGTCCGTCGATGTACGCCTCGGCGACGTCCTTCTGTTCGTCGTCGTGATAGTAGATCGCGGAGCGATACTGGCTCCCCACGTCCGGACCCTGTCGGTTGAGCGTCGTGGGGTCGTGGATGGTGAAGAACACCTGCAGGAGTTCGTCGTAGCCGACCACGTCGGGGTCGTACTCCAGTTGGACGACCTCGGCGTGGCCGGTGTCGCCGGAGCAGACGGCTTCGTAGGTCGGGTTCTCGACGTGTCCGCCGGCGTAGCCCGACGTGACCGACTGCACGCCGTCGAGTTCCTTGTAGGCCGCTTCGAGACACCAGAAACAACCGCCTGCGAGTGTCGCTTTCTCGGTCATACCTCCAATTGGTGCGCGAGGCGTTAAGAGTCTGCGGTGGCGGTCAGCCTTTCGGGGAGATCGAGTTCGTACCGGACGGGACGAACCGACTCACGCGCTGTGATTTGAACGAAATGAACGAACGATTCGTCACGATTATCCGTCGAGCAGGTCGGAGGCGGTGATGACGTCCACGTCCTTTCCCTGGACGTATTGGGCCAGCGATTCGAGGTCGGACTCGCTGATTTCGCCGCCGTCGCCGATGGCGTGGAACAGCGGGACGACGAGTTGGCCGTACTCGGCGGCGTAGTCCACGTACCGCTTCGTCACGTCGAGGTCCTTACCGTTGACGCGCGAGACGATGGCGTCCCCGTTCTCGAACGGCATGGCGTTCGGACAACCGCCGAAGCTGTAGATGGAGTCGTAGTATTTTCGCGCGAGGTCGAACGTGTTCGGGCCGACCTGGTTCTTCGGGACGAGCAAGTGGCGTGCGCCGTCGTCGAACCCGTGTGATTGGAGGTACTCCTGCGTGCGCTTCAGCAACGCCGCCTGATCGTCCGGCGAGTATTCGGGGAAGGAATGAGCCTGCACGTCCGGGTGGGCGGCCATGTCCCATCCGCCGTCCGCCATCTCGGACAGTTGGTCCGTCGTCAGGCGGCCGTCGTGGCCGATGCTTTCGGGGATGACGGCCTCTACCCCGGCAAAGTCGTACTTCTGCAGGATTTCGAACGCGCGATAGTGGGTCGCGTGGCTGTCGTCGAACGTGAACATCACCGCCCCCTTGTCGGGTCGTGAGGCCGTTCGGAGGTCGTCAACGAACAGTTCGATGGGGTCTCGGGCGTTGGTGTCGACCGGCCGCCCGACGATTCGGAGTTCGGATACGGACGAGAGGTCCGGGGTCCCCGCCACGCCGGTGACACCGAAGTTGACGCGCACCCAGCGGTCGCTCGGGCCGACCAGCGTCCGCTTGAGTTGGACGGCGTTGTCGCCGTCGGGGGCGACCAGTTCGATGAGAATTTTGGCGAAGTCGTAGTTTTCGACCTTGACAGCCATCGAGAAATTCGTCCCGCGGAGGTCGGTCCCCGACAGCGTTCGGGAAATACAGCCCGCCTTCGTAGCGTCGCTTCCGACCATGTGGGCACATTGGGACCCACGGTACGGGTCGTCGGTCGATTTCGACAGGGTTCCCTGTCCGGAAACCGCCTGCCATCCGCTCAGTTTCTCGAAGTCGCTCGCGGCCGGAACCGGCGGTCCAGTAGCTGCTTTCGGTCGTGAATTCCGGCCGGTCCCGTTCATCGGGAGTTGTGATTTATCCACGATAGAAGAACAGCCAGCAAGACCGATGGCACCGGCGGTAGCCAAGAACGTCCGTCGCGTCTGTCGCGTCATCTCTATCTCCTCGAAAACGGGCGGTACATATTCTTATGATCAATTTAATCTGGATGTCAATTGTTGCCATATAAAACTGATTTTCGTACATGAATCTACGACTATATCCGAAGGCTTGCAATATAAAGCAACACATTTATATACTTTCGTCGCTTACATTGGGTTAGCGAGCCCTCCTCGCCAGCGATTTATTCCGAGGATCGGTTCCATTTCCTTCCACCATGACGAGTACGAAAATCAATCGGAACGACCAGCAGCCCGCAGCGAACATCGAACGAAAGCGGACGGGGAAACATAGGCCCGAACGAGAGGAACAGCGGACGGACGAGCAGACGCGAGAGCCGGAGGTGTGCCCCGAATGTGGCGGCAACCTCATTACCGACTCCGAGCACGCCGAGACCGTCTGTAGCGAGTGTGGCCTCGTCGTCCAGACCGACGGTATCGACCACGGTCCCGAGTGGCGGGCCTTCGACGCGAGCGAACGCGATTCGAAGTCCCGCGTCGGCATGCCGACGACGAAGATGATGCACGACAAGGGATTGTCGAGCAACATCGGGTGGCAGAACAAGGACGCCTACGGACGGTCACTGAGTCCACGCCAGCGCGAGAAGATGCAACGCCTTCGAACGTGGGACGAGCGCTTCCGCACCCGCGACAGCAAGGAGCGTAACCTCAAACAGGCGCTCGGCGAAATCGACCGGATGGCGAGCGCGCTCGGCCTCCCGGACAACGTCCGCGAGATGGCCAGCGTCATCTACCGCCGTGCGCTGAACGAGGACCTCCTCCCGGGACGCTCCATCGAAGGTGTCGCAACCGCGTCGCTGTACGCGGCGGCCCGCCAGAGCGGCATCCCGCGGACGATGGACGAATTAACGACCGTCAGCCGGATCGACGGCATGGAGTTCAAGCGCACCTACCGCTACATCGTTCGTGAACTCAACCTCGGCGTCCAACCCGCAGACCCCGAGCAGTACCTCTCGCGGTTCGAAAGCGAGTTCGATCTCACGCCCGCGACGAAGCGCCGCGCCCACGACCTGCTCAAGACGGCGAAAGAGACGGGTGCGACGAGCGGCAAATCGCCCGTCGGCCTCGCGGCCGCCGCGCTGTACGCCGCCGCGCTCCTCGAAGGTGAAAATCTCACGCAGGACGCGGTCAGTGAGGTGTCGGACGTGAGCACCGTTACGATTCGCAACCGCTACCACGACCTGTTGACCATGGCCGACGAGACGGACGCGCTCCCGACGAGCGTCTCCACCGACGAGGCGACCGCATAATCGTATTTTTCCTTCGGTGACCGACGACCGTGAGAGACATCTCTCCGTAGCACACGGCGAACCAGCGACAAAATCGGGGACGTTTCCCTCTCATCCATCTCCGAATAACTCGTCAACGAACCCGTGAGAGCCGCATCTTCCGTTTTGCTTTCGACTCCGGCCGAACGTCCGACAGCGCGCCGACCGTCGGGGCGTTGACTATCGTCACGGTTCGTCCGTGTCGGTCGATTCGGAAGGCGTCGGCGAACGGTCCCTTCGGAATTCGCCACGTGCTCGGGCCGACGCGTCTCGCGTTTTTCCCGCGGAGCAACTCGCGGTACGCCCGCACGAACTGGGTGGCGTCGCGCTCGGTTTCCCACTTCGTCCGCCAGACGTACCCGCGCTGTTTCCCCTTGTGGTACGGCCAGAGTCGGTCGTTCGCCCACCCATCCGAGGGGGGACTGGAGTAATCGAACAGGTCGTACTCCCCGTGATCCGCGTTCTGGAACCGCTGCCAGTGAATGATCGGATTGCCGTCGGCCCGACCCTGATACCAGAACATGGTGTAGATGCCCGCCTCGCCGACCGTCTGTGAGCCGTTTGTACCGTGTTTTCCGTACAGCTTCCACCCGTTTCGCGCCTGTTCGCCGAGGTGAAGCGGGGGCGGTGATCCGGTTCGTTTTCCCGGATGGATGACCGCCTTCGACGAGTTCGGCGGATGTCGATACTGCTCGTTCACCGCCGACCAACCGCCCGAATCGAACTTCGACGCGACGTACGCCGGACCGTCCGAGTAGGGTTGAATGAGCGCGACCTGCATGGCGAGGTTGTACGGCGGGAGTTTTCCGCCGCTGTACGGCGTCCGCTTTCGTGCGATGTGTACCTTTCCGACGCACTGCCACGACTTGTCACAGCGGTTCGCGTAGCGCTTTTCGACGTAGGTCGCTTCGCCCTCCGTCAGGCCATCGTGCCCGCGTCGCTCGTCCATCGAATTCGATTGGAGTTGTGGCGATGACAGCCTCTTGTGTTGATCCTGCATCGCGTGCGTGAGTTCGTGGATCAGCGTCGCGTTGTCGATCCTCCCCTTCCCGTTCGAGATGACGTAGACGCGGTTCTTCCCCGGGAGATAAAACCCGGCGACGCGGTCCTGCATGAGCGTGGTCTGCTGACGAGCGGCGTCGGCCTGCTCGCCCGTGACGAACAACCCCTCCCAGATCTGATTCTCCCACGCACGCTCCGACGGCGTGTTGCTGTTCGCCGCCTGCTGCCGGACGAGCGTTCGATACTCCTTCCGGGGCAACGCCTCGACCGTCACCGGATGGGTGAACTCCTCATTTCGGATGAACTCGACGCGGGCCATCGCCCGTGCGACGTACCGCTTTTTTTCGGCCTTCGACAACCCGTCCCGCTGGTTCACGTCGATGCTCTCGTTGTACCAGTAGCCGTGTTCCCAGCCGATAACGTCGGAACTCGGGTCCGGCGGGTGGTTTCCGGCGCGTTTCGCATGTCCACCCCCACCACTCCCGCTACCTCCACCGGCCAGCACGCCACTCACCGGCGCGATACAGACGAGCAGAACGACGACGACCACCCCCACAAATCGCATACCGATGACACGAGCGGGGGCGGCATAACGGTTGGCCGTTGTGTGTGAGTCCGTCTCCCGTCGATTTTGTCCGCGTCGTCGTGAACGATTAGCGAGGTCGGTTCAGGGATAGTCGAACTGCTGGCGGCCGACGCGAACTCGCCCGACGCGTTCGTGTGACCACTCGAACAACTCTTCGTCGCGGTGCCCCCGCTTCGTCACGGCACCGCCGGAGAAACGGGACGATGTCGTCGCCACGTTCACCCCGTAGAGGGTGTTTCAAGCGCATCCGAGCGGATCGGTGGCCATATTTCTTGTCTTCCACGGCGCTATTTCCCCGAGAGCAGACAGAAAACCTAAGTTATCAATCCAGCTACTTGGTACCGTGGAACGAGATACCGCCCGCGTCGTCGTCATCGCCCTCCTCTGTATTCTCGCCATCGCGTTCGCCGCCGCAACCCTGAACTCCGCCGTGGAGGACGGGTCCGGAACCGGTCTCGGCGGTGGCCCCGGCGGCATCGGAAGCAGTCAAACGAACGGATCGAGTCCACCGATGTCGAACGGTGGCGGGAAGATGGGAACACCGCTCAGGCTTCCGTGCTATCCCGTCCTCGATTCGACCGCGGCCATCCTCGCCATGATCGTCGCGTTCCTGCTACTCGCGGCGCTCGCCTACCGGAAGGCCGGCGGTCTCGGTGTCCTCGCGGTCGTCGGACCGGTCGGTGTTCCCTTCTTGTTCATCCACGCGTTGTTGACGGCGTGTGTCACACCCGACGGCGGCGGGATTCTCGGCGGGGCGATAAACACGAGCGACATCTCGTTGCCGAAGGGCGGCACCGGCGGACTCGGCAACGGTGCGAACGGCATGGCGACGCCGTCCCTCATCATGTTCGTCGTCCTCGGCGTCGCGCTCCTCGGAGCCGTCGTCCTGCTCGTTCGGAGTTCGAGCGGGAACGAGGATACGGGGCCGGACGCCGGAAACGTGGAGGAGAACCAACCCGACATCGCTGCGGTGGGTCGTGCGGCCGGTGAGGCTGCCGACCGGATCGAATCGGAATCGGGCGTCGAGAACGAGGTGTATCGGGCGTGGCGCGAGATGACCGAGTATCTGAACGTGCCATCGCCACACTCCAGCACGCCGGGCGAGTTCGCGTCGGCCGCCGTGGCCGCCGGGATGGACCCCGAGGACGTGGACGAACTGACGAGCGTCTTCGAGGAGGTTCGATACGGAGGGTACGACGCCAGTGAGGACCACGAACGGCGGGCGATAGATGCGCTCCGTCGTATCGAGCGAGCGTACGCGGACGACGAGGAGGGTGGCGAATGAAACGCAGAACGGTCGTCACCGTCGTCGGTCTCCTCGCCGTCGGCTGGGGGCTCGCGGTCGCCGTCGCGCCCGGGCTGGCGACGATGTTTCCCCTTCAGGAGGTGTTCGTGAAAGTCGTCGGAGTGCTGGCGTTCGTCCAAGGGCTTCGCGTGATCCAACAGCGGAGACGGACCGACGTGGAGGGCGCGGACACGGGTGACCCGGAGACGAACGTGACGTTGCCGACGCCCGGCCAGGAGTTCGACGAACTGCTCCGGACCGTCCACTCCGGCCACCGAAAACGTCTCATCCGGTCGCGAAAGGAACTCCGGCAACGCCTCGAACGTTCGCTCGTCGCAGCAATCACCAGGCGGGACGGTTGTTCGGTCGACGAGGCGCGGACCCAAATCGAGACGGGAAGGTGGACGGACGACCCGGAAGCCGCCGCGTTCCTCGGCGGACCGTCCGCTCCCCGCCGCTCGTGGCGTGAGTGGCTGCGTCGGTCGCTCGGCAGCGAGACCGCGTTCCAACACCGTGCGAGGAAGACGGCCGATGCCGTCGCCCGGTACGTGGAGGAAAGCCAATGAACGTCATCCGTGAGACCAACCGATGGCACGGCGTCAGCGCGATGGTGTTGCTCGCCGCCGGAGTCGGGATATTCACCGAGAGTCCGGTCACGCTCCTCATCGGCGTCGTCGGCGTCGCGTTCGCGGCGTACGCCCGGACCGCCACGCCGCCATCGACGGCGTTCGAACTGACCCGAGTCGTCCGCGACCCGACACCCGCGCCGGGCGACGAAACCGAGGTCGAAGTGACCGTGGAGAACGTCGGCGACAGGACCGCACCGGACCTCCGGGTCATCGACGGCGTTCCGGACGGACTTCGCGTGACGGGCGGGTCGCCCAGGATCGGAACCGCGCTTCGCCCCGGCAAGCGCGCGGTGTTCACCTACACCGTCGAGGCGGTCCGAGGCGACCACGAGTTCGACCCAGCACAGGCCCTCGCCCGGGACTTCAGCGGGGCGCTCGAACGGGAGTTCGAACTCGAAGACGAGACGAAGATTTCGTGTACGTCACAACTCGAATCGACCGCCGAGGACGTACCGTTACGTGAACAGACGATTCGCCACGTCGGTCAAGTGACGACCCGTGAAGGCGGCACTGGCATCGAATTCTTCGCCACGCGCGAGTATCGACCCGGTGACCCGCTCTCGCGCATCGACTGGAAGCGAAAGGCCCGCACGGGGGAACTGACGACCGTCGAGTTCCGCGAGGAGCGGACGGCGACCGTCGTCCTGCTCGTGGACGTGCGAAAACAGGCGTACCTGACGAGCGACCACGAGGACCCCGGCGCGGTCGAACACTCGATTCGTGCCGCGGGCGACGCGTTCAGCGCGCTCCTCGACAACGGCGACAGGGTCGGAATCGCCGCGCTCGGCCCGGAGGACGCGTGGCTCGCCCCCGCAACGGGGGAAACCCACCGCGTCGAAGCGCGGGAACTGCTCTCGCACGCCAGCGCGTTCGCTCGGACGCCGTCGGACGAGACGTTTTACTCGACGATGTCGCTGCGCTGGCTTCAGCGACGACTGCCGAGCGACGCACAGGTGGTGTTTTTCTCCCCGCTCTGTGACGACTTCGCGCCGAAAATCGCACGGCGACTCGACGCTATCGGCCACGCCGTCACCGTCGTCAGCCCGGACCCGACGACGGACGTGTCGGTCGGGGAACGACTCGCGCAGGTGGAACGAAGACAACGGCTCCAGTCGATCCGCGCCAGCGGCATCCGGGCCGTGGACTGGGACACGGACGAGTTGCTTGGCGTTACGCTGGCGAAGATGAACAGGCGGTGGGCACGATGAGCGGGAGCGCTTCGGAAACCATCGACCGCTCCCCGGCGCGGGTGAGTCAACTGCTTTCGGTCATCGCCGCGTCCGTCGCGCTCGGGGCGGGTGCGCTCTTCGGCGGCATCGGTGCACTCTTCGGCTTGTTCGGCCTGCTGTTCGTGGCCATCGGCGTCGTTCGCGGGTCGCGCCGCCTCGTCACGACCGGCGGGTTCGTCCTCCTCGCCGGAATTCTGGCCGGGAGCCTCGTTGCGGCACCGCCGGAACTCCTGATTCCCGGCGCGATAGCGACGGTCCTCGCGTGGGATTTCGGCGAACAGGCCATCAACGTCGGCGAGCAACTGGGCCGCGAGGCGGACACGCAGACGCTCGAAATCATGCACGCCGCATCGAGCACCATCGTCGGCGTCGCCGCCGGTGCGCTCGGCTACGGCGTGTATCTGGCTGGCGGTGGCGGCAAACCCGTGACAGCGCTGGTGTTCCTGCTGATCGCGATGCTGGCGCTCACGTCGGCGCTGCGGGCGTGAGAAAGAAGGGGCGATTTTCCTATTCCACCGTCGGCACGGGAACGCTGTCCAGCACGGATTCGATGATTTCGTCCTTTCGCACGTTGTTCACCTTCGCGTCCGGGGTCAGGACGACGCGGTGGGAGAGGAGGGGATAGGCGACGCGTTTGACGTCGTCGGGGGTGACGAAGTCGCGGCCCTTCATGGCGGCGCGGGCGCGGGTCGCTTCGAAGAGGCGCTGGGTCCCGCGGGGGGAGACGCCGACCTCGACGCGGCGGTCCTCCCGCGTCTCGCGGGCGATGGCGGCCATATATTCGAGCAGGTCCTCCTCGACGCGCACCGTTTCGGGGACGGATTGGAGGGCGGTGACGAGTTCGTTGTCGAGGACGCTCTCCATCGTCGGACTCTGGCTGTCGCGGCCCGCACGGCGGCGGAGGAGTTCGATCTCGCCGTCGAGTTCGGGGTAGCCGAGGCTGGTTTTGACGGCGAAGCGGTCCACCTGCGCTTCGGGGAGCGGGAAGGTCCCCTCCTGTTCGACGGGGTTCTGCGTGGCGATGACGAAGAACGGCTTCGGGAGTTCGCGGGTGTCGCCGTCCACGGTGACCTGTCCCTCCTCCATCGCTTCGAGGAGCGCGGATTGCGTCTTCGGCGGCGCGCGGTTGATCTCGTCGGCGAGGACGACGTTGGCGAAGATTGGCCCCTCGTTGAACTCGAACTGGCGGTCCTGTTCGTTGAACACGTGCGTCCCCGTCACGTCGGCCGGGAGCAGGTCGGGGGTGAACTGCACGCGACTGAAGGAGAGACCCAGCGCGGAGGCGAAGCTTCGCGCGGTGAGCGTCTTTCCGGTTCCGGGCACGTCTTCGAGGAGGACGTGGCCTCCTGCCATGACGCCGAGGAGGACTGTTTCGAGGAATTCGCGGTCGGCAATGACGGCAGTTCCGATCGCATCGAGGACGGATTCTGCCTTGGTATTCGCGTCTGTAACGTCCATGAAATATCACGCAACGGCCATCGATTTTAATGTGGTGGTCCGATAGGTTCCCGTGACCTAAATCGAAACCCATAAAGTGCAAAACGCAGTACTGGGAAGTGAGCCGAGATAGCCTAGCCCGGCCAAGGCGGCAGATTCGAAATCTGCTGTCCTCACGGACACGGGAGTTCAAATCTCCCTCTCGGCGTCATTCTCCGAACGTTACCGCCCGAGAGCTGTGGCTCTCGGGCACGTGTGAGGAAATGACGGTTGAGGGATTTGAATGACGGAAGAGGCAGTCTCGCCGAAGGCGAGGAAGCGTCTTCAGGTAGTTCAAATCTCCCTCTCGGCGCTTTTCCAAACACGACTCGACCAGTCGAGACGCTCGTGATCGACACAACCTGGAAGCACCTCGACGCCGTAGCCGTTCCATGAACGTTGACGTGTACGACTCGCTGGATGAACAGTGTGCACTCGTCACGGGGGCGAATCGGGGGATCGGTGCGGAGATCGCGGCGGAGTTGACTGCGCTCGGTGCGGGGGTGTACGCCGGAGCGCGGAATCCCGGCGAAGTCACGGCGACGGACCAGCGAGCAGTCGAACTCGACGTAACCGACGGGAACACGATTCGGGGAGCGGTGGAGACGATCACCGACGAGGAAGGACGGCTCGATATCGTGGTGAACAACGCCGCGACGTACGGGCCGACCGGGAAGTTGGAGTCGCTGTCGGACGGAACGATCGAAACGACGCTTCGGACGAACCTCCACGGGCCGATGCTCGTCACGAAACACGCGCTGTCGTTGCTGACTGAGCGCGAGGGCGGGCGCGTCGTGACCCTCTCCAGCGGGTCGGGGCAGTTCGACGGCGGCATCGATACCGGCCATCTCCCGTACGGCGTGTCGAAAGCCGGTGTGAACGCGTTCACCGACGCGCTGGCGGTGCAGTATCCCGACCTCCTCGTCAACGCCGTCTGCCCGGGGTGGGTGCGAACCGAAATGGGTGGGTCGAGTGCCCCGCGGAGCGTCGAGACGGGTGCCGAGACGCCGGTCTGGTTGGCGCGCTTCAAATCCGGCGGCCCGAGCGGGCGGCTCTGGCGGGACAAAACCCTCGTCGAGTGGTAGCCGTTCGAACGGATCGGACTCATTGCTAGACAATCTCACGGTTGCATAACGATTATTATGTTCGCCAAAATACGTGAAGATACACCCAACTGACCGAATCCGAGTGACCATCATGACCACCACCACCCAATCGCGTCCACTGCACGCCGTCCTCGTCGAGGCCGGAGTGTCCGCGTTTGGGATTTCCGCATGGATGGCTCTGTATGGAGCATCCAAGGCGAATCTACCATGCGGACGCGACGGGTGGTATGGTCTGACGGATGTTCACCGCATTCGGACTGCACCCACGCTCGTCGCGTAAGGCGGACGCCACTGCCACCGACGGCGGGTGCTTTCTTCGATTCTCCACGATCGAGGAGCCCCGACTCCGTGCGGGTCCGGGCCATCAGTTGGCTCTTTTCGACCCTACCGTCCGGCACCGGCGTTCGTCCTACCAGTGTGTAACTTCGGGTGTCGAGTGTCGTCGGCCGAATCCGCCGAACCGATTCGGCTGACGACCTCGATCCGCGGACAGCCGTGACCGGAACGGGTACGGCTCCGCAACCGTCCGACCGTCGGTGTGGTGTCCCCGTGACACCCACCGTGAGAGGCCTCGCTGGCGAACGCCCAGAGATATCTCTCGACCTCGTCGAGCGAATCTCGTCCCGTATCATCCCCGTTCGTCCCTCGATCCCGTTCCGTCGCTCCCGTCGGGTAGTGGTCTACCCCGTCCGCGTCGCTGGCCCCACCGGTCCAGCGATCGGATGCCGCGCGTTCGATTCGCGCGGGAGCAGTATGTCACAGGCACTCCATCCAGTGACGGTCACTGCTGAACTCACGGTGTTAGTTCCGCGTGGAACCGATGGCACGCTCACGACGGCGGCACGACGCGTGCTCACGAAAATAGAGTCGGTTCGAACCGTCCACGACGTCGCACACGCGGGATTCCGTCCCCGGGCGACGGATATCGCGGTCGACGTCGTCGCCGAACTGACCGTCGCCGAAGCGCGCGACCGGGAGGCTATCGCGGTCGCTCTCGGGAACGGATTCGGCGTCCGTGCGGTGACAGTCACCGCGGTCGAAGCGGACCGGTAAAATTCAGTGGAGTTCGACGATACCGGAGCCGCGGACGACGACCGTGTATCCGCCGTAATCGAACTCGACGCTGGTGACGGTTGGAATCCGGCCGTCGTAGTTGGGTTCGAAGAAGTCGTCCAACGCGTCGGGGTCGATCCGTTCGTAGAGCGGCGCGACGTTCTGAAGGTCGACGTTCTCCTGCTCGGAGACGGCGCGGATGACTGCCTCGCTCACCTGCTCGTCCTCCCGAACAGCAAACTGTCGCGGGGGGGATTTCGCCGGTATCGTCGGTTCTGGGGGTGTCAGTTGGCTTCCCGGAGACATGATTCGGCTACTATCTGTTGGCAACGACATTGTATAAAAAACCCCACCATCCGGACTGAGCGTCGGTAGATGGGATATATATCTCTGCTCAAATATAGATTGATGGTTTCCTTATAGTTCAGAAAACGCACTATTTTGCATAGATATATACCGTATAAAATCGCCACAATTAGTATGGAATCGGGATTAACCGACGAAGATTTCAGACAAATCAAACGCTTCGCAGAGACGCCGCGACACGAGCGAACGCCGGACCTCCTCCGTGCGATAGAGAGTCGGAAATCGAGAACCGAAACGGAAGACGAACAGGAATAAGAGACACGCACGACTCCTCCGCCCGAAACCGGGGGAGTTATCCTTTGCTCGCTCGGCTTGCTGGCTCGTCAGTTTCGGCTTCGATGGGTGACCGAATGAGGTTGCCCCACTCGGTCCACGACCCGTCGTAGTTACGCACGTCCTCGAAGCCGAGCAGTTCGTGGAGCGTAAACCACGTTATCGACGAGCGCTCGCCGATACGACAGTAGGTGACGACGCCGCTGTCGCCCGTGATGTCGTGGTCCTCGTACAGCGCTTCGAGTTCTTCGCGTTCCTTGAACGTCCCGTCGTCGTTCAGGTTCTCGCTCCACGTGATGTTCGTCGCGCCGGGAATGTGACCCGCGCGCTGTGCGGTTTCCGGACTCCCCTCCGGTGCGATTTTCTCGCCGCGGTATTCGGCCTCCGACCGGACGTCCACGAGTGGGAGGTCGAGCTCTATCGCGTCCTCAACGCCTTCGCGGTAGATCCGGAGATGATCGAACGGACCGCCCGCGTCGTACTCCGCCTCGGGATACGACGGCACCTCGTCGTCCGTCGGATAGTCGTTTTCGAGCCAGTACTCACGTCCGCCATCGAGGAGATACACGTCGTCGTGGCCGTAGTACTTGAACTGCCAGTAGGTGTAAGCCGCCCACTGGTTCGACTCGTCGCCGTAGAGGACGACGGTGCTATCGTCGGTGATGCCGTGTTCACCCATCATCTCGGCGAAGTCGTCCTTCTTCAGGATGTCCCGCTGGAACGAATCCTGGAGGTGCGGCCCCCAACGGAACCCGATGGCACCGGGGATATGCGTCTCGGCGTAGGACTCGTCGTACTCGATGTCCGCCTCCACGAGCCGGTACTCGGGGTCGTCGCTCCCGAACTCGTCGAGATGGTCGTCGACCCACTCGGCCGTGACGAGAACGTCGCTTCGATCGGTCTCTGACATACGCCTAGTTCGTCTCCTTATTTCCACTTAGGGGTGATGGGCACGTTACCGTTCTGTGGCACGATCGGCCGTTCTTCGGTTCCTTTCCGGCGCAACAATCCTTATCCGCGAAACTCCCGTAGCCGAAACGGCATGACCGAGTATCACGCGGTACTCGTTTTCGACGGGGACTGTCCGTTCTGTTCGGCGGCCGCGTCCGCGCTACGACGGGTGCGCGGCGTCGGTGCCATTCCGTGGGATGCGGAGGCGGCCCAGTCGTTTCTCGAAGCGCAGTTCGATGCGATACCGTTCGCGTTGGTGTTCGCCGATAGCGAAGAGGGTCGAGTGTACGTGGGGAGGGAAGCGGCCCGCGAACTCTGTGAGCGGGCGGGAGTACCGGTTCTGATCCGCGACGTCGTCGGCGACAACTACGAATCCATCGCGGACGCCATCCGAACGGTGACCGGGGTTGACGGTGACCCTGATCCGTACCACGGCGTCTATCCGATGGCTGTCGACGCCCGCGAACGCTTCGACGCGTTGGCGGCGAGCGCGGATTCGATGCCGATAGCGGTGCGGGACGACTAATCGTGCACCTTCGTGCGGTTTGCATCCTTCCCGAAGGTTAAGACTCACCTCTCCGTAGCCCCCGGCATGTTCCCGGATATCGACTATCTCGACTGGATCACCGGTCGCCCCGAAGCCGCCACGCACGACCTCGGGTCGAGCGACCTGCGGCGCGCGGTGCCGGAACCGGACGGCATCGTGCCGCCGAAACTCGCCGACTTGCCGTCGCCGCCGGACGACCTCGACCTCGAAACCATCATCGCCGACGCCTACGACGTCGGGACGGAGAACGTCCTCGTCACGGCCGGTGCCACGCACGCAAACTTCGTCGCCATGGCCGCCGCACTCGGCGGGAAGGGGGACGGAGCGGGCGAAACGGACGGTGGCGACGACCGTCCACCGCGCGCGTTGGTCGAGAAACCGGGCTACGAACCGCTGGTGGCGACGCCGGAGGGACTCGGTGCGACGGTGGACCGCTTCCGCAGACCGGCCGAGGACGACTACGGACTCGACCCCGGGCGAGTCGAAGCGGCGATGAGCGACGGAACGCGCTGTATCGTCGTCACGAACCGCCACAACCCGAGCGGGAGTCGGGCGAGTCGAGAGACGATGGCGGAAGCGAGTCGCGCCGCCGCGGACAACGACGCCACCTTGCTCGTGGACGAGGTGTACGCGCCGTTCTGTGCCGACGAGGCCAGCGTCTTCGGCGGCCCGACCGCCGCCATGCTCCCGAACACGGTCATCACGAACTCGATGACGAAGTACCTCGGGTTCGGCCCGATTCGCGTCGGATGGCTCGTCGCGGACGCCGACTTCGTCTCGCGCGCCCAGTCGGTCATGTTCCATGTCCCGGCGATATCGGCCCCAGGGATGGCGCTCACCCGCCGCGCGCTGTACGCCGAGACGGAACTCGCCGAGGGGTCGCGCGACCGAATCGAGGAGAATCGGGAACTGCTCGCGGAGTTCGTCGAGGAGCGCGACGACATCTCCGGGGCCGTCCCGTCCGGGTGTACCTACGGCTTTTTCTCCCACGAGTCGGCCGACGGGGACGAGGTATCGGAAGCCGCGTGGGAGGAGGGAATCCTCGTCGTTCCCGGGCGGTTCTTCGACGACGACGACAGCTTCCGATTGAGTTTGGGGCTGGACAACGAGACGGTCCGGACGGGATTGGACGCGTTCGGCGACGTGTTGGACGACATCGCGGAGTGAGACGCTCGCTGCGAGGATCGAGGTGTCAGTGAGACGTTCGAGACATCGGTTATCAAATACAAGCGATATGTTTCGTATGCGAAACGCGTCAGACGACTCTCATCGCCCCGATAGGTTCATTCCGTCGTGGTCTGCCAAGAGTTAAGACCCGCGCATACAATCTCATGTTCATATGGACGGTATGGATGGAAGCCCAGCGGAAATCACGACGCTCGTCGGCCGGGAGGTTTACTCCAACAACGGAGTCTTCGTCGGAGAGGTGGACGACGTTCGTCTCGATTTGAACGAAACGGCAGTAACAGGTCTCGCACTCGGTGGTATCAACGACGAACTGTTTGGCGACCGCATCACCCCCGGACGCGGCATCATCGTGCCGTACCGGTGGGTACGCGCGGTCGGTGACGTCATCCTCATCAACGATGTCGTGGAACGGTTGAAGCAACCGGAAGAGGGAGAAAGCGAAGAAGCGGTCGTCTAATTCAGTTCCCGTTCGATTCTCCATCGACGCCCATCGCGTCGAACAGTTTCTTCTTGACTGCTTCTTCGGTGAGCGAGAGCAAGGTGTCGCGGTTGTCCTCGTTGGTCTCGATGCCGGTGAAGATGCCGAGCGGAATCTCCGCGCTGGCCTGCGTCGAGTGGCCCGCCGCTTCGCCGATGGTGTCGAAGGCGTCCTGTAGCACGTTGCCGATGTTCATCCGGATGTCCTTCGACCGGGCGGCGAGGTAGATGGTGTCGTCGGCGATGCCGAAGACGGCGGACGTGGTGATGCCTTCGAGGTTGAGCAGGTGTTGGGCGGCCTGCGTGAGCGCGTCGCGGTCGCGGATGAAACCCGCGTTGCTGACGAGATGGCTACCCTGCACTTCCCGGTTCGTGATGGCTTCGGCGAGCACGTCCAGCGTCTCGGGCGACATCGACGGCGATTCGACCTGTTCGAGCGTGTCGTGGTTGGCAAACGGGTAGAGGTACGCCGCCGCGGTGAGGTCGGCGGGCGTCGTGTCGCGCTTGAAGTCGAGCGTCTCGGCCCGGATACCGTACAGGAGCGCCGTCGCAACCTCCTCGCTCAGGTTGATATCGAACTCCTGAACGTACTTCGTCATGATCGTCGAAGTCGAACTGACGTTCGGCCGCACGTCCGAGAACCCCGCTTCGTACTCCGATTCGGGTTCGTAGTGGTCGATGAGGATATCGACCGGGTGGTCGAGTTCGGGTTGTGTCGCCCGCATGTGGTCGACGAGGGCGAACGTGTCGTAGGAGTTCACGTTCACTTCGTCACGCTGGATCAGTTCGATACCGAGCAGGTTGACGAACGCTCGGTTCTCCTGGTGTCCGATCTCACCGTGATAGAGGATGTCCGCTTCGACGCCGAGGCTTTCGGCAATCGTCTGGAGTGCGGCCGCGCTGGCGATGGAATCCGGATCGGGATTGTCGTGCGTGAGAACCGCGAGTTTGCTCGACGTGTCCTCGATGACGGCGGACAACTGCCGTGCCTTGTACTCCAACTCGCCCGCTTCGAGCGAGCGAAGCGCGGAGTTGGCGATAACCGTCGACGGGTTGATCACCACGTCCGCGCCCATCTCGGTGAGTTCGTCGGCCGACACCGGGTCGCTCGCACGGACCACGGTGAACCGTTCGCCACCTCGATCCTGAAGGTTCGAGACGGCTTCCTTGTTGGCCGCGACATCGGACGAGAGGATGAGGACGACGTCGCGGTCGGCGACGTCTTTCGCGGCCGATTCGTCGCGGATGTCCCCGCCCTGCGCGTTCAAATCCTGGTCGCGGAGCGCCTCGACGCGATCGCTGTCCCGGTCAATGATGAGAACTTCTTTCCCCTGTGCAACAAGTTCCTCGGCGACGGCGTAGCCGACGCTCCCACAGCCCAAAATGGCGTACGAAGACATCGAGGAGATAGTTATCCCGGCGCTCATTACTACTGGGCCGTTGCCCCGGCCGGTACTTAATCCTCCCGGAGCGCCGTTGAAACCAGTCCACGCCTAGCTTTACTCATCCGTAAGGTGGATCGATCCATCATCGAGATAGTAAAAATGAATGTTACTAATCACTGTGATAATACTGAACACGCTCGATACGGGAACCGACCGTTTCGCTTCCCCGTCGGCGACTGACGGAAGTGAATCTGTGATGTCCGTCGAAGGGTTGACGAACGTGTACGCGACCCGAGATGGTGGAACATCACCGCCATCGACGACATCTCTTTTGCCGTCGACGACAGGGGCTTCTCCCTCTGTAATTCCGGGCGCAAAAGCTCGGTGTCTTCGACAGTTGCTGACCTCGTTTTCGGGCCGATTTTTCACATCGTTTTTCACCCCAAACCGGGACACTGCGATTCGAAAGGAAACGTATTTACGTCCCACCCGACTTTTTCAAAATGCATTGGGCCGGTAGCTCAGTTAGGCAGAGCGTCTGACTCTTAATCAGACGGTCGCGTGTTCAAATCGCGCCCGGCCCGCTTTTGCGAAGAATAAACGTGACGAGCAGAGCGGTCGCCGTGATTTTAATCGCAGGGAGGTCGCGCACAGCGAAGCGAGCACGCCCGACCGTGCGTTCAGAGATACCGATTTGAAGTAGACCAGTCGCACGCCCGGGAAACGAACGAACGTGAGTGACCCGGAACGTCTGGGCGTAGTTCAAATCGCGCCCGGCCCGTACTTCTTCGATGAATTGATTCGTGAGTCGTGGCTTTTCGGCTATTTCGAGGAGAACACCCGTTCACAGTTCTCGGATCAGCAATTGAAACAAGCCCTCGGGATACAACGGCCAATTGTCGTCCGGAAAATCGGAAAGCGGCTTCCAGAACGCCTCGAACGTCTCGTCCATAGCTTCGATCGATTCGTAAACGTCTCTAAAAAGGTACGGTCGTCCCGCTCCGGTGAATCTCAGGGACTGAGGGTGATGGTTCGCGATTTGCCGCTGCCGTTAACCGAGTATTCGATACCCACTTCGACCGTTTTGCCAGCCATGTCCACGGGTGACCCGCTCGCGCGGAACTGATAGAGGTTGATGGTCGCGGACGAGTCGGACGAGAGAACCGCCTCGACCGATGCACTGTTACTGAAGCCATCGGTATCGAGGTCGATGGAACCGGGAAGTGACATTCCGCCGTTGATGTCGGTGACGCCGTTCTGCACGTCGGCGTCGATGGCGAGTTCGCTGACCCACTTGCCCTCGCTGTAGGAGTGGTCGCGCAGTTCGTCGATGTCGCCGTCGGACGGCGTGATGCGCAGGCGTTCGATTATCAGGTTCGACGACGCGTCGTTCGTGACCTCGAACGAGAGTCCCGAGCGCTCGCCGTTGCTGTCTTCGGGGGTATCGACTGCGGCGACGGTTCCGTCGTAGCCGAGGGGGTGTGACGGGGCCAGCGAACCGGACGAGTCGTTTTCGGCCGTGAACGAGAGGGTTTTGCTCGTCCCGTCGCCGAGTTCGTAGTCCACCGTGAATTCGACCGCTTCACCCGCCATATCGACGGGGGTGCCGTTCGATTCGAACTGGTAGCAGTGGGCGGTTGCGGTGGATCCGGACGAGAGGACCGCCTCGGTCGAGGCACTGTCGCTGAACCCGTCCGAACCGAGGTCGATGGTCGTCGGTAGTGACGTGCCACCGTTGATGTCGGTGACGCCGTTCCGCACGTCGGCGTCGATGGCGAGTTCGCTGACCCACTTGCCCTCGCTGTAGGAGTGGTCGCGCAGTTCGTCGATGTCGTCGTTCTCCGGTTCGATACCGATGCTCCGAATCGTCGTGTTCGACCCGGATTTGTTCGTGAGGCTAAACGTGATTCCCGACCGTTCCTCGTTGTCGTCAGCAGGGGTATCGACCGCTCCGGCGTCCTTGTTGTAGGCGAGATAGCCATTCTGCGAAGAAGCACTCGAATCCCGTGAGGACGTGTTCGAACCGTGCGACGGAATGCTCGAATCCTGCGAAGGGGCGCTCGAACCGGACGAGGCGCTACTCCCCGTGAACGAGGACGACCCCATCGCTCCGCTGTCGAGTCCGTAGCTCACGGTGAAGTCGACCGATTCGCCCGTCATATCGACCGGGGAGCCGTCCGATTCGAACTGATAGAGATGGACGGTCGCGGAGGAACCGGACGAGAGGACCGCCTCGGTCGAGGCGCTGTCGCTGAAACCATCGGTATCGAGGTCGATGGTCGTCGGTAGCGACGTCCCACCGTTGAGGTCGGTGACGCCGTTCTGCACGTCCGCGTCGATGAACAGTTCGCTGACCCATTTGCCCTCGTCGTAGGAGTGGTCGCTGAGTCCGTCGATGTCGTCGTTCGCCGGTTCGATTTGCACGTCCTGAATCCACATGGACGAGTCGGCGTCGTTCGTGACCGTGAACGAGAGTCCGGACCGTTTCCCGTTGTCGTCCACTGACGCATCGACGGCGGCGGCGTCGTCGTGGTACAGGAGCGCGTTGTCCGCGGCCGCGTTGTGCGACTGCGTGATGAGGCCGTACTCCCGGAAGAATTCACGGACCACGGCGGTGGTGTTCTGGACCTGTGTGGCGATCGATCGATCGTACTCGTACGTCGATTCGATGATCATCGCGGGCGTGTTCAGATCCGCACCGACCTTGTGTTTGAGCATCGGCCGTGAACCGTCAGGACTCGTCGCTCCGCTGTACGCGAACGTCGAATCGGTGATGACGTTCTCGTTCATGTACGAGACGAGGCGCTTGCGGTAGGCAGTCGCGTTCCCCGCCGCCGTGGAGAAGATTCCCTGTCCGACACCGTCGCCGTTCTTGTAGATGCCGTGGGAACTGTGCATGTCGATGAGGAAGTCGATGTCCTCCGACACTGCCACGTTCCAAATCGCTCGGGCGAGTGGCGTCGTCGGCGTCTTTCCCGGCGGGAACTGTCGATTGAGGTCGATGTTGCGCTTGTCGTGGTTGTCGTACGTCCGCGAGTCCCGTTCGATTCCCCACTGGTTGCATCTGGGAATCACGACCATCCGTCCGGCGTCGATGTCCCAATTCATGATCACCTCGGCCGATTTGTACCCGTTCGCCTCGCTACCGTGTATTCCGCCGGTGAGCATCACCGTCGGGCCGGGGTTCCCGCTGTCGATTTCGTACACCGTCGTCTCTTCCGCCGTTCCTTCCATAATCGAATAGCTCGAACGAGAGTTGCCGCTCGAACCCGCGGAGACATCCCGCGAACTGGCGGCCAATCCCCCTACCGAACCGAGTGCAAAGATACCCGATTTGAGATATGTGCGTCGATCGACCTCGAAATCCGTCAGATCTGATGAAGGGCTATTTCGTGGCATGGTTTGATCGAATCTGAAATGATTCTTATCATATCATGTCTTCTTTATTGAGATACCTCCTTGGCTTTACATACAAATCTATTATAAGTCGTCTCGCTCACAGTTCGTGTTCACTGTTGTCACGGTAACGCGGTCCCATCGCCCCTTTGTCACGGTAACGCGGTTCCGTCGTCCCTTTCGTGCAAAGGTATTACTGGCGACCGCTCGTCCGCGTTAGCTGAACGATGGCTCTTTCACCCCTGCTGGTCTTTCTCGGCGCTTCGCTCGCGCTCATCGCCATGCCGGGCCCGGACACGATCTGCGTTCTCACCCGCGGTATCGAATACGGACGGCGGGCAGGCGTTCGGGCGGCGTCGGGCGTCAGCACCGGAGTTTTGGTTCACACGACTGCGGCAGTGTTGGGTCTCTCCGTCCTCCTCCGAACCTCCGCGGTCGCCTACTCCGCCGTCAAACTCGTCGGTGCCGTCTACCTCGTCTATCTCGGGATTCAGACGCTCCGGTCGGACGACGGACTGACGTTGGAGAGCGAAACGGATATCGAACGCACCGAAAACAGCTTTCGGCAGGGCGTCGCCGTGAACGTCCTCAACCCCAAAGTCGCGCTGTTCTTCCTCGCGTTCCTTCCACAGTTCGCCGGAACCGGGTCGAACACCGATGTTCGGATGGCGTTGCTCGGCCTGACCTACGCCGTGTTGACGCTCGTATACCTCTCGACTGTGGCAGTCGCCGCACAACGCGTGGGACGGGTCGTCCGTGAGAACGACCGCGTGAACCGCGGCCTCCAATGGCTCGCGGGGAGCGTCTTCGTCGGCCTCGGAATTCGATTGGCACTGCCCGAGCACGTCGGATGACGATCAGTCGTCGTTTCGAAACACGAGACAGTAGTTGTGATCGTAACCGTAGTCGTAGTTACCGTCCCGTTCCTCACTGTCGTCCGTTTCCCACCCCACCACGATTTCTCCCTCGAAGTGGAACTGTTCCGAGAGAATTCCGCCAGCGTCCCACACCAGGGTCGTCACGTTCCCGTCGTTTTTCAGGTTCGAGATATCCACGAGAACAGGGGCGTCGTCAACCAGGTACTGCTTGACGGTTGCGAATGCGCGCCGAAAATCCGCCAGGTACTCCTCGTAACTGCTCTCTCCAGTGTAGTTCTGAAACGGATTGGTTTCTCCCTCTTCGGCCATGTATGGCGGCGAGGTGAGACACAGATCGAACGTCGGCAACCCGTAATCGGGGAGGTCGAAGACGGTGCCGTTGACGACGTTGTCCTCGTGTTCAATGCGATCGCGGATAAACGTCACCCTGTCTTCCTCGTATTCGATTCCGTAAGGAACCCGACCCAACTCCTCGGCGACTTTCATCGTCGTTCCGAACCCGGCGAAGGGGTCGAGAACGGTGTCCCCCTCGTCGGAAAACTCCGTGATGAACTCCTCGACGAACGATTCGGGCGTTCGAATGTCGTGCCCGAATTCGGACGGGAATTCGTCGGATTTCTCGTACTGTAATCGAAGAAACGTCTGCAAGACTACAAATTTCGAACGGATGGGATAAAGATGGTGACGGCGTGTGAATGTCTCGATTACTCGCCGGGGCTGTAGTTCGGCGCTTCGTCGGTGATCATCACGTCGTGTGCGTGGCTCTCCTGCTGGCCGGCGGGCGAGATGCGGACGAACTCCGAGCGCTCCTTGAACGACGGAATCGTCTCCGCGCCGACGTAGCCCATGCCGGACTGCATGCCGCCGACGAGTTGGTGGAGTTCACTTTCGAGGGTCCCCTTGTACGGTTTGGCCGCCTCGACACCTTCGGGGACGTACTCGTCCTCGTCCTGCGGTTCGTCCTTGAGATAGCGGCTGCCGTCGCCGCTCTTCATCGCGCCGACGCTGCCCATGCCGCGGTACTGCTTGTACTTCTTGCCCTCGATGGTGATGACACGGCCCGGTGCCTCGTCGGTCCCCGCGAAGTACGACCCAAGCATGACGGCGTCGGCACCCGCCGCGATGGACTTGATGGCGTCGCCGGAGTACCGAATCCCACCGTCGGCGATGACGGGAACGTCGTGTTGAGTCGCGACGTCGGCCACCTGCGAGATGGCGGTTATCTGTGGCATACCCGACCCGCTGACGACGCGGGTGGTACAGATGCTTCCCGGTCCGATACCGACCTTCAGGCCGTCGGCGAAGTCCACGATGTCCTCCGCGGCTTCGCGCGTGCCGATGTTTCCGACGACGACGTCGGCATCGACCGATTCCTTGATCTCCCGTGCCCCGTCGATGACGTTCAGGTTGTGCGCGTGCGCACAATCAATGAAGAGCACGTCTGCACCCGCCTCGTCGGCGGCGACGGCGCGGTCGGTTTCGAACGGCCCGACGGCGGCACCGACGCGGAGATGGCCATCGTCGTCGCGGATCGCCTCACCGTACTCCCGGCGCTGGAGGACGCCCTGCATGGTGACGAGTCCGGTAAGGTGGTCCTCGTCGTCCACGATGGGAACGCGCTCGATCTTGTGTTCGTACATGAGTTCGAGTGCCTCGCGCGCGGTCACATCCTCCATGGCAGTGATGACCTCGTCGGTCATCGCTTCCTGCACTTCGTCCTTCTCGCCGACTTCGAGGTACGGGCGGATGTCGGTGCCGGAGATGATGCCGAGCACTTCGTCGTCGTCATCGATCACGGGTGCGCCGCTGACGCCCTCGTGTGCCATCATTCGGTCCACTTCGCGAACCGTCTGTTTCGGACTCGCCGTCACGACGTCACGGATGATGAGTTCGTCGGCGTGCTTGACGCGCTCGATCTCGGCGACCATATGATCGACGTCCATGTTTCGATGGAGGACGCCCAGTCCGCCCTGTCGTGCCATCTCGATCGCCATATCGCTCTCCGTGACGGTGTCCATCGCCGCGGACAGGACTGGAACGTTGAGTTCGACGTTCTTCGAGACACGGGATTTCACGTCGGCGTCGTCCGGTTCGACGCGGCTCTCCTTCGGGCGCAGGAGCACGTCGTCGAAGGTGAGCGCCTCCGGTACGCGGAGTTTCTCGGAATACGGCCCGTCGTTGGTAGAATCGTTCGCCATGTAATGCGAACGGAGCGGTTACTGAAAAACGTTGCGAGATTGTGCGTTCCTGTCGTCCTAAACGTTGAATGTTATACATGCATGTGAGTATTCGGGGGGCGGCGGCCGAACGTGTCATATATTGCCACTGAAGAACAGTTGGTGATCGGGGTTGTTTGACAAAAAAGCGCAAGCGAGACGGGCATTTTTGCGTCCATTTCGCGTTGCGTGGGGTCATTTGTCACGCAACACTTAAGCAATAATCGACAATAATTGTAAATATGGACTCTACCAGTCTCATGGCACAGCGCATTGCAGGTCGGACGAGCAGCGACTCTTTTGCTCCGATTGCAATTTTTGCTAAACTGTGCACAACACTGGTAGCGAAAGGATTTGCGGGGAATCTTCGACCGAATTCGCACGACCGGTCGCACCGCAGATACCATCACCCTTCGCCCACGGGTCAGGGTCATAGTCACTAGTCGATGAGTAGCTCACAACACCCGGTCGCCTATCGCTTAGAGCGACAAGTAGGCGGCGCGACGAAGTTGCTCGCGACGGTCATGGGGCTCCCCCTCGTGGACGGCATCTTCCCGGCGATGGTGCTCGCCGGCGCGTTGAGTTCCCCGGTCGGCATCATTCAGGTCGGCCTGCTCGTCTTCGGCGGCAGCGCGACCGTCGCGGTCATCCTCGCCGAGATGGATGGCACCCCGCGTGAACAGGCGATGACCGTCCTCGCGGTCGGTGTCGTCCTCATCGCTGTCGCTGGCATCGAGGCCGCATTCGCGCCGACCATCGCGAGCGCGTTGAAGATGGAAACCTTCGAGCGCTTCGCCGCGCTGGTCATCGCCGCCATCGCCGCGAAGACCGCGAGTGCACGCATCGGCGAATATTTGCCGAGCCCCGGAGTCATCGTCGGCTTCGGACTGCTCGCCAGCCTGCAACCCGCCGGCTTCCAAGTCAAGGCCATCGAAGCGACCCAAATCGTCCCCGCCGTCGCGGCGGCCGGGACGGGTGTCGCGTTCGCGCTCGCCATCGCACTCACCTCGCCGTGGCTGCGCGGCGTCGTGGACATCGATCGCTTCCGCTTCGGCAGCGCGGTCGCGCTGGGCGTCCTGCCCCTGTCGATACTCGGCTTCGCACCGGGTCGGGCCCCGCTGTTCGTCCTCGTGGTCACCAGCCTGTTGGCGCTCGACCCCGGCGAACACGTCGAGTCTGCCGTCGAAGCGGCCGAGGAGGCCGCCGGAAAGCCGGAACCGGTCGCCGCCGAACCGCAACCGGCCGTTGACGAGTCGCAGGCGGCCGTGACGGACGGCGGCGAGAACGCCGACGAATTCGACGACGGCGAACTCGCCGGAGAGGACTTCAGCGAAGAGAACCTCGCTGAAGGGAGTCCCGAGGGAGATGCGGACGGATCGTCCTCGGCCTACGGCTACCCCGGCGAGGAGGACGGCGGCCAACGCCGTCCGTGGCTGTAACCTCGCTCGACCGTTCCCTTTTCGGTGGTAGTATCGACCCGTAGCTGTAACGTTTTTCCCGCTCCGCCGCAGTGGTTTTCACATGCCGGATAATCGCGTCGTGCAGGGACGGATGGTGACGCCGAAGCGACTGGCCGAACTGGTAGAGGACGATTCCGTGATGGAAGCCGACCGCATCGAGGACGCCGAGCGGCAGTGCCCCGACTGCGGCGGCGACGTGCTCAAGGTCGGGTACATGCCGAGTGTCACGGCGTTCGTGACGGGATATAAATGCCAGGACTGCGATTGGGGGACGCGGGAGGAATAGAATCGAAACCCCTTTAGGCCTTTTCGACCAATCAAAATTCGCGGGGTCGTGGCCAAGCCAGGGATGGCGACTGACTCCAGAGGCTACGCGCCCGGGACGAAACTCCAGCTGATATACCGAGCGGGTGACTGATCATCGCTCGCGTTGACGACCCTCTGGAGTTCCGAGGCGCACCGGAGATATCAGTCGATCGGGGGTTCAAATCCCTCCGACCCCATGCTGTAAAAAAGCCTTACTAAGCTTTTTAGAACCACTAACTACAGGTAAACCCGTTAGCTACGGGTCCCGATATTCGGAGGTGACGACCGGATGGTAGTTCGTCTACCGTCAGCAGTTCCCTCCGAGCGGACTACTTGCGATTACTGTGACGCCCACGTAACCGCTGACTTCCGTCGAACCTACGGTACCGAAGAAAACCGGGCGAAGCGGTGCCCGAAGTGCGATTCGTGGGCCCGCATAATGCGCGGGTCTGCAAGTGGGAAGGATGTCGAACACCCCGACCCACAGGTCCACGCCGCACGGCGAGGTGGGAAGCAGCTCCGCGAAAGAGTCGCGGACAACGGGAGGGGGTCGATGTGACCTCCCTCGAAGACTTCGGAGTGCGTGGATGGCCGCCGCTCCGGGAGATCGCTCGCGACGAACACGGCTCCGTCATCTGTCCCGTCCATGGAACGCCCATCGACTATTCTTACGGGAGAATCGACGTTCCCGTCGTTCGACTCGCCGATGAAGAGCTTCGCGACGCGTTTGATGATGGCGTCATGACGGTTCGGTCGTTCGGCTACCGAAGCCCGTCGGACATTCTGATTCCCGAAACCACCGATGGACCCGACGCGTCGGACTATTCATCGCGATGGGTCGGAGTGCGTGCCGAGTACACCGTTGGCGAGCACTGGATTCCCGTCCGAACGGCGGATCTTCCGGAGTCAGAACGCGACCGCGCTGACGACACCGACGACGATCGGGAAACGGACGTCGCGAACTGGGTCGAAGACGAGTGTGACATCTACATCGGTCGTGCCGATGACGGCGACGGCAGCGAAGTCCATCTCCTGAATGCGGACGTCGACCAACGAGGTTGGCTCGGAAATCCGTATCCGGCCGAACAGTACGGACGGGACGAAGCCGTCGGGATGTTCACGAAGGCGCTGCTACGCGAATTGGAACAGCGGCCAGCGCTTCGGACCGCTCTCGTCGAGCGCTGTCGCGGGAAGACGTTGGGCTGTCTGTGTGGCTGTGCGAACTCCGACGACAAACGCTGTCACGGCGAGGTAATCGCCCGTGTCGTCGATGACCTCCTCGTTCGTCCTGAGGACGGTGGTCGCGAATGAGCGTCGACAACACTCGTCCGGACGACCCACGACACTCGCTCAACGCTGACTACGCCGAGTTGACGTGGCCCGCTCCCGTCGAACACGGCGGCGGGGGACAGTTCCTCCTGGACGACGTCGCGAACAGCGCCGTCGATACGTCGTTATACGACCGCCTGCGAAAGCTGTGGTACGACGTCGTCGATTCGCCGGAGGACGAACCCGTTCACGTCGGAACGATTCAGCAGGAGGATGGCCAGGACGACCTCGCCGTCCTCTTCCGCTCGTCCAAGTGGCGGGCGGGCGAAGGAACGGGCGACGACTACAAGCCCTTCTTCAAGTATCACCTGACGCTCCGCCCGATCGGGCCGACTGGCGAAATCGAACACGGTCGAACACCGTTGCGGGCGTGTTCGTTGACGATCATGCCCTATCTGAAGGGACTCGTCCAGCCGGACGGCGAGCCGCTACGACTCCAGTACGGCACCGGAACGATGATTCACGTCAACTCGACGTGGGTCGCGGACCACGGCCAGCTCGTCGATCGCTCGGCGGACGTCCTCGATGCAGCACTCGACGAGTATCGGTTCGATCGAGAACTGATCGTCGAGGAGAGCCAACGCGGCTGGAAAGTCGAGGATCACCACCGCTTTGACGAGCGGTACATCGAGGACGTCGTCGAAACGCTCCGGCGCAGCGAGGACCTGATCGCGTTGGAGAACGGCGAACTATCCGCGCTCGACGGCGAACGCGGGAAACACGGCTGGAGCGAGTACAAGTTCTCGACGAGCCGGTTCGACCTGCTCGGAGTGAAAGACGCGGCGGACGTTCTCCCGCCGAAGGCGGAGATACTGCTGAAGTGCTACCTACCGGATCACCCGGAGCGCCTCGAGCATCCGATGGACCAGCCCAAACTGGAGGCAGCGCTCATCACGAAACAGGGCGAGCGAAAGCCCCATTTCGACGAAATCCCGGTGATTCACCACGTGTTGAAATCGGTCGTCCTCTCCCACTTCATCTGGGCGGGCGTCCCGACTGACGCGATCCTCGCCGACGAGGTGTCGCTCGGACCTGACGCGGAACCCTACGAGTGGGAGCATCCGCAGAACCGTCGCGAACAGCTCCAGCAGTGGTACAAATCGAAAATCCCGGACCTGTACGCCGAAGCCACGCGGACCTATCGCGACCGTCCCGGCCTGACCTACGACATCCTTCAGATCCTCGTCGAAACGGCTGGCGCGACGTACGACGAACTCGTCGAACGAACCGGTGCTCGGTATTCCACCGTTCAGCGACAAGCACGACGACTGGAAGATCTGGGCCTGTGCGAACGACTCTCCGGACAGCAAACGCTGTTGACCTGGTCGGCTCCGACGATGGGCGAGCACGCGGCGGACGTCCTCGAGGACGTCAATTCCGGAGATACTCCGGCGGATCGACGTGAGCGAGCCGACGAGCGTCGCGAGGAACTCGAAGAGTGGCACGACGCCCACGAAGCGGATGAAGATGAAACTGGAGAGCCCGACGAAAGCAACGAGAGCCGTCGCGAGCAGCGGCGCTTTGCTGGACTCGACGAGTTGAGTCAGATCACCGTGGAACACCTTCCGCCACTCGTCGATGCCGATCGGTTAGGACTCGACGAGATACGAATCCACGTCGACGCGGATCCCGCGATCTCGTAGCGGAGATCACGTTCGGCGTTCTCCTTTCGATAGCGACCGCTGTGTCGAAATTTCCGTGTTTTCGTGCTTCTGTACACTGACTTATCCTATTTCCATACAGTATCACAAATTCTGTCACTAGATTCACTTTCATCTAGCTGTTGACGGCGAGCCAGTCGAAGAATTCCGCTCAAATCGCGCTGTTATCGTATGGATACCGATCGCGAAAGCGCCGTTTTCAGGCATCACCACCGTCACGAGAGCCGTTCTGCCGTTGGTTGGCCAGAAGGTAGGTTGCCAGACCCCCTCAGCGCTATGTGCCCCTAAGGGGGCAGGACAATAACGCGGCGCGCAGAACGCGCGCCGCTACCGCCACCGCAACAGAACACGCGAGAGAGCCGCCACGCTCGCCACACGCGGACAGTACACCGGTAGTAAAGAGTGGCAACGGTGGTTGCGAAAATCGCTTAGGAGAGTTCGAAACGAGCCACATCGACCATGCATGCGGTTCGTCAGCGAATCGTGCGAGCAACTTGGCGAGTGTGTCGATGAACAACGGCATGAGGAGAATGAATGTTGGCATTCACCCCAACATCTTATTATGATGGGCTGCATACCAACAAACGGAGATGGCAGATGATGACCTGGAAATGCGTCGGACACGAGAATTCGACGGCTACGTTGAATCCATCCTCATTCGAGACGCCCCGAACCACCCTCAATATCCCTGCGGGTGGAAATACCGACTCCACTTCGGGACGCTCGACGGCGAAACCATCGTCCGCTTCGACAACGCGCATGAAACATCAAAAGGCCACGAACGACATACGGGGGATGAAGTCGAAATCATCGACTTCCCGGGCATGGCCGACCTGTATCGACGGTTCGTCCGCGAAGTCAACGAGTACCGCTAATCAACACGCGACAAAGGCAAGGATATGAGCGCAACACTACACATACAGATCGAATCGACCGACGACTTCCACGAGGAGACGCTGGACGCAATCGAAGCGATGGAACGAGGAGAAGAGCCGGAACACCGCCACGTGTTGAGTCTCCAAGACGAGACGGACCTCCAGCGACTGTTCAGCGACAAGAACCTCGAACTCCTCCGCACGATTCGTCAGCAGGAACCCTCGAGTATGCGCGAAGCGGCGCGGCTGGTCGATCGAGATATCAAGGACGTCAGCCGGAACCTGAACGAGCTGGCAGAGCTCAATGTCATCGAGTTCGTGCAGGAAGGGAGATCGAAGCGGCCGGTCGTCAACTACGACGAGTTCGACATTCACGTGAAGTTGGCTGCCTGACTCCTCTCCGGGACTACTTTTCGAACGGATGTCGATCCCCGCGACTCGGCCATGAATACAGCAACCAATTCACGCCGAGCACCAGCGTCACGAGTATCATCACACCAGCGTGAGAGCGCTGACGAGCGATCGGATCCCGTCGACGAGCGTGACTGCCGCGTCGAAGTTGACGTCGACGACGTTGGTCGCGAGCAGCACGGCGATCACGACCGACGCGACCGACGCGATCCTGATCAAACTCCCAAAGAGCGCTCCCGCCGCGAGCGCGTGCCGACTGTAGTAGGCGACGCTGACGAGCGTCACGACGAGCGCGACAGGGACGCCCGCCGCGCCGATCGTGTCGAGGATGAATCGAACGACGTCGCCGATCAGCAGCGGTGCGAGACTCATTTCAGCTGTTTCCCTCCCGGCAGTTGCACGATCGTCGTGTAGCCCCGGATGTACTTGGTGTAGAACCAGTATGCGCCGGTTCCCGTGACGATCAGCAGCACGACCGGCATGACCTTCCCGACGTTGGTCGCGATCGGTTCCAGGATTACGCCCGGACTGAACGACTCTCCGGCGAGGACGATCACGACGAGCGCGATCGCGGCGGTCCCGCCCAACACGTAGATCTGCTTTTTGAATCGACGCGCGAGCAGCAGCGCCGCGCCACCGATCAAGAGCGCGCCCGCACCCATGATCACCGGAACGCTGTTCAGCAGGCTACTCGACGAGCTCGCGATCACGCCGCCACCACCGGCACCCGTCGAGCCACCGCTGACGGAGCCTGATCCGCCACTCGTATCCTGCATGATCTTCAGCGTCTCTTCGCCGTCGTCGTCGATCAGCGCGACCGGCCCGTCGCTGGCGATCTGATCGTCTCGGACGACGTCGTCGGACGTCGAATAGAGGACGTAGTCCTCGCCTGTCGTCGCGTCCAGCCAACGGAACGTGACGTCCTCGTTGGGCGTATCACCCGACCGAACGTGGAACGCGGGCGTTTCTGGATCCGCCACTTCGATTTGGACGTCACCTGTCGGCTCGACGCGCAGCGGGAGCGTCTTCACCCGGGCGGTCGATCCATCCCCGGCATTCGGCGTATAGATCCACTGCTCGCCGCTCGCGAGGTGTTCGGTGTACGGCGCCGCGCCCTGCCAGCTCTCGTTCGTGAGATAATGTAGGCGCTTTCCGTCCGCCGTTCCACCGACGTTGATCGCAAAGCCTGAATCGTGTTCGGTGATCTTGATTTTGCTGTCGAGCGCGTCGCCCGGTGCCGTCGGCTTTAGGACCTCGATCGCGCCGTTCTCGACCGCGACTTTCGAGCCGTTTACCCGGAGATCAATCGTCGTCTGCGCCGCCACGTCATCGGGATTGACATGCAGGCTCCCGTCGTGGAAATGCCACTCTGGTTGGCTCCATGTCGAGCCGTTGCGTCGGACCTCGACGTCACGGATCCGGACCACGTTCGACTGAAACGGGATCTCGATATCGAGATCCGAGCGGGCGCTGACGTAGGTATGCGAGATGTTGTAGCGTTCCGTCCACTTCTCGCTGGCGTACTCGGTCGTTTGCTGGTCCGTCGCTCGATGGTGATAGTCGAGGACGACTTGCCCGGTTGGGCCCGCTGCTGGCGAGGCTACCGAGACATTCACCCGGTTTGTCCCATTGATCAGCCAACTCGGATCCGCCGAGAGCGTCGCCGTTTCTCCGTCTGCGAGCACACCGGGATAGCTCGACGTGTGGCCGTTGACCTCCACAGCCGGATCTTGCGTCTCGGTATGCTCCTTTTTGTGGAATGTCCAATCCATCGATCCCCCCAACGAATCAAAAGAGAGTGACAACGTTGAACGCGAGACTGAGAAGTCTTTCGTCACCGTTTTTCCCTCCGAGAGATTGCCAAACGAAACCATCGTTCCCGTGTCGCTCGTCACGGAGAGATTTCGCACCTGATCGTTGAGGGAGATATTCCCGCGATAGTCCGATCCAGATCCGTCGTTGCTCCACGGTGGGGTGGAGTTTTTATATTCGGAGTCAATCGCTGTGGTACCGCTCCCACCTGTGCGCTTGAACCCAATCGACACAGACGACACGCCGGACGTGTCGAACGACTGGCCGAACCCAATCGTGTATGTCCCGGCAGTCGGCGCAGACCAGTCCTGCGCGACCAGGACTCCACTATGCTCGTTCGCGTCGGGATTTACCCCAACATCGACATAGACGTTCATCGTTCGGTTACTTCCGCTGGCGATTTGCACCGTGGCCGAATCAATCGACTCGGGAGGATTCTTCACCAACCATTCCGAGCCGGACACCGACGAACTGACGAGCGGACTTGATCCACTGCCGCCACCAAACGACGACGTTGAGTTTGTTTGGCCCGTGACTGACAGTGTCGTTTGTGTTGGTGATTGCGTCCCGCCGACCGAAATCGCTTTTGAGGAACCCGGTATCGCAGTTCCACTTTCGTTATCCCATTCATCGTGAGTATGCCCCGTCACCTGAACGGTGAAATTATCGACCGAATTGTTGTTCGCAATATCATAGCTATAGCTGCTCCCGTTACTCGCCGGATTCCCCGCGATCGTCACTTTCCCGGAGAACGTGATCGTATTCGTCGAGAAGTGAGGGACGTGAAACACCAGCAGCGAGCCCGCACGCCTGACCTTCGCGCTCCAGCGCTCGCCGCTGTCACGCCCGTAGACGCGCTCCGGGATCCGTCCGTATTCGCGCAAAATCATGCTACGCGGAATCGCGACGTCGCGACCGGCGTGGTGGACGTCGTCGCGGATCCGAATCACCATCTCGTCCTGATCGACGATTGGCTTACCGTTCCCATCTCGAACCTGCGAGCCGTCGTAAAGATCGACCTCCGTTGTCGACGCATACTGCGACGCCATGAACGACGAGCGATCGATCGCCGTGCTACTCACGTTAGCGCGCTGATCGACGACGTTACTCGACGGAAGTGTAACGAGCGTCCCGTCGCTCGACGTCGAGCTGCTCGCCGTCGCGATCGGCGCCAGGACGCTGCCGACGAGTAACAGGATCGCGACGAGTGCCGCCGTCGAACGTCGCCGCGATTTTCCGCCGCTCATGCTTGTCCTCCCGGGGGGACCCTACCGAGCCAATCCGATACGCGCGCGTGCGTAGTTCGCCGATCTTCGACGATTCCATCTGGACCGTCCCATCTCGATTTTCGCCGCTCTTTTTTGAAAAACTCGCAGAACGTCATCGTCCCACCTTGATCATCAGCTTGTAGTCGTGCGGCGTCGGCATGTCCCGCCACGCGAACGGCTCGAAGTTCGTTTCCGTGTACATCAGCGCCTCTCCCACCGACATCCGGCTCGTTATGTCCGTGTTCATCGGAACCGTCCGGAACCCGACGACGTCGCTCGCCTTCGTCGGATTCGCTTGGCCCGGCATCTGAATCCGCCAACGGAGTTTGTGCCGGATCATCTGGTGGATGTCCGTCTCGCCGTGCCCGAAGGCGTTGATCGTCAGCCCGAACTTGCGTGCGTCGACCCACACGTCTTTCAGGAGCTCGATCTTCTGGTACGTCGCGAAGGCGTCCTTCTGCGCTGACTGTGGCGCGATATCGCCGATCTCGTCGGCGGTCCACGTCGTCCAGTGGTGCGGGCCGTGCTCGACGCGAGCGAGCACCCACGCAAACCACCAGTGGCCCGCCGGATCCTCCGGCGCGAACAGGCCGCGATCGTTCGGCGTGTCGTACGTCTTCTCGTCGCTCTCCTCGTAGATCTCCTGACAGCCGCGCATCTTCGGATCCGGGTAGACGACGTTGATCTGCGCCGGTTTGAGGACATCCTGATTGAGTTCCAGCGGATCGCGATAGCGGACGACCTCGCGGACGATTTCCTCCAGATCAGCGACGTCGAGTTCGACCGCAGTCTGTGTCGGATCCTTGCTGACGAGCCGTGCCGTGATCGGGACGCCAGCTGGTAGACATAGCCGCGTCCAAGGCGCGAGCGCGAGCCATTCGCTTCGGCTCGACGAGCCACGCCAGACGACCGTGCTCCCGTTCGCTTCGATATCGCGAAGCGCGAGATAGCACGCGAGCGTCGATTTCCCCGTGCCGGGCTTGCCGGTCGCGAGGACGTCGGTTCCGCCCGCTTTCTCGTCCGATGGCGGATCCCACGACTTTTCCATGTAGTTCGGGATCACCGTCGGGAACGAGAACGCACTCCGATCCCATGGCGCGAGTCCGAAGTACCGCCGCATGCTGTCGGCATCGGTGTGGCGGCGGGTGTCGCCCGTCGCCTGTTGGGTGTTTCGACGAGGGTCGTCGAACTGTGCGAGTGCGCGCGATTTATCCCGCGCGTCCGTGCTCGTTCGGGTAGACTGAGATAGTCGCTCTTGGATATTCGTTGAACTCATAGCTGTGTCGGTGTCTGTCGTTCTCGTTCGGCGTCCGCGACCTCGCCAGCGCGTCCGGCGAGCACACGAACTCCACGATTCATGGCCGGGAGCAGATGGACTGCCGCAAAAAGTTCCCGTGCAGCGGCGCCGTCGTCACCGGCAAGCAGTAGCGCCCGCGTCGTCCGTTCGGTGACGCAGCGCTCGACGAGATCGCGTTCCGTCTTCGTCGAGGCCGCCGTCGAGCGCGCCACGCGGATCCACTCCGGCGGCTCGATCTCATCCAGCTCTCCCCACGTCGCCAACTCGACGTAGCGCCCCCACGCGAGGATCGCCTGCGTATCCGCAAAGCCGTCGAGAAGTTGTGCGAGCGCCGTCTGTTGCCACTGCTCCAGTTCTGCGAGCCCAGGCCGCATGGCAGGATGGCGCTGGCGAGCCGGAGCGTGGGCGTCGTCGTCATCCCCATCGTCGATGTACTCCGTCGCGTCCTTCCGGAGTTCGCGGAACGCCCGATGGTACGCCGGACGGAGTTGCGTCGCGACGAAGCGCTCGCGAAGCTCGTCGACGACGTCGTCATCCATCTCGCGTTCGCGAGCGACCGGCGTTAGCAGCGCTGCGAGCAGGACGCCCTGTCGTTGATCATCGCGGACGTCCAGCACGAACTGGCGTGCGAATTCCCAAAAGACGCGTTGTGGGAGCTCTCCTAACGTCCGAATTGCAAGGCGTTGGAGCCAGTCGAGGACGTCCTCGCGGGCGTCGAATCCGGCGTAGAGCTCGCCCTGGAGTTGCTCGATATCGTTGGTGAGTTTGATCAGCGCCGGGCGATAGCTATCCGGCTCCGCTGGAATGTCCTCGCCGTCGGCGCCAGTCGCGGCGTTGACGGCGTCGAGGACCTGACCCATGCCGTGGATTACTTCAGTCATCGGACGGCGCTCCCGAGCCCGTGGCGGGCCCGCTGTCGGCGCTGTCGTCTCCCTTGATCGCCGCACCGATATCCAGGCCGAGCATCTCCTTCAGCAGCGTGTCGTCCCGGAGTTCGACGACTTCCTCGACGTCTTTCGAGCTCTTTGCGCGCTCCTTGTACGTCTCCTTGCGAGCGTCGTCGAGCGTCGCCGCGTCGTCCATCTCCTTGCTGACGAGCATCGTCGTGACGTGGGCACTCCGTTGGTGGGCACTCGCGGGCTCGACTTTCGCGTGACCGCTCCGAACGCGGAAACACGACAGCCCGACGATCCCTAACCCGACCCACGCGAGCCACGATAACGGTCCGACGTGGAGCCAGCCGTGATTGACGATCAGCAATCCGAGTGCGACGCCGCCGACCTGGAGCATCGTCGAGGACGGTTTCCGGAGCGCGATCGATTCCGGCGCGTAGTCGACGATCTCCTCGACGTCCGGATCGACCCACACGACCCGATCGTGTTTCGTCGAGCCGTCCGCCCGGACCTCCGTCTTCGCCATATCGCGCGCACCTTGGAGTGGTGCGGAACCACCGAGAACCCGCGCTAGGAACTTGAGCGGCCCGGCTTTCACGATCGAGAGCGTCCCGTCGGCGAGCTCCGCGACCGTGTGTTCCGCCAATTCGAGGTAGACGGCGTCTTTCGCCGCGTCGCCCGACGCGCTGACGGCGTCCGTCACAACCGGACGCACAAACAGGATCTTCTGGAGCCGGTCCTCCTGGCTCTCGACCCACGGGATCGTCAGCAGCGCGACCGTGACGAGCGCGAGGATCTTCGGGCCTTTCACGAACAGCGACGCGACGCCGTTGTAGTTCCACATGACTGCCCCGAAGCTGACGAGTGCGATCAGGAACGCCCACGTACCGAGCCCTAAGCCCGGTCCGCGTCCGGCGCGTTTCACGGCCCACAGCGAGCCCGCTGCGCCGACGAGCCCGAAGAGAATGATCCAGATCGCGTAGTTCTTCACGAGCCACCACAGCCGTTCCCCGGCGGTCTGCGTCGTCACCGTCTGCGCCGTCGCGAGCGATTTGTGGGTGAACGTCCAGCGGGCCGTATCGCCGTGTCCCTGGACCCACATCGTCACATGGACCGGGTGGTCGTAGTGGCCGCGAAGGTCGACGCTCGCCGTGTCGAACCCGCTGGAAAAGGTGATCTCCTTGTGCTCGACGGTTTGATTGACGGCGGCGGGCTCCGTGACGGTCGTCCCGTTCTGTGCGACTTCGTGGGTTCCGGAGCGCCAGTAAACGACGACGAGCGTGTAGGTCCGTTCCGTAGCGCTGCGCTGGCCTTGGTAGTGGAGCCGGAGCTCGTTGGTATGCACAGTTTCGCCCGAACGGAGTAACTTCTCGACGCGCCAGTCTTCGTCTCCGGAGCTCTTGAGCGGATTCGAATACGGACGATCGACGTAGACGGCGGCGTCACTCCCGAGCCAACGGAGCGACGGCGCGGCGCCTGCGATGTTGGTCCCGCCAGAGCGTAATTCGTCAAGCCCGTAGTTCGTCGCGTTCTTCTGTGTGTCAGCAGCGCCGTCCGTCGCGACGACGACCGCGCTCCCACACAGGGACGACACGATCAGCAGGACCATGAGCGTCCGACAGACGCCGCTGCTGACCCGCATTTAGACGACCTCCCGCAGTGGATCGCCCGTGCTCGTCGCAGGCTCGTCCTCGTCGATAGCCGGGAGCGTCGGCGCCGTGTACCAGCGCTTCGATTCCTCGCGACACTTCGGACACTCGTAATCGTAATCCGTCGCACAGCGCAGCCGTGTCGCCCCATGATGGACGTAGCGGAGCAGTATCCCCACTCCCCCGAAGGCGAGCGCAACGCCGACGAGCTTGCCGTCGAGCGCCGATTGATAGCCGACCGCGCCGAATATCAGCACCATGAGCCCGCTAACGACGGTTGCGAGCAGCTCGCCCCGGAGTTGCTCGTCATCCAGGGTCGTCCGGAGCCGCTCGACGAGCGTGTCGTCGACGGCGTCGTGCGTCGTCCAGATCTTCTCGACGCGATCCGCTGGCGTGTCGGGCTCGATCTTCATGTTTGCACCCGCTCCCGCCAGATCGTGCCAGCGATCAGGAAGACGGCGACGATTCCGAGCAGTTGCACCGTCGAGAGCGACACGATCCCCGCGTTGTTGAAAACGCCGGTCAGGCCGGTCGCGACGCCGCCCGAGAGGACTGGATCCGTCGAGATCAACTCGACGATCCGCATGCCCGACTCGGTTAGCTGCGTGCCGATCGTCGAAACGAGCGCGATCAGGACGACCGTCAGCGAGCCCGCCGCACCGATCAGCCCGCCGGTGGCGCTCGTCGAGCGCTCGCCGACCCGTTCGATCGTGTCGCCCCACGTCTCGGTTTGATCTCGCTCGTCGAACGTCCAGTAGGCGAGCAGGAAGACGGCGAGAAAGCCGACGATGTAGGCGAGATACCCGCCGAGCATGCTCGCACCGATCGCGTTACCCAGGAAGCTCATGGCTCCCTCCGGCGTGTGCACGCCGTCCCGAAGGGACCGCGCTCGCGTGGTTTGTTCCGCGTCGATTCTCCGGTTTCCGTCGTTCTGTGGTGTCTGTGTGTCATTTTACGTCGTTGACGATGTTTTTCAGTGCGCGATACAGCTTCGAGCCGCCATACAGAGCCCCGAGGACGATCGCGACGGGCTGGAGCCACGTCGCAACCTGTGGATACGTCTCCGGCGCGATCGTGAACGCGAAGATCGAGACGCCGCCGAACAGCGTTCCCGACTGCGCGACGAGCGCCGTCCATAGCGACGCCACCAGCGGAAGATGGAGCAGTCCACCGGCGACGCCCGTGATGGTCGTCGCCAGCGTGAACGGGTGAGCAACGAGCTCGCGGAGTGAGAGTGAGCCCGCCATTATTTCCCATCCATGAAGGTTTGAATCGCCGAGAGGATCGGGACGTCCGCCATGAACGCGCGCCCGGCTCGCCAGATCAGCGCGGCGAGCACGACCGCCACGAAGACCAAAACCAGTGGCCCGAAGGGACCGACCAGTTTTGCCGTGTCTGAAACGACGTTGAAGGCCTGCGCGTTGAGGGTGAGTAGCGTCTGTCCAACGGTATCGAAGGCGTCCGTCGCTGACGTCCCGGTGTAGTCCAGAGCGCTCGTCACGGAATCGATCGAGCTGTTGAGCAGATCAGCGACGCCGACCGTCGTGCCGACTGCGGCGCCGATCACGAACTCGGTGATCCGACCGAAGACCCATTTCCGAGGCCCGCCCGCCTCTTTGATCTGGCTGGCGAGCTCGACGAGCCCGTCACCCACTCCAATCCCTCCCCTTGACGAGCAGGAACGCGATCGCGATCATGAGCAGCACCGCGACGAGATAGGCGAAGGGCCCGAAATTCGCGAGAAACGAGCGGTACGTCGTCCAGACGGTGGAGCTGACGGAGTTGAAGCCGACCCGTATCGACAGGAACACCGACGTGATGAAGTCCGCGACGCCCTCTATGGGCGAGATTAGGAACGCGTCGAACACGCCCTCGACGAAGTTCGCGACACCTTCGCCGAAGGCGGTCGCGATGATCCCCAAGAGCAACGCCGCGAGGCGATCGAGCCGGATCGACGTGCCATTGGAAGACGTCAGTGAGTCCATCAGCGTCCGGTCTGAACCCTGGTTGATGATCTTCGGCGGCATGTTACCCCCGTAACTGCTGCCACCGACGAGGATGCGCCGTGTGGTCGCTCCCGATCATGCTCAGTCGTCCTCGTCGTTGCCGATGATCGGGACGTCGAACGGAATCCCGGGAATCAGGTTGCCCGTCTCCTCTTCGGCGGTGTATCGTGCGACGATCAATGCTGAGCCGACGACGACCGCCACAGCGAGGACGTAAGTCAACGGCCCGAACTGCGCCCACACGCCATTTTGGAGGGTGTACGCGCTTTGTTGAGCGCCTGCGGTGAGGATCTTCCCGGGCGATTGCAAGAACCCGGAGATCAGCAGCTTCGCACTCTCCGAGAAGCCCTGGAAGATCGCGATCGGGACGTCGGCGAAGGCGCCGATCACGTCCGCGATGCTGTAGAACAGCGCGATCACCGGAAGCAGCAGCGCCTTCGGAACGACGTTTTCCAGCGTCCCGCCGTCGACCGCCGCGATGTTGTTCAACTTCTTGATCCAGCGACCCATCTTAGTTTCCTCGTGCTCTCAATTTGAAGAAGCCGAAGACGCTCGCGGCGATCGTCCCGATCCACGTCCAGATCGAGCTGAGGATCCCGCCCGACGAGCCGACCGGTCCGCCCGCCGCGTTCGAACTGCTGACGTCCTTCAACTTGCGGACGTCGTCGGACTGGAGCAAGATCGTCGCGTGGAAGACGTAGCCCGTCCCCGGCGAGATGGTCGCGTCGAGCTCGTGGGTTTCGCCGATCGCGTTGTACTTGCTCGTCACGTCCGAGAATTTGTTCTGTGAGACGTTCGAGAGCTTCGTGTCGTCAGAAACGCCTTCAACGAGTTTGACGCCCACGTAGCGCTGATTCACGTACTTCTGTTCGGCGTTCAGCGCCAGCCCGCTGTGCGTGAGATCGATCGCGACCGGGACTTTGAGTCGAACTCGATCGTCGAGTTTCGTCGGGTAGCTCGCGAAGTTATCCGCGTCGCTGAAGTTGGCGCTGACGTCGTCGCTCGCGACGTCTGCCGCCGCGTAGATCACGCCGTGGATCTCCAGATCGTGGATCATCGCGTCGTCCGTCCAGGCGCCCATGCTGTCGAGCGTGGTGAGATCGACCGCGCCGCCGTCGCTCTCGTAGCGCGTGACGGATTCCTTCGACCCATCGTCGTCCTCGTCCATCCACGTCGTGCCGAGAACGAGCTTGCTCTTGCGTTCGGCGTCGAGCCCGACGAGCGAGACGTCGGCGTCGCCGTTGACGGTCGCGACGACAATCTTCGTCACCGTGTCGAGTTGACCGTCGCCGGAGCCCTGGAGCGTCGCGTCGGCGAGCTTCTGCTGCGTGACGATCCCCGATCCGGTTTCGTTCCACGTCACGGCTTTATAGTCGCCGTCCGCGTCGACCGCGCGGATCTCCACGCTCGCGCCCGCGTCGATGGAGTTGATGGTACCGACGGCGAGCAGCACGCGCTTGTTGGCGTCGTCGAGATCGAGATCCGAGTACGTCGCCGTCCCGTTCGTCCCGGCGAAGTTGATCCCCTCGACGTCCGTGTTCGCTTCGCTGACGGTCAGCCCCGACGTGGTCCAGTCGCCCTGATCGAGGACGGCGGACTTGTTCGTGTCGCGGGGGAACTGCGTAAAGGCGTCGTCGCTGACTTTGTCGAAGCGAACGGAGAACTGGTTTTTCACGGAGCTGTTCAGGTGAGCCGGGAGCGTTGTGACCTCTCCATCGTCGTTGGAGTAGTCGAGGGGCCCCATCGTGCTCATGTTGTGCGTCGCGACGGTGAGCGTCTGCTCTTCGATGTACGGGTTGGGCCCGGCATCGTAGTTGATCGCCGCGTTGCCGGTCGCGCCAACGGCACCGATCAACGTCGACGTCGCGAGCAGGACGATCAGGAGAACGCTCAACCGTCTCATCGGCCATCTCCGTCAGTCGTTTGAGATGATTCCGAATGGCCGTCGTTCTGACCTTGGTAGTTTTTCCAGTCTGTCCACCGAGTCCGTTTCTCCGAAAAGGAGGTTACTGGGCGCTGGTGCCCGTTTTCCCGTGTCATGAGTTACTCACACGACCGGCGTATCCGGTCGATGTGGACCTTTCAAGTACCTCCGTGTTAAAAGATAATTTTCTTGGTATTATCTGATGGAATACCAGGGAGCTACTTCGTAGAGCCTCAATCTTTAAGCCAAAGACGGTTCGCAGGTGGAGCAGAGTTGCTATGGGAATTCAACGGCAGTTCGCAGACACGCGGAAAGCACAGCAGGGCGACGGTTGTATCCAGATCACGGTTCCTTCGGATGTCGTCGAGGAACTTGGGATCGAAGGAGGTGATGACGTCCTTTGGACGGGGAAGGAAGGAGAGGATACGGCTGTGATTCACTCGCCGCAGCGGAATTGAGAAGGCCAACACAGAATTAGCTTAGCGGAGATGCATTCAAACACGATGGGGATCATGATCGTTGGTTCCAAAAATGAGGGTCAAAGGGGGGCATAGAAATGCCAATACTACGGTCATTTGATTCGTTCCAACTGGTTGATGAATATTGTAAATGGGGAGCTCTACCCTCATGAATAATGAATATATAATAGCCTGAGTGTTGTGCATGGGTCAAGAACGAGTATGACAGAAAGACCTACATTCAGCAAATGTAACTACAAAATTGAATCTGAGAAACTCCCTGTCGGTCATGGAGGATGGTGTTGTTGGCGACCAACTTGGTCAAAAGGAGACACATCGTCAAGATGTATATGGCACGCGAAAGTAGATCAGAAACCAATCGAGCTTCTTCAAAAAGAATGGAGAAAAGAACAAAGTACCCATCCGATACGGCTTGATGGAGCTTATCTTCGCCATGTGGAACTTAAAGATGAGATTGATTTTAGAGATTGCAGTTTGATACATGCTGATTTTCAAGGTGCAGATTTAGAAGGGTTGGATATGCAAGGAACAAATATTTCATACGCTGATTTTCAAGGTGCTAATCTTTCCTCGGTGAATCTCCAAAACACACAATCACGAGAAACGAATTTCGATAATACACATTTTGAAAATATAAATGAAGAAGCTATCCGTGATATGACTGATTTAGTTAAGCAGCGTGTTCAAAACCGATGGATCTATCACATAATTCGAGGTTCAATTGCCTTAATATTTGGGATTGTCTTGGTTATATTCATTCTTTCTCCCATCAGTTCACTCAGATCAGCAATAAGTGTGTTTGCTATTGTCAAGCTTATTATTGGCATTTACCTACTTGTAGATTCGATCAATATATTGTATTCTGCGAGTGAAGGTGTTTCAATTCATGAGTGGTGGCTTGCAGCCGAGGGATTACTGGGGGGCATATTCGCAATTATTATCTTAGGCTATGCTATTGGAAACCCACCGCTAGTATTGTTGTCACCATACTTGGCGGCTTGGGCGATTTTGATTGGAGCTTCACGGATCGCTGCAGGATATGAACTCGGAAATGTGATATTGTCAACACGTGTTCCACTTACTGTCAGCGGTGTTATTTCCTTTGGATTTGCATTTGCGCTCCTTGCTGTTGCTCTTCGATTAATCTTTTTACCTATAGTCAACTCTAGTATTCAAATACAATTCTTTCAACTGTTCGCTATCTACCTGCTTTTCACTGGCTTTTCAATGATGGCCTTAGGGGTGAAAATGAGACCAAAATCTAGCAAGCACCAGTATGAGGCAGAGAAACTATTACAAATTAAGTCAGTACGCGATGATATTATGGGAGAAATTCAGCTCCAACAAGACGATTTTGATGCCTATGAGAGACAATTAAAAATAAAAAGAGAGGGAAATAGTTATAAAAGTGGGCCATTTTCGAAGAGTCGTATTTTTAGAGAGCAACTTGACGAAGTGAAGTCAACGATTAAAAGAGGTCAGTTTAGAGACAGTATGAAACACATTTTTGACTCAATCAGACAGCCGAGATATGAAGTAAATAAATCAGAATGGGAACAGAATCCTTTGGTAAGGGAGGAAATTCAATCTGGTAGAGAGAGCCTCAGTCTAGCAGAAACATCCGCAAAAAAAGGGCGATACAGTGAGGCTTTGCAACATTTTTATGCAGCTAATCGAGAAGTTATTGATATTGCACCTGCGCTTGATACTGCAGATAAAAGAGCCGGTGCATCTAAAGAGCGTAACCGATTAAAAGAGTTGGCTGATTTCTATTACGAATACTCTGATAACATTCAAAATGAGAACACGCGAAAACACGTCCGTTCTCTTCTCCGAGAAGAAGGATCTACAAAAGAAAATCTTAGCGTTAGCGATGTGAAATCGGCTGCTATAGCCGTTCACAACTCGTATGTATCAAACACGGAGGAAGTTGTCACACTATTGAGGCTTTATAAGAGGATCAACCGTCTATTAGTTATTGTTGTTTGTTTATTTTTTATTGTCCCTCTCTCAATTGTTTCTCTGTGTGGTCCAGTAAAATTCATACCCTCATTGTGTACTTGGATTGGTATTCTCCACATTCCAATTCCATATGCTCTGTTAATTCTTATTTCAGTTCCTCTCGGAATAGTTGGCTCAATTGTTAGTATTGCCTCTACTCTAGGAGCTTTCGAATTAGAGCTAAATATAACACCACAGATACAGAGTCAATATCTAGTTGATACAGTAATGGAGGCTCGCATCTTGTGGGGAGGGTTTGCGGCTCCACTTCTCCAATTGTTCATTCAATGGTCAAATATATTCAGAGGAAACATAGAGTTTGCCCTGCTTGCGGCATTCGCTGCTGGTTTTACTGATCGGCTACTACTCAAAGCAATTGAACAAGTCGTGGGAGATATTTCGCGGGAATCTTCACGTGAGAAAATCACTCGCCAGATAGAGGGAATGACAGAACAGATTGAGGATCTTCTGGAGAAGGTTGAAGATTGACAAAACAAGATTTCCCGTGGGGTTGTAGAAGGCGAGAAACGAATCCGCAAAATTGCACACGTTTACTCGGACTGCCGTGTGCAAAACGGGCTGGTCGCGATCGGAGCGAACTCGACTCGACGAGACGGATCAAGTGATTCTGGGACCTCTTTATAAACGATCACTGTTCCAATTACCCGATAAAACTAGGTTTCGGGAGGACGTGTGCAAAAATATGCGTCTCCGAATGACCGACACGCGGGAACGACGGATTGAGTATCTCCTCGAGGCGACCGGCGAGAAGACAAAGAGCAAGGCGCTCGATCGCGCCGCCGAGTTCTATCTCCAGATGCGAGGTGATACTGCTGCCGTCCCGAACGGTGCGTTCGTCGAGCTGATGGAGAAAGCCGAGCGGCAGGGGAGCGTGACGCCTGTGGAGATCGCGGAGATACTAGATACGGACGAGCTGCCAGTGGTTGCGAAGACGTCGTGGTCTGTGGGGTCAGAATAGTTCAGACAGATCTTCTGTCGTTAGATGGGTAACGGACTGACTGGATTGTGTCTCCGTAGAAACGCCGTCCGTACAGAGAAGGCCAGATATTCTACATTCTTGGGAGAGGTTGTTGAACAGGTATTGATCCGCTTCCCGAGCAAAATACAGATACTCCAGTACCTCACGTAGACCTTGAGAGAACGTCGTTTCCGATCTCGTATATTTTACTTCACCGATGATGACGTCGGTTAGAGACTCTTCGTCGTTCCCTGACTCCTCATTTGGTTTTTTGTACGCGAGGACTACGAAATCTGGACGACCACTGTAGAAGCTGTGTCGACTACTTTTTGAGAGAAAATCATCGATCGCTTGCTCTTGGGATTCAAGAGCCTTCGCGTGTCGTTTCATCATCATCGGGACGTCTCGTCCTTCAATCTCCTCCAACGTGGGATATGATTCGAAGAATTTCAGCGGCCCGTTCTGATCGTAGTATACCTCGATTCGATAATCCGGCCCTTCGAGTAGAGCGATCGTTTCCATACCCGGTTCGATCCGTCGAAGCTCTAAACTCGGATATCGCTTCTGTATCTGGCGAATTACACCAAATATACAGAACAACTCGAAGAGTTTGTGGTTCTTCGTCGGTGCGACAATCGTTTTAGAGAGTAGCTCTCGAACTGGATGGAGATCGAACCGGTCGTTCATGAGATCGACATAGAGCTGATAGAGGCGATGGCTTTCCGTATAGAGTTGGTGTCGAGATCGTCGAGCCGCAGTTAGATCACGGTCAGAAAGATGGATCTCCTCTGGAGAAGGCAACGCATCGAGGTAGATATTGTGCGCTAATATTTGCTGTAGCTCGATGATATCGCGATCGTCCCACATGTTTCGCCACTCCTGGTCGATCGCTTCGATGTCATTCGTGAGCGGCTCGGCGACCGCAGCGAGGAATTTCTTGACGACACGATTTTCTGGGATATCGTATTCTACTTCGGAGCTATTCACGACGAACAAACTAGGGTCGTTATATCCGGTCGACGCCCGCTGTTGAGTCGTCATTTTCCAGTTAACCGATCCCCTCACCTCTCCATAGACGGTCTCTTCCTGTTGGTTCGTGACTGTCTTGATACGGCGAAGGTGCTCGGGGATTTCCTCAATATATCGGACTACATCCTCATAGAGGACGAAATGCAACTTCTTTAGCTGGTCGAAATCTTGGATATTCAGCCCTGAATAGTCGATGGTCTCCGCATATTGATCGGTGTTCAACACGCCGGATCCGAGATAAGTGATCAACTCTTCGGTGACGTGCGACTTCAGAGTGGACCGGGACGATTTCGACATCTCACTCAGTCACCATCGTATACGTCGATATCCAGTCCATACAGGTCACGAGCCTTCTGGCGAAGGTATGGGAGATCTAGAGACAGATCGACGGTTTCTGTGCTCGAACCAGTCTGGACTTGGCCTCCTTCTTCGAGATCTTCGAGGAGGCTCTTCTGATCATCCTGTCGCATTCCTTCGAGTTGTGGGAAGACGAGGTTTATCATCGTAGAGGAGAGTGCTGCTTCACGACTGTCCCCTTCAAACACAGCGAGCTGTTCGATCATATCCAGAATGATGGCAGGACCGAGGGATCGATATTCGTTGATGATCGACCAGATGAGCGCCAGCTCCTCATGATAATCGTCGATCGTTTCCTGTAGATGCGGTCGCTGCTTCTGCCAGACGGTCGCATAGTTCCGAGCTTCGTCTGGATCAAGGAACTCGTTGGAGACGATCCCGTCAGCACCTTCGAGGATAGGAACACCAACATGGATGAAGCTGAACCTCCGCATAAACGCAAACGAGAGATCGTACAGTGACGTTTTGTCGAACGTGTTCATCGTTCCAATCATCCGCCATGCCGGTGTTACCGGGAAACGATCTCGATCACGAGCAATCGTCGGTAAGTCATCTGCGTCAGATTCGACCCAGTCGATTCGAACGCGACTGTCCCGTTCGAACGGGAGATCAACCGAATCTTGGGACAGAACAGAGAAGAGAGGGCCCAGTGCTTTGTCGATATTCGCTCTGTTCAGCTCGTCGATGATGAGCCACCGATTTCGGACCGTATCGTCCTCGTCTCGGAAGCATTGGAGAAACAATCGTGGATCAAATTCGAGTTCGCCGTCGGAGTTCGAGGGCGAATAGCCACCGATCGTATCGAAGGAACTCCACTCTGCTGTCGCCGTCGTGAACGTATAGCCGTCTACGGAGTCTTCGTTGTCAGCAACTCGAGCCACCTCCTTGGCAATTCGGCTCTTTCCCGTTCCAGGTGGTCCAGTAAAGATGATGTGTTTTCCAGCGTTGAGGGCTGCATTGATTTGATACCGAATCCGAGATCGCTCTTTCTCTTGGAAGTAGAGCGTATTAGGTAGTGAAACGCTGATTTGTGGGAGTTCAGTCCGTTGCTGAAGTCGATTTACGTTCGTCTTGTTGATTTCATTTTGGGTTCCTTTTTTTAGAAGGTAGTCTCCCGCTTTCTTACTCAAATTGAATAGATATTGCTGGTTGACACCAGCTCGATTGACTGGATAGTACTTATCCAGTCGGACATCTTCTCGCCATAGATATGGATACACATCGACGAACTGAATTGGATCGTCGAAACGCGTGACCTCAACGTCGACCCGGCGCTTCTCCTCGTTCTCCGCTTCCACCAGATATGCCGGTCGAGTTACTTCCGAATAGCCGATAATCATCCCCTCAGTATAGTTGAAGACGATATCGCCCTCATTGAGCTTCTGGAGATCGTAATTCGGGAAATCCGTACGGGAAGCTCTGAGATACCCTTCTTCGATTTCTTCTGGGTTATTACTCTGATTCACCCAATAGTATGGTGCCGTCGTTGTCGTCGACTCATCATCAAGTAGTTGTTTGATTTTGCCTCTTTCACCTCCGTCAGTTTGGTTATTTGGCGGTTGTATACTTGCACTCCTTTGTGAAGAAAGGTCTTGCTCCTCAAGTATATCTTCGAGCCGATTTCGTGCCTTTTCATCAATTCCCTCGTACTGGATCAGGTTTTCGAGATAATAGCTCGCCAAATCTTTGTCGACTCGAGTAACTGCTCCTTGAATCTTTCCGGTAGCCTTATTTACTGAACTAAGGCCGAGTAAGTCGGTGATTTTTTCCCAATCTTCTTCAAATGGATTTTCTAATTCACGCTGAATAGCGTCGCAGTAGAGAATCCACTGATACTCAGTATCTCCCCAGGGGGTCATATTAGGTTTGTTACTGATTTCAGCTCGATCCTGATACTCCCAGATACCTTTCACTCCTTTGGTTGTCCCCCCTGTTCGGCGAGCTAGTATAATATCTCCTGGCGCAAGTTGCGTCACCGCTACTTTGGAGTTGGGCCGAACCCCTTGACAAGGGTTTCCAACAAATCGAGGGTCGTGATAGTCTGAATTTTCTGGTCCATTAACACACCGATGCCAATTTGACCTCTTAATATTGAAAATCCAAATATTGGAAGAACCGCTCATAAGTATCCATCCCACTAGAGAACATAGTAGCTTACTATACTCTTATTCGCAGAATGAGGTCTGAAATGTGTCAATATGACTCATCATATACTGAAAATTTATCTGTAGGGAATTTCTCGCTCATCTTCTTTTCGAACCACTACATTTAAAGAATACTTTCACTTTCAGTACGCTGTCGGGGATCGTTCATTACTAGTCCAGTGGTACGACCACTTGCATGCCAGTTGTAAAAGTGAAGATCGCGAAGCAGTCCCAGAAGTGGCGGTATCGCTGTCCGAACGGCCACACGACCTGGGAACCGACGAATAATCACCTCTGGTGCCGTGCTTGTGCACGGCAGCTCGATGTCGATCCGGAGTTCTGGGCGGTCTACGATTCGAAGACCCAAGAGGAAATTCCACGGGAGCGACTCGTTCTCGACGTGTAACGAATCGAAGACAGACGGACTACTTTCACTTTCAGCCCGCTGTCGAAAACCACTGAAGTAGGGGACGGTCCGCTCGAGGAGTGGGATGCAACGACAACGCCCGAACGGACGATGTATTGAAGCTCGAACGCTCAGCGGTTCGACGGTGATTTTCAGTGGTTGATGCGGTGTTCCCGTACCCCGGCGGGAAGTCGCGGCTTGCCTCGTGGATCCTCGATTACGTCCCGGAGCATACGTGCTTCGTCGAAGTCTTCGGTGGAGCGGCTGGCGTGCTCGTGAACAAGGACCCGGACGTGAGTACCGTCGAGGTGTACAACGACCGCGACGGCGATCTCGTGCACTTCTTCGAAGTGCTGCGCGACCGCGCGGACGAGTTGGTCGAGTGGCTGGAGACGGTCCCGTACTCGCGAGCGGTTCACTCGAAGTGGGCCGACGCCTTCTACGGTGGCTATCGACCCGGCGACGAAATCGTTCGTGCTGGGCAGTTCTTCTATCTGCGCTACTCGCAGTGGGGTGGTGCGTACGATAGTTCGAGTGGCTTCGGGACGAGCAAGGTATCGAGCCGGGCGAAGAGCTACGCGAACAAGATCGAGCGGTTGCAGGAGTTCGGAGCGCGATTCGACGACGTCGTGCTGGAGAACCTCGATTAGCAGGAGGTGTTCGAGAAAGAAGTACGATGGCGAGGAGACAGTGTTCTACTGCGATCCGCCCTACGTCGGGAAGGAGTCGTACTACCCGGTGAGCGATATCGACCACTCGGCGTTCGTCGACGCGCTGCGGGAGTTGGAGGCGAAGTGGATCGTGTCGTACTCGGAGCTGCCCGACGGGCTGGAAGAGTTTCGAGTGATTGGGCGAGACGAGTCTAACTTTATGGGGAACGGGAAATCAGGGAGTGCGAAGAAAACGCGGGAGCGGCTGGTGACAAGTCACCAGTAAAGATGGAAAATTAAGGCTTTCTCTATCAGGTTAGTCTTTCAATATTGGCTACCAGAACCTGATTAGATGGTAATTTAAAAATTTGTTTCAAGGATAAGAAGAAGAGCCAATACGATCTTAGGGAATGAGAAGAATCAAGACAGTATCAATTTGAGACAGGAGATGGCCTTTTCGATCATCATTTCTCGTAGTTGACTATACTGGTCAAATGAATAAGTCCCTGTAAAGTCTGTTTTTTGTGAATTAAAAGAATTCTACCATCAAAAGATCAGTAATAATGATTTAGATTTCTATTTCTGTTCTGGCGTAGGAGGTTCACTGGGGAGGGAACAAAAACATGTATTCAGAGTTAGAATCGATAGTATTGGTTGAAAATTTTTTCGGAGACTTTGTTGAGGATGGAAATCTCGACGAAGTTGAAGATTTTGTTAGCGTAGATTACATCGGCCACGACTTTTCGGACTCTGGTGAGATCGAGGGAACAAAAGGAGTGAAAGATACAATTCAGGCAGTCAGAAATTCATTCGATGGGTTTGAAGTCGCGTTAGGGGACACCCATGTGAGTGATAATCGGGTTGTCTCAATGATTGGAATTAGAGGAGACCAAAATGAATCAGTACTAGGAATCGATCCATCGCCAGATGGTCAGACCGAGATTTTTGGGGTAGCAATATCGTTAATAGAGGATGGTAAAATCAGAGAGCAGTGGTTAGATCTAACGCCAAATTTAGTTTCTTTCAGATTCTGTGACATCCACGACCCCTGCCATATATATCCATCACTGTACAACAGCTGTCCTTACATGTCTCCGACCGACTGATCATGCCTATCACAGCTTCGGACTGGCCACTGATATTAATCGCCCCTTGTTTATTCCTACTCGAACTTTTCGCGCTTATTTTCCTAGCTCCTAATCTATTAACTAAGAGAATGTCTGGTAATATGGGGGCTGACTTAAGCGATGAGCGTTCTACGGCATTGGCACTTATCGGGTTAGGATTCACAGGTTTCTCTATAATTGTAGCCACTAAACAACCAATTATTTACTTAATTCCGCTCAATATATTCGCTGTTAGTATATTCTTCCTCTTACTTACGATGGGGCTCCAGCAGGTAGCTAGCCTATATGTCATGATTCCAATTATTCAGACATCCTCGTTAGAATTTGGAACACTAAGCCTCATTTTAGCATTGGTTGTTTTAGTAAATAATATTGTACCTGAAGCAACCATATTCTTTTCAATTGGTCTTATCGTATATTATATAATACACATCCTAAGCACCATTCTTAGTGTAATTGTATGGCGAAAGGTCGGGAAAGCAACGTCTATCGCTGGAAATCCAGCAGTAGCCACAACCAATGGTGGAGAATCGACTCCTCAACCCAAAACATCAACATCTTCAACTGATGAGGATGATTCGTTCACGTGGTCTCTGGCGTTCCGAGCATTCCGTCGTAATCGGAGGTAAGAGGTTAAGTGGTATTTTACAAATCAAGAAGATATAGATACAACCCTGCTAGCTCTACCAGTCGTCGCGCCGATCGTCGTAGTCCGCATCCTGGAAGGGCGGTGCGAAATCGTCTGAATCATCTTCGAACGCGTAACCAAGCCAGTAACCAACGTGCCAGCCGACTGCGTCCTCGTCGACTCCAGCGAGATTGATCTGAACTCGAGTGTGGAACTCGAACTCGTCATCCATATCGAGACTTATCCCCCAGAAAGAACCACACGAACCTTCGGAAGAATCCCCGCACTGTACTGAATCCGGGAAGTCGATAGCGATGTCCGCCGCGGATCTGTTCTCGGTCGTCTCGAAGGACACAGCTTCTGGAACCGTTCCATCCGCTCCGTCGTCGTAGTAGTCAAGGGCGTGCTGAATCTGCTCCTGGTAGTCATCTCGATCGAACTGTGAGACGTTGCTATAATCGACAAATACGGACAGCTGCTCGGACTGCCACGGAAGGTCGCGCTCGTCCACGTTTGGCATCGGGAGATGGTCAACGTCGTGGCTCTCGTTCATGAGTGGCATCGGTTCTTCACCGTGTTCGAGTCCGTGTGTGTGACCAAATTCGTGTTTCAACGTCTGGAGAGTCGATTCGTTGGTGTACCCGGTTTCGATACGGACCGTCTCCATACTGGAGACGCGATCAGTGCCGTTGATCATGGGTGCACAGCCGACGGCACGGGTAGTGTCGTTACACTTCGGAATATCCTGGACGAACTCGACCAGGATATCCGGATACCGACTATCGTTCGCGATCGTATAGTTGACCTCGTAGTCCCCGTAGCGACTATCGTTTTCCTCCCAGTAGTCGAGCGCCTCCCTGACGAGCGGTTTGAAGTTCCGATGGTTTACCGTGTTGTCGATCTCGACGACCAGTTCCTCTTTCTCCCACGGATTATCGGGAGTTGGTTCGGTGGTCGTGGTTGTGGTCGACTCTGTCGTCGAGAAAGTCGTCGTAGTTGTCGCTGGTGTCGAGGTCGTCGATGATGTCGACTCGACGATCTCCGTCGAACTCGTTTGTGTCGTCGTTTTCTCTTCGAGTTTTCCGGCGCATCCAGCAGTGAGGATGAGGAAAATGAGGACAAGAGATAGCTTTGACCGAGGCATACCAGTTGTCTACAAGTTTACCAAATAAATCTGTCTATTGAAGAGATGATCAATATGTGGTGTCCACGGGGCAACTTGGGTTCTATCTTGTCGATGGAGACGATCACGTCGAGCTCGTTCACGACCTGGAGACTCACGATCTCGTGGACGAACACACACCGGAGTTGGATCGAAGCAGACGTGAGAACACCTGATGATCGACGTGAGTAAAACCTAGTTAGTGACCTGATTCTCTCATCTAAACTTCGGCAGAGAGACACCGCTGGGTTCTCCTTTTACTACCTTAATAATTCAGCTACCAAGAAGAGCTTAGTTAATGGATTATTCGAATAAAGATCAGCCGCTTAATTTGCCTTCTGCGTATCCATACCGCCATCCTTCGTAACTGGTTCGCAGAATAATGTACCCGGCGACAAGAAGTCTAACTAGGAGAATAGTAGCACCAAGACCGATGATGACTCCGTTGAGATGAGCGCTTCCTACTTGAATAGAATCCGGAATTATTCCTCCGGCAAGTAGTAGTCCAAGTCCTAACCAAAATGCGCTGCTGCGTTGAGAAAGGGAAATAAAGGTTGATTCTTCCATAATATATGTTACTACGTAAGAATATATGAGCTTTCTGCTGATCAGCAGCTGGGCTGCTTCAGCAGGTTGTCTTTGGAAGTGTTATTGGGTTCTGTACGAACGTACTTTGTCGATCCGTGTTTGGCAGCCCTGAGATCCGTATGGGTCCCATTATTGTTCACGTAGTATGATTTCCCGTCGTTGATATCATCGTGGATTTTTGAAGGCGTACCTGAGTAGCTGGAGCTTCCAATTTTGTATCCAATTTGCTTGATGCAGCGGCAGTCGTCATAGGACGAACCAGTGTCTTTCGTTACGCATGTGACTTCTCGAGCATATCTCTATATGGTTCCCGAACACCTTAACCATTTGCTAGTTCAAGATTAAAATCAAATATATCTAAAAATTTGCCGTGAAGTCCTAACATTACGAGACGATCCACACGCTCAATCAAGCAGGGGGTTCTCCGCGCTCGACGGCGCGTTCGTTGGACTACTCATGGTCGCGGTCGCGGACTCCCTCAGAACGGCGAGTAGGCGTAACAGTTCGCTCCTACCGACTGTCGGGGTATTGTTCTGCATCGGGCTGGCGGATGCGTTCTGGAACGTGCTCCAGTACACGACGACTCCGCTGGTGTTCGTGCTGATCTTGGTGCCGGTCTGCTACGCGTCGTGGTTGCTGCGGAGCGTCGAGGCACTGCTGGATTATCTGTTCTATATCCAAAAAATATATACACAAAATGGCGATATACCTCAAACATGGATTTCGACACTTATCTAGAAAATACAGTCGAGAAACTCACAGGGAAGGAAACTGCTGGCTTGGCGGCTTATTATCTCCTCAAAGAGGAAGACTATGATAGTATTGAAACCAGTGACATTACAGAGACGGTCAAGTATTCGGGTGCGGATATACCCTCTAAGAACGTTTCTGCCTATCCCAGCCAACTAGCTAGAGATGGCTATCTGAAGAAGGTTGACTCCAAATATCGGGGTACACATGAGGGAAAAGACCACTTTTTGCAAATGGTCGATCTACCAGAGGTAAACGAACAACGCGACGGAGTGTTTTTGAATGTGAATCCGCCTGATGACGATTTCTTCTCACCTCTTGTGCACGATATTAATAGATCGTATCGTGCGGGAGTTGACGAAGGGACAAATATATTGACCCGAAAACTCCTAGAAAATCTCCTCGTTGAGATCATGAGAACTCACTTTGGCGTTGGTGATAGCCTTGATCTGTACTATAATACGGATGAACGGAAGTTCAAATCGTTCTCGACGATCATCGACAACTTCGAAGCAGAGATTGCTAAGTTCAAACCGTACTCCACGGAGTTAGATGACGAATTTGTCACCAAACTTAATCACTTCCGTGAAAATGCAAATGCTTCTGCCCATTCTATTGATGTTAATCTCTCAGAGGAAGAAATGCAACAACTCAGTGAAGACGGGACAGAACTAGTCACTCTATTGTTTAAAATTCGTGAGCAAGTACGGTTAGCTTCCAAGAATTGGGATGACTGAGGGTTAAATCTCTTCCATAATTTGTTTTGTTTTCTCTCGACGCTTGGCAGCAGCTCTAATTTCCTCTAGGTCTTCTATTCGTAAATCAACTATCGTCTCTCGTCCTCGTTTCGATTTTGAGACAATTCCCTGTTCGTGCAAGGCATTTACTGCAGTTGCAACGTGACTAGTAGTAGATATTTCCAAATGATCTGCGATCTCTTCGTAAGTTACGGGTTCTTGGCTCTGCAAGACACTTGCGACTACTCCCTTTACATAACGAGGTGACGATGCTTTCCCTTTCGCTACTTCTATTTCAGCTTGAACAGCTTCGTCCTCGATAAACTCTTCTGGTGTCGTTTCTACGGTGGTAGTTGATATTGTAGAGTCAATTTCGGCATTCGTACTGATAAGGGAATTCTCGGCAGCATCTTGCATCTCTTCGGTAGAGGATAGACCCAACGCGTCTCCTAACCTAGCATACGCTTCTACAGCCTCAGTGAAATTGTTCTGTAGCTCCTCAAATCGCTCGGTAGTATCTGCAAACTTCTCCAGTTCGTTAACTCGTTCTCTGAGAATGTCTTTTTCTTCTTTTAGTTCCCGATTTTCGGCTCTCAATTCACGGATTTCTTTGTTCTTTTCCTCTCGTATTTCTTCTACTGTTGCCTGCAAATCCTGTGAATCTCCATTTTCTGCTTGAGTAATCGCATCTGTGAATTGTTGAGCAAGCTCACTCATGTCTCTTGCTTGCTCCAGTTCTGATTCTAGCTTTTGGACCTGCGAGGTTTTTCTGTCAAGTTCTTCCTCAAGACGGTCAAGACGAGTCTCCTGCTCACGTTTTCGCTCAGAAATTTCCTTGAGCTCTTCTACAATATTAGTACTGACTGATTTCAACTCTGGACGTTCAAAATCATCGAGATCGGGTGTTGCTCCCGCGTCAAACGTCTCTTTTCGTCTAAATCTGACCTGCTGAATTTCGTCGTTCCAGTCGGTCATCAGGAACGCCTCACCATCATCAAGGTCTTGAATAACATCTGAATACTCAGTGCCCAAGACTCGACGTACAACGCCTGTATCATTCTTCCAAGTGAGTCGATGCCAGACGAGCCAATCGCACTGCGTGATGAAATCCTTCTTAACGTCAGCAGGTCGTTGAGATATGCCGCACAGACCTAGACCATGTTTTCGACCTCGTTTTGCCACTTTAATCAGCATCTGACCGCATTCGTCTAAGCCTACAGACTCAGGTATATACTCATGGACTTCTTCAATGATGATAAGAAACGGTTTCTTGAGCTTCTTCTCCTTGCTGAATAGATGGTGTGCGGTTTCCTTTATCAGACCCTTAGCCTCTTCCTCATCAAGGTACGCAGATACATCGAGAATAATTGGAATATTCTGTTCTAAAGCCAATTCGGCGATTCGTTCTGCGTGCTCGATTCCGACCTGAATATCACATTCTTCGTCCGCTCCGACATGGAGAATCTCGAACTGCTCCTTCAGTCCATAGTATTCGCCATCAGTGTCAATAATTAGTAGAGGAAAGTTATTCTTGAGTAATTCTTCAGCGACCACACTTGCGCTATTACTCTTCCCACTCCCACTTTTTCCAGTAATGAACCCTCTCCCAGTTAATAGTTCAACTGTGGGCAGTCCAACACCTCCTTCAGTTACTTCAATGGTCTTCCTTTCGTCCATGGGCGGTTCCTTACCACCATTTTCTGCTTCCGAACTCATAACAGGTTTGCTATTACATCATTCATTCTCAATTACTATAAAGTGCATGAAGCAATTCATGAGATGGACTCCTAAATGGGTTTCTTGTAGAAACAGGTATTTATTTAACATATGATTTCATAACTATCACCAATGTCCACAGATGACGAATCCACTGAGGAAGAGGATCCCTTGGAACGATTGTACGGAGACAGCGATTCTATCGATCGAGAGCGTCTTGCAAGTGCATTAGAGGGAATTATTCAGATTGATAGAGAGAGTGGTGATCCAATCTTTTTAGAAGGATATGATGACTTAGGAGGAAAGGAACAGTTCGCCGCTCAACTACTGTATCGGAGAGCAGTCGTTGCCTTAGGAGATCTTGAGAGCACTGATATGGGTCTTTCAACTGCTGAAATCGAGGAAAACGTGGAAGTCACAAAGAGTGCAATCCACAATTATGCTTCAGATCTTGGCTATGTGGATAATGACGACGAAAAAGGTGGGTACTACATACGTGACTTCGGTATTAACAAAGCAGTAGATCTTGTTTCAGGCGAGGATTGAAAATACGACGAATAGATATCTAATCTTCTACTTGGAACTTGTTTTGCCCTATAGAATTGGATCATCCCGTTCTCATACAAGTCACTTATATACCGAAACACCTTGGAAGAATTTCCATAGGACAAGGAAACTTTATAGTGATATGTCTACAAGTTACCACCAGGATGGCAGAAGAGAAACAAGCAAAATTTGAGGATCTCCTCGTCGACGAAGAGGAAATAAACGAGGATCTCCTCGTCAATACAGTTAGTACGTATACGAAAATCGGGAGCGAAAGTGGTGAATTGGTCCCACAAAAGGCATACCAAGCGCTGACTGCCAAAGAGAAGATTGCGGTTGTGTTATTGGCACAAAAGGCACGGTACGAACTCGAAATGGTTGATGAAGAGTGGCTTTCCCCAACTGAAATCGCTAATCTCAGTGGAATAAAGAGCGGTACAGTCTTCCCCGCTGTGAGAGGCCTAGAAGAGGACAACTATGCACAAAACGATGATGGTAGCTACCGTATTCCTACGGTCAACATAGAAAAAACAAAACAATTTCTGGAGGGGGATGATGAATGAGTAACAGTAATCTACGCGATGAGGTTGATGACCTGAAAGAGCGTGTTAGCACTCTCGAAAAAAGGCTTGAAGGGGGTGAAGGAACTCCAGAGGATTTCGTAGGGCTACGTGAATTCGTGAACAAAACCAACCCAAGTACTCATAATGAACGGGCACTCGTAATTGGCTATCACTTTGATCGCCAGCAGGGGAAAGAGAGTTTTAGTTCCGATGATATCGAAGGAGGCTATCGGACTGCTCGAGAACCACTTCCAGCCAATATTAGTGATGTATTATCCAAATGCGAAAATAAGGGCTGGTTGATGCGTGATGGGAAAGAAGGGCAGGCTCAACTCCGTGTTGTCACTTCTGATGGGCTAAAATACGTAGAGGAAATGTTCGAAGATGAATCTTAAGGAACGAATTGAAGATGAAATGGTAGTCAAGACAGAATCGATACTCGATGAGTACTTCGATACTGCCAAGGAACTGTTCAGAATTTTCGACAATGGTACAGTCGAAATTGCGCCAGCATACAAAGATAGCTCTTGGAAGGAACAATTGGTGATCTATACTATCGGCCATTACTATGCATTTGAAGCCGATCGAGTGGAAAAAGAATCCTTGCCATATGATTATTTCTATTCCAGATTTGATAGAGACAATAGTACAATTAGACGTTACGTAAATGAACTCCAGAAAGATGACCTCGTGAAAAAAGACGAAGAATCTGGCGAGTGGGTACTTGTCCCTCAAAGTCTATCGAATTCACTTAGTCGAATCGAGGGCGTCGATGTATGACTGTTGATACAATTAGAAATCAACTTCTTGAGACGGGGCTCCATGAAGAATCCGTGGACCGCATGCTCGATCACTATGAGGATATGCAATTCCACCTAGGTAACGGAAGTTATGTTGAGGCAGGAGCACATATCGGAAACTTCTGCGAAAATTTAGCCAACGTGATCCGGGCTGAAACAGACGTGGGTATTGACCCGCATATCAGTGTTGGAAATTTCATCGACAATATAACAAATGGTAATTACGACACAAACAGTTTGGAGCGAGAAATTTGGTTACTAATTCCTCGAGCGATGCGTCCAGCATATGCATTGCGAAACCAACGCGACTCTGTTCATGTCAACCTCGAAATTCCAGTTAATCATTCAGATACCCAAACTGCTGTTCGGCTATGTACATGGATGTTAGCAGAGATGGTTCGAGTATACGGGAATGAAGATGACGTTGATGAAATTGCCACTATGATCGATCAGCTAGCTTCCCCTAATACTCCATATATCGACAGCTACAATGGAAAACGGTTGATTATGACCCGTGAATTGGATCCGACAGAGGAAATCTTAGTACATTTGCAAGCACTTGGATCAGAGATTGATGCGGATACCCTGAGTGGATGGATAATGAATGCCGATGCACACTCTGTTAAAAGTAGACTCGGCAATCTCAAACAATCTCGAAAGGTACACTATGAGGATGGTGTTGCCAAAATCACACCGCTCGGTGTTGAAGAAGCGAGAGAAATTATTGAGGAGCACTTCGACTCTGACATTGATGATCTCTCGCGGCGAGATGAGCAATTGGCAGAATAGAACTATGTGTGTCTATGTTTCTTCAGTAAATTGTGACAGATTCCCATCTGGGTTCGTGCTTAATTCCTCGTTCTCCTCATCTTCAAGGTCCAGATTTTTCGTTGAACCTAAACTCTCTTCTGTACCTGTGTAGTCCAATTCTTGTTCGAGCCCTTTCCGTATAGAGAGAATAATATCTCGAATATTCTCAGGATCGTCTGTTCCCTCGACAGTAAGCTGTACATCCAGATTTACGGTTGACTGGCTACTAAACTCGTTAAGTAGCTCATCAAAACCAGTCTCTCCATTTAAATCAACTCTCTGTTGATCAGAATTCTGAGTTGAACCGGGTTCAAGAGGAGTTTCTTCGTCGTTAGTCGATTCATTAAGAATATCTGAAACCGATTCAAAGAACTCATCTGAAATTTCAATCCGAGTAGGCTTACTACCGCGTCCAATTATACGATTACCTAAGTTGGCTGCTTCTAAGGTTAGAAGAAATGTATCTGCAGACCTCCCTGCCTTGTAATCTGATATTTCTATACCCAAGGTTATGCGAAGATGTTTTTCAATCTCGGTACGAGGAATATATTCTTCTTCTTTAACTACTTGATCTTGATTATCCCGTACTGCCTTGAGAAGATCATGATATAATGGGTACTCTTGAATCGCTTCCCGGAAGAGCTCGACAAAATCAGTCGATGAATAACTTATCTGGACACCAGATTGGGTAGTCGAAATACCTTCGTCGATCTCTTGTAGAAATTTTAGTTCAAGACCGAAATGGACCACTTTATTGGAATTAGCAACATCTGTGTTTTCTTTGATTTCTTCTCTCGATTTTGGTTGATCCCTAACAAACTTACAAACTTCTGTGAGATAACCGATGTCGCTGACTTTATACGGTGGATCAGAATACTCTTGTTTCATTCTTTCTCTTCCGTCTCTTGAATGAATTCGATTGCCTCTGCTAAGCCATACGCAGGGATATGGTATCCACCATATTCTCCGTCATTTTCGACGAAGTCGATTGAACCATAGTCTTTAATTGTACTTCCTGTTACTGCCATTCGATCTTCAAATCCACTTGAAGAATCTCCTAAACTCTCATCATCGAGTAAATCTAATGCATGAGCGGCACGACGAGCAAGGAGTCGAGCTACGAACCTTTGCTTATTATTTAGGTTCTGATATCCTGAAAGTGGTGTTGGTTTTCCACTGGCTTCGTCTACTCCAATTATTCCTTTGATCCCGTCAGCGAGGCGTTGGCGATTAATTTCATCTTTATTGACTAGTACCTTTTCTAGGGGATCTTCTCCATCTAATTTGGACATAAAAAGAGACTACCACGTGACACTAAAAAGTTATTGGATAATATTTGAATAAGCTTGTTTATAGATTACCAATTATGTGTTGAAATTGTTATGATTGTTCTGGCATAAAATCACAGGCTCCACCAATCAAATGACCTGGGATATAGTAACCACCGTGTCTATCATCTGATTTTATGAAGCTCAAATCAAGAGCATAGTTTCGGACTGTACTTCCACTCACACCAATTTTCTCTGCAATTTGAGATGATCTCGCGCTTCGTTTTTCTTCTTCTAACTCACCAAGCGCGATACCAGCTCTTCGATAAAGTAAACATGCGACAAACCGCTCTTTCTTTGACAATTCTTCAAATCCAGATAGTGGAATCATTTCTCCAGTTTCTACATCAATCCCTAATATACCACTGAGTGCATTAGCAATCCGCTCTTTATTTATATCCTTTTTATCGACATATAAATCATTCAACTTCGAACTATCCTCTGGCATCTGTCTAAGTGATTCTTTGTGAGTCACCCATATAGTTCTGTAGGGTCAAAACATCATGGGTTATCGGGTGGGATATTAATATCTGTGCTAAGATTTTTGTATGATTTTTCTACCAATTGTTCAATAGTCATATTCTTTTCAAGAACTGATTTACCGTGCCATATCTTTAGCGTCTTGGTTTCTGTATTGATGTATTCATATTTTATCAAAATGGTACATTCTACTTGTTCGGAACCCAGTTCTACTAATTTTGTAGATATTTTTGAAAAAGAGCCACGCTCAATCTCTTTATCAGAAACCAAGTCTATCTCAGGAACGCAAGTACAAGTTATCGATTCGCTCTGGCCTGCTTCTAAGGATCTTGCATAGATGTCTTTCCTACGAAGTGGAGAACTTCCGCCAATATCGCTGATAGAATGTCTGAATTTCGAGATTCTGTCTACTTCTAGTTCAACAAGGAGCGACATATTTTTTGCAATTCCATTACCAAGGTTTACCATTTCAAATTTCACCTTATTAAGGTTGATAGACCACTTTTGGATTTCGATTTTTGGTGTATGATTTGCTTGCATCCATTTTTCTTGTCTTTCCTGTATCGATGTTTGCTCTAGGTATATCAATACTAATACAAATGTCAATAATAGTGACACAGCGGAACTGATGGCCTTAATAGCAGTTGGTAAGTGTATCGGATATGTGTTTATTTTTATTATGTTTATATAGGATTCATACTCTAGAATGGCCCATAGAGCAAAGATAAAGGAAACACAGAGTGTTATTAATAACCAAATCTGTTTCCGATTCATAGTCCGATCAATCCTCGCTAGGATGATATTTGTAATGAGATAATAAACCTGTCTAGACTGATTGGAAGAAATATCTCGGGATAGCAAGAAACAATCGGTTATCCTTTCTCCGATTTGCCTGCACCAACTTCACTAGATCGACAAACCTGGAATCTTTCTGATTCATGTATTACTGTCTTTGCTTTATTCACTCATCCGAGCAAACTGTTCTAGAAGAACAGCCGAATACGTTAAGAAATGTACCGACAACCGTAGTCAATACTCAATTTCTACGTATAGGTACTTACGGAAACGCCGAAGACAACCACAAGGGTTGCTTCGACGCTGAATCAAATGAATCGGTCGTCACCGACCATTGAATTCTGACAACTCCAGAAATATAAATGTTTGCCAACGAAAAGAGCGGCAAGATTGAGAGTACTACTCTTCGAGTTCGTCCTCATCAAACTCATCTCATATTTATGGGCTGTCCAATTTGAATAGTAAAAGATATTCAAAATTACGCACTATCTATATTAGATGGATATAATAAGCATCTTGTCTAGTGTGTTGAGGGAGTCGTGGGCACTGATAGGGACAGCCATTACGGGATTTGTAATCTACGAAAAGAAGGAATATGATCGAATTCAGAATCTACGTCGAGCTTTCTTAGCAGAGCTGAACTCCGTCGATCTTCCAACGAAAATCAAGCTCAATGATGGACGTAAAGTACCACCACCATATTCTGCAAAATTGGTCCCGACAACCATTTACGATACTAATGCCTCAAGAATAGGAAAATTGACATCCGAGGAAGTAGATTCACTAACGGAATATTACTCGAAATCTAAAAATATAAACTACCTTTCAGATGTGATGTTTGATATGGGTCATACTGATTCAGATGCGCCCTTTGAACATCTCAACACTAAAAGAACAACTGCAATAGAGACAGTCGAAAATGCGCTTAACCAGACCTTTGGACAATATTTGATACACAAACTGAATATTCCAATTAGTTATTCAGATAGCTCGAAGAAATCCGTGTAGGATGAGATTTTTGATTGTACTTATGATTCTTCACCCCCTTGTCTTCTAGTTCACTTTCACTCAGTTCGCCAGCAAGATCTGTTCTCCCTGCTTCGAAATGCTGTAAAACGGTTGTGTTCCTTCTTCAGATACAACGAGTAGAGTTCTATTAGTGAGCTCTTTGCATCGTTTTCGTGTGTATCCGTTGCTGTAGCCCATGTTGTGTGCGATATTGCTCGGAGTCAATTCCAAGCCAGACTCTAGCAGTAGCTGTAGAAAGGCAGTGTCTGCTTTTTTCATCCAATCGGCTTGGTCAACCATCGTTTAGTGGAAACAGTTTGTGGAGACTTGCTCATCATCCACGATCTCGGCGTACTCTTCCCAAACAGACCGTGGAGTTACTTTGCCATTGATACGGGCCATAAGTGAATCGAGTGAATATTCTTCGCCTTCACTCTCAACTATCTTTTTAATATGGCTTTCGAAGAGATTCCCTGCATCCTCGTGTATTCCACCTTTTCTGTGCGCTGTATGGCTGCAGTTATCATTCGAACATACCCAGATCCTTTTTGCCGGTCCTGAGCGCGAATATCCAGGACTTCTTCGACTCTGTTGTACTGGTGGCTCGAAAGTATCCTTCTTCAGCGGGGTCTGGCACTCCGGACAAATGGGGTGGAACGGAAGGTCAAAATCTACAATATGACCTTCAGAAATATCCGCGATTCCTTTCCAAGCGATATCATCTTTCTGAATACAACCCTCAATAGAATCTACTCGTTCAGCATCTGGCGTCTCAACAAAGCCTCGGAGAGACCATCCAAGGGTGAAAACAAGAGTAAGTATCCCGCCACGCATCATCCATGGAAGGATAAAGTCGAAGGGAACCCATCCAAGAATATTCTTGAATATCGGCAGGTAGAAGGTAACAATTGCGGGAATAACGGTGAACAATACAGCGAGAATTAGAGATATTTTCTCACCTCGTTTCATTAACAGAAGTTAACCAGTCTAGTATTATGTAATTACTGGTGAAACTCTTTAGGATCGCTTACAATCTGGGTCCTCTAAGCCAACGAATTCCTGCCATATCCAGAGTAGTTCCAAGGACTCCCACTGTCTACAGGATCTTCTACGAATTAGGGAATCTCGTCGAAAGGCTACTCTTCTAGTTCATGTGCATCAAGCTCGCCAGCAAGATACTGACGACCTTTCTCCGTAATCACGTAGTATCCCTCGTTGACCCGATTAACAAGTCCGTTTTCTAGCAATATAGCGACTCGTTTGTTGATGTAGTTTCGAGTATAATCAGTATTGATTGCGATTACAGAGGGGGATAGTATCAGCCCACTATCGGCGAGCGTCTCAAGAATTCGGTCATCACCTTGAGTCATCCAAGACACTCGCGGTCTGCGCATTTTCCGAACGATTTCGAAACACGAGTCATATCTCTACTGATAACACTTAGGTGGGAAACCAAATAATTGACTGTAGAACATCGTATGATGGATTAGATTTATTACCCCTCCCTGATTTGGCAGATAGTAGGAAGCAATTCGCGGACCCGTCGCTGTTGGGTCCACTGTCGAAAGTAAGCGGACCGATGCTGAGGACATCGGGTCCGCGGTAGCTTCCAAAACCACTGCAGGAAGCCATGTACGAAGAAAACTCGCGGGGTCTTGAAAGCCCCGACTGTCAGGACGAATCGACTGTCAACTGCCCCTACTGCGACGAACCGATCCTCGGACTCGTCACGCGCGGGCCATCCGCGCACATTCTTAGCCCGTGCGGCTGTCCGGTCGGCCCGATCACCGCACGCCAGCTCGCCTCAAACACGTCAAAATCGAGAGATGAAACGGCGAATTCGACCGACGGCAGTCCCACTTTCACTTTCACTCCGCTGTCGAAAACCCATTTAATAGGGGGTCCGAGTACACCCGAACCGATGACACAGACGACGATGCAGGAGGGTGACGACTAATGCCAACCGATGTGCTGACTATCGACCAACTCTGCGAAAAGCTCCGAGACGTACAGCAGACGATGCGCGACGACGGTGAGGAGCCGGTTGTTCTCCTTGGCGACATCATGGGCCGGTTCGACGTTGCGACCCCGCACGAACCCAACTACAGCAACATGCGAGTCGGTGACGCCGGATTTTCCCCTGACGTGTTCGCCAACACAATGGACAACGGAGCGCTCACATCTGCAAAAGATGCGTTCCTCCACACCATCATCGTCACTGAGGACGATCTCTCCGAAGTCGGTCTCGATCTACTTCCTGATGATCGGTACAACATCGAGAATGACGATGAAAGTGAGGTAGCCACGGACGGCGGCGTCACGTTCACCGACCTGCACGCGTTCAAGCGCGATCTTCTCTACGCGATCCGCGACCTCGAACGGGACGAACCACCGAAGGGCCTCACCGTGAAGCGCGTGCTGGAGGACGACTACGAGACGGAGATTAACCACTCGCGGCTCTACCAGAACCTCGACCACCTCGTCGAGTCCGGTCTGCTCGACAAAGGCCGGAAGAACGGTCGGACCAACGAGTACCGAACGACCGACGCCACGCGCTGCATGCTCGAAGCGTGGACAAAACGCCGCGTTCAGGAGTGCGGACTCGACGCGTCCGCATTCCCTTCGGGAGGTGAGCAGGCGTGAGCGACCACGAAGGCGACGCCCCCGCGAATGACGTACCGAGAACGGAAGCCGAACTGACGCAGCGTGTCACCCAAAACGGCGAGCTGTTCGCGCGCCCCCAACGCTGGACGTACCCGGATGGTCGTGAGATCCACGTTCTCCCCGATCTCCACAGCCACGGTATCTCGGACATTCTCGTCGCCAAGCGAACCGAGAACGGTTCGACGACGTTCCTCGCGACGAGGGCCGAAATTCACGCCGAAGACGAGATGACCAGCGAGTTCATCGACGTGGAGGAGTCGTGGTTCCACGGATTCCTCGACGACACCTGCTCGTCGCTCCCACACGAGGTGCAATCCGCACACGACATGCTGTTCCACGTCTCGATGATTGGAACGAGATACCGGACGCCGGGAAGGCCAACGCGTTGGGTCACATCATCGACGATTTGGAAATGGCCCGAAGGGAGGTGGCAGAATGACCGGCGCTACGCTCGACTGGCCCGCGACGTTCGAACAAACGAATCCCACCGAGCGAACGCGGAACAATCGCTACGAAGCGTCGCTCCGCACGTCCATCGACGACCTCGAAGCGGAACTCGAACGCGTCGGCGTGGACGACTGGCGGCTTTCGACTGCCGCACGCCATCAGAAACAGAATCCGAAGTACCCCTACGCGGACGCCTCGCCGAACGACCCGAGTGCAGTCGTCCGGTGGACGATGGACGGCGACCAGTACGCGGTCGCTTGCGACGCCTACTCGCGTCTCCGGGATAACGTCCGCACGCTGTACCTCTACCTCCGCGAGAAGCGCAAGATGGAACAGCGCCCCGTCGTGACCGGCGAGAGCGAGTTCGCCAACGCTCGCCTCCCGCCCGCCGACGAATCCGTTGTCGCGGCACCTGACCCGACTGACGAGCCCCACGAAGTGCTCGGTGTAGCGCCGGACGCTCCGGACGCTGTCGTTCAGGGTGCGTTTCGGGAACTCGTGAAGGAACACCACCCCGATCACGGCGGTAGCAAGCGCGAATTCACTCGTCTCATGCGAGCACGGGAGGTGATGCTCGATGACTGACTCAGCCAACCGAAAGCAGCGCGACCTCTCGCCGGTCAAGGCGGCCGAGCGGTTCGTCGCTCGTCGCGAGAACAGAAACAGCTACAAGACGGTTCGAAGCTACCGGAATCGGCTCACCACCTTCGTCAACTGGGCCGACGAGAACGACCTCGGGGTGATGCGAGAAATGGACGGCTGGTGGATCGACGAGTACCAGCGACATTTGGAGTCCCAGGACTACTCGCCCGTGACGGTTCAGGGGAAGATGTCCGCGCTCGACCAACTGCTCCAGTACTGCGTGACCATCGAGGTCGTTGACGAGAACCTCCCGAACAAGCTGGAGGTGCCGAAGCTCACGAAGGAAGAAGAGACGAGCGACAAACTGCTCGAACCCAGCGAAGCTGAGAAGTACCTCTCGTTCTTCCGGAATTCGGTGAAGCACCGCGGAACGATTCAGCACGTCCTGCTGGAACTCATATGGCACGTCGGTGGGCGTATCAGCTGTTTCCGCGCCCTCGACCTCGGCGATTGGGTTCCGGAAGAGCGGAAGTTGATGTTCCGGCATCGGCCACCGACCCGGCTGAAAGGCGAGAAGGACCACGAGCGCAACGTCCTCGTCTCGAAGGAAGTCGCGGACGTGCTGAACTTCTGGATCGAACGCGAACGTCCGAACAAACGTGACGACAACGGACGCACTCCGTTGCTGACCACGAACCACGGTCGAGCGTCGGAGAGTTCGGTTCGCTGTTGGGCGTATCAAGCCACTCAACCGTGTCTCTACACCGGCTGTCCGCACAACAAGCAGCGCGATTCCTGCAAGTTCACGAAACGCCAGTTCTCCAGTCGGTGCCCGTCGAGCCGCGGCCCGCACGCGATTCGAACCGGGAGCATCACGTGGCAACTCAACAGGGGTCTGTCGTACGTCAAGGTCGCGAAGCGTGTCGCCGCATCCCCCGAGACGATCCGGCGATACTACGACAAGCCGGACCTGGAGGACGAGCTCGAACGCCGACGTCCGGACACCGAGAACATGGACATTCTGAGCGAGTGATCACCGATGTGTGACGAAATTTATTCGAAAGGAAAATCGCAAGAGTGCGGTCGGTTCCTCGCCAGAATTGGTGCCCCTCCGACCCCATGCTGTAAAAAAGCCTTACTAAGCTTTTTAGAACCACTAACTACAGGTAAACCCGTTAGCGTTGGGTCTCGTTATTCGGAGGTGACGACCGGATGGTAGTCCGTTTACCGTCCGCAATCCCCTCCGAGCGGACTACCTGCGATTACTGTGACGCCCACGTAACCGCTGACTTCCGCCGAACCTACGGTACCGAAGCAAACCGGGCTTGGAAAGTACCGAGTTAGTGAGTGGCCGAAATTTGCTTCCTTGAGGGCGGTGGGCTGGGTAATCCGCTTCTGATTATAGTGACGCCAAGAGCGAATCAACGATGAAGACGTACAGGATGAGAGTGAGAAACCAGACGCCGAAGACTCCGACAATCCAAGTAGCCCCCTTGTGAAACGGTGATTTATACGAGTGCACTTCTTGAGGCGTCTCGGAAAACCACACGTCACGCTCTTCTGTTCCCTCGGTTACCCAACCAGTCATGAGTAACAATCGAAGACAGAGCAAACCAGCGAGTGGCGTAAGGAGTTGCCCAAGATAGAAGAACGCCTCGGCCAGCATATATCCACAGTAGTTTTTCACGAACAAATAATTTTCACCCATCGAGCAGCTTCTCGATTCCATTGGGGTTGTAGAACGCGACAAACGAATCCGCAAAATTGCATACGTGTTTTCATGGGGAACGGAAAACCAGGGAGTGCGAAGAAGATGAGAGAACGGCTAGTGGTGGACGTGGTGTGAAATAATCCGGGAATACAATTCTCCAAGGTAGCTCGAAATTACCACGTAGGAGAACCCTCACGCATATACGTTACAGGAGAAACAGATGAGTTGATACGATTCAGATGAACCGAGCGATTATGCGGCTTGTCGGTCACGTTTTTGTGTTTGTAGGTGTTCTCGGAACCGGTTTCGCAATCATGGTTGTCGCGATCAACCCAGACAAGTTACTATCCTGGTTTGCTGGCCTCGTGTGCTTCGTCATCTTCATCGTCGGATATCAACTCATCAAGGCCCTCAATACGGTACAGAAGCAAACGTGATGAAGGAACCACAACGGGAAACCCTGGCAGTAGCTCGGATGACGACGATGATCGTAACGAGGTTCCAGAGGACGAAGCCGAGGAAGTAGAACGCGTCGTGGTTACTTTGGGACGTCGAGATGGCCGACGAGCTTTGTGGGGATGGTGTGGGTACAGTGACTGGATTACGATGTCGTCACTTCCTCTCGTCCATATTCTTCGTAAGAATAGTACAAGAATGACACAGCGACTCCCAGTAGAATCGGTGCCCACGACGGCAGACCCGGAAGTGGGAAAAACATCACGAGGAGGAGCGCGACCAACGCAGTGATTATTCCGGTCCCAAGCATATTGACGAGAGTTTTCCACTGGACAAGCGTATCGTCGGTCATTATGTAGCTATTATCTCCATTTCATATGAGCTTTCCGCGAGTATCGGCGATCACGCTCACGGTATCGGCCTCGGCACGGAGTACTCCGACATCGACACCACCGAGACGCAACAGATCGTCAGTCGATTTTTCCACGCCGTCCTCGTCAAGTTCGACACGCTGGGGCAGCGAACCGGAGCGACTCGGGATCGTATCGGCAAAAATCAGTAAAAGACGGGCGTGGGGTCGTCCAAGCGAGTTCCTTCTATCGCCCGACGACTGCCTGTTTTAGCTCCGAAACGACCGGCGCGCCGTCCACGAGCCAGAGGATGAACACGCAGAAGTACGGTGCGAGGTAGATGCCGAGCACCATCAACTGCTGTTTCGCCGTGAGCGATTGAAAGAACGCGCCGATGATGTGGAAGGCGCGGTCGAACAGCGACACCGAGTGGTGATACGGCGGAAGAGTCACCACGGGCCACAACACGCGGTCGAACGGCGACGCGTGGTGTTCCATGAACGCGACGATGATGTCCCCGACGAGGTGCGACCAGTAGCCGACAGCGAACGCGGCACCGATGTCGGCCTTGTCGTAGTACACCCCGAGGGCGATGACGAGCAGGCCGATGGGGATGGCGACGAACACCGAGTGGGCGACGGAGTACCCCTGTGGGAAGAGGTGGAGTCCCCACGAGAGGGGTTTGTCCACGAGGTCCGGTAGTTGCGTTCCGAAGAGGGCGGCGAGCACCGCTTTTCCGGATGGCGGTGCGCGCGTCCACGCACGGTGCCCGAGTGAGTACAGGGCGTACCCGAACGCGGCGTGCCCCCACGGCATCATGGGACGCTCACCACCGAACGGGGACGGTTGCGACCGAGCGGGAGGAATCGGGTCGTTCGTATCGTGTCCCTGTGTGAATATCTCATCACTCAGTCGGTAGTAAGTCGAGGGTTAAAAAATGCGGAGAACTAGCTACACGTTGCCCGAAGTGTTCGATAATCCGTCGAACCGGTCGCTCCGTGGATGGCTGTAATCGCTCGAAACGAAGCCGGGATGGGAACGGTTACTCCTTCACGGCGACTTTGCCCTTCGCGTCGACGGTCACTTCGTAGACGTCGTAGTGGAAGGTGATCGACACGTTATCGCGGGCGTCCCCGTAGCGGCGGGTTCGGAACAGCGCGTCGAGGGCGTCGCAGTTGACGGCGGTGTGGAGCGGTTGCATTCGGCTCGGCTCCTCGTCCATGACGGTAGCGATGGCTCGGACGATACCGGCGCAAGTGTGTCCGTTCGCCATCTCTTTCTCGATGTCGAAGACGTACGTCGAGGACGTTTCCGCTGGGTTGTCGTCACTGACATCCTCTATCTCTATTCCCATCCGTTCATCACTTGGTGAATCGACCACAGGTATACGACTATCCATCAGAGACGAACCAGTGATATAGCTATCGGCGATTTCGATAGTTGACACGACCATCGGCAGTCGTCGGGGAGGATACGGTGAGTATAGAGAGGGGGTGGGTGGAGGTCGCTCACTCGAATAGTCGTCGTTTAGTTGTCTCCCGACGCCGTTTCGGAGGTGGAAGAGAGCGACCCGGAATCCCGGACGCGCTCGATTTCTATTCGACCATCGCTGTGGACCGTTACTCGATGGGGACCGTAGCGAAACTCGACGTTGCCGTCCGCTCGGGAGTCTCCCTGATGGGTCGCAGAAAAGAGGGAATCGAGCGCGTCGGGGTCGATGGTATCGTACAGTACCGGCCTGATTTCGGTCGGCGTCGTGCCTTCGTGCTCGGCAATCGCGTTGATGACTCGGATGCTGAGTCTTTCATCCTCGTTTGGGATTTCTTCGTCGGGAGCGACCATTGTATTCATCGGTACTACATATCCGCGCATAAACATAGCGAAAGAGCGCGTAGAAGACCAGAGATCTGTATTTACCGCTTGTGGCCGGACTGGGTGTCAAATATTCTTGATCAAGTGGCTCGTTTCACTTCCGATCCGGTTTGCACAGGTTAATTCCGGTCGCGAACCAACACATCCACGAATGTCGAACCGTGGCAGTTCACGCTTACCCGGTGTGGAGGACGAACACGAGGAGCGTATCGTCCTCCACGTCGACATGGACTGCTTTTATGCCTCCTGCGAACGGCTCCGTGACCCGTCGCTACGCGGCGAACCGGTCGTCGTCGGGATGGGCTACGAGGAGGGTGAATCTCACGGTGCCGTCGCCACGGCGAGCTACGAAGCCCGCGAGCACGGCGTCGAGAGCGCCCAAGCCATCGGAAAGGCGCTCGAACGACTACCGAAAAAATCGGAGAAGAACGACGAAGCGAGCGGTGATGAGGAGACAACCGACGACGGGGACGGCGATACGGACGACGGACATGACGACACGGACGACGAAGAGGGCGATACGGGCGGGGAGAGCAATACGGACGACGGAGATGACGATACGGGCGACGAAGTGCGGGGATACTACCGCCCCGTCGATATCGAGTTCTACAAATCGGTCAGTTCGGACGTGCGCGCTATCCTCCACGACTGTGCGGACACGGTGCGCGAGGTGAGCATCGACGAGGCCTACCTCGACGTCACCGACCGAACCGCCTGGAGGGTCGCGGAAGGGTTTGCCCGACACGTCAAGAACCGGATCCAGCGCGAGGTCGGCGTCACCGCGAGCGTCGGCGTCGCGCCGAACATGAGCGCGGCGAAAATCGCGAGCGACTTCGACAAGCCCGACGGGTTGACCGTGGTCGAACCGGGCACCGTCCGGGAGTTCCTCGCGCCGCTCGACGTTGCCGAGTTACACGGAATCGGCCCGGTGACGGCCCGCACGCTCCGTGAGATGGGTATCGAAACCGCTGCCGACCTCGCCGACGCCGACCCGCGGGTTCTCGCCGATCGGTTCGGCGAACGCGGCCGGGAACTGTACCACCGAGCGCGCGGCGACGACGACCGGACGGTGACCCCGACGGGCCGACCGAAGAGCCTCTCGCGCGAGTCGGCGTTCACCGACCCGACGACCGATACCGAGGAGAAACGAACTCGCGTCGCCAACCTCGCGGCGGCAGTCGCGGAGCGCGCCCGCGACAGGGACGCGATGTACCGCACCATCGGAGTGAAGGTCGTGACGCCGCCGTTCGACGTGCACACCCGCGCACGCTCGCTTCCGGGACCGGTGGACGAACCCGAACTCGTCGAGGAAGTCGCGCTCGATTTGCTGACCGAGTTCGACGACGACCGGGTTCGAAAGGTCGGCGTGCGCGTGTCGAACCTCCAGTTCACCGAGAGCGACCAGACCAGCCTCGACGGGTTCGAGACACCGGAATCGACAGGGAACGATCCGGATTCGGCTTCCGAACCGAACTCGTCGGCTGACGCCGACTCGTCCGATTCGTCGGACAGGTGGGACAAATGGAAGAACACGGAGAATTCGCCAGACACAACCGACTCGTCCGGGTCGTCTGACCCGGACGAGTCAACCGAGTCCAACGACAACTCCGACCGCTCGCGGTCGGGTGACCGCGACGGGCAGGTGTCGCTCTCGGATTTCTGATTTTCACTCGCTTCCGGACCGCTGATTACCCATGCCCCGCTAGTTCGGGTATGAACAAGTTGGCGGCGGTGGGCGAGGAGCAATGGCATCTCCCCCAACACGCCCACATCATCGTCTACGAGTCCGAGCAGGGTGATGAACTGCTCACCATCTACGACTGCGGTGCGGCACAGAAGCCGCCGTCGGCGCAGGTCATCGGCAACCTCGTCCGAGTTCGAGCGGAGCACGAACTCGAACGGACGGTCACGGGCTACGTCGTGAGTATGCGGGAGAAATCGGTGCTCGAAAAACAGGACGACGACCACTTCGTTATCGTTTCTGACTGACCCGCTTAGAGCGGTTCCACGAGATTTTCAAGCGCGGCTTTCGGGTCGTCGGCCTTTGCGACACCGCTTGCCAGGAGAACGCCTTCAGCGCCGAGTTCCCGCGCCGCGACGAGGTCCTCGCCGGTGCTGATTCCCGCGCCACAGTAGACGCTCACGTCGTCCGAGATGGCTTCCGCGGCGGCCACGGCGTCGGTGACGATGTCCGGGTCGGCCTTGCTGACGGGCGTGCCGGTACCGATGAGTTCCGGCGGTTCGACGGCCACGGCGTCCGGTCCAAGGGCGGCGGCCGCGCCGACCTGCTCGGGGTTGTTCGCACAGACCGTCGTGTCGAGACCGACGCGCTCGGCGGCGTCGAGTCCGGCGTCGATGTCCGCGAGTTTGAGCCTGCATTCGGAGTGGTTGAGCATCGTGCCTGTCGCACCCGCGTCGGCGACTGCCTCCGCGAGGGTGCTCCCGGTGTGGCTGCCGTGTTCGACCGGGCTGACGTGTTGTCCCCACGTTTCGACGCCGGTGTCGGCCACGCGGGAGAGGTGGGCCGCCTGCGGCGCCACGGCGATATCGACGCCGTAGTCCTCGGCGACGTCGCGAGCGGCTTCCGCGATTTCGATTGGGTCGCACGGATACGCCTTGAGATTGACGAGTACGAACATATCCGGAGCGACTGTCGGCGCACCCAAATAGGTTCCGTCATCCCGAAAGCTCGCGCGGCACGCCGGAGGGTGAAACGGTTCTTTCACTCTTCACAACCACTTTACTTATCATCTACAATTCACGAGTATGGCAGACAGTCACAGGCGGCTGGTCGCGCTCTCGTTGGTCGTCCTCGTCGTCCTCGCCGGATGCGCCGGAATGGGCGGCAACGACGCGGCGAAGGACAACGCCGCGCACGGAAACGGTGGCGGGTCGAACCACGCCAACCGCGGGAGTTCGAACGGACGGAGCGACTCGGCTCAGCAGTCCGCGCTGTCGGTCCAACAGCGGATGCTCATCCGGAACGGAAACGTCTCCCTGTCGGTCGAAGACTTCGAGGAGACGCGGACGACGCTGGCCCGACTCGCCGGAAAACGTGGTGGGTTCGTCAGCGATTCGAGCCAGCGCGTCCACCGGCGGGGTAACCGGACGTGGAAATCCGGCGAAGTCGTCTTCCGCGTCCCGAAGTCGAACTTCTCGGCGTTTTTCGATCGCGTTAAACGACAAGGCGAGGTCGGGGAATCGAACACCGGTACGGTGGATGTCACCGATCAACTGGTGGACTTGAAAGCGCGACTGACGAACCTCCGATCACAGCGCGACAAACTCAGATCGCTCTACGAGAACGCGAGCGATACCGACGCCGTGCTCTCCGTCCAGAAACGCCTCTCGGACGTGCAGTCCGAAATCGAGCGACTGGAGGCGAAGCAAAAATCGCTGAAGAATCGAGTCGCCTACTCGACGGTGACGGTGACGATGCGCGAGTCGGTACCCGCTTCCGACACGAAGGTCTCCCGCGAGAAGTCGTGGTACGACACGGGCGTCGTGGCGGCGTTCCTCGACTCGATCGACGGCGTCGCCGTCGTGCTCCGCGCTCTCGTCGTCGGCGCGGCGTACGCCCTCCCGTACCTCGCCGTCCTCGGAGTCCCGGTCGGCGCGATGGTCGTCTTCTGGCGACGGCAGTAACGGAAGCAGTGATCTTCGTTCTCTCCGGCTCTCGTTTGCTCCGGAAGAGCAAGCTCTTCCGTGCTCCCGTTCGCACGCTCACGGGAACTTCGTCACCGACGATTCGCGCCGGCTTCCAGCGGGACCTTCGGTCCCGCCCGGCTCACGCGAACCGCGTCAGAACACGTTCTGACTGGTTCTCACTCACTTCGTTCGTGAGACCACGGCAAGACAAACCGGGTCTTGCCTGGTCGCGTTCGCTCCGCTCACGCGACCTCGGGCAGAACTTCCTCCTCGTAAAACTGGAAGAACGATTCCTGATCGGGACCGATCTGGTGGACGTACACGTGATCGTACCCCGCGTCCGCGAACCCCTCCAGGTTCTCGATGTGCGTTTCGGGGTCCGGGTCGGTGACGATGCTCCCCTCCGCGATGTCCTCGCGGGTGACCATCTCGCAGGCCTGCTCGAAGTGGGTCGGCGTCGGCAGTTGCGAGTTGAGTTCGCCCGTGAGGGCGCTGTTGGGCCACCACTCGTGAGCCGTGTCGATGGCGTCCTCCTCGTCCTCGGCATAGCAGACCGTCATCTGGCTATATCGTGGCCCCTCGCCACCCGCGTCCTCCCACGTTTCGATCACGTCCTGCGGGCCGACGCTCCAGAACCCGTCCCCCAGTTCGGCGGCGGCCCGTGCCGCCGTGTCGCCGAACGCCGAAATCACGATGTCCGGCGACTCCTCGGGCAACGTGAAGAGGCGCGCGTTCTCGACGGTGAAGTGGTCGCCGTAGTAGCTCTGTTGTCCGCCCTGCCACAGTTTTCGGATGATCTCGATGGCCTCTTCGAGCATCTCCAATCGGACCGAATGTTCGGGCCAGTGCTCGCCCGTGACGTGCTCGTTCAGGCGTTCGCCCGTCCCGACGCCGAGGAAGAAGTCGCCCTCGAACATCGTCGCGGCGGTCGCAGCGGCGTGCGCGACGTTGACCGGATGGATTCGCATGATGGGACAGTTCACCCCGACGCCGACCGGCAGGTCGTCGGTCGCCTGTGCGATGCCGCCCAGCGTAGACCAGACGAACGGCGCGTTCCCCTGTTGGCCGACCCACGGGTGGAAGTGGTCGGAGATGGAGGCGAACTCGAAACCGACCTCCTCGGCCCGGACGGCGTGCTCGACCAACTCGTTCGGTCCGTGTTCCTCGCTCGAAACCGTGTAGCCGATTTCCGTCATACCGTTCCCCCGTCGACGGACGAATTGAATGTCATGCCACAGGCGCTACATCGCTCCTCCGCATGAGGTCTGTGGCTGAAAACGCAAGGACGGTTGTTAGCGTTGGAGACGCTCGAACCGCCTCGGACTGGGTTCGTGTGAGCGTTGTTGCTGTTCGCGTCGTTGTCCCTGTTGACGGTGCTGTTGCTGCCATCGCCGCTCTTGCTGGTATTCGTGCTGTTGTCGTTGCTGTTGCTGCTGGTCGCTGCGTTGCCGTCGTTTCCCATACCGTCGTTCGCGTTGCAGTCGCTCCTGGCGCAGTTTTCGCTGCTGTCGTCCCCCGCGAACTATCGTCCGTTCCACGTCGCTCAGTTGTTCCCCGGAGACACCCTCCTGCCGTCCTCGCCGACTATGACCGTATCGTCGTCCTTGTTGGTGACGCCCTTGCTGGTGAGGGTGGTGCCCTTGCTGGTGTCTTCCCCCTTGTTGACGGCGATGTTCTTGCCGTCGTTGGTGATGCTGTCCACCGTGTCGTCGTTCGTGTGATTTTCCCTGCGATTGGGCCCCTCGGTGTCCCTGCTCCGTTCGCGGGCCACCGTATCGTTTCATCCTCGACTCCTGTCCACGACGGCTTTGGCTCTCCCGGTGCTGATGATGTGTCATTTTTGCCCAAACAGGGAACGCCGGGAACTCGCTTAGTCGTACTGGCCGCGGGTGGCCATCCTTAAGGCCGGTCGGTGACACCTCTCGATATGGAACCACGAGACCTCTCCGCGCATATCGCGTATCAGGCCGGACGGGGCATCGAGGAAGTCGCACGGGAACTCGACATGGACCCCGACGACCTCGTGAAACTCGCATCGAACGAGAACCCGTTCGGCCCGAGTCCGGCGGCGGTCGAGGCCATTCGAAACGCGGCCGGGAACGCCAGTAGCTACCCGAAAGCGTCACACACCGACCTCACCGCTCGCCTCGCCGAGCGATGGAACGTCACGCCCGAACAGGTGTGGCTCGCCAACGGCGGCGACGGCGCGCTCGATTACCTCTCGCGCGCCATGCTCGACCCCGGCGATGCCGTCCTCGTCCCCAAACCCGGCTTCGCCTACTACGGGATGAGCGCCCGCTACCACCACGGCGAGGTGAACGAATACCACCTCTCGTCGGACGACGGCTTCGCGCTGACCGCCGAGACCGTCCTTTCGGACTACGACGGCGAGCGAATCGTCTACCTGACCAGTCCACACAACCCGTCCGGCGGGCGGTTCTCGTTGGACGCGGTGACGGAAATCGCAGAGGAAACAGGCGACGACACGCTCGTCCTCGTGGACGAGGCCTACGGCGAGTACGCCGATGCACCGAGCGCGATTTCCCTGCTGGGCGAGCGCGATGACAGCGACACATCTCCCGATGTGTCTGGCAATCGCGCGGAGCGCGATGATATTGCAGTCCTCCGCACCTTCTCGAAAGCCTACGGGCTGGCGGGCGTCCGGCTCGGATACGCCGTCGTTCCCGAGGAGTGGGCCGATGCGTACGCACGGGTGAACACGCCCTTCGCCGCCAGCGAACTCGCCTGTCGGGGCGGCCTCGCGGCGCTCACCGACGACGAACACGTCGAGAAATCCGTCGAGACGGCCCGCTGGGCGCGCGAGTACATCTACGAGAACCTCGACGCGCCGACGTGGGAGGCCCACGGCAACTTCGTCCTCGCGGACGTCGGCGACGGGGAGGCGAGCGCGGTGGCCGACGCGGTACAGGAACGCGGCGTCATCCTCCGCGACTGCACGAGTTTCGGACTCCCGAACTGCGTGCGCATCACCTGCGGAACGAAGGAGGAAACGCGCCGCGCCGTCCGCGAACTCAACGAGGTGCTCTCCTCGTGAGGGTCGCCGTCACCGGGACGCCCGGAACCGGGAAGACGACCGCGACGGAACTGGTCGAATCCGATCTCGACGTCGTCCACCTGAACGACGCGATCCGTGAGGAGGGGCTTCACGACGGCGAGGACGAGGAGCGCGGAAGCCTGTACGCGAACCTCGACGCGGTTCGTGAATGGTTGGCGTCCCGGGGCGACGACCTGATCGTCGATTCGCATTTGGCCCACCATTTCGATGCGGACCGAGTCGTCGTGCTGCGCTGTCATCCCGAGGAGCTGTCGAAGCGGCTGCGTGAGCGAGGCGAGTCGGACGCGAAAGCGGAGGAGAACGCCGAGAGCGAAGCACTGGACGTGATCCTCTCCGAAACGGTCGCGGAACACGGTCCCGATTCGACTTACGAAATCGACACGACCGACCGGACGCCCGAGGCCGTCGCGTCGGACATCGAAGCCGTCGTCCGAGGGGAGCGTGCGCCTTCGGCTGGAACCGTTGATTATCTGGAGTATCTCTAATGCTCGACCAACTTCGCCCCGTCGCAAACCGCGCGCTTCGACCGTTCGTCTCGGCCTCGACGAGTCTCGGATTGACGCCCAACGCGGTGAGCATCATCGCGTTCGTCCTCGCCGGTGGTGCCGGGGTGGCGTTCTACTTCGGCCCGGACGTGCCAATCTGGTACCTCGTCGGTGCCATCCTCGTCTTCCTGAACGGCTGGCTTGACATCCTCGACGGTGCGCTCGCCCGCGAACTCGGTACCGACTCGCCCGCGGGCGACCTGCTCGACCACGTTCTCGACCGCTACGCCGACATCATCCTCATCGTCGGATTCGCGGCTGGAATCGGGCAGTTCGCGCTCGGACTCGCCGCCGTGACGGGCGTGCTGATGACGTCGTACCTCGGCACGCAAGCCCAAGCGGTCGGATTGGATCGCGTGTACGGTGGACTGCTCGGCCGTGCGGATCGGTTGGCGCTCATCGGCGTCGTCGGTGCTGTCGCCGCGTTCGTCCAGTCCGTCGGCGGCTACTCGTTGGTCGCCCTGTTGCTCGGCTTGTTCGCCGTCGTGGGGCACTTGACGGCGCTCCAGCGCTTTTACTACTCCTGGCGTGCCTTGTCCTGACGTGGCGTGCCATTTATGAGTCGAGGCGGTAAAGGTCAACGTATGGTTCAGTGTGAGATGTGCGGTGCCGAAACGGCGTCTCCCAAGACTATCAAAGTCGAAGGTGCGGAACTGGACGTGTGCGACAACTGTTCCGACTTCGGAACGGAGGTCAAGACACAGCAGACGTCCACCACCTCGACCAAGTATTCGACGTCCTCGTCGTCCTCGGGTGATTCGAGCACCGGCACCGGTAGTACAGGGTCGTCCGGCGGACGCTCGCGCCGTCACGACATGTTCGACGACATGGAGGAGATCGCACAGGATTACGACGACAGAATCCGCAACGCGCGTGAATCCACCGGTCTGAGTCAGGAAGAACTCGCCAAGGAACTCAACGAGAAGGCGAGCCTCATCAGTAAGCTCGAACACGGTGACATACTCCCCAGCGACAGCGTGCAGAAGAAACTGGAGAAGAAACTCGACATCAGCCTCACGGCTGGCAGTTCCGGCGCGGACGACGAGGAGTGGAGCGGCGGCAGTTCCACCGGCAGCTACACCCTCGGCGACGTCGTCAAGCGCAAGGACTGAACTCCGAGTTCTATCGCTATTTTCGTTTTCCACCGCTCGTGAGCGATAGGTACAGTTGTGAGTCGGTGAGTCCCTGACGACAGGTGAGCCATTTTGACCGTCGAAGCCCTGCCGTGGAAACCCCGTGACGTCGATGTCGACCCGAAACCCGTATCGCTACCCTTGGAAAAACCGCCGACTCGATTCGACGCTGACGAGGTCGAGCACACCGTCGAACGTGATTTCGACCGATTGGTGAGGTTCGATCGGACCGACGGTGTGGTCGTCGGCGAGGAGTTCCACGCCGTCCTCGTCGCGTTCGACGGTCAGCGTGACCGGACCGCGGAGCACCCAGTTATCGACGTGGATGGCGAACGGCGCGACCGGAACGACGGAGAGGACGTCCGATCCCTGTTGGACGACCGGCCCGCCCGCGTCGTGTGCGTAGCCCTGACTGCCGACGGGGGTCGCGACGACCACGGCATCGGCCCTGAACTGGGACACCTGTTCGTCCTCGATTCGGACGCCGTATTCGGAGATTCGAACGGGCTCGCTCGTCACGAGCGTCGTATCGAACAGTGCCCGTGCGACGTGCTCGCCATCGACCGCAATCGAGAGCAAGGGTCGGTCCACCGTCGTCCACTGCTCCGCGAGAAGGTCGTCGATTGCACCCTCGGTATCTGACGGGTCGACGCTCTCCACACCCGCACCGGCATCGACGGGCAGAACGGGGGCCGACACGCCCGCACGGACGAGATCGGTGACGGCGTGCTCGCCGTCCGCGACGACGACCGTCGGCTCCGCGTCGAGGACGGATCGGACATCATCGTTCGCGGTTCGTTCCGGCTCGTTACCGAGCGCGTCGTCGATGCGGTCCGCGAACGAGTCTCGACCGGTGACGATTCCTACGTGCATTTCGGCCTCCCTCGGCCGTGGTCGCGTCGGAGATTCATTACCTAAAGAGTCTCACTCCGACCTGAAAAGGATACCGCGCTCGTCCCCCGAGAAAGGGGCAAAAACGAACGACGGGTCAGTCGTCGTACGATCAGTCGTCGTACGGCCAGTCGCCGATGATCTTCATCCCTGCGGCCTGATCTTCGGCTTCGAGTGCGTCGGCGATTTCCTCGGGGTCCTTGTGCTCGACTTCGTAGTCGTCGCTGGCGAGGTGTACCGCGAGGTCCGTGAGCAGGATGGCTTGCTCGCGGAGGTCGCGGACTTCGAGTTTGTCCAGCGTGTCCGCGAAGGTGTGACCCCAGCCACGGCCCTCGTCGCCCGTTTCGCTGCCGACGTGATAGCCCGGCACGCCCCACTGGACGAACGGCCAGTGGTCGCTGTGCGGTCCCTGGTGGGGAATCGTGCTGATGGGGTGACCGTACTCGTCCGCGACTTCGTGGGCGGCGTCGTCCAGCGCGTCGAACCCGTGGGTGGTGAACGTGAGCGTCCGACCGCGACCGACACCGTCGTTGTTCAGGATGGCTTTGATGCCGTCGAAATCAGTTTGGCTCGCCATGTGGGCCGACCCGTCGAGACCGACTTCCTCGGCACCGAAGGCGACGAAGTGGACCTTCGTGTCGAGTTCGTCCTCGCGCTCGGCGAGCGCGCGGGCTATCTCGACGACCATCGCGGTTCCCGCGCCGTTGTCCATCGCTCCCTCCGCGATGTCGTGAGCGTCGATGTGGCTGGTGACGAGCACTTCCTGTTCGGTGTCCGGGCCCAACTCGGCGTGGACGTTCTGGCTGGTCGCGTCGTAAATCTCGGCATCGACATCGACCGTCACCTCGTCACCGTCCCAACGCCGAGCGAGTCGCGTCCCGACCTCTTTCGAGACACCGACGGCGGGGATGTCTCCGATGGGGTCTTCCTCGGTGCCGACGCTGCCGGTCGGCGGGAGACAGCCCTCGACGTGATTTCGGAAGACGAAGGCGGCCGCCCCGCCGTCGACGGCGTAGTAGTACTTCTCCCGGCGGTGGATGAACCGGTCGAAATAACTCGGTACGTTCGAGGCGACCATGACGACCTTCCCCTCGATGTCGTGTTTCTCGAAGTCGGACGGGAGCCCGTATCCCAGATCGATCAGTTCACCGCTCGCGGATCCGGCGGGACTGCGCGGGAGGGCGATGCTCTCCTGTGTCGTGTCGCCCGCCGTAATCGAACTCGTCCCCCGTGTCCACCCCTGCACGTCGAACTCGGCCAACCGGGCGTTCCGTGCGCCGACGTCGGTGAGCGTATCGCGAGTCACTTCGGCGGCTTCCCGTTCGCCGTCGCTGCCGGTCATGCGGTCTCCGATATCGACTATCGTTTCGAGAAAATTCCATCCTGCATCGCTAGTGAACGTCCGTCCGATCCACTGTGACATACGCTTCCACATATCGTAGTGGTAGCCTAAATGTTTCGAAACGTAATATCCCAACGAATCGTTAGTTATCCGCGTAGAACCGGCAATATTTTCGGTGATTTATAATCATGGTACTTAAGGCGGCTGAATATCTTCTTTGATATTCCTTCTATGGCGATGTTTTATAACGAATGATGCCGATTGACCGATAGACAGTCGGTGATTCTACGATATGGCTTCACAAGTTCCGGATATGGCGCGCGTGGTTGGACTCGACGGCAACGTCGATGGGGACGTGAATCTCTCCTCGACGGATGTGGAGAAGATGTACCGATTACAGGTACTCGCCCGGACGTTCGACCAGAAAGCCGTCTCGCTCCACCGGCAGGGGCGGATCGGAACCTACGCGCCCTTGCAGGGACAGGAAGCGGCCCAAGTCGGTGCGGCATACGCGCTGTCACCGGACGATTACTGCTTCCCGACCTACCGCGACCACGGCATCTACATCACCCGTGGCCACGCGATGCGGGACATCCTCCTGCACCTTTCGGGGGCGGGGAACTACGTGGACCGCGAGGATGCCGAGGGACTGCGGACGTTCCCGCCGACGATTCCCATCGCCACCCAACTGCCCCACGCCGTCGGCGTCGGTATGGGCGCGAGCTACAAGGACGACGACTGTGCCATCCTGGCGAGTTTCGGGGACGGAGCGACGAGCGAAGGTGACTTCCACGAGGCGCTGAACTTCGCAGGTGTGTTCGAGACGCCCACCGTCTTCTTCTGCCAGAACAACCAGTGGGCGATTTCGGTGCCGCGCGAACGCCAGACCGCGAGCGCGACCATCGCCCAGAAGGCAGGGGCCTACGGCTTCGACGGCGTTCGCGTGGACGGCAACGACGTGCTCGCGGTCTATCGAACCGTCTCCGACGCGCTCGAACGCGCGAAGGAGGGCGAACCGATACTCGTCGAGGCCGTCACGTATCGACAGGGTGCCCACACGACGACGGACGATCCGACGAAGTACCGCGACGAGGCCGAGGTCGACGAGTGGGCAGAGAAGGACCCGCTCGTTCGTACCCGCGAGTATCTCGAAACCGAACACGGTTGGACGGACGAGGACGAGGAGTCGCTTCGGGCGGAGGCGAAGGCACAGGTCGCGGAGGCCGTCGAAGCGGCCGAATCACACGACGGCTACGACGTGGACGCCATCTTCGACCACGTCTACGCGAGCGAACACCCACGGCATCCGCGTCAGCGTGACGCCGTTCCCGAGAATCCCGACGTGGACCGATAACCTCCTTGCCGATTTTCGATCTCACTCGCCAGCAGCGTTATGTGTCGTGCTGTGGTAGCCGAGACGGGGATTTCCGATGGAACGTCACGAACGCGGACCGGGAGAGTACGGTGCCGAGACTGAGAAACTGGCCGATATCGCCGAGATGAAAATCACCGAGCCGACGCTGACGTGGCTCGAAGTTTCACATCCACAACAACCGATTCCGCTCGGGCAAAACGACCGGGTCATCGACAGCCGGTTCAACGAGCAACAGGACGTCTGGGAAGTGTTACTGATCGCACTTCCCGATGAAAACGAGGAGTAGTTACAGCATATCCTTCTGTTTCATCCCCTCGATGAGGTCATCGACGAGTTCGTCGACAGTATCGTAGGGGAAATCCTGCGTGTCGTTCATCTTCGTCGCCAGTTCCATCGCGGTCAGACTGGTATCACCCGCTTCGAAACGCGTACCGGGTCCGTTCGGGAGCGCCGGAACGAGTTCCATCGGGTTGCTGACCGGGTAATCCGCGCCTTCGAATGCGTCGTGAAACTGCTGTCGGAATTCCGCTTCTTTGTCGGCCATGTCACTCCTTGTGTGGGTAATCGGCAAAAACGTTCCGGAACCACAATACACAAGTTGTGAGTTTATTCACCGCTTCAGGGAGGTTTATACTCCGATACGCGAAAGATTCGATATGGAATTCGATTTTGATTTCGACTTGTTATGCGAACTGACGGAGACGAACGGGGCAGCGGGATACGAGGACCGGATTCGCGAAATCGTTCGACGGGAGATGGAACCCGAAGTGGACGAACTTCACACCGATGCGATGGGGAACGTCATCGGAACCATCGAGGGGACGGGGGACTACGAAGTCGCCGTCGCGGCGCACATGGACGAAATCGGGTTCATGGTTCGCTACGTGGACGACGACGGGTTCGTCTCCCTGGACGCGCTCGGCGGGTGGGACCCCCGTGTTCTGCGGGCACAGCGCGTCACCGTCCACACGGATGACGAGGACCTGACGGGCGTTATCGGGTCGGTACCGCCGCATCTCCTGGACGGCGACGAAGGCGAGGAGGACGTCGAGGATATCTACGTCGACCTCGGCCTCCCGGCCGACGAGGCGGACGAACGCGTCTCCGTGGGCGACATCGTCACGATGGAACAAACGACGACGAAAGTCGGTAACAACGTCTCCGGAAAGGCACTGGACGACCGCATCTGTCTGTTCTCCATGCTGGAGGCGGCGAAACGCATCGAGAACCCGGACGCGACCATCCACTTCTGTGCGACCGTTCAGGAGGAGGTCGGCCTTCGTGGTGCGACCGCGCTCGGTGTCGACGTCGACCCCGACCTCGCGGTTGCCCTCGACGTGACCGTCGCGAACGACTTCCCGGCGGTAAGTAAGAAGCGGGATTACGTGACTCGTCTCGGGGACGGCACCGCGATAAAGCTCAAGGACGGCAGCGTCGTCACGACGCCGAAAGTCCACAAGCGAATGCGCTCGGTGGCGGAAGCGGAGGACATCCCGTACCAACTCGAAGTACTCCCCTCGGGCGGGACGGACACCGCCGGGTTCCAGAACACCTACGGCGCGAAGCCCGTCGGCGCGATCTCGATTCCGACCCGATATCTCCACACCGTCACCGAGAGCGCCAACGGCGACGACGTGTCGGCGACCATCGACCTGCTCACGGCCTTCCTCGAAACCGAGGACGGCGAGCACGACTACTCGTTGTAGTCTCCCAACTACCGGCCGCCCCGAACGCCGTCACTCCGCGTCGTCCGGCGTATCGAAGTCGTGGAACGCACGACCCTTTTCGATGCTCAAGATGTCCAATCCTGCGGCCGCACCGCCGCCGACCGATATCGCCGCCTGAATTTTGTCCGAACGGGCGGTCCACCCGGCGGCATAGGTGTTTTCGACCGTCGTTGCGCTATCCGAATCGGTTTTCACCGTACCGTTGTCGTTCAACTCACAGCCGAGCGCCTCGGCCATGTCACGCGATTGTCCGGTCGTGAAGACGACGTAGGTCGCATCGTACTCGCCGTTCTCCGTCGTCACGGTGAACCCGTCGTCCGACTCCTCGACGTTCGTTACCTCCTCGCCCTGCTTTCGTTCGGCACCCTGTTCGTCCACCTGTTCCCGAGCGACCTCCAGAAACTCGTCCCCATCGATGCTCTTGATTCCGAGGTAGTTGAACAGGTGCGCCGCGTGCATCGCGGTGCCGTCCGTGTCGAACACGACCGTATCGAGTCCGTTCTTCGCGGTGAACAGCGCCGCGCTCAGTCCGGCAGGACCGCCGCCGATGACAGCTACGTCTGACATGAGATGTCACGTACCACGCTGACGTGCATAAACTTCATCGCTCCAGCAAGTGCTTCGTCTTCGCGTGCCGATACAGGAACATGGGTTCGAAGCCGACCTTTGCGAGCGGGCTTCCCGCCTCGCCGAGCGCTGGAAACCGATACTCCACCTTGTCACGGACGAGCGTCTGCTGCAGGTCACCCGCATAGAACTGGTGTGTGTGTTCCCACTCGGGGAACGGTCCGTCCGACATCTCGTCCCGAAACATCGCCGCGTAATTCTCCTCCTCGCGCTCGACGATGGTCGAAGTCCAGCGCTGACGCGGACCGACGCCGAAGGGACGAAGCGACATGCGGATTTGGGTTCCCGCCTCCAGGACGTCCGGGTTTGCCTCGCCGTCCGGACCACGAACCCTCTCCACTCGAAGGTTCATCCACTCCGGCGTGAGCGCCTCCAAACCGTCCGTGGTCGAGTAAAACCGCCATACGTCCTCGAACGGCGCATCGACCCACACTTCCCGCTGATAGATAGCCATTGCCGATAGTTCCTGCTCTCCGGTAAAAATGCTTGTGCGTAACCAGTAAGAGGGCGTTATCGCCGTCACAGGGATCTTTTTAATCGTGAGCGACGGCAACTGAGCATGGTCGATATTCGACTCGTCGAACCGGCCGACGCCGAGGCGATCACCGACATTTACGCACCCATCGTTCGGGAAACGGTCATCTCCTTCGAACGGACGCCACCCGACGAAGCGGAGATCGAAAATCGGATCGAAGCCACCCTTCCGACGTACCCGTGGTTGGTCTGTGTCCTCGACGACGAACTCCTCGGATACGCCTACGCGAGTCCCCATCGGTCTCGGGAGTCCTACCAGTGGTCGGTGGACGTTTCGGTGTACGTTCGTTCCGATCACCATCGGTCGGGTATCGGACGGGGACTCTACGAATCGCTGTTCGCACTCCTCCGGGAACAGGGATATTACAACGCCTACGCCGGAATCGCGCTCCCGAATCCGGGCAGCGTCGGCCTGCACGAGTCGCTGGGATTCGAGCAAATCGGGACGTATCGGGACGTCGGCTACAAGGACGGTGCGTGGCGGAGCGTCGGCTGGTGGCACTTACGAATCTCCGAGAAAACCGACGGAGACGAGGCTGAACCGACACCGCCGCGCTCGCTGTCCGCACTCGACGGGAGCGTCAGGGACGATGCAGTAGGACTCGGCCGCGGATCGATACGGCTCTCGTGAGATGCACTCGGATTACTACTTGAGACGTTCTTGAAGAAACGACGGATGGGCCGCGGTGACGCCGTCGATGGTGAGGATGTCGTCACTGATGACGGTGCCGACCGCGCCACCGTTCGGTGCGCGAACTTCGGCCATCAGCATGTGATCACCGCTACACGTGTAGAGGGTGTCGATATCGTCCAGATTCTGGAGCGCCCGCGTCGCTTCGACGTACCGTTCGCTTTCGACATCGATGCCGACGAGCGCGATACTCTGACTGGACAGCTTCTTCGGGTCGATTTCGGCGGAATAGCCGACGATAACGCCTTCCTCTTCGAGCTTTTCGATGTACTTTCGAACCGTTGGCTTCGAAACGCCAGCGCGATTCGCGATTTCCGAGTACGACGCCTGTGCATCGTCCTCTAAGACGTGGAGGATACGGTCTTCGGTCGATTCCGTACTCATGATACCAGGATGTTTCCCGCACAGGAAAAAATACCTTGCGAAGTGAAAAACACATTGACGGCCACGAAAAGGTTGTTCGAACCGACGAGAACGGCGAAACGAGATTACTTGTGGCGGTCGAGCAGGTCGTAGCTCCGTTCCCACTCGTAATCGTCGTCGAAGTACCGCTCTGCGAGCGGCGATTCCGGCATGTCGCCGGTCGACTGTTTCTCCTGCTGGTAGGAGGGTCGCTCGTCGTTCACGTAGAAGCGCCCGGTGAGGACTTTGCCCTCGTAGAGGGCGTCCTCGGTGTCGTGCGCCATCTGCATCGCTTCACGACGGTCGTGGACGTCGAAGTCGTAATCGTCGCTGTCCTGCACGTCGATGTACGGGACGTACTGCTTTGCGTCCTTGTTCCACGTCGGGCACTGCGTGAGGAAGTCCACGTGTGCGAACCCGTCGTGTTCCATCGCCTCGGTGAGGATTTCCTTCGCCTGGTTCGGGTTGACCGCCGCCGTTCGGGCGACGTACGTCGCACCCGAGGTGATCGAGAGCGAGAGCGGTCGAATCGGACTCTTCGCGCTCCCTTTCGGCTGGGTCTTCGACTTGTGTCCCTTCGGCGACGTGGGCGAGGTCTGCCCCTTCGTCAGTCCGAAGATCTCGTTGTCGAAGACGATGTAGGTCATGTCGTGGTTCTCACGAGCCGTGTGCATGAAGTGGTTCCCACCGATTCCGTACCCGTCGCCGTCACCGCCAGCGGCGACGACTTCGAGGTCGGGGTTGGCGAGTTTGGCCGCGCGTGCGACCGGTAGGGACCGCCCGTGGATGGAGTGGAAGCCGTAGCTCTGGAAGTAGCTCGACAGCTTCCCGGAACAGCCGATACCGGTGACGAGGAGCGTCTCGTCCGGCGTGCGGCCGACCTCGGGCATCGCCTGTTTCAGCGCCTTGAGGACGCCGAAGTCACCACAGCCCGGGCACCACGTCGCCTGTGGTTCAAGGCTGGGCGTGAACTCGTTCACGTCGATGTCTCGTTCTTCGTCGATTGCGTTGAATACACTCATTTTCAGTCACCCGTTGCGGATTCGATGCGCGTGTTGTGCGCTGGGTTGGCGTCGCCGTCGATTTGTGCTTCGAAGCCGTCAACGACTTCCGAAGGCTCGAACGGGTTGCCATCGTATTTCAGCAGGCTGAACAGCTTGTCGCCGTGCTTGCCGGTCGCCGCCTGGATGTGTCGGCGGAACTGTGCCGTGGCGTTCATCTCGACGACGAGCACCTCGTCGACGTCTTCGAGGAAGGCATTGACCTCCTTCTTCGGGAACGGCACCATGTCGCTGACGTTCATCGTCTTGACCGAGTGACCGTCCTCGTTCAGCATCTCGACACCCTCTTCGACGGCACCCTTCATGCTACCGAAGCTGAGGATGGCGTAGTCGGCGTCCTCGTCGCCGTAGACGGTCTGGTGGGACTCGTCCATGTCGTTGAGTTCCTCGCGGATGGCCGCGAGTTTCTCCATACGACGGTCCATCTGCGTGACGCGGTTGTCCGGGTCCTCACTGATGTGACCTGCCTCGTTGTGCTCGTTACCGGAGGCGAGGAAGTTGCCGCCCTTCTGTCCCGGCAGGGACCGCGGGCTGACGCCGTTCTCGCCGTCGTAGCGGTAGCGCTTGAACCGACCGGCGAGGCGTTCTCCCTGTTCTATCTCCTCTTCCGTGACGACTTCCCCGATGTCCGGGTTCGGGTCACGGTCGAACGTGGATTCCGGAACGGTCTCGTGACCGCCGGAGAGCTTCTGGTCGTAGAGGATGATGCTCGGAAGCTGGTAGTTGTACGCGAGTTCGAACGCCTTTCGCGTCTGGATGTACGATTCGCGTGCGTCACCCGGCGCGAACACGACGCGGTTCGAGTCACCCTGACTCGTGTACAGGACGTGTTCGAGGTCGCCCTGTTCGGGTTTCGTCGGCATTCCGGTCGAGGGACCGGCACGCATCGATTCGACCAACACGAGGGGTGTCTCGTTGATTTCGGCGAGACCCAGCGGTTCGGACATCAGTGCGAACCCACCGCCGGACGACCCGCTCATCGCCTTTGCGCCCGCGTGGCTCGCACCGATCGCGAGCGCGGCGGCGGCGATCTCGTCCTCGACCTGCTCGGAAATTCCGCCGAGGTCGGGGAGATGTTGGGTCATGATGGTGAACACGTCCGTCCACGGCGTCATCGGGTATCCGGAGATGAACCGGCATCCCTCGTCGATGGCACCGTAGGCGATACCGTGGCTGCCCGAGATGAGCACCTTGTCGTCGTCGTAGTCGCTTTCGGGGAGCGTGACGCCGACGTCCGTGTCGTAGTTCTCGTTGAGGTCCTCGTAGGCCGCACGGAGGACTTCGAGGTTCGGTTCGAGGATTTTCTCCGGCATGGCCTCGGCCATCAGGTCTTCGATGATGTCGAGCTCCATCCCGATGATGGCGCAGGTCGCGCCGACGCCGGCCGTGTTCCGCATGATCTCACGGCCGTACTCCTTGGCGAGTCCGCGGAGGTCCAGATCGAAGACGTGCCAGTTGTTCTCCTCGACACGTGCATCGAAGTCCGGAATATCATCGGTGTCGAGCAAGCCGGAGTCGTAAATGATGACTCCACCCTCGCGGAGTTCGTCCAAGTTCTCCGTCAGGGGCTTGATTTCCTCGTTACCGTAGTATGCTTCTTCCTGTGGGTTCCGCGCGAAGCTGTCTCCGAGCGCGAGGAGGAAGTTGTAGTTGTCCCCGCGCGATTTGACTTCGTGGTCCGCCGCGCGAATCTCCACGTAGGTGTGGCCGCCGCGAATGCGCGACGGATAGTGTCGATGCGTGAATACGTGTAACCCTGCTCGCATGAGGGCTTTTGCGAAGTTCTGACTCGTCGAGTCGATCCCGTCACCGGAACCGCCTGCGATTCGCCAGATGAGTTCGTCATCCGTCATAATTGAAACTCCATGGCCTCCCGGGCCTGGTGGATAAGAATTGTATCGCATGCTGGTAAAGCCTTTGCCATAGATTGGCAAGGAACTATTGTGATAGATGGCGCCTACCGGCTGATTTCACCGTTTCTCCTAAAATAAACTTCCCATTTAGTAATGGTTATTTAAATAGCAATAAATGAACGCGAAGGCGATCTCCGTCTCGTTGCAAAGCCACCAGATCTGTTAATGGTTTAATATATGGTAGAGTATAAATCAAATAACTTTTTAAAGTAAAGGGACACAAAACCGGCCGAATAACATGCATCGAGTCGTTTCGAGTGTCCTGGTAGTACTCCTCCTCACAACGGTGATTTTCCCAACGATAGCGGCGGCAAACGAACCACCACTCGCCGACGCTGGACTCGACCAGCACGTCGCGCGCGGAAGCACGGTCCTCCTCGATGCCTCCGGATCACACGACCCGGACGGCCGCATCGAGCGATACGAATGGTCGATACGAACCCCGGACGGACGAACAATCACGCCGAACTGTCGAACGTGTCCGCAGACCCGGTTTCACCCGAACGAAGTCGGACGATACGCGGTTTCCCTGACGGTTACCGACGAGGACGGGACGAGCAGTCACGACACGTTGTACGTAACCGTCACCCCGGGAGACGGCCCGTCTGTCGACGTGTCCGGTCCACAAAACCCACACGTCGGCGAACAGTCGGTGTACTCCGTAACCGTCGATGCCGGTGCGGCACCCCTCGACCACGTGGTGTGGTCGCTCGACGGAAAAACGGCCGCCACGGACTCCCTTTCCGGCGGGAACGATGCTGAAACCCTCACACGAACGTTTTCGAACACAGGAACGCGGACCGTCACGGCGACGGCGTACGATACGGACGGTCAGACCGACACTGACACGCTGCGTATCTCCGTCCAAGCGAATCGTTCCCCACCATCAGTACCACGGGATACACTCGCGGATCGGTTCTCACCCACTATTTCCGGGGACGAATTGATCACCGGTACTACACCGCTCCGAGGAACCTACAGCATCCAATCCACGGTTACATCGTCGCAGGTACGCTCGATCACGTGGTTCGGTGACAGTGCGCGACTCGGTACCGGTCGGACACTGACGACGAAGTGGAAACCCGGAGACCATTCGTTGTATGCTCTTGTCACCTATTCGGATGGTTCCCGTACCATCGCACGCTTTTCGGATGGAACGACGACTGTCACAGCCGATCCAAAACCGACCGTCAAGTTACCCTCTTTCGATAGCTTCGGTTCCGTCTCTGGCCGTGCGTATGCGACTGACGCGTATGCGAACTTGAAGTCAGTTCACGTCAAACTCGGCGGCAAGGAAATCGGACGCACGAAAATGGACGCCACCACACCCGGTGGGATGCAGCGCCATCGAACAGTGTCGTTCGACTCGAAGGATTTCAAGCCCGGTGAGAAGTATACGCTCACCGTCTCCGCAGTTGACACACGTGGGCAGACAACGATACTCACGCGGACGATAACCCCCTCGAAAATGCCGGAGATCGTTCAATCCGGATTCATCAACAACGACGTGGATTCGTATAATACGCGAATCGATCCGAAACGATATACTGCACATCACGTGACGAAGATCAAATTGAACGGAGTGGATCCTAGTAACATCCGGATAAGAGCTGTAGGGCAAAGGCGAGATGTCAGAACCATCTCGAAATCTACTCACATTCAGGGCGAGACTTTGGTTATCAAAACAGACTTTGCAGGTAAATTCCCTGGAGATTATGAACTTGATCGAGAATATGCAGTGGTGAATAGAAATTCTAACAAAGTAGAGAAGAAATTCAAGAGAATATCTACGCTACACGTAACTCCCTCTCCTCCAGAAATCCGGTTGGACGTCACCAATGATGGCACAAGCGGATACAGACCATATAACTGGGGTATTGTTGTAGACGCGAGCGGTTCGTTTGACCCAGATCATACAAAATTGAGATATGTCTGGATGAAAGGTGCTCAACCAATCACTGCAGACAATAAAACAGCAAAATTTTCATCAGTCAGATTTGCGGAATTGAAGATTAAAGATCGATATGGCCTAACGGCGAAAAAGAGGTTCAATTACCTCAATGATTATGTGCCAAATGTTCAATCGGTTAAGGAAGTCTCAAACGGTCCTTACAAACCGAACGATACCGTCAGACTTCGAGTGACAACAAATGGATTCCAATTCAGTAAGAACAGATATCAATATAATTACCATTTGGGCATCGATGTTAAGCGCGCATCTGGTTCCGTTGCAGAATGGAAAAAACAAGATGTAATGGACAAAAACAAATCTGTCAACGAGAAGAGTGGGGAGGTTCGAATGTATACTGGAATCGTGGAAATCCCTGCCTCGGAGTTGTTCCAGACGAACGGGCAAGCGAAAATCCGAGTATACAACGAAAACAAGCCGGAGACGTACAAAGAGGTGGATATCCCCGACGTCACAGTGTACAGAAACTACGGGAAACGATGGACGAAACCCAAAATCAAGGATACGAGCTACTTGGTGAATCAACCAATTTACGACTGGAAGACAACCAAATCACCGACGAAACGTGACCAGTATCTCTCGAACGGCTATTCGGTGGACGAGAAAACGCGGGACGGATTCGAGTATGCGATTCAAAAGCGGACGAAGGTTGCGGATGCGAAATACAAAGACGTCGATCGAAGCTTCTCGACCAAGCTACAACAGTCCGCATTTCTCCAGGTACACCCGGACTGGTGGTCCAACGGTCGGACGGCGAAAAAACGGACGTACACGACGACGGAACACGAGTGGCGTGACTCGAAATCCGGAAAAGGGACGTTCACGGGTGACACCCGGCGGGTGCAGACGTCCCCGGCACAATATCGGATGCTGAACCAGTACGCACACAGACACGACGTGCAGAAAACAGGGACGAAAACGGTGAGAAAGCGGAAAACTGTCACCGTAACCAAAACGGGGACAAAATACGTCATGCAGTGTAGCCGGTATGGTATCTGCATGGAGGTGCCGAAGCAGTACACCTACACGGATACGGTCACCAGAACCTACACGACGACCGAGTACTACACGTATACCGTCACCGAGACGGATTATTATTGGTCGTACCAGAAGTTCCACTACGACGATTGGGCGACTGGGAAGCAGAAACGACGGAAAGTCGAGGATGCGCAATACGAGACGCAGTACTATTACAAATACAAGGAGCAGCACACGGATGTCGACTACACCTACGACGTCCAAACGAGGAAGAAAGTTCGGGATGCGCAGTACGAGTGGCAAGATAAACTGACGACGACGAAATTGGACCTTGCAATGTCGTACTCCCAACTAGATGGCTGGCAAGTTGGAAAGGCACAGCCAAACGTACGGTGGGACCTGAAGAAACAGACTGGATCGAAAACGACGACTTCAGATGTTCATCTAGAGGGCGATACCGTCCTCAAGACGTACGTTACCGCAAAAGTAGATGTCGTTCAGCAGTACGTCACACAGAACGGCAAGATCAAGAATGAATCTGTCGGTGGCAAGATCGTCCACGAGTCGTACCAGGGTCTTATGACGAAGAGGGAAATCAAAGAACGGCTCAAATCGCAGAGTAAGGAATCTGATGGTACAGATGACAAGGGGCTACACTATACAGTATAATTAATTTTATATATTATGATATAACAAAGCGGTTGTATGGATCGAAAGATACAATCGATATTTGTTCTTTTACTTCTCATTTCTTCAACCTCCTTCCCACTTGTAAATGCTTTAAACAGCACGACTACAAATTGTTCCGTTTCAAAAAATGGAACTACGAGAGTGGTTCAATCATCTCGTAATGTCTGTGTCGGAAGTACTCTCAAAGACAATCAACTCCAGGTGATTGTCAGAAATCCAACTAAAGAATACATGCAAAAAGCGGGCTTCGTCGTTTATGTCGACAATACACGGTTTCAGCAAACGTACTTTAATATGAGTCCTGGACAGACAGTAGAAAAATATGTTGACATAACACGCGGTCTAAGCGTCGTCAAAAATAATCACACGGTAACCATTTCAGCAACTGGTAATGCTACCAGCTACAACTTCACTGAGGAGATTAATACGTCCACGACTAAAATTCCAACTCCTTATATCGCGAACGTCACGGTGGCTGATGGAACCATCGACGGAAAGCCATCATCTGTCGCGTACGTCACCATAGTCAACCCATCCATGCGTCGATATTCAACGAAATTGTTCGTTCACACGCTCGGTACGGACGGTAGTTTCTATGTGCCATCCCCACAACCGCACAACTCCACTCGGATCAAAGTCGAACTCCTCGACAAAGAAGATACGAAAATAGCGGGGGAGGCACGCCTCTACACGGGCAACCTGACGAAGAAGAGCGGCGGGATAGATCAAGTCGGATTCGCCGGGAAAGCTGGCGAGGAAACCGAGCAGTGGAACGAATCGTTCCAACCCGTTCGCCCGACGTGGATGAGCAACCACTACCATTACACGAACGACACGTACTCCCAGGGTCCCGCCGAGAAACTCAGTGGAAATCAAGAAGTGGGAGGTATCCCGATCATCTACTTCACCCCGGCCCTGTTCATCGGATTACTGTTCGTCTGGCGGTGGCGCTGAGTGCCGAACGAGTCCCGCCTACTTTCCCTTGCCACCGGCGTCTTTCGTCCGGATGATCGTCCGCATGTTGAGGAAGATGTCGCGCGGCGTCGTCTCCTCGTTCGGGTCGAACAGGTCGCTCACGCGGTAGAGCATCGCGGCGACCAACCTGCTCTCGCTCGACTCGCCGCGGATGTCGTCGGCGATGTCGCGGAGCGTTTTCATTCGCTCTTCGTCCGGTTCGAATTCTGTTTCGCCTGCCATCGCTTATTCCTGCTGCTGTCGGCGGCGGTTGATGATGCCGACGTTGTTGGCGACGTTCTCGGTGAGGGTTCGGAAGGAGTCACCGGTTTCGGTCTCGTCGTCGAGGACGATGGGGGTTCCTTCGTCGCCGCCGCTGCGGACGGAGGGGTCGAGCGGAATCGACCCGAGGAAGGGCATGTCGTGTTCTTCGGCGAACGCGGCACCGCCGCCGTGGCCGAAGATGTCGTGTTCGCTGCCGCAGTCCGGACATTTGAACGTGCTCATGTTCTCGGCGATGCCGAGGACGGCCGTGTCGTGCTTGCCGAACATCTGGAGTCCTTTGTTCGCGTCGTCGAGTGCGACTTGCTGGGGTGTCGTGACGATGACAGCACCGGTGACGGGGACGCTCTGGAGAAGGGTGAGCTGTGTGTCCCCTGTTCCGGGCGGCAGGTCGACGACCATGTAGTCGAGTTCTCCCCATTCGACGTCCTCCCAGAGTTGTGTGAGCACTTTGTGGACCATCGGGCCGCGCCAAATGACGGGGTCGTCCTTGCCGGTGAGGAAGGCCATGCTCATCAGTTTCACGCCGAACTTCACCGGCGGAACGAGTTTCTGTTCCTCGGTCGCTCGTGGTCGCTCGGTGGCATCGACCATTCGAGGGACGTTCGGGCCGTACACGTCGGCGTCGAAGAGGCCGACGCGTGCGCCGAGTTTCGCCAGTCCTGCGGCGAGGTTAACTGCGACGGTGCTCTTGCCGACGCCACCCTTTCCGGAAGCGACTGCGATGATGTTTTTGACGCCGGGAAGGACCTGCTCCTCGGGGGAGAGTTCGGTATCGACACGAGCGGAGAGTTCGGCCTCTAGCCCCTCATCGGCGAGCGCCTCGCGGACGCGATTTGCGATTTCGGATTCATGGGGGGCGTAGGGTGCGCCGAGTGCGAGCGAGATCTGTGCGATACCGTCCTCGACGGTGATATCGTTGACGAGGCCGAGGGAGACGATATCCTCGCCGAGGTCCGGGTCCTGAACCGTTCGGAGAATCTCTCGAACGTCTGTTTCATCCATGTGATGATGATAGGGTACGATATGTCGATAAGGCTTGTGAACCCGATGGTGTCCTCGTGGATGATGACAGTGAACCGAACGCTTCGTGGCTGATTTTCGCTAGCCCTTCAGTAGCTGGTAACCACATTCAGTTACGTTTCGGATACACCCGCCCACGACTTTAAGAATACTCGGACCAAAAAGTGAGTGATGCTCGAAGATTCGTTCGGGCGTGAAGTCACGGGGGTACGTGTTTCACTGACCGACCGGTGTAATTTCGATTGCGTTTACTGTCACAACGAAGGCCTGGGTGACACGCGTGGCCCGATGGAACCGGGCGACGACGAGATGAGTACCGACGACGTGATTCGATTTCTGGAAGTCGCCCGCGAGTTCGGCGTCGGGAAAGTGAAGTTCACCGGTGGCGAGCCGATGCTCCGGGAGGATTTAGAGGAGATCATTCGACGGACTCCAGACGAGATGGAAACCTCGCTCACGACGAACGGGACGTTTCTCCCGGGACGGGCGGAGGCACTCCGTGAGGCGGGCTTATCCCGGGTGAACGTGTCACAGGATGCCCTCGACCCGAAAGCGTTCGCCGAGGTGACCAACAGCGGCGCGTACGACAAAGTGCTCGAAGGTGTCGAAGCGGCACTCGACGCGGGACTCGAACCGGTAAAACTCAATATGGTCGTATTCGAGGCGACGGCGGGCTACGTTCCCAAGATGGTCGAGCACGTCGCGGAAAACGATGGGCTGCAGTTGCAGCTCATCGAGTACATGCCCGAGTTGACGGGCAATCCCGAATGGGCAATCGATATCCAGCGAGTGCACGATTGGCTCGAAGAGCAGGCTGACGAGGTCGAAATCCGTGAGATGCACGGTCGAAGACGGTACTGGGTCGGGGAGGGGATGGTGGAAATCGTGGACCCTGTCGAGAATCCAAGCTTCTGTGCAAACTGTCATCGCGTGCGCGTCACGCACGAAGGATTCCTTAAAGGGTGTCTGAACCGTAACGACGACCTCCGACCGATGGGAGAGATGACGAAACCGGAGATTCGAACGGCGTTCCGTGAGACCGTCGCAAATCGGGTTCCCTACTACGGTGAGTACATGATCCAGAACGACGACGGTGAGTGGGAGATAAACGACCGCTACATCGACGACCAGTACATCGACGCCTGATCCTGTTTTATTTATCGCTTCTTTTTCTTCTTCGCGCACGCGAGGGGCGACAAGGTTGATGATAGTTGCCTGCGGCGCTTCTCGTATGCGACGCCGGACACTACTCGCGAGGACGGGTACGCTTCTCGCTGGAAGTACGCTGCTGTCGGTAGCCGCTAGTGGGGGTGGGCAGGCAACGCTCGACCCGACGTATCGTCTTCTCCCGGGAACGAAGTACGAGACGGGCGTGTTCGTGCGGGAAGGAGTACGCGATGGCCCGACGGTGTTGGTCGTTGGGGGGATCCACGGCGACGAACGGTGTGGGTATCGGGCCGCGAGCGAGATCGCCCGCTGGAAAATCGAACGTGGAAAACTGGTCGTCCTTCCGAAGGCGAACCGAGTGGCGATTCGAAAGAACCGGCGCGAAGGTGCACACGGGGACTTGAACCGACAGTTCCCGAGCGGTGAAGAGCCGAAGACGAAGTTGGCGCGAGCCATTTGGGGAGTGGTCGAACGACACGACCCGGAGATGGTGCTCGACCTACACCGTTCGCTCGGCATTTACGGCTATCACGAGTCGTCGGTGGGACAGGTGATCTGGCCGACCGATTCGGATCCGGCACCCGAATATGCAAAACGGACGGCGGAGCAGTTGAACGGGAGCGTCGTCCCGTGGTACATGCCGTTTCACGAGTATCGTCGGGGTGGCGAACTTGACGGATCGAGGCCGATGCTCGTGCACAAAGTCGCGGGTGACCTCGGCAGACCGGGGTACATCGTCGAGACGACGAAGTTTCTGCTCGACACGGATACGAGAGCGCGATGGGAGAACGCAGCAGCGACCGACTTGCTCTCCCGTCACGGAATCAAGCGGCGAGGAGGGCGATCAACATGAAGCAGAGCCGAAATCCGGCTGTTCGACGAATACTCGCCGGGCGGGCGGTTTGGGGATGGTATCTCCTGTTAGTCGTCCCGCTGGTTCTCGGTGCGGTTGATGCCAGACTGATGACACCGCTCGCGTTGCCGGGTTACTTCGCGTTGACGTTGGGGAGTGCGTACGGAAGTCACCTGTTTCCGACGCTCGAACTGTGGGTGTTCTGGATACCGTTTTTCATCGGCGCGTATCTAGTCTCGGTGCCCCTTGCGGCGGTTTACCGTACTGTTCGAAAGTCATTCGTTGCGTTTAAATAGTAACCCCCGATAGAATAGAGTGCAGACATCTGTAGGGACGTGCGTCCCGAGTCCGGAAGGGCGAACATACACAAACGAGTGTGTCGAGGTAGCCTAGTCTGGCCCACGGCGCAGGGTTGCTAACTCTGTGGCGTCAAGCCTCGAGGGTTCGAATCCCTCCCTCGACGCTCCAATCAATCAACTATGAGTACCGAACAACCACAGGACGATGACGACGACCTTCGGTACTTCGTCCGCATCGGGCAAACAGACCTCGATGGGACGAAGTCCGTAGAGCGATCCCTCGCCGGAATGAACGGGATCGGTCGTCGCACGGCTCGAATTATCGCCGAGGAGGCGGGCGTCGACCGAACAGCGACGTTCGGCCGCCTCGACGAGGACGACATCGAGAGTGTCGTCGAAGCCGTGGAAAACTACGCCGACGAGGTTCCTGAGTGGCTCACGAACCACCGCAAGGAATACTTCTCCGGCGAGACGACCCACGAAACTGGTAACGACCTGTCGATGGCCCGCCGTCGGGACCTGAACAGGATGCAGATGATCGACTCCTACAAAGGCGTCCGCCACAAGCGTGGACAGAAAGTTCGCGGTCAGCGAACGAAGTCCACGGGTCGTACCGAGGGTACGATCGGCGTGAACGTCGAGGAGATCAAGGAAGCAGCGGCCGAAGAAGCGGAGGGTGACGAATAATGTCGCTCCCCGGTGAGAACACCAAGTTCTACGAGACGCCGAACCACCCGTTCCAGGGCGAGCGTATCGCCGAGGAACGTGGTCTGATGGACCGTTACGGTCTGAAGAACAAAGAAGAGCTCTGGCGAGCACAGAGTGAGCTTCGTAACTACCGACGCGAGGCTCGTTCTCTTCTCGGCGACATCTCGGGCGACGAAGTCAACGAGAGCAGCGAGTTCCTGTCGCGCTTGAAGCGACTCGGCATCCTCGGAGATGGCGACGAACTCGGCGACGTGCTGCTGCTCGACATCACCGACGTGCTGGAGCGCCGTCTCCAGACCGTCGCGTACAGAAAGGGTCTCGCTCACACGCCGAAACAGGCACGCCAGTTCATCACGCACGGTCACGTCACGGTGAACGGTCAGCGCGTGTCGGTTCCCTCGGCCAAAGTCGAAATCAACGAGGAAGGCGACATCGCCTTCGACGAGCACAGCCCGCTTGCGGACGACCTTCACCCCGAACGTTCGGAGGGTAACGAATGAGCGACAACGACGACAAATGGGGCATCGCCCACGTACACGCATCGTTCAACAACACCATCATCACCATCACGGACCAGACCGGTGCCGAGACGATCGCGAAGTCGTCCGGTGGGACGGTCGTCAAGCAGAACCGTGATGAGTCCTCGCCGTACGCGGCCATGCAGATGGCCGAAACGGTTGCCGAAGAGGTCAAAGCGGCTGGCATCGACGGCCTGCACATTCGCGTGCGTGGCCCCGGTGGCAACCTGCAGCAGAACCCCGGTCCGGGTGCGCAGGCGACGATTCGCGCACTCGCACGAGCCGGTATCGAAATCGGACGTATCGAAGACGTAACACCGATTCCGCACGACGGTACCCGCGCACCGAAAGGTAGTGGATTCTAAACCATGACCGAAGACTTCGACGTAGAGTTCATCGACCGCGGTGAACGGAAATCGCGATTCCTCGTCCGTAACGTCACTCCGGCGTTCGCGAACGGGATTCGCCGAGCGATGATAGCGGACGTTCCGACGCTGTCCATCGATACGCTCCGAGTCATCGAGAACTCCTCGGTGATGTTCGACGAGCAGATCGGACTGCGACTCGGACTCGTTCCGCTGACGACGCCACCCGGGGAGTTCGAGGAGGGCGACACGGTAACGCTCAGTCTCGACGTTTCGGGACCGGGAACCGCGTTCTCGGGCGACCTCATCAGTTCCGACGAGATGGTCCAGCCCGCCGACGAAAACATCCCGATCATCGACCTGAAAGAGGGTCAACGACTCGAACTGGAAGCCGACGCGGTGATCGGTTCGGGTAAGGAACACACCAAACACCAAGGTGGCGTCGCGGTCGGCTATCGTCACCTGCAGCGCGTCGAAGTCGTCGGCGACCGGGACGAGTTCGAGGAGGAAGAGCCGCGAATCCTTCGCGGCGTCATCGAAGACGATGGCGAACTCGTTCCGACGGAGGCGTTCGATCACGACCTCACACAGCGGTTCCCCGGTAAGGAAGTCGAGGTCATCGACGTACCGAACGCGTTCGTGTTCCACGTCGAAAGCGACGGCTCGTTCACCGTCGAGGAACTGGTGACACAGGCCGTCGATTCGCTCACGGAACGTGCGGACGAACTCGAACAGGCAATTCAACTATAACCATGACCGGCCCTTACAACCTCCCTGACGTGTCCGCCGATTCGACCGGGAGTGTCAACTCCCGAGTTCGACGGACTCGCGGACGCTTCCCGTCCGCGGAAATCGAGGCACGAAATGCCTCGACAATCGAAAGTGGTTTTAAGGGCCACGGACAACACTGTGTTGCCCGCGAGGGTACGCACGTGTTCTTAGCGTGCAGGGATAGCCAAGTCTGGCCAACGGCGCAGCGTTCAGGGCGCTGTCTCGTAGGAGTCCGCAGGTTCAAATCCTGCTCCCTGCATCCGTTCTCTGTACTGGAGGAAGTAGCATGAGTAAAACTAATCCGAGGCTCAGTAGTCTCATCGCCGAACTCAAGTCGGTGTCCCGTGATTCGGGAGCCGACGTGTGGACCGACGTTGCAGCACGCCTCGAGAAACCACGGAGTACGCACGCAGAGGTCAACCTCGGCCGCATCGAGCGGTACGCGGAGGAAGAGGAGACCGTCATCGTACCCGGTAAGGTTCTCGGTAGCGGCGTCCTGCAGAAGAACGTCACTGTTGCTGCGGTCGACTTCTCGTCGACTGCGGAGACGAAGATTCAGCAGGCAAACGGCGAACCGATCCAACTCGAACAGGCAATCGAACAAAATCCCAGCGGTTCCAACGTCCGGGTGATTCGATGAGTATCGCAGAATTCGACGCAGATGTCGTCGTCGACGCACGCGACTGTATTCTCGGTCGCGTCGCAAGCAAGGTCGCACAGCGTGCGTTGGACGGCGAGACGGTCGCCGTCGTCAACGCCGAGCAAGCTATCATCACCGGCGGCAAACAGGACGTACTGGACAAATTCGAGACGCGCGTCAACCTCGGCTCCGATCAGGGGCCGTACTACCCGAAGCGTCCGGACATGCTCGCAAAGCGAGCGATTCGGGGAATGGTTCCGTACAAGAAGCCGCGAGGGCGAGAAGCCTTCGAGAACGTGCGTGTCTACGTCGGCAACCCGTACGACGAGGACGGCGAAGTCCTCGACGGGACGTCGTTGGACCGACTCTCGAACATCCGCTTCGTCCAGCTGGGCGAAGTCAGCGACTACCTAGGTGCTAACGTCACATGGTAACGAACACGAGCGGAAAGAAGAAGACGGCCATCGCTCGCGCCACGGTTACGGACGGCGAAGGTCGTGTACGAATCAACTCGAAGCCAGTCGAACTGGTGGAACCGGAAATGGCTCGCCTCAAGATGCTCGAACCGTTCCGCATCGCGGACGACGAGCGTGAGGGAGTCGACGTGGAAGTGAGCGTTTCGGGTGGCGGCATCACCGGACAGGCAGACGCCGTCCGCACCGCCATCGCTCGCGGCCTCGTCCAGTATATGGGTGACGCCGAACTTCGTGACGCGTTCATGGAGTTCGACCGTTCCCTGCTGGTCAACGACGTCCGCCAGTCCGAACCGAAGAAGTGGGGTGGACCCGGTGCCCGCGCCCGCTACCAGAAGTCCTACCGTTAAGGTGATCAACCCATGATGATTCCAGTCCGGTGTTTCACGTGTGGTAACGTAGTGAGCGAACACTGGCAGGAGTACAAGGCGCGCGCCGAGACGCAGATGGGTAACGAAGACCCCGGTAAGGTCCTCGACGACCTCGGTGTCGAACGCCACTGCTGCCGACGGATGCTCGTCGCACACAAAGACCTCGTGGACATCGTCGCACCCTATCAGTAATGCCCCAACAACAATACTCCCGATACGAAAAAGCCCGAATCCTCGGTGCACGTGCACTGCAGGTGTCGTACGGCGCACCCGTTCTCGTCGAAACGGAGGAGTCCCAGCCGATACTCATCGCGGCAGAGGAGTACGACGCTGGCGTCCTACCGTTCTCGGTTCGACGTGAGGGGGCAGAATGACGCGCATCGAGAACGTTCGGCTCCGTCAGATACTCGATTCGCGTGGCAACACGACGGTCGAAGCTGACGTGTTGACCGAGAGCGGCGGATTCGGTCGTGCAGCCGCACCCAGCGGCGCGAGCACGGGCGAGTACGAAGCGATCGAACTCGATACGAGTGAGGCGATCGCCTCCGCTCGCGAGCATGCGGTCCCACGGCTCGAAGGGAACGTCTTCGTCGGCGACCAGCGTGACGTGGACCGTACCCTTCGCGCTGCGGACGGGACGGACAACTTCTCCGAGATCGGCGCGAACAGCGCCGTCGCCATCAGCATGGCCGCCGCGAAGGCTGCGGCGGACGTGCTCGGTGCACCCCTGTATCAGCACCTCGGCGGTGCGTTCCGTGGCGACAATTACCCGATCCCATTCGGGAACGTCATCGGGGGTGGCGAACACGCCGCCGACGCCACGGCGATTCAGGAGTTCCTCTCCGCACCAGTCGGTGCGCCGAGCGTCCAAGACGCGGTGTTCGCCAACGCGGCCGTCCACCAGGCGGTCGCGGACATCCTCGACGAACGCGGTATTCCCGTCGCGAAGGGTGACGAAGGCGCGTGGGCACCGTCGATCGACGACGACGACGCGTTCGAAGTCATGGAGGAAGCCGTTTCGACCGTTTCCGACGAGTTCGGATTCGAGATTCGATTCGGCATCGACGTGGCCGCAGCCGAGATGTACGATGCCGACGCGGACGAGTATCAGTACCGCGATCAAACGCGCTCGACCGACGAACAGATCGAGTACCTCGCGGACCTCGTGAACGAGTACGACCTCGCATACGTCGAGGACCCGTTGGACGAGAACGATTACGACGGCTTCGCCAAACTCACCGAGAAAGTCGGCGACAAGACGCTGATTTGTGGTGACGACCTGTTCGTCACCAACGTCGAGCGACTCTCCGAGGGCATCGAGAAGGGTTCCGGAAACAGCATCCTCATCAAGCCGAACCAGATCGGCACGCTTTCGGACGCGTTCGACGCCGTCGAACTGGCAGTCGAGAACGGGTACGACCCGGTCATCTCGCACCGTAGTGGCGAAACCGAGGACACGACGATTGCACACCTCGCCGTGGCGACCGACGCACCGTTCATCAAGACGGGCGCAGTCAGCGGCGAGCGAACCGCAAAGCTCAACGAACTCATCCGAATCGAGCAGAACGTATCACGATTATGAGCGATAACGAATCCGAACAGGTAGAAGAAGAAACGGACGGTCTCGACGCCGCGGAAGAGGAGATCGACGCGGAACCGACCGGCGAGTCCGGTGCGGAACCGGACGTCGACCCTGACGACGACGTCGCCGCACAGGCGGACGAGACCGAAGAAGAAGAACCGCAGTTCGACGAGGACGTCCTCGGAGACGAGGAGGCGGACCTCCTCATTCCCGTCGAGGACTACCTCGGCGCAGGTGTCCACATCGGTACCCAGCAGAAGACCGAGGACATGGAGCGGTTCATCCACCGCGTTCGCACGGACGGCCTGTACGTCCTCGACGTGAGCAAGACCGACCAGCGAATCCGTACGGCGGCGAACTTCCTCGCCGACTACAACCCGGAGCAGATTCTGGTCACGTCCTCGCGCCAGTACGGTCGCTTCCCGGCCGAGAAGTTCGCCGACGCCGTCGGCGCACGTGCCCGCACGGGTCGATTCATCCCGGGTACGCTGACGAACCCGAAATACGACGGCTACATCGAGCCGGACGTCGTGGTCGTCACGGACCCCATCGGAGACGCACAGGCGGTCAAGGAGGCCATCACGGTTGGCATCCCCGTCATCGCGATGTGTGACTCCAACAACTCCACGAGCAACGTGGACCTCGTCGTCCCGACGAACAACAAAGGTCGCAAGGCGCTGTCGGTCGTCTACTGGCTGCTCGCCAACGAGACGCTCGACCGCCGCGGTGCCGAACCAGCCTACTCGCTCGACGACTTCGAGAGCGAGATTTAAACGCCGTTTTCGACACGATTTGTGCCTTTTCCGAACTCGATGGTCGATAGCGACGGTGTTCGAGAGTCAGTGATTTCGGGGTAGTATTCTGATGACGGTGGAAAAGAAGTCCAGGATTCAGTTCAGCGACTGCTCGATTTCGGCTTCGAGGGAGTGAATCCGCTGTTCCAAGTCGGCGACCATCTCGGTCTGCTGTTCGTTTGCCGTGGCGATGCGCTCGACCGAATCGGAGACGTTCTCGCTTCGATGGACGCTGTTATCGATGATGCTCGCGATTTCCTCGGCGCTGGCGGCCTGTTCGTCGGTCGCGTCGGCGATTTCGGTGATTCCCACATCGGTCTCCTGAATCGCGGAGACGATCGACTGCTGATTTTCGACGACAGTTTCGATTTCTTCGGTCGCGGTGACGATACCATCGTTCGTCTCCTCTATGCTTTCGACCGTGTCGAGCGCGGTTTCGCGGATGTCGCCGACGATGGATTCGATCTGATCGACGCGCTCTTTGGACTGCTCGGCGAGGTCCTTGATCTCGTTTGCGACGACGGCGAAACCGTCACCTTCCGACCCGGCGCGTGCGGCCTCGATGTTGGCGTTGAGCGCGAGGAGGTTGGTCTGTTTCGCGATGTTATCGATGACTTCGACGATTTCGTCGATCTCGTCGATGCGGTTTTCGAGTTCGCCCGCGTCGGTGACGACTTCCTCCGCGCTCTCGGAAACCTCGTCGACCGTGGCGAGCGTGTCGGCCGCCGCGTCGGCTGACGTTTCGGCAAGCGTTTTGGTCTCGGTGCTTTGACTACTGACCTCCTCGGAACTGGCGGCTATCTCCTCGATGGTCGCGCTGAAGGTGGCGACTTCCGACTGAACGTCGCCGAGGTTATCGGATTGGTCACGAGTTAGCTCCCGGATGGACTGGGAATCCTCCGCGACGTCCGCGGCGGAATCGCGGAGTTCGGCAACCGCTCCTTCGACCTCTTCGGACATCTGTTGTTGCAACCCTCGGACGGCTTCACGCTGTTCGATGAGTTCGGTGACGCGGGTGATGACTTCGACGGCACCGACCGTCTCACCGTCCGGGGTGGTGATCGGAACGGCGAGCGCGCGTCCGTGAATCGTCCCGCCACTCGCCGTGGACGCCGTACGAATATCCGACTCTCGGACGACTTGGCCGGTTCGAACTACCGTTTCGGCGAGCGTTTCGTCTTGACCGTCCGTCCCGAACAGTTCGTAGGAGGGCATGCCGATCGCGCGACTCGCGGAGTAGCCCGTCAGTTCCTCCGCACCGGAGTTCCAGTAGGTGATGGTTCCGTGCTCGTCCACGACGAACACTGGCTCGGGCAGTCTCGTGACGAGACCTTCGAACGCGTGACGCCAAAACGCACCAGCATCGAGGTCGCCGCCGGGGTAGATTTCGTTTCGTACCGATTGTTCAGTTGCCATGGATAGATTATGTGTTCGAACGGATACAACCAATCAGTATATATTTTGGGTCTGATGCAACGCGACCGACTGCGGGGAGATCCGGTTCGAACAGCTTCATTTCGGACGATTGTACGATGAATTTCGAATCCGTCCGGAGCCCTGTCCGCCGTGAGCGGACCGGAGTCCGAAAACCCTGTTATCTCCCGGTGCGGAGCCACGAACATGACCGTTTCCAGCGCCCCCGGGAAAGTGTATCTCTTCGGGGAACACGCCGTCGTCTACGGCGAACCTGCCGTCCCGTGTGCAATCGAACGCCGAGCGACAGTGACCGTCGAACTGCGCGATGACGACCGGTTGCGCGTCAACGCCGAGGATTTGAGTCTCGATGGGTTCACCATCGAGTACGGCCGTGGTGCCGACGAGACACCGGACGTGAACGTCTCCGAGTCGCTCGTCCGAGCGGCGACCGGGTACATCGACGCGTCGGTCAAGCAAGTCCGCGACGCGACCGACACGCCGGATGCGGGCTTCGACATCACCGTCGAGAGCGACATCCCGCTCGGTGCGGGACTCGGGTCCTCGGCCGCGGTCACCGTCGCCGCGATAGACGCCGCGACCCGCGAACTTGGCGTGGCGCTGTCGAGCGACGAACTCGCGGACCGAGCGTATCAGGCCGAACTCGCGGTACAGGACGGGGAAGCCTCCCGCGCCGACACGTTCTGCTGTGCGACCGGCGGCGCAGTCCGCGTCGAGGGCGACGACTGCCGGAAGATCGATGCACCCGACCTCCCCATCGTCGTCGGCTTCGACGGCGGTGCTGGCGACACCGGGAAACTCGTCGCGGGCGTCCGAGCGCTCCGCGAGGAGTACGACTTCGCGGCGGAGACCGTCGAGAGTATCGGCGACATCGTCCGGCAAGGGGAACAGGTGCTCGCCGACGGCGATATCGAGAAGCTCGGCATGCTCATGAACTTCAACCACGGTCTGCTGGAGGCACTCGGCGTCTCCTCGCGCTCGCTCGACAACATGGTCTGGGCGGCCCGCGACGCGGGTGCGCTCGGTGCGAAACTCACGGGTGCCGGTGGCGGCGGTTGTATCGTCGCACTCGACCCGACGGACGAGACGAAGACGGCGCTCCGATTCACGCCGGGGTGTGAGGACGCCTTCCGCGCCGAACTCGATACCGAAGGGGTGCGCGTCGAATGAGCCTCACCGTCCTCAAACTCGGCGGGAGCGTCATCACGGACAAGGACCGCCCCGACACGTTGGACGGGGAGATGTTGGACTTCGTCGCGGATGCGGTGGGTGAGAGCAAAAGTGGTGACCAGACGGACGACCTCGTGCTCGTCCACGGTGCCGGGAGTTTCGGGCACCACCACGCGAGCCAACACGGCGTCTCGAAAACGGTCGGCAGCAGCGACGTCGCGGCCGTCATCGACATCCACGGTGCGATGGAAACCCTCGATCAGTTCGTCCTCTCCCGCCTCCACGAACGCGATGTTCCGGCCGTCCCGGTCCACCCGTTCTCGGTCGCATCCCGCGATTCGGACGCGAACCTCTCGCTGCCGGTCAAACAAGTCGCGACGATGCTCGGCGAAGGGTTCGTCCCGGTCCTCTACGGCGACGTCGTGGTTCACGAAGGAAAGGGCGTCACCATCGTCAGCGGCGACGAACTCGTCGCGTCCGTCGCGCGCCAACTCGACGCCGACCGAGTCGGGTTCTGCTCGACGGTTCCCGGCGTGCTGGACGAGGACGACGCCGTAATTTCGGAGATTACGTCGTACGACCAAGTCGCGGACGTGATCGGCGAGAGCGAATCCACCGACGTGACCGGCGGCATGGCCGGGAAGGTGAACGCGCTGCTCGAACTCGGCGCACCGGCCTCAATCTTCGGACCCGACGACGTGCGCGCGTTTCTGGCCGGGGAAGACCCCGGGACGAAAATCGACGGATAAGAAGGTCGCTACGACGAGACGAGTTCAGCCAGCGAGGTTTCGAAGTCACCGTCACCGAACAGTATCTCGCAATAGGCTTCAGTACAAAACAGTACTTCCCGGTATCCTCACTCGCTAATCCTTCACGCCCACGATTCGCCGCTGGCGAGGTCGGCCTCGTTGTCGAGTTTCGAGGAGGGACAGATGTCCTCCAGAATACAGTCCTCACAGTCCGGATTTCGGGCCGTACAGGTCGCTCGGCCGTGGCTGATGAAAAGGTGGGTGAGCCACTGCCAGTCCTCCTCGGGGACGAACGTCATCAAGTCCTCCTCGATTTTCTCCGGCGTCTTCTCCTCGGTCAGCCCCAATCGGCGCGAGAGTCGCTGGACGTGGGTGTCCACGACGATGCCTTCGACCACGTCGTGGCCGTGCTGGAGCACGACGTTGGCCGTCTTTCGGCCGACGCCCGTGAGGTCGGTCAGTTCGGTCATCGTGTCCGGCACCTCGCCATCGTGTTCCTCGATGATGGTTTGACAGGCGCTGTTGATCCACTTCGCCTTGTTGTTGTAGTAGGTGATGGAGTTCAAATCCTCCGCGAGTTCGTCCACGTCGGCGTTCGCGAAGTCCTCCGCCGACGTGTACTTCTCGAAGAGATGTTCGGTCTCCTTGTTCACGCGCTCGTCGGTACATTGGGCCGAGAGCATCACGGCGATGAGCAGTTCGAGTCGATTGGAGAAGTTCAGCGAGATGGTCGCATCGGGATATTCGTCGTACAGCCTGTCCACGATTTCGTCCAGTTGTTCCTCCCGCGTGTCGAGTGGGACGCCCATGTCGGAATTCTCGGAGGGCGTCGGTTTGAGTGGTTCGGTGTTTCGACGTTCCGAGCGGGAAAAGAACCATCATGCAGGATTCCCAACTGGTGAGCATGGCCACCGATAGCGCCCCCGTTTCGTGGACGGACCCGAACTACGTCGCGGCGGTCGTCGGCGTGCTCGCCGTCGGCGCTCTCTACTTCTACAGCGCGTGGACGGGGTCCGGGCCGACGACGGACGAAATCACGTTCGTTCTCGCCGTCGTCTTCCTCCCGACGACGCTCGCCTACGAAATCGCACGGCGTTTCTGAGAATCCGCCTCACTCCGATGCTCGAAATCCAGAGAGTTTAAACGCCAGTCACACAGCCATCTCCGTATGAAAGCGACCGCGAAGGCCCACCCGATTCAGGGGTTGGTCAAGTACCACGGGATGCGCGACGAGGAACAGCGATACCCGTACCACGACAGCATCAGCGTCTGTACCGCGCCGAGCAACACCACGACGACCGTCGAGTTCGACGAGTCGTTCGAATCGGACACCTTCGTCGTCGACGGCGAGGAACTGACGGGTCACGCGGCCGACCGCGTTCGAAAAGTCGTCTCGCGCGTTCGGGAACTCGCGGAAATCGACACCCGCGTCCGACTGGAGAGCGAGAACAGCTTCCCATCGAACGTCGGCCTCGGTTCCTCTTCATCGGGATTCGCCGCCGCCGCGATGGCCGCCGTGGAGGCCGCCGGACTCGACCTCTCGCGTCCGGACATCTCGACCATCGCGCGTCTCGGGTCGTCCTCCGCGGCCCGCGCCGTGACGGGCGGGTTCTCGGACCTCCACATGGGCCTGAACGACCACGACTGCCGTTCCGAGCGACTTGAGTCGCCGCTCGAAGACGACGTTCGCATCGTCGCCGGACTGGTTCCGGCGTACAAGGAAACCGAGGAGGCCCACCGCGAGGCCGCCGACAGCCACATGTTCGACGCGCGACTGGCGCACATTCACGACCAACTCGTGGAGATGCGCGACGCGCTCCGCGTGGGGGACTTCGACCGCGTGTTCGAGACGGCCGAACACGACTCGCTGTCGCTCGCCGCGACGACGATGACCGGCCCGGCGGGGTGGGTGTACTGGAAGCCCGAAACGCTCGAAATCTTTGACACGGTTCGGGAACTCCGCAACGAGGAGGGGATTCCGGTCTACTACTCCACCGACACGGGCGCGAGCGTTTACGTCAACACGACGGCCGAGTACGTGGACGAGGTGGAGGACGCCATCGCCGACTGCGGCGTCGAGACCATGAGTTGGAAGGTCGGTGGACCGGCCCAAATCCTCCCCGAGGAAGACGCGCTGTTCTGAGACCGAGAGACCGACCGATTTTCGACCGCCCGTTTTATACGGGGAGTACGCCTTTCACCTTCCCGCTCGTTATGGTTCGCATGCAGATCGCAGTTCTCGGCGCTGGCTACGCCGGTCTGGCCCTCGCTCGGAAACTCGAAAAAGAACTTCCCGACGAGACGAATCTGGTCGTCGTCGAGGAGACCGGACACCACCTCGTCCAACACGAACTCCATCGGGTCATCCGACGGCCGTCGCTCGCCGATCAAATCTCGATTCCGCTGACCGAGGTCCTCGACTGCGAGGTACACGAAACCCGCGTCGAGTCGGTGGACCCGAACGAGGGAAGCGTCGTCCTCGCGGACGACGCCGACGACGAACTCGACTACGACTACGCCGCCGTCTGCCTCGGTGCCGAAACCGCCTTCTACGACCTCCCCGGCGTCGAGGAGCACGCGATTCCGTTGAAGCGACTCGAACACGCCCACGAGATTCGGGAGGGGTTTCTGGACGCCGACGGCGGACGCGTCGTGGTCGGTGGAGCGGGGCTGTCCGGCGTGCAGGTCGCGGGTGAACTGGCCGCCCTCGCCGACGAGGAACTGATGGACGTCGAACTCGTCCTGCTCGAACAGTTCGACCACGTCGCACCCGCGTTCCCCGCCAACTTTCAGGAAGCGGTCCGGGAGCAACTCGAAGCGCGCGACATCGAGATTCGAACCGGGACGGCAGTCGAACGGGCCGACGACGGGACGATCACGCTGGCGGACGGCGAGACGCTGGACTACGACGAGTTCGTCTGGACGGGCGGCATCCGCGGGTCGGACGCGATGGACGGAGACCGTGCCCGCGTCGATAGCACGCTTCGACTCGGCGACGGAACCTTCGTCCTGGGCGATGCCGCACGGGTCGTGGACGGCGACGGCGAGGCGGTCCCGGCGAGCGCACAGTCGGCCGTGCGGGAAGCGCGCGTCGTCGCCGACAACATCGTTCGACTGGTCGAGGAGGAGGACCGAGACGACGTGTTCGACCCGCGCCTCGACCAGTTCACGTTCAACTCGCCGGGATGGCTCGTCTCGGTCGGCGACGGTGCGGTCGCACAGGTCGGCCCGACGGTCGTCACGGGGACAGCGGCAAAGGCACTCAAAGCGACGGTCGGCGCTGGATACCTCTCGTCGGTGGGTGCGGTTCGAAACGCGGTCGATTTGATCGGAGAAGAGTTGGGTGATTAGACTCCCGGAATCCCGAGCGAGGAGAACGTCAGGACATCCAGGATGGCCAGCACGTAGGTGATGACGACGACCGAGAGCCAGCCGATGAGGCCGATCCCGATGGCGTTGCCCCAACCGCCGGGGTAGCGCCAGTTGATGACCCAGATCCACGCGACGAGGATGACGATCCAGCCGAACAGCCAGCCGAGCAGTACCGCGACGATTCCACCGATGACCGAGCCGACGATGGCAGTGATGAGCGCGTAACCGTAGTCGTCCGTCCCCGTGACGACCCGCGCACCGATGTAAATGCCGAGGGCACCGATGAGCAGGCTCACGATGAAGCCGACGACTGAACCGATGAGGGATAGCATCGTGATTCCCTTTACGACGAACCTGTTTTTATATGAACCGCTTGTGGTTCGGCCGAAGGGTAGGGCCGAAGGGTCGAGCCGAAATATGTATACCGAACGAATCCAGCATCAACTTTAAGGTACTGGCTCCTCCTTGGCTCATCATGGCACGCGAACCAACACTCGACACGATACTGCTTGGCGCAGTCGGGGCCGGTGCCGCGGCGATAGTCGGAACCCGCGCACTGGAGTACTACCGGGAGCGTTTTCGTCGTTCGGGACCCTCCGTCGTCTGCACGGAATGCGGCGAGGAGATGCCCATCGACGACCTTCTCGACCCGACAGTCACCTGCGCATGTGCGACCAGTAACATTCGAACGGACTGAGAAACCGCTACTCGAACGGATTGAGAACTCACTGCGTGCCACGACGTTCACTTTTGAAACGAAACCGAGCCGGGAAGTTAGACGCGGCACAAACTGCCGCGAAATCCCCGCTCGGCTACTCCGATGAGGAGGAGGGCGAAGAAACGCCACGACGAGCCATCACCTGTTTGGGAGCAGCGCGTGGGCGAAGAGGACCAGACGGTCGAATCCGACGATTGGTATCCAACACGGTCTAATCCGACGAGTCTATCGGCCAGGAGGCCGAACGTCGAAACGAACAGATGGCAACCGAACCCGACTCCGAAGAACCCGCCGACGGGACCGATTATCCCGTGTTGCTGTTCGACGGAGTCTGTAACCTCTGTAACGCTGTCGTTCGGTTCACGGTGCGGTTCGACGAGGCGGGAACGTTCCGCTTCGCGCCGCTTCAGTCCGAAGTCGGCCAGTCGCTCCTCTCCCGCCACGACCTCCCGACCGACGAGTTCGACTCGTTCGTGCTCGTGGACGGCGGGAACTGTTACACCCGTTCGACCGCCGCGCTTCGCGTCTGTCGGGAACTCGACGGACCGTGGCCGCTTCTGTACCCGCTTATCTATCTTCCCAAGGCATTTCGTGACCCGGTGTACGACCTGATAGCGAAATACCGCTACCGGATCTTCGGCCGAAAGGACGAGTGTCCGATACCGCCCCCCGAAATCCGCGAGCGATTCGTGGAGCGCTCGCTCGACTCCGTTTGAATTCCGTTATTCTCGACTCCGTCTGATTCGCTATTCGCGACGTTTGGTGTCTCCTACTCACGTTTGACCGTCCTTACTCTCCAGTTTGATCTTCCCTACCAGCACGTTTGAACTCCCCTACCCAGTGGGTAGGTATCTTCTTCCCGGCCGTTCGCACCCACTGATTCACCGGTAGGACAACGCACATCGGCCACAGGCCGCGTATAACAATGGTTCGGTACCGCCAGTTGAATTTCAGTGAGAACGGATGAACGAAAGGCCACACCGAATCGAGTCAGGATGTCGTTCCGGAGAACGGGTCGCCCAACCGCCGCCATCGAACGGTCGGACTAACGACCACTACGCTGGAACTACGGACGAGAAGGGAAGACGGGTGGTTTCCGGAGGGAAAGGCACATGGTAGGGTTGTTCGGTGCGTTCGGTCCGCGAAGGGTCGGCTTAGACGAGTTTCCGAGCATGCAGTGGGGAGGAGAGCGAACCGACTCGTTCGCCGACGAACGGGTCGCCGTGACTAGCGGGTTCCATCGACTCCTCGCCGACGAGCAACCCGTCCGGACCGTCACCGGCGACACGCTGGTCTGGATCATCGGCGACGTGTACGGCTTCGAGCGGAACGGCTCCTACCAAGCACGCCCGGACTCCATCGACTCCCCCACGTACTGTGCGAACCTGTACGAATCGTACGGTATCGACTTCGTCGAAGGGGTGAACGGACAGTTCGCGGGCATCGTCTACGACCGCGAGAAAGGAACCGTCTCCCTGCTGACCGACCGACTGGGTTCGTATCCCCTGTTCCACACCCGCGTGGGCGACACCCTGGTGTGTTCGACCGACATTCAGACGCTCGCCGAATATCCCGGCGTTGACCCCAAATTCGACCGCGACTATCTCGCGGAATACCTCGCGCTCAAACGGTCGTTCGGCGTGACGACACCGCTCTCCGGGGTCGAAAAGCTCCCACCCGCGTCGGTCACGACCGTCGACCTCGACGGAAACACGACGGAGTCGCGTCGGTACTGGCGGCCCGAATTCACCCCGCGAGACGAACCGTTCGAGAACTTCGTCGAGGAGTTCGTCTCGCGGTTCCGGCGAATCATCGACGAATGGATACGGGAGGATCGAACGTACGGACTGCTGTTGAGCGGCGGGAGCGATTCGCGCTTGGTGATGGCCGCGATGGACCAGCCAGTGATCGGCTTCCACATGAACGACTGGCGAAACCGCGAGGCGCGAATCGCCGACCGAATCGCGGCGGCCGCCGGGAACGAACTCCTCTTCTTACCCCGCACCGACGACTACCGACGGCGAAGTTTGGAGCGTAACCCGCCGCTCTCGAACTTCGACGGGTGGTACAAACAGGGGTATCCGACGGGGTTCGCGGAGGAACTCACGGGAACGGTGGACGTGCTCCTCTCGGGTCTGTACGCCGATACCCTGTTCAAGGGCCACCAGATACCGTCGCCGAAACTGTCGCTCGGTTCGTTCGGGAACGTCACGCTCCCGGTCGAAGATCGGATTCGGACGATCGACGAGTTCATCGACGGACTGGCGGTCGAGACACCGAGCTATTTCGACGGCGATGTGGACGTCGAATCGGTCCTCCGGGAGAACATCTCCGTCACGGCGGACGGCGAGATCGACCACCACGGGGTCCGATACCGGTCGATGCGGGAACTCGTCCTCTGTGGCGAGTACTATCCGCTGTCGAACGACACCGAACTCATCTACACGAACAGCCTCCGACAGCTTCGACCGTACCGGACGCCATTCCTCGACAATCGTCTCATCGACCTCCATCTCTCGATGCCCATCCGGTATCAGCTTCGGCGCAACCTCATGCACCGCGCCATCGAGCGGTTCGATTCGCGTCTCGCCGCCGTTCCGCATTCGGAATCCGGCGTTCGAATCGACCGCTCGTTCCCGGTCGAATACGCCGGTAAACACCTGAACGCGCTTCGGTGGAAGCTCTTCGAGAGGGAGGAACCGCCGCGACCGTGGTGTACGCACGGACCGTGGCCCGACGACGAGGAGTTCGTGCGGCAAAGCGAGTTCGTTCGGGACGCGCTCGCGGACGACCGGGACCTCGTGGACTCCCTCTCGTTCCTCGACTGGGACGGCGTGAACCGATGCTACGAGGACCACCTCGGCGGCGAGGAAAACGCCGTCGAACTGTACACGCTGTTGACCCTGTTGGAGATGCCGGTCACGAAACGGATCGGTGGTGACGCGGATGCTGGCGGGACCCCGTTGAGCGCCCCCTCCGGACCGACCACCGAGAGACCACGTCTTCAACTGCCGACCGCCGACGGAGGTGACGGGGAGTGAGCGAGGACGGGTTGAACGTGCTGGTGATCGGTCTCGATGGGGCGTGCCGCCCGATTCTCGAACCTCTGTTCGAGACGGGAGCGCTCCCGAACCTCGAATCGCTGTTCGACGACGGAGTGTCAGGCCCGCTCGAATCCCAACTCCCGCCGTGGACGCCGAGCGCGTGGCCGTCGCTGTTTACTGGGGTGAACCCTGGCAAGCACGGCGTGTTCAGCTTTCTGGACTACGAGGGGTACGACTGGAACGTGGTAGACGGCGACGACGTTCGGGCCGAACCGCTCTGGGGACACCTCTCCCGGAACGGGATCAAAAGCGTCGTCGTCAACGTCCCGGTCACGCATCCGCCACGCGACTTCGAGGGCGCGCTCGTGCCGGGATACATGGCTCCGGAATCACCGGCGTGTCACCCCGAGAACCTGCTCGCCGAACTCCGCGATGAGATCGGGGAGTACCGGATCTATCCCGACACGACCGACGCGACGCCCGAGGAGGCCGCCGCCGAGTATCGTGACGTCGTGAAGACCCGCGGTGCGGCGTTCCGGTATCTCACCGACCGCTTCGAGCCCGATTTCGGCTTCGTGCAGTTCCAGCAGACCGACACCGTGTTCCACGAGTTCCCCGGCGAGCGGGAAACGATCGAGGCGGTGTACGAGGCCGTCGACGAGCAGGTCGGGGAAATCCTCGACGCGACCGACCCCGACACCGTCCTCGTCGTCAGCGACCACGGGATGGGGGAGATGACGGGGATGGGGTTCTACGTCAACGAGTTCCTCGCGGATCACGGCTACACGGCCGTCTCACAGGGTGGCGAGGGCATGCCGTCGTGGGTTCCGACCCGGGAGTCGAAACTCAGGAATGGCGGGGACGAGGCGGGTCGCGGCGATTCGGAGAACCGCCGCGGCCTGCTCCAACGAACGAATGACCCGCTCCAACGACTGACCGCCGTCGCGGCGAAAGTCGGTCTCACGACCCATCGGGCGGGAAAGCTGTTGGACACGGTCGGACTTCGCGGGGTCGCGTCCGAACTCGTCCCGTCGGGGGTCGTCCGGGCGAGCAGTCGGCAAGTGGACTTCCCCGCCTCACAGGCGTACATGCGGGCCAGGATCGAATGTGGCGTCCGCATCAACTTGGCGGGACGCGACCCCCACGGTGTCGTTCCACCGGAGCGATACGAGTCGCTCCGGTCGGAACTCATCGACCTGCTCGCCGACGTCGAAGCGCCCGACGGGACTCCGGTGTTCGAAGACGTGGCCCGCCGGGAAGCCTACTTCGACGGGCCGGAGGCCGAGCGGGCGGTGGATATCGTCACGGTGCCGACGGACTTCGACAACTTCCTCTCGGCGGAGCTTTCGGGCCACGAGTTCGCCGAACCCGGCCAACCGTGGAATCACAAGCGAAACGGCATCGTTGCGATGGCTGGCGACGGCGTCCACGGAGGGATTTCCGACGCACACCTCTTCGACGTGACGCCGACGGTGCTCGCGCTGTTCGGGATACCGAAAAGCACCGAAATGGACGGCGACGTTCTCTCGCCCGTCGAATCGGTCGGCGAGGAAGGGTACTCGACGCGACGGGAACCGGGCGGGACGATGGGTAGCGGACGGACCGATTCCGACGAACAGACCGCATCCGACGACCGGATGGCGAACCGACTCGCGGCACTCGGATATCTGGAGTGAGACAAATGACGATAGAAATTCAGGAAGCGGACGATAGCACGCTCGAACGATGGAACAACCTCGTGGAACGCTCTGACGGGCCGACCCCGTTTCATCGCCGCGAGGCGCTCACGCACCTCGCGGAAACGTCGAACACCGAGGTTCGATTTCTCGTCGGATACAAAGGGCAGGAGCCGGTCGGACTGTTCCCGATTTTCGTGACGACGAAAGGACCGTTTCGGATGGTGTACTCGCCGCCGCCACACCTCGAAGTGTACTACCTCGGTCCGACGCTGCTCAACTTCGCGAAGCTGAAACAGCGGAAGGCCGAACGGCGACACCGGGAGTTCATCGACGGCGCGATCGAATGGATCGAGTCGGAAATCGACCCGGCGTACGTGGACGTCCGAACCGTGGACGAGTACACCGACCTCCGACCGTTCTCGTGGAACGGTTTCGACGTGTCCCCCTCCTACACCTACATCCTCGATCTGACGGGCGAGGACCTACTCATGCAGTTCAGTCGGGATGCCCGGAGCAACGTCCGGAACCGCGACGACGGCTGTACGATTCGGGAGGCTGGCGTGGCGGGAATCGAAGCGGTCATCACCCAGATTCAGGACCGTCACGCGGCACAGGGGAAGGAGTACCGGATCGACCCCGAGTTCGTCACCGAACTGTACGAGCGACTTCCCGATGGCTGTGTCAGGCCGTACGTCTGCGAACGCGACGGCGAGATCCTGGGCGGCATGGTCACGCTCGAAACTGACGACACCATCTATCGGTGGCAGGGTGGCGCGAAATCCGACGTCGAGTTCCCCATCAACGACCTGCTTGACTGGCACATCATTCAGGAGGCACAGGAGCGCGGCCTGACCCGATACGACCTCGTGGGAGCCAACCTGCCCCGCCTCTGCCGGTACAAATCGAAGTTCGGGCCGGAACCCGTCGCCTATCACACCGTCCAGCGAAAATCGACCCGGATGCAGGCCGTGACCGGCGTGTACCGGCGGCTTCCCTCCGCGCTCAAGGTGGTCTCGGAATGAGCCGAACTCGACGGACGTCCCTGAACCGCCGGACCTTCCTCCGCACGGCCGCGGGAATCGCCGTCGGAGTCGGCGTCGGAGGCGTCGCAACCGCCAGCGCCGACGGCGCTGGCGACAACCTCATTCAGACGGGACACGTCACGGATTCGAAGTACGTCCTTCAACAGGGCGATACCTGCATTCCCCTCGCCGTCATCACCTCCGATTTGCCCGTCGAGAAGTTCTATAACTACCGTTCGTCGGACACCGACCCGAAGGGTTGGTACAGTTCCTACGGCCCGGCGAGCGCGCTCGAACGGGCCGAAACCAGCGAACTTTACCTCTACCGGGGGCCGAAGGGGACGAGCCTCGTCTTCATGCACGGCAAGCGCGGGAGCGACGGCGGCGGATCGGTGACGTTCCACATCTCCGGCCTTCCGGACGACGGCGAATGGGCGGTGGCCGACGATCAGTACAATGCGTCGACCAACTACGATACGTTCCAGAAGACGGACGACGAGTGGGACGTCGATTGGACGTGGGCGAGCGATGCGAAACACGGCGGCGGTGCCGACGGTGGTGCGTTCCGCGGGCTGACCCCCGACGATAGCGTGACGATACACCCCGCGTTCAACGAGGAGGCACGGTTGTACGGACAGCACTTGGAGCGGGACTACGCCGGAAAGGTCGAGAACTGGAGGGCACTTTCGACCGATTCGGAGGGGAGTCAGTGGGCGTCGCTGAACATGACGAAACCGGTCGTCATCCACGCCGGACAATGCGGCGGGTCCGGGGGAGGGAGCGGGACGGGAACGACGACGAAGTCCACGACAACCACGTCCACCGACACCTCGACCGGTACGACCACGACGACCACGGCGGCGGAAACCACCGAGAAATCGGCCGGGAACGACACGGCCACGCAAACCGTCGCCAGCGGGCCGGGAACGCAGACCAGTTCGCCCGTCGGACAGGACGGATTGGGCGTGATGACGGCCCTCTCCGGCATCCTCGGGACGGGTCTCTACCTGTTCCGTAGTCGAAACGAGGAGTGAACGGCGAGTCGGGTCCTCCGGTAACGTCCGATCGACTGTCGGTAAGTTCTGTTTTCGGAATACCGTTCGATACCCGATTTCCTGAAAGTTTATGCTATCCGAACGCAACCGATCCGCCATGCCTTCCAGACGACAGGTCCTCGCCGCTTCGGGGGTCGCGTTCACGACCGGAAGTCTCGGGAGTTGCCTGTCCAAGGTCGGGCTTGCGAAGACGGGCGAACTCCAACTCAAGGCCATCTCCCTCGAATGGCAGTACGGCAATCAAACCTACATAGACCAGCCACTCTGGATCGGATTTGACCACGGCGACGGAAGGATTTTCGGCAGATACGACCCGGCGTTCGTCGGGGGGAGCGTTCGCTCCCCCGACGATATCGTCGTGAGTGAAGACCGCCACCACAAGTTGTCCGCTCGATTCACCGTCAAGTATCTCCTCGGCGTCTGTGGGAAGAATTTCGACAGCAGCGAAGAGGGCACTGGCTGTCTGAACACGTGGACATCCCGAACGGATTTCAACCGCGTACAGTTGGACGATAGGGCAGAAGTCCGGGTTACGGGCGAGCGGTTCGACGTTATCGACGTCTACGAAAACGCCTACACGATTCGGTCCACGGATGTCCATACGTTCGACTTCGCGAAATTCCACGAGGACGACGGGATATCGACTGACGGGTTGTGAAATATTTCTCGGCGAGGTCGGTCAATTACCGGACGGTCACACCGCGTCGAGTTGCTCCATGAGCGAGAGCATGTCGCTCTGCGTCCACGTTTCGATGAGACGCCCGTCCTCGAACCGGTCAATCTCGATGGCGCGGAGCGTCACCGCCGTTCCCGTCGGTTCGATGCCGACCATCGCTCCGTCCTGTGTGCCGACCATCGTCCAGCGAACGGCGACTTTGTCCTCGACCGCGAACGAATCCTCGATGGTGAACGACATGTCCGGGAAGATCTCGCGGGTCGAATCCGCAAGCGCCGTGTACAACTCCGGACCACGCAGTTCCTCCGCGAGATCGCGGTCGTGAATGACGTACTCGGGATGGACGAGTTCCGTTGCGATGTCGGGGTTCTCCCCGTTCCATACTCCCTCGTAAAGGCGGTGAACGCGATCTTCGTGTTCGTTGGCGCTCGTCATGTTCGTCCGATCAATCGTCGTCCCGATGCGTTACGTTTCCGGCGACCGGGATCGTGCCCGAGATCCGCCGCCGAACGTGGATATCGGTCGGATATTCAACTAATAACCGAACTGTTACAATAAGTCAATAGATATGACTGTATAGTTTAGCTGCATTTTTAGTTGGTTGAACGTATTCGCCAGATTGTACATGACTACAACACGACGCAACGTACTGGGCGCAGTCGCAACGCTCGCCGCCGTCGGCGCCGGTGCAACGCAGGTTATCGGAAAGAACGGACTCCCCATCGAACTCACGCAAGTCGCGTCCGAGGAGGAGTTCGTCGTGTTCGAGAACACGTCCATGGACGATGTGGACGTCTCCGGCTACGTCGTTGCGTTCGAGTACGGCAACCCGGACACTGACCAGCGAAGGACGCTGCCGGACGACACGGTCATCGGCAACGGCCAGTCGTTCATCGTCGCGACCGGTGCGAAACGGGTCCCGGAAGCGGACGTGAAGTTCGATTACGAGGGGGAGGTCCTCAACAACGACGACGAGGACGTCGTCGCCCTGCTCACGCCGGACGAATCGACCGTCATCGCCAAGGGAACCACCAGTTCCGTTTCCGACACGACAACCACTGACGGAAGCGAGTCCGGTGGGGGAGACGGTAGCGACGAGACGACCACCACCGAAACCGAGGATGGTTCGGACGATTCGGTCGACGGAACGACCGACGACAGCGGGTCGACCGATACTGAATCCGAGAACGGCGGGGCGTCGAGCGACGAGACGACTACCGACCAATCGTCGAATAACGACACGACCGAGGACGAATCCGACGACAGCGGCACCTCGAACGGGACCACGACTGAAAAGTCGGGCGACGACGATTCCGACCGGGATTGCTGAATCGCCGGAACAGCCTCATCGTCTCGTGCAGTGATTTTTACTTTCGCTTCGGACAACCGTGTTAAGATGACGCACGGAGAACCGAGTATCATGCCAGAGCCAACGCTCGATGACGAGGCACAGAGACGATTTCCGGTTCCCGAGTACGACGAAATCCCCGACGACCTCCGGGAACGTATCGACGAGGAGACCGAACGCGCGGGGTTCACGCCGAACGTGTTCGCGGCGCTCGCGTACAAGCCCTCGCACTTCCGTGCGTTCATGGCCTTCCACGACGCGCTCGTGGACGACACGTCGCTCGGCCGTGAGGAAGTCGAGATGATCGTCGTCGCCGTCTCGGGCGTCAACCACTGTTACTACTGCAACGTGGCCCACGGTGCGCTCGTACGCATCTACGCGAAACAGCCGACGCTTGCGGACCAGTTGGTGGCGAACTACCGACAGGCGGACGTGAGCGAGAAACGGATGGCCATGCTCGACGTGGCCGTGAAACTCACCGAACGTCCGACGGAGGTGTCCGAGGCGGACCTGCAACGACTGCGCGACGTCGGCTACAGCGACGAGGAAGTCTGGGACATCGGGAGCGTGACGAGCTTTTTCAACCTCTCGAACCGAATGGCGCTGTTCGCCGACTGGCGACCGAACGACGAGTTCCACACCATGGGCAGGGAGCGACGCGAGTAAGTACCAGTATCGTCCCGACCTCGTGGAGGGTAATCGATACTACGTTTGCCTGCCATCGGCGGACCGATCATCGCGACGTGCACATCCGATCGAACGTTCACTTCCCCCTTCCCAGCAAACGTCAAGAGGCTACGAAAGCCGCCATACAACCATTTTTAGACCCACTCGTCGTGCCCCATTTATTTTCTATATACTTCTGTTGCGAGTTGGTAGTCGGCGACGCGTTTCGGATGTGCGTTCAGATAATCGATTTGGAACCCACCAGTCTCGTTCGGTGCAAGGGTTAACGAATCGATGCCATCCGAGGAAAGAACCCCTCCACGGCCGTCGTAGAACGTCGCCGTGACAAACACCTCGGCAGTGAAGTTGCCAGTCCATTTCAGTTCGCCCGTCACTGCGTAGTCTTTCTTACCGTAGAAGGAATCAACCGCATGCCATGAATCCCCGAAAATTGCGGTATTCGGCTGCGTGTTGTGCTTCCGTCCTCGTATCTTGTTTTTCCGTCTGTTCCGTTTGTGACCGTGTTTGCACGCGACGGCGGTTCCGATAGCGGAGATACCCACCGTACTTGCGCCCACCCCTTTCATGAATTGTCTTCGTTGCATTCTCATCCTTTTCCTGGATTAATCGTCCACTTGAAACCGAAATGGACGGCACTGAAACCGCGATTCAACGTATCTATCTTTGGCTGCGATGTGGCGACGAGTTGCCGAATGGGACGATATCTATCGATAATTGCCCTGGTGGACGAACCGCCCCAGATTTCGTGTCAACTCAGAAGTGGTGGACACACCACTTCCCCGTCTCCATCACTAACGCATGTACGGTAGTCTACATAATATAAATTTGTAATTCTTAGCGAGTTTCTGGATTTGAAATACAATAGTTGGGTGGAGTAAAGTATACTGTCGGATAGGGGATGGGATATTCAACGTGACGGAGAACGAGAACCTCGAACCGACCGGACATACGAAAACGGTACTGCTACGAACGGGGGTGGAATCGAACCACCGGGGCCACGAAGTGGCCGCCATCGACATTGCGTCGATGGTGCTCCTACCAACAAGCAACCCGTTCCCGGCTCGAATCACGACGAGAGCGGATGATGTGGTCGTACCGGCAAAGCGGGGACGACCACGCGAACGGCAGTATGACGTCGGCACGACGTGTGATTGATTGGCTGTGCTCAAGCGTTGGGCGGGAGAGCATCAGGGAAGCACCGTTCCAACGCTCGCAGTTCATCCAATGGCCGTATCGAGTATTGTTATGTGCTCCCTTCTTGGAGAATAACTGATATGAGCACACCGCAACGATGCAATCCGTGTTTATACCTCCCGTTCAGCGGAGAATCAGCTACTTGTTCAGTAAAACCGATCGAGAGCAACGAGAGAAGGGTTCACGAGCGGCAGATTTCGTGGTCTCAGTCGCCGACCTGCTCCGCCACGGGTGCGCTCTCGTTCGCACCGAAGAACGTCGCCGCCCCGCCGTACAGTTCGATGTCCGCGCCCAAACTCGTGAGTTGGACGACCGGCGGGTCGGCGAGAACGTACTCGTCCAAGTGGCGGTGGATTCCCTCCAGAATCCGGTCGGAGTTTTTGAGCGCGACCGACCCGCCGAGCGTGATGATCCCGGGGTTGAACGTGTTCGCGATCGCACCGATACCGGCGGCGTTGTACCGCGCCACGCGATCGAGAACGTCCCCTGCGAACTCGTCACCGTCGTCGGCCGCCGCGAACACGTCGGGGGCGGAAACCTCTTCTATCGAGCGAAGTACCGAAGGTCGATCGTCCGTCGCCAGGAGGTGACGAGCGAACTGCGGAATTCCGCGACCCGAGCAGTAGGCCTCCCACGCGCCCCGAACGCCGGTGCTCGACAAGTCGCCATCCGCGACGATGGGAACGAGCCCGACTTCCGCAGCGTAGCCTTCCTCCCCCCGAACTGGCGTGCCGTCGATGACGACACCCGCACCGATCCCCGTTCCGAACGTGACGTGGACGACGGTATCGGATCGGAACCCCGACCCGAAGGTGTCCTCCCCGATAGCGGCCGCCGTGCAGTCGTTTTCGACGGCCGTCGGAAGACCGAAGGCGTCCGTCATCGCGGCGGCGACCGGAATGTCGTGAATCGTCTCGCCGTCCGCCGTATCGAACTCGTCGATGACGCCCCGCTCGGCGTCGACGAGTCCGGTCGTCGAAACGGAGACGTGCCGGATCGTTCCGGGCGATTGCGTGCGGAGACGGTCGACGATATCGACGAGTTGCGCCGTCAATCTCATCGGGTCCGTCGGTTCGGTCTCGACCGTTACGGGACCTTCACGCGTGGCGGGTCCGTACCGAATCCGCGTGCTCCCGATATCGATGACTGCGACGGAGGATGTAACGCTCACGGCACGGGCTTCGCTAGGTATTCATATTATTATGCCCCCCATAACTGTCTTTTTGAATACCTGACTGGAAACATACCATGGATTCGTACAATTCGACCACTTACAATAGATGTGAACTCGCCCATCACACACCGGGCGGCCGGTACTTCGGACGGTTACTGCTCTCGATTGTCGGATTCAAATCCTTCAGGTCTTCCCTTCTACTGTCGAATCGGTGTCAAACGAACGAGCGAGGCGCTTCGATCACGAGGGTGTGGGCTCGTTACGGAGTGAGTTTCGAAAACGGAACTCTCAGCCACTACGAGTCAATATATCCTTTAAATGTCAACCTAGTACCTTTGGAGACACGGTGTGATGAACGAGTATGGAAAAACCCGTGCAACGGACTAACGGAGTCTTCGATGTGCTCTCTCATCCGTCTCGTCGAGCAATTCTCCAGGTATTGTTGGCTTCAGAGCCGCCGCTGACGATCACAAACCTCGCTAAAAAGATCCAAACGAACAGTTCTCCCAAGCAGACGACTGCCACCGAGCAACTAAACGACCTGCAAATAAAATTGCATCACGTCCATCTTCCTCAAATGGCCGACGCGGGTTTTCTCACCTACGACCGCGAACAAAACCGAATCCCGACGTGGGATCTGGAGTTCACATTCTCCGAAGCAAATAGAGAGCTGATTCAATCGCTTCTTCGAGACTCAGCGCCGATTTTACAGAGCACTCTTCATACCGACGAATAAGTCTGTGAAATCATACATTGCAGAGCAGCCGGTTTATAAGTAAACCCTTCGGCAGTAAAGGCAGCTTGATAAATGAAGGACATGGTTATGCCTTATTCGTACGATGTTTTCAATAGAGCCTAGATCATGTCGACGATTGCTGACATCACGCTGCCCGGTAACTCTTTCCCCCTCGGCCAATTATTGGCAGACAACCCAAAAGTCCACATCGAAATCGAACGACTCGTCCCACTCGGCAACCGTATTCTTCCCTTTTTCTGGGTGAACGATGGGTCACCAGAGATCCGATCGACGCTCGAAAATCAACCCATCGTCGAATCGGTCGAACACCTCAGTACCGTTGATAGCCGGGAACTCTACCAAGTAACTTGGTCGGATGTCGTTAACGGGGTTATCGACGCCCTGATCGACACCAATGCTGCGATTCTCGAAGGCCAAGGACTCGGAGGGAAGTGGGAACTCCGACTTCGTTTTCCGGATCACGACCACCTGCAGGAGTTCTCCAGAATCTGCGAGGAGAACGATATTCAAGTGACCCTCAACAGTATCTACAATCCACACGTTCCCAACGTCGAGGAACAACTCACGCAGACACAACGGCAGACGCTCGCGATGGCCTACGAACTCGGATACTTTACCGTTCCCCGCGAGAGTACGCTCACTGAACTCGCCGACCACTTCGATATCAGCGAGCAGGCAGTCTCACAACGAATTCGACGAGCGATCAACGTCGTTATTGGATACCTCATGTTTGACGGGTCTTAGCTCGTTTTTAGGGGTACAGGGTCCGACGATTCCAAGCGAACTGTTTGAGCACCGAACGTCCCGTGTAACACGTGTCGAAAGCCGTTGAGAGATCATCATCCGCTTGAGATTCTACAGCAGCCGAAAATGCAAGTCTCATCAGTCAACCATGGTATCGTAGATGAGCGAGCTAAGTCCCCGACGCAATCGTTGCGAATAGGCACTATCACTGATCCCGAACTCCGATGAAAGCTTCGCCAGCGAAGTCGCGCGGGGTACTTCGAAATAGCCGCGTTCATACGCCGTAATGATCGCTTCGTGCTGTTCCGAGGACATCGGGGTACCTTTCTCTGGGTAGTGAGGGTTGTAGAGACGCCGCAGCATTACCGGGATACCGCGTTCCTCACAGCGCTCGCGAAAGTCAGACAGTGCCTCGTGGCTCGGGAACTGCAACCGGAAGTCCCACCCCTCGCCGATGCTTTCTCCTTCGAGCATCCGGGCTTGTGTCTCGATCATGATTTGGATGATACCATCGACTTCCGAACTCCAGTGGACTTCGAACAATTCGCGTTTGCCATCGGTCGTGAGATACTGGACCTCTTCAGTGAGTGGTGATTGTTCGAGTGTATGAATTATCTCGTCTTGATTGCCGTCAGACACCCAGAAAAGTGGGATAATCGCATCACGCAGTGGAATGAGTTGTTCCAGTTCAATGTGGATGCTGGGAAGCTCTTCGAGTAACCGGCCAAGTTCGAACGAATTCGCGGGAACTGTGATATCGACGATTGGAATCATTTAGCGTCACCAATGGTTGAGTCGGGTGATCGGCTGGGCTGACTGCTTGTGCTATCGCGGGCGTCATCGTCTCCCGTTAGACCCCACGTTCTTGCTCCGTATAGATATATCCTTCATATCTAAACCATGCCGTGGAGGATAAGTGACAGACACGCTACAAAAATTCCCCAATTTGTATAATAGTATCAATACTGTTCTGTGGCAATAATTTGCACACTTCGGTGTCGAAGGCAGGGCATATAACTACATGGCCTCATCCTTTAGATACGAAGTCCCTCATGGCAACTGTTGTCGATCTCACGCTACCGGGTGAATCTTTTCCATTAGGTCGCCTACTCACAGAGCACCCTGACATGCAAATCGAGCTGGAACGGTTAGTGCCGCTCGATAATCGGATTCTCCCCTTCTTTTGGGTAACCGACGGATCGGCGGAGCACATCGAATCAGTGCTCGAAGCCCAGCACATCGTCGAGTCGGTCGAACTACTCACGACTGTGGAGGACCGCTATCTGTATCAAGTCACCTGGACGAGTGAAGTCAACGGCGTCATCGATGCGCTACTGGCCACCCACGGTGTTATTCTGGAAGGCCAGAGTGTTGGTGAGCAGTGGGAGTTCCGGTTGCGATTTCCGAGTCACGAACAGTTGCGGGAGTTCAACCAGCACTGTGTCGAAGCGGGAATCACGGTCGATGTGAAGAGTGTCTACAATCCTCACGTCCCGTCCATCCAGGACCAACTGACGTCGACTCAATGGGAAACACTGGTCTTGGCGTACGAATTAGGCTATTTCGCCGTCCCGCGTGAATGCACTCTGACCGAACTCGCGGATTATTTCGACGTAAGCGAACAGGCCGTCTCCCAACGATTACGCCGGGCCACGAATACGGTTATCGAAAACATCGCATTCTCCTCTACTCCCAAGTGAGAGTACGGCCGGATATCAGAAGGGAGGGTCCAGTTGCCTTTGCTGTCGAAGGATAGAATTATTTTAGACCTGCTCGTAGTTCGGTTGTCACCAATGTCATCTGACGAGCGACCAGACGACGAAGGGAGAGCAGACCTTTCAGAGCCTTTTCGAACTCGAATGGAGGGAGATGATGTTGTCAAAGATATTGTCAATTCAGTTGCCACTACAAAGAACACCAACCCTGACGAACTCCCACCGCTCTACAATTCGTTGGATCCTGACGCACTCACTGCGCTTTGGCACTCCAGATCCCGACCCGAGGAGACCGATTCACTGGCGATATCGTTCGTCTATTCTGGATGCCAGGTGGTCTTATCGAACGACACAATAACGGTCAAGAAGTAACCGGTAACGGTTTGGTTGATATCGTTGAAGCGGACAGGCAAACTCGATTGATAAATAAACCACCTTCGTCCGTCGGATGCAAACCGTCCGTGAACCGAATGGGCGCTGCAGGATTGTGAACCAAAGTCAGACGTTTCGGGCATGCGGCGCTTCGCGCCGGTCCGGGCTACGACTGACAGGATTCGAATCCTTTGGCCCAGTTTCGACTCCTCACTTCGTTCCTCGCAGAATGATGGGCGCTGCAGGATTTGAACCCGCGGCAACTTGGTCCGAAGCCAAGCACTCTGTCCAGACTGAGCTAAGCGCCCGTGCTCAATCGTACTGCCCCCTACTTTTTAAACGTCGTGGTTTCGTCTCGTGGAAATCACATTCCGACCATTTATACCGCGTCGCCCGAGTACGTCGCCGTATGAGTACAGACGGACGTGCGAAGGGACTGTTCGAACTCACACGTCCGGGCAACACGTTCGCCGCGGGAATGCTCACGTTCATCGGGGCGTTCGTGGCGGGCGGCGTGTTCACCGATTCACAGCCGGTGCAGGTAGTCGCGGCCGTGGTAGCGACGTGGTTGGCGACCGGCGCGGGCAACGCCATCAACGACTACTTCGACCGGGATATCGACCGCATCAACGCGCCGGACCGACCGATTCCACGGGGGGCGGTGTCCCCGAAAGGAACGCTGCTCTTCAGCATCGTCCTGTTCGTCGGGGCCGTCGCCGCGGCGCTCTTGCTCCCGGTGTTCGCCATCGCCATCGCGGCGTTGAACCTCGTCGCGCTCGTCGCGTACACGAAACTGTTCAAGGGGTTGCCGGGCGTCGGAAACGCGGTCGTCGCCTATCTCGGTGGCAGTACTTTTCTCTTCGGGAGCGCCGCAGTCGCGGCCGACGCCGGGAGCACCGCGATTCCGGTGGACGGGATCCGGACCGCGGCCATCCTCTTCCTGCTCGCCGCGCTCTCGACGTTCACGCGCGAAATCATCAAAGACGTGGAGGACATGGACGGCGACCGTGAAGAGGGGTTGAACACGCTTCCGCTGGCCATCGGCGCGCGACCCGCGACGATCTTCGGAACGATATTGCTCGTCGTCGCCGTGCTCGCCAGTCCACTTCCGTACCTGTGGGGGGTGTTCGGGCTTCCGTATCTCGCCGTCGTCCTCCCGGCCGATGCGGTCATGCTCTATGCGGCCGCCGAAAGTTTCGGAGATCCGACAGCCGGGCAAAATCACTTGAAGTACGGGATGTTTCTCGCTGCAGTGGCGTTCGTCGTCGGTCGAATTGCCGTTCTCTTTTGAGCGTTCCTACCGTTTCAGATAGCAATCAAAAAGAATATAAGTAGAACCCAATATATTAATTCCAGATGAAACCGGGGGAGAAAACCGGCACCCGTTTGCCTCCCCCGTCGTTCGCTGTCAGTCCAGTGGGTGTGACCCTGTACACTGAGGAACCATCATGTACAATTTAGGAGAGACGTTCTCGGGAATGGAGGTCAACCCGGGGACGAACCTACTCGTTGCTGGTCCACCGATGACCGGAAAGCGGCGTCTCACGTTCGATGTACTTGCACATGGAGATGACAGTGGCACGATCATCGTGACGACGAAGAACACCGGCAAGCAGGTGCTATCGGAGTACGAATCGCGTCGCACCGATGGTGACGCTCCGATCGGTATCGTAGACTGCGTTTCGAAGCAGCAAGGAATGAATCCGGGGCGCGTAGATGGCATCGAGTTCGCATCCTCTCCCGTGGACATGACGGGCATCGGAATCAAACTCTCGGAGCTCCTCCAGCGATTTTACGATTCGGGTGTCCGGTCGAACCGAATCGCGTTCGATTCGCTTTCGACGCTGCTGATGTACTCGAATCTACAGACTGTCTTTCGGTTTTTGCACGTCTTTACCGGCCGCGTACAGAGTGCGGAAGCGCTCGGACTGTTCGTCATCGACTCGTCGGCACACGACGCGAAGACGATGAGCACACTTCGGCAACTGTTCGACGGCGAGATCGAGATCCGTGAAGCGGACGACAACGAATCGGAAGTCCGAATAAAAGGCATCGGTCCGACGACCGACTGGCAGCGACTATAGAAGAGCGAATCCTTTTGCGCGCCCGTCACGTCGGTTCCCCCATGCCTATCGAACGAGATGACGAACTTCGAGACGTCCTCGAACTCGACACCGTTGCGGTCGTCGGTTGTTCCTCGACGCCCGGCAAGGACGCCCACGAGATACCGAAATACCTCCGGAATCACGGTTACGACGTGATTCCCGTCAACCCGTTCGCGGACGAGATTTTCGGCCGTGAAGCGGCCGACTCGCTCGCCGACGTGGACGAGGAGATAGACATCGTGGACGTGTTCCGACCGAGCGAAGAGGTACCGGACATCGTCGATGCAGTCCTCGAACGGGACGACGTGGACACCGTGTGGTTGCAACTCGGAATCCGTGACGACGAAGCGGCAAAACGGGCGGAGGACGCCGGAAAACGGGTCGTCCAGGACCGTTGTATGAAGGTCGAACACGGTCGGCTGAGGGCATAAAACGGGGGAACTCCCTCGCCCTGCTCTTCGGAACTCCCTCGCCTTACTCCGCTGGTTCGTAGACGTACAGACAGTCGTTGCTGTACGACCGGCCGAACTTATCCGCGTCCTCACAGCAGAGCACGCGACCGTCGTCCATCACGTTGACGTTGTCCACGTTGATGAGGGCGTCGTCGGCGATGTTCGCCGGGTCGCTGGCGTCCGGGCCGACGATGACGGGTTCGAGCGTCGAGACGTTGTAGTCGTCTTCGAGTTCGGCACGGTAGACGACGCCGCCGTCGACGCGGTCCAGTCGGATGTCGCCCAGCGTGTCCGCGAGGGCGTCGTTGAGCGCGGAGATGGCGAAGTAGACGTAGTCGCCGGGTTTCGCGCCGTCCTTGCTGTCGACACCTTCGGCTTTGTTGAACTCGATGGTCGCGCCGATCTCCTTGGCGGCGGCGCGGGTTTCGAGGAACGGAACCTTTCGAAGGTCGTCGTCCACACCGTCCGGCCCGTCGCTCTCGTACTGTTTCGCCCACTCGACGATTTCCTCGTTCGTGATGTAGTTCCGGTTGCCGTCCTCGACGACCGCTTTGTCCGCCTCTTCGAGCGCCGTGTCGAGGTCATCCTCCCAGTCGGTGTCGGCGTGGGTTTCGAGGTAATCGACCTGCGTGACGTCGTCGTACTCGGCGATCCACTTCTCGACTTCGTAGTTGGCGGCGTGACCCAGTTCCAGCCATTCGAATTCGAGGTTCACGTCGGCTGGTGGGTTCTTCTTCGCGGCGTCCGCGTTGGTCACTTTCGGCGCGTACAGCGTGCCTGCGACGTTCATCGGGTCGCAGTAGCCGTCGATTTCCTCGTCGGCGACGAACTTGTAAATCCCCTTGCTGTCGCCGTCCGAACAGCCGTACACCGTCCGTTTGTCGCTCTGGATGTCCGGACATTCCCACGAGGCGCGGCCCATCACGTAGTATTTGATCGGCTGTGGCGTTTCGTCCGCCGGATCGCGATAATCCACGAAGTAGCCGTAGCGGTACGGGTTCGGGTAGACGTCCCCGATGGGAGTCATCGTGTTCTTCCCGTCGGAGGATTCGTCCACCGCGAGCGAGGTCTGATCGACGCGCTCCGCGCCGAGATAGTACGCGAGGAATTCGAGTCCGGTCAACGCCCAGTATCCTTGGACGCCCCACGATTCGTCGCCGTAGTAGTCGTCGATGGCTTCCTGAATCCCGTTCGGGTTCGGTCGGTTCCAGAATTGGCAGCCACCGATGAGGTTTGTTCCGGTGCCCTTCTCCACGATGTCACCCACCGTGGCGGTCAGGGAAACACGGGGCTGTGCGTAGTTTTCCTCCGCGGATATCATCGTGTTCCATGGGGAGGTGTCCCCGTAACAGTTGATTCGCGTTCCACCCAATTCGCGCAACTGCTCGGTGTTCGCGAGGTTGATGGCGTTTTCGAGGTCTGCGTCCCATTCCCCGTTCTCGCCCCGGCTGAGCGGAATACGGGAGACGTTTCCGGGGCTGTTCTCCCAGTTCGTGAACAGGTAACCCTCAGTTCCGTCCTCGTTCGTCGGGATGAACTGGTTGCAGTCCGGGTTCGATGCGGTATCTCCGTACTGCGTCCCGGCGAATTTCTCCTGGGTGATGTCCCATCCGTCGGGGGTCTGTGAGACGCCGAGGCGTTCGCTTCCACCGTTGATCCGGTCCTCTTCCTGTGCGATGAAGGTGAACTCCCCGTCCGCACCGCGAATAGTTCCTTGTTCTTCGTTCGTCTGCGGCGTGGATAGCTCGGAAAAGTCGTCGTTGGTTCCGTCCATCGAGAACTGGAACCCCTTGAAGTATCCCATCCCGGACCTGTTGTACGGTGCGGGGTTGTCGCGGCTCGGGTGCTGGAGGCTGAACATCGGCGTTCCGTCGTCGAACACGAACGGCCCGGTCACTTCCGCGCCGAACGCGGTCGAGGAGAAGCGCTTGAGGCTCCCCTTCACGTAGGGTGCTTTCGGCGTGTCGTCGTCCTCGGGCGGTTCGGTGCTCTCGATCGCTATCGCTTGTGGTGAAACGCTCGCTCCCAAGGCGGCAGCGGCGGACGTGGCCATCAGTTTGCGTCGGGTGAACTCGACCATGCAAGCGGTGGTTTTCAATAGGAGATACATGTAAATTTATAATAGGTGTATGTGAGATATGGCATTCTCACGACCGAACTGGGCGTTATGTACGGATTACGCTTACCTATCGGATAACTGTCTGTTTCCTGCTCGAAACACGATTTTTCGACCGTCGGGGAGTTCCTCGAACGGTTGGCACGGGAACCCGTACCGATTACCGTCTATTGAGTTCGATATGATATCAAATCAGAGAAGAGTTGCGTGTAAATAGCGAAGCGTCGCGGAATCGGAAGTTCGGTGCGCTCACTCCATTCCCATCCCTTCCGCACCCGTACGGATCTCCTCCGCGCGCTTTCGAACCGTTTCGATGTAGCGCTCGATTTCCGGAGGCCGCTTGCCGTAAAACGACGCGACCCAGTTCAGGTCGGTGTATGGCTGTGTGAGAAAGTACGCGGCCAACGTATCGCGTCCGGCCTGAATTATCTCCGGCGGAACGCCGCGGTCACCCGTTCCCTCCTCCTGGAAGCCGTTCACGTCGAAGTACACGTCGGCGTACAGTTCCGCCAAGTCCGGATCGTCGAAGTGGACTCCTCGATGGTCGGGCGCTTCGAACCGATACTGCGTCCCGTTCCCGTCCGTCCCGTCCACCGTGACGATGCGAACGCCCAATAGGTACTCCCTGTGCACTTGCGGAATCCCGCTCTCGTTGGTCTGCGACATGGCTGTATTGTCCCGCGAGAACCGATATCCGTCGGTTGCTCGCTGTCGGATGCGAGAACAAACGGGGATTAGTAGCTTCGTAATTTCACTATATACCGGTACGGAGAGCAGGATATCGAAACCGCGTTCCGGTTATCCGTCCCACTCCGTGAACGACCGATAGATTCCCTTGGAGAGGTAGCGCTCGCTGGAATCGGGGAAGATGGTGACGACGGTGTCGGCGGGCGCGTCGATTTTCCCGTCCCTGATCTTTTCGGCGACCTGCTGTGCCGCGACGCTCGCCGCACCGGCCGAGGAACCGACGAGGTGCCCTTCCTCTCGTCCGAGTCGTTTCAACTCGTCGTGTGCGGCTTTGTCGGGCACTTGGATGACTTCGTCCACGAGGTCGGGGTCGAACAGTTCGTTCGTCGAGGTGTCGTGCGTTCCGATCCCCTCGATTTTGTACTCCTCCTCCGGGACGTCGGCTCCCTTGGTGGTGGAGTACAGCGACCCTTCGGGTTCGACGGCGGCGACGTAGGTGTCGGGGTTCTGGTCGAGGGCGTACTTCGCCATCCCCATCAGCGTCCCCGCGGTTCCACACCCGGCGACGACAGCACCGATATTACCGTCCAGCGCCTCGTACAGTTCCGGTCCCGTCGTCTCGTAGTGTGCTTCGACGTTCAGCGGGTTACCGAACTGCTGTGGGACCACCGCGTTCGGTGTCTCCTCAGCGAGTTGATACGCGCGTTCGATAGCACCGCCCATGCCGTCCGACGTCGGCGTGTTGATGACTTCCGCACCGAGTGCGGCCATGAGCTGTTGTTTCTCCTTGCTGAACCGTTCGGGGACGACGAACACGGCGTTCACGTCGAGTTGCCCCGCCGCGACGGCGAACCCGATTCCGGTGTTCCCGGCGGTCGGTTCGATGACCGTTCCGCCCGGTTCGAGTTCGCCGCGTTCGAGCATCCGCTCGATCATGTACTTCCCGATGCGGTCCTTGACGCTCGCGCCAGGGTTGAACGATTCCAACTTCGCGTATACGGGTACTTCGTCCGGAGCGGCGTGAACGCGGACGAGCGGCGTCCGCCCGACCGTGTCGAGCACCGAATCGAGTGGCTCCCGATGTGTGGTCATGCGGCAAAAAATGACGGGAGGGCTGTTAGTCGTTATTATGTCCACCCGCGAGCCTTACGTGCTCGCTTCGACCGTCTCGTCCGTCCCGTCATTCGATTCGTCGTTCGATCCGTCGCCCGATTCGGACGACTCGACGTCGGTCAGCACTTCGTCCACGTCGATACCCTCCTCGCGGGCCAACGCTTCGATGAGCGCACGCTGGTGTGCGTTTTCGGTTTCGAGCTTTTCGACGCGCTCGTTCGTCGTCTCCAACGTATCGCGCATATCCTGTATCTGCTCGCGCAGTTCGTTGAGTTTGGTGTACAGTTTCTCCGCCGTTTCGGCGACCGTCTGAAGCTTCTTGGCTGTGCTTCCTAGACCCATACACCGCCGTTCGTTCCGAGGTAATGTGGGTTTTCCGACTCAAGCAAGGAAGTGCAGCCAACCCAAACAGGGAGCGTATTCGACCATATTCGAGTGGTACTGGGCGTTATACCTCGGTATGGTGTCGAGACGGAGATTTTCGTATCGGGAAACGCGAAGCGTCTGGATCGCTCGACGGCTATCGCCGACGGTTTCGTTCGTCCTCCCAAAAGGAAGGCTTGGAACCTCCAACTCAACCTGTAGTGGTCGCTTTGTCGTCGACAGCGGCGCGTTACCGACTGACAGTCAGCCTATAACAAAGTGACGTGAGGGTGGAAGTGTTTCCGTGTTGCCGAACGCCATCGCTCGATCGTGGTCACACGTTTCCGCTCCGCTGCTAGCCGCTGTGCTGGGAGTGATGCTCGGCGACGTGGTGACGACCGGCGTCGGCCTTCAACTCGGTTTGAACGAGGGGAATCCGTTCGTCGCACACCTGTTGGGGGAGATGGGTCTCCTCGGATTGTTACTTCTCAAGGGAGCGACGGTCGTCCTCCTGATCGTCCTTTCGGGATGGACGCGCCGTTCCCGTCGGACGTTCCGACTCGGGAGTTTCGTCTATCTCGTCGTCGGGTTGTTGGTCGTCTGTTCGAACCTCGTGGCCATCGTCACGGTCGGGTAAGTTTCGGCACGAAACGGGAAACGGGAACCGCGGATCACGAAACACGAAACCCGAAAGGCCCTTAAGGCGGTGTGGTTTACTGTGAAGTGGACTAGGTTGGGCAGTTAGGCCCTGCTCTTCGCCCGCGCTATGGTCTTGAGCGGGAACCGAACTCCGGACACGTCCGGTCAGACCGAGCCGGGCCCCGGAAGCCAACGCAGAAGCCTCGTCCTGCGGGGCCAGCGGTCTGCGGCGAACACTCGCAGGAGTGTCTCGGCGCAGTTAGTCGGTGGCAATCCGTCAGGCACGGAAGTGAGCAGCGGACCATCGAACAGCTGTCGCTCGTAGGATCGCGGGGTGGAGGAGGCAACAGGGATTCCCCGGTTCGGAACGCCGGGCAACTCCGGCCGTCCACATTCATATCGCATTCTTCCCGAAGAGCTGAGAAGCCGTCCTACTCGTTCATCCGCGACGCCCGGATTCCCCACGTATCGAGCATACTGTCCACGAACACCTTCGTCCAGCGGGCGCGCTTTTTCGGTTTTACGTCGTCCTGCGTGACTTCGAAGAGACACGAGGGAGCATCGCGGTCGGCCCGCATCTTGTTGACGAGCATCGGTGTGCGGGCGTATTTCGTCTCGGTCAGTGGCGTGGAGACGAAATCGTACACCTCGGAGTAGCCGGTGACGTACTCGTCGTTCAGCCGTTTGACGGCGTTGCCGACGCTGTTGACGATTTTCGGGTGCTTCGACCGGAGTACGTTCTGTCCCACGCCGTCGTCACCCTCCCGTTCGAAGATCCCCTTCGAACTGTGGAGGTCGATGAACACGTCGGGGTCGTAGTCGCCGATGGCCGCCCAAATTTCCCGTGCGAGCGCATTTTTCGGTGGGTCATCGATGGGGAACTGCCGGTTCAAATCCATCTGGCCCGGCCACTCCCGTCGCTCGTGTCGTACCCCCCGGATGTTCGCCTTGGGGAGGACGATGAGCGTCCCGGCGTCGATGTCCCACGTTCGGATGTCCTCCGCGGCCCAGTAACCGCTCTCCTCGTTGCCGTGCATTCCGCCTTCGACGTACGCGGTCGGACCGGACGTGCCCGAATTGATCTCGTAGATGATCGTTTCCTGTTTCGTTCCCTTCCGAATCAGGGACGTCGTCACGGTCCGTCCCCCCGCCGTCGAGGACGTCGCCGTGCTCGCCTCGGTCGTTTCGGTCGTTCCCGCGTCCGACGTCGTCCTTCCCGCGACCTCGTTCTTCGAATCGCCAGCACAGCCAGCGAGAACGAGGGTACCGCCGACGGATACGGACCCGACGGTCGAGAGAAAGGCTCGTCTCCTATCGTTCATACCGACAGATAAGCCCAGAGCTACTTCAACACTATTTCATGACCGTTGAAATTTATAAAAAGTGAATCGGTCTCAGTCTTCCGATAGAACGGCCAACTCCGAGGGGTTCGAGATCTCGATTCCGCCCGCGAGGTTGCGGTACGGGTACGGGATGTCGATTCCCTCCGCGTCGAAGCGTTCCTTGACCGCGGTGACATACTCCCCGCGGGTTTTCACGAAGTCACTGCGCTTCGGGTCCGAAATCCAGAAGCGGGATTTGAGACCGACCGAGGAGTCCCCGAGTTCGGTAAGCCGAACGGAGGGCTCCGGGTCGTCCAGAATCTCGTCGTGTTTTTGAGCTTCTTCGAGGATGATCTCGGTCGCTCGGTGGATGTCGTCGTCGTAGCCGATACCGAACAGGAACTGGACGCGAAGCTTGTCCTTGGCGACGGGGTTCTTGATGACACCGTCGGTCAGCACCGAGTTCGGCACGGTCAACAGTTCGTTGTCGAAGGTCCGGATGCGCGTCACGCGGAGGTCGATGTCCTCCACGATACCCGAGTAACTGTCACCGTCCCACTCGATCCAGTCGCCGATCTTGAACGGTTTGTCCGTGAAGATGAACACGCCAGCGACGAAGTTGGCGATGATGTCCTGTAGGGCGAAGCCGACTGCCAACGTCGCTGCGGCGGCGATGGTAGCGAGTGCGGTCAGGATGTTCCCGTAGTCTGCGAGGGCGAACGCGATGCCGACAGCAGCGAACAGCACCGCGAACTGGGTGACTTTGGTGAGCGGGATTTTGACGCTCTCGTCGTACCCCTGTCTGTCGAGCAGTCGTTTGACCACCGGAATGACGAAGATACGACCGAGCAGATAGAGGACGACGAACGAGACGACGAAGTAGATCGCCTGCGTCACCGCCATCGCATACCCCGCCTCCATCATATCTTTCAGGAACGGGAGGGGCTTTACCATCAGTGGAACACCGCCGTGTTCCCGCGTGTTTCGATGAGTTTGGCATTCACCTCGTCAGCCAGTTTCTCCGCGAGTTCGTCGGTCGAGGTCCCGCCGCGGGCCGCCCGAAGGAATTTCACCTTGACGAGTTTCTCGTTCTGCAGTTGTCCTTTCAACTCCTCGGTGACCGCATCGAGTCCGCTCTTGCCGACCCACACCGTCACGTCGAGGTCGTGTGCCTCCTTTCGCAACTCTTGATTGCTCATAAGTGCCGAATAGTTTGGCGCGACCGACTTTAAAGCTTGCAACCAACACGTCGGGTTTCGTCGCTGGACGATAAAATCAATCGAGGGAGACAATATCACACACTCGCTTGCGGGTTTCAACACCTTTGTATCGAATGAATCCAGATGTCCGGGTATGACTCAGAAGGTCGTCGTGCTCGGTGCTGGCTATGCTGGTGCTGGCGCGATACAGCAACTCGAAGAAGAACTCGACGACGCTGACATTACGTGGGTCTCGGAGAAGGACTATCACCTCGTCCTCCACGAGTCCCACCGTGTCATCCGTGACCCGCGGGCGATGGACAAGATCACGATCCCGATCCACGAGATAAAATCGCCGAGCACCCGATTCGTGCAGGACACCGTCACGGCCATCGACACCGACGACCGGACGGTCGAACTCGAAGAGGGCGCTGACCTCGACTACGACTATCTCGTCGTCGCGCTCGGGAGCAAGACCGCATTCTACGGCATCCCCGGGATGGCCGAGAACGCGCTCACGCTCAAGAACCTGGACGACGCGCTCGAAATCCACGAGCAGGTCAAGGAAGCCGCGAAGACGGCGTCCCGAAACGACCCCGCGAAGGTCGTCATCGGCGGGGCCGGACTGTCGGGCATCCAGAGCGCGGGCGAAATCGCCGAGTACCGCGACAAGCACCGTGCACCGATCGACATCTACCTCGTCGAAGCGATGGACGAGATCATGCCCGGTATGGACCCCGAACTGCAGGGGACGGTGAAGAAGTACGTCCTCGAAAAGGACATCAACATCCTGACCGGCGACCCGATCACGGAGGCCACCGAGGACGCGATCGAGTTCGACGAGGGCGAGGCGCTCGACTACGACGTGTTCGTCTGGACCGGCGGCGTGACCGGCCGCGACGCGATGGACGACACCGAACTCGACAACCAGCACAACCGCGTCACCGCGGAATCGGACTTCCAGACCAGTGACGAGCGCGTGTTCGCCCTCGGGGACTGCGCCATCATCGACCAGGGCGAGAACCCGGCACCGCCGACCGCACAGGCCGCGTGGCAGGCCGCGGAAGTCGTCGGCGAGAACGTCTCCCGCTCCATCTACGGACAACCGCTCAAGACGTGGACGTACGACGACAAGGGGACCGTCATCTCCATCGGTGACGAGGCCGTCGCACACGGCGTCAAGGTCGCCGGTTTCGACTTCCCCGTCAGCACGTTCAACTCCGTCGCTGCGGAGACGCTGAAGAAGACGATCGCGGCACGCTGGATCGCAGACGTCTCGTCGTTCAACCGCGCCGTCCAGGCGTGGAGCGTCCTCTAACTAGCTCGAAAAAACGTCTTCGTTTTCTACGGACTACGCACGTCGTGTGAGAGCGTTCCGATTCCCTCGATTTCGACCTCGACCGTGTCACCGTCTTCCAGCGGTCCAACGCCCGCGGGCGTGCCGGTGATGATGACGTCGCCCGGTTCGAGCGTGAGGTAGGTCGTGATTTCCGCGATGAGTTCCGGCACGGAGAAGATGAACTGGTCGCGCGAGGAATCCTGTTTCACCTCCCCGTTGACCCTGAGTTGGACGCCCGCGTCGTCCGGGACTTCGTCGGGTGTCGCCAGCACCGGGCCGAGCGGACAGGAGTTGTCGAACGCCTTGCCACGAACCCAGTTCTGTTCCAAATCCTGGTCGTCGCGGTTCGAGATGTCGTTGACGCACGTGAACCCTTCCACGACGTCCATCGCCTCCTCCTCGGCGACGTTTCGACACTGCTCGCCGATGACGACGCCGAGTTCGGCCTCGTGGTCGATGCGCCCCTTTCCGGGGAGCAGTGTTACCGTATCGCCGTGAGAGGCGACCGCGTTCGGCGGTTTGAGGAACAGGAGCGGGCGCGTGGGAACGTCCTTGTCCCGTTCGGCCGCGTGGTCCGCGTAGTTCAGGCCGACACAGACGATTTTCGTCGGTTCGCTCGGGGCGAGGATGTCGACGTCCTCCGGGTCGTAGCTGTCGTCCGCGAAGTGGAGTTTTCCGTCGCGCCATTCGCCAGTTCTGACTGACCCTGCCGGGTCTCGGAATCTGACTCGATGCATATCCGGGATGTCGAAGGGGGAACGCAAAATGGTTCGGTTGCCGGAAACGACTCGCGACGGACCTCGTTTCACGACCCGTGTTCGATCGCCAAGCGAAACGGTCGTGACGTTTGGACTCCGAGCGTCCCTCTCACTTTTTCCCACGCTTCGCGTGAGACAAATCCAATCGAACCGAGGTAAAAGATTGTTGGCCAAATCGAAGGACGAACCGCTTCACTCGCCCATGCTGACCACCTTTCGTACCGTTTCACTATATAAGGGGAGGCGGGAGACAAGGCCAGTTATTTAACCTTTTAAGGACTCCATCAGATAGACTAAACAATGGCTGAGAATACGACGGAGGCGAACGAAAATGCCTCTCAGCGGGATGTCGGTACAGAGCTCTCGCGGGACATGAGTCTGTGGGACATCACCTTTATCGGAATCGGGGCGATGATCGGGGCGGGTGTCTTCGCGCTGACCGGGTTCGCCGCCGGTCTCGCCGGTCCTGCTCTCATGCTTGCGTTCCTATTGAACGGGGTCGTTGCGACGTTCACTGCGATGTCGTACGCGGAACTCGGTGCGTCGTTTCCACAGTCGGGCGGGGCGTACAGCTGGGTGACTGAGGCACTGCCGAGTCCGTACGGGTTCTACACCGGATGGGCCAACTGGTTCGCGCAAGCAGTTGCGTGTGCGCTCTACGCAGTGACCTTCGGTGTGTTCCTCACCGAGTTCATCAGTGTCTACACCGGTCTCGGCCACGAATTCGTCTTCTTCGGGTTTTTGACCCGTGGGCTGACCGAACGACTCTTGGCTGGTCTCGTCATCGCCCTGTTCGCCTACATCAACTATCGTGGCGCGGAGGAGACCGGTACCATCGGAATCGTCATTACGACGGCGAAAATCATCATCCTCGGCGTCTTCGTCATCTTCGGCGCGCTGGCGACGTTCAAACAGCCGGACTGGTCGACCAAGTTCCTGTCCAGCCCGCGATTCGCCCCCGCCGGAATCGGCGGAATCATGGCGGCGATGGGGTTCACCTACGTCGCGTTCGAGGGATACGACATCATCGTTCAGAGCGGTGAGGAGGTAATGGACCCCGGGACGAACATCCCGAAAGCCATCTTCTACTCGATCGCGGTCGTCATTCCGATTTACATCCTTGTCGCGTTCGCCTCCATCGGTGGTATCGAAATCACCGACAACATCCTCCGTCTCGCGAACATGTCCAGAGCGAGCGGACCGGTGTACACGTGGCAAATCCTCGGTAACCTCGGGGAACTCGGTATCATCCAAGCGGCCGGGCAATTCGTCCCGTACGGTCTCTCGTTGCTGCTCGTCGCCGGTCTGGCCGCGACGATGAGTGCGTTGAACGCCACGCTGTATGCGTCGAGCCGTATCGGGTTCGCGATGGCCCGTGACAACCTCCTGCCGCCGAAACTCTCGGACATCCACGAGGAGAAGCGTTCGCCGTACCTCTCCATCGGGGTTTCCGGAGCCATCATCATGCTAATGGCCCTCACGCTCCCGATCGAGAGCGTGGCGGCCTCCTCCAGCGTCATGTTCATCCTCCTGTTCTCCATGGTGAACATCGCCGCTATCGCGATGCGGAGGAATCGGCCGAACTTGGAACGGCCCTTCGAAATTCCGTTCATGCCGTGGATTCCGATCCTCGGAATCGTCTTCCAGTTGCTGCTCACCCCCTTCCTGTTGACTTCGCTCGGGCTCCGCCCGTGGGAGGACGGCTTCACCGCATTGGTGACGATGGCCGCGTGGTTCGCCATCGGCATCGCCGTCTGGTACGCCTACTCCGAGGAGAAGGAGATGGAGAAACTCGAACAGGAGACGCCGACGGTCGTCTCGCATCGTGCGACCGAACGCCGTGACTACCAACTCGTGGTCCCCATCGCTAATCCGGAGAACGCGGACCAACTCATGCAGACGGCTATCGACCTCGCACGCGAGAACGACGGCGAGATACTGGTGACGAGCGTCGTCACCGTCTCGCCGCAGACGCCGCTCTCCCAGGGTCGGCAGTTCGTCACCGACGAAAAGGAGAACGTCCTCAGTCGAGCCATCCAAATCGGCGAGGACGCCGACGTCCCCGTGAGCGGGACGATTCGAATCGGTCACGACGTGGCCGACGCCATCCTCAACACCATCGACCAACACGACAGTACCGCGGTCCTCCTCGGTTGGCAGGGCGGCGATCAAGCCCGACGCCGGGATATCGTTCTCGGGAGCACCGTCGACCGAATCGCACAGGATGCACAGGCCGACGTCCTCGTCGAGCGCATCGGTGAATCGGCGTCCTCCGACATCGACTCCATCCTCGTGCCGATGGCGGGCGGCCCGCACGCCGAGTACGCGACGACCATCGCGGAAGCGATCGCACGACCGGAGAACGCTCGCGTCGAAATCCTCCACATCATCTCCCCGGACGCCTCCGAGAGCGACCGGCAGGAAGCTCAAGAGCTCGTCAATGGGGCCGCGGAGGAGTTCGACGCTGACGGCGAAGTCGAGACCGCAGTCATCGAGAGCGACGACGTTTCGAATGCGATCTTGGAGCATTCGGCCGACTTCGACCTCACGGTGATCGGTGCGACGCGGGAAGGGCTCCTCGAACAGATCGTCTTCGGCGCAGTGCCCGAAGAGATCGCTCGGCGCTCGGAGAACATCGTCATCATGGCGAAGAAGAACCTCGGCATCACCTCGCTCATTCAGCGCTGGTTGTAATCGGCGCACGGATTCGAGTCTTTTTTCGGTCGTCCGTCGACGTGCTATCTACCGTCGTTCCGCAGTGAATACAGGACGGCGTCCGATCGGAACACCCCATTCGTCGCCAACATCTTTTAAGACTGCTCAGGCACAATCCTACCACACACCATGGAACTCACTTGGTACGGACACTCGACATGGCACGTTACCGTTGACGACACGGAACTCCTCATCGACCCGTTCTTCGACAACCCGAAGACGGACACCGATCCGGAGGAACTCGACCCGGACTACGTCCTGCTCACGCACGGGCACGCGGACCACATCGCGGACGCCGACCGCTTCCGTGATGCACACTTCGTCGCCACGCCGGAGGTCATCGGCTACGTCACCGACGAGTATGGCGTCGAGGACGGCACCGGGATGAACATGGGCGGCACCTTCGAAGCCGACGACGCGTTCGTCACGATGGTTCGTGCCGACCACACCAACGGTCTCGACACGGGCTACGGAGCCTCCGGCGGCATGCCCGCCGGATTCGTCATCAGCGACACGAAGCCGACCCAGGTCTCCGACGAGGACAGCGAGACGTTCTACCACGCCGGCGACACGTCCCTGATGACCGAAATGCGCGACGTCATCGGCCCGTTCCTCGAACCCGACGCCGTCGCGATTCCCATCGGCGACCACTTCACCATGGGGCCGTGGCAGGCCGCCGTCGCGGTGGACTGGGTCGACGCCGACTACGCGTTCCCGATGCACTACGACACGTTCCCGCCCATCGAGCAGGACCCGGAGGACTTCGTCCGCGAAGTGGAGGCCACCGGCAACGACGCCGAAGTCCACGTTCTGGACGGCGACGAGACGTTCGACCTCTCCGACCAACTCTGGTGACGGAGAAAAGTAAGACGCGCTGGATGTGACGTTTCGTTTTCTACTTTTCAGGTGTTCACGTACGTTGAGGGTTGCTACAAACTGAACAGTAGACCTTGGAACCGAAACTACTACGATGAAAGTTCAGAAAGTCCCCGCCGGTCGCACAACCGTGGCGGAAGCTTTCGAGGACTACCCTCCAGTGACTACAGTCACAAAACAATCAAAGACGTAATATTTCGGGATACCCAGTCTGAAATTCCATGGAAGACATTCGTATCGAAATCGTGGAGTACGATCCGGAATGGCCGGTTCACTTCGAGCGGGAAGCGACCCGAATGGAGGAGATACTCGGGGATCACGTCGTCAGCATCGAACACATCGGGAGTACTTCCGTGCCGGGACTGGCCGCCAAACCCATCGTGGACATTTGCCCGGTCGTTTCGGATATGGACGAGGGAAGAACGTGTGCCGAACTACTGCAAGAGGCGGGATACTCTCCGGGAGAGCAGGACAGACCGGACGATTGGATTTCACTCGGGCGAAACCACGACGAGGGGCAGCAGTTCAACGTTCACATCCGGCCACGGTACTCCGACGCCGTGACGAGATATCTCCTCCTTCGGGAGTATCTCCGTGACCATCCGGAAGCACGCGAGGAGTACGGGGAGGTCAAGCGGAAAGCGGCGGAAAACCATTCGACCGACACCACCGAATACACCCGTGCGAAATCGGACGTCATCCAGTCCATCTTGGAGTGCGCGCGAAACGAAGGGTACGATCCAAAAATCAGACGACGAGAGAACCAATAACTCGCGACGAATATCGTTCTCGGTTGTACATATTCCGACACACTCGGCCGGAAGAACAAGCCTTAGGAGTATTGGGTCGAACCTGGAAACTGCAATGCCAGAAGTCACTACCACGTCGGAAGAGGGCTACAGCGCAGAAAACGACATCCGCGATTTCTCCGTTACCATCGACGCGACGGGTGAGGACGCGCCGGACACGCTCGAAACGCTCCTCGCGGCGTACGGTTCGTGCTACGTTCCCGCCCTCCGCGTGGGTGGCGAACAGCGCGGTGCGGGCGACCTCGGCAAGATCGAAATCGACGTGAGCGGCGACCTGAACGACGACGACAAACTCGAAGCCGTCGCGTTCGACATCAAGTGGGAGACCGAAACGGACGACGAGACCGCACAGGACGTCATCGACCGTGCGTTCGAACTCTGCAAGGTTCACGACGCCGTCAAAGAGAGCCTGCACGCCGAGACGACCGTCGAGACGGGCGCGTTCTAACGCCGTCTCGAACCCCGAAAGGGAAGCGTTAAAAGTCGCGCGGCGGAACGTGGGGGTATGAGTCAGACCCAAAAACAAGCACGAAAATGCGTCTCGTGCGGGATCAACATTTCCGGCACGAACGCTGCCTCGTTCAAATGTCCTGACTGTGGGCAGACCATCTACCGCTGTGCGAAGTGCCGCAAACAGAGCAACCTTTACGAATGCCCCAACTGTGCATTCCTCGGACCGTAAACCATGGGAAAAGTAGCAGCCAAAGTCAAAGTGATGCCGCAGAGCCCGGAAATCGACTTGGACGACCTCCAAGAGAAACTCGAAGACTCGCTCCCTGAGGGTGCGAAAATCAACGGCTTCGAGCGCGAAGACGTCGCGTTCGGCCTCATCGCGCTCCTGCCGACGGTCATCGTCCCCGACGATGCCGGTGGCACGGAAGCCGTCGAGGAGTCGTTCTCGTCCGTCGAAGGCGTCGAGAGCATCGACGTGCAGAACGTCGGTCGAATATAATTCCGCGTCTCGTTTCGTTTTTCGTTTCTATTCCGTGAGCGACAGGTACGTCGCTTCGACATCGGCGTCCTCGACGAACCCACCGTGATAGCACAGCGTCCCGCTGGTGTCGAACGCGGCGAGTTTGCCGAGAGAATCGACGGCGGTCTCCATCTCGGGGGTGAACGTTTCGTTCGGTCCCTGAAGCCCGTCTTCGTCCGCGACCGTGGCGTCGGCCGCGATGAGAAGGTCGGCGTCGGGCAGGACGACAGAGAGATGGCCGGGCGTGTGCCCCGGCGTTTCGACCACGCGCATCGGTCCGGCCTCGGTGCGGAACGTGACGCCGTCCACGACTTCGATATCGACGTGGATTGGCGGATATCGGTCCGACTTGACGAGTTCCGCGTCGCCCTCGATGGCGGGTGTGTCGCCGACCGATGCCACGACGCTGGCGTCGGTTCGGTCGAGCAACTCAGCCGCGCCGCCGACGTGGTCCCCGTCCTGATGGGTCAAAAACAGCGTGTCCACGTCGTCCAGCGAAAAGCCGTCCTCGGCGAGCGCGTCGGCCAGCGTGTCGATTTTACCGGGTAACCCGACGTCGAGGAGGATGAGTCCGTCTTCGGTTTCGACGCCGGAGGGGAATATCGTCATCTCCCGGTCGCCGAGGTCGTACGTCAGTGGAAACGCGTACACGTGATCCGTGAGTTCCATGCACGAAGGGACGGGTCCCAACGTGGTGTATCATTGGGCTCCGGCACTCGGTTCCGGATGAAAAAGACGAAAGCTCTAGTTCAACGCCGCGTCGAACGCCGACTGCAGGTCGGCCTTCAGGTCGTCGACGTGTTCGATACCGATGCTGGCGCGGATGAGGCCGTCGGTGAGTCCGGCCGCCAAGCGCTCTTCCTTCGGGATCGCGGCGTGAGTCATCGTCGCGGGTTGCTCGATGAGCGATTCGACGCCGCCAAGGCTCTCGGCGAGGGTGAACACCTCGGTTTCGCTGACCACGTCGGCCGCCTCTTCGAGCGAGGCGTCGAGTTCGAAGCTGACCATGCCGCCGAAGTCGCTCATCTGTTCGGCCGCGAGGTCGTGGTTCGGGTGCGATTCGAGACCGGGATAGTACACCGTGTCCACCGCCTCGTGGTCGTCCAACCACTCCGCGATGGCGCGGGCGTTGTCGCAGTGGCGGTCCATCCGGACGCCGAGGGTCTTCGTCCCGCGCAGGACGAGGAAACAGTCGTGCGGACCGGGGGTCGCGCCGACGCTGTTCTGGTAGAAGCCGAACTTCTCGTCCAGCGCCTCGTCGTTCGTGACCAGCGCGCCGCCGACCACGTCGGAGTGGCCGCCGAGGTACTTCGTCAGGGAGTGTGAGACGACGTCCGCGCCGAGTTCCAGCGGGCGCTGGAGGTACGGCGTGGCGAACGTGTTGTCCACGGCACAGAGCGCATCCGCGTCCTCCGCGATGTCGGCCATCGCGGCGATGTCCACGACGTTGAGCAGGGGGTTCGTCGGCGTCTCGACCCACAACAGTTCGGTGTTCTCGCGCATCGCGTCGGACACTTCGCTCGGGTCGGTCATGTCCACGAAGGAGAACTCCACGTCGTAGTCGGCGTACACCTGCGTGAAGATGCGGTGGGTACCGCCGTACACGTCCTCGCTGGCGATGACGTGGTCACCCGAGGAGAGAAGGTTGAGGACGGTGTTGATGGCACCCATCCCGCTGGAGAAGGCCCGACCGTACTCGCCGCCTTCGAGGCTGGCGAGGTTGTCTTCGAGGTCGGTGCGCGTCGGGTTGCCCGTGCGCGAGTACTCGTAGCCGCGGTGGTCGCCCGGGCCGTCCTGCACGTACGTCGAGTTAGCGTAGATGGGGGTCATCAGCGCACCCGTCTCCTCGTCCGGTTCCTGTCCGGCGTGGATGGAGCGCGTTTCGAACCTGAAATCGTCGCTGTCGGTCATATGCGAGCGGACGAACCGGAGCAGGGTTATCCTTTCGTCTCACGCATGGGACAAAGAGACAATGTAGGGGGAAGCCGTGTCGAACCGTATGGACGAACGCAGGCTCGGAACGACGAGCTATGAGATAACTGAAATCGGCATGGGAACGTGGAACATCGGGTCGGACTGGGGGGATGTCTCGGAGGAGACCGCTCACGAGGCGGTTCGCGCCGCCCTGGACGCTGGAATCACGTTCATCGATACGGCCGACGTGTACGGCGACGGCCGGAGTGAACGCGTCATCGCGGACGTGCTCGCGGAGTACGAGACGGACGAACGGCCCGTCGTGGCGACGAAGGCCGGGCGACGACTCGATCCACACGAGGCGTCCGGATACACGGAATCGAATCTCCGCGAGTTCGTGGACCGGAGCCGGGACAACCTCGATATGGATTCGCTCGACCTGCTCCAACTACACTGCCCGCCGACGGACGTCTACTATCGACCGGAAACGTTCGACGCGCTGGACGACCTGAAGGCGGAGGGCAAACTCGACCATTACGGCGTCAGCGTCGAACGCGTCGAGGAGGGTCTGAAAGCCATCGAATACCCGGATGTCGAGACGGTCCAGATAATCTTCAACCCGTTCCGTCAGCGCCCGGCGGAGCTGTTCTTCGAGGAAGCGCGCCGACGCGACATCGGCGTGATCGTCCGCGTGCCCCTTGCGTCCGGCCTGCTGACCGGACAGCTCTCGAAGGAAACGGAGTTCCCGGAGAACGACCACCGAAACTTCAACCGCGAGGGAGAGGCCTTCGACCGCGGAGAGACGTTCGCGGGTGTTCCGTACGAACGGGGGCTCGAAGCGGTGGACGAACTCGAACGGTTGGTGCCCGAGGACGCGACGATGGCACAGTTCTCGCTCCGCTGGATACTCGACCACGACGCGGTTTCGACCGTCATTCCGGGGTCGACCAGTCCGAACCACATTCGGGAGAACGTCATCGCCGCATCCCTCCCGCCGCTCACCGCCGAGGAGCGGGAGCGCACGAACGAGATTTACGAAGCACACGTGGCCGACGCGGTTCATCATCGCTGGTGACTTCGAACTGAGACCCCGAACTGTGACGCCGAAACGACGAGCCGAAAACGAGTGTGAACGATCGGCACGGGGAAGCGGTTTTCCCCGACGAGGAACGTATCTTTTATAACCGTCACTGAACAAGAGCGTCATACGACTATGCCGAGCTCGAACGGACCGTACAACACCACCCGAGAAAAACTGTCGAACAACCCCCGCGACCGTGGCACCTCGCCACCACAGCGTGCAGTCCAGCAGTACGAGAACGGACAGAAAGTCCACCTCAAGATCGACCCGAGCGTGCGAAAAGGACGCTTCCACCCGCGATTCAACGGTCGCACGGGCGAAGTCGTCGGAAAGCAGGGTAAAGCATACAAGGTCATCATCAACGACGGTGGCAAGGAAAAGACGCTCATCACCCAGCCCGCACACCTCCGCGAACAGAAGTAAGCTATGACTATCTTCAAGGAAAAGCTCGACGAGGAGTATCTCACCACGCCCGAGGCGAAGGAGCTCCTCGCGGACATCGAGCGCGAACGTGCGCTGGATGAAACCCGCGAGATGCCGTACAACCTCTCCCGGGCCATCGAGCACGTCAACCGGTTCGCTGCCCTCGATGCCGAGGAATCCCGCGAACTGGTCGCCGAACTGCTCGAACTCGAAAAGGTGGACGAGCAGACGGGCTACAAAATCGCCGATCTCCTGCCGCAGGACCGCGACGAATTGCGCGCGGTGTACGCACAGGAGCGGTTTACCCTCTCGGGCGACGAGCTGGACGAGATACTGAACGTCGTGGCGAAGTACGAGTAGCTTCACCGATTCTTTAAGTTGCTCGTCGCCGTATTCCAGCCCAATGAGTGAATCCGAGACTGACAGCGAAGCGTCGGCTGTTGTACTCGACTTCCTGCCGAACGGTCGGGCAGAAGACGACCGTCCGCAATACCAGAAAGAGCCAGTCGCCTACGTCCTCACCGAATCTGATTTCCATCTCCTCGAACTCACGCTCGAACAGGAGGCGAGCGTCGGTATCGGCGACAGCATTCCGATCGAACCCCCGGAGGCGCGCGAAAACGTCACCAACGTGCGCGAGATTCCCTACGAGGACCTCACCTCCGCCGCACAGTCGGAACTCGAACATGCGGTCGCGGACATCGTCGACCGCCACGAGAGGCGGTTCGTGGACTTCTACAACGACGCCCAACCGATCACCCTCCGACTCCACCAGTTGAACCTGCTTCCCGGTATCGGGAAGAAACTGCGAAACCACGTGCTCGAAACGCGAAAGCGGAAGCCGTTCGAGAGCTTCGACGACCTCGAAGACCGCGTTTCGGGGCTTCACAGCCCGAAGGACGTCCTCGTCGAGCGGATCCTCGAAGAGATCCGCTCGGACGATCTGAAATACCGAACGTTCGCCCGTCACGACTGACGGGAGTTGCGTTTCTTCCGCGCATCGTTTCCGCGCGCATTTCCGGAACGACTCCCAGTCGCAACTCGGTGGGTTTACGCCACTCGCACCGGTAGGAGGGGGCAACGATGGAACGCTCGCCACCCGAGGAACCCGGACGGAGAGACCCCGATGCGCTGATTCGACGCGCAGGCGCGCGGGGGAACCCGAACCGCGACCAGCACTTCCTCGTGGACGACCGAGTCGTCGATAGAATACCGACGTACGCCGAGGAGATGCGTCTCGACCACGTGCTCGAAATCGGTGGCGGACCGGGCGTCCTCACCGACCGCCTGCTCGCGGTCGCCGACCGCGTGACGGTCGTGGAACGCGACCCGAAATTCGCCGACTTCCTCCGCCGCGAATTTCGAGACGAACGTGACGCGGGTCGCCTGACTGTCGTGGAGGGCGACGCGCTGTCGGTCGAACTCCCCGACTTTTCGGCGTGTATCGCCAACCTCCCGTACGGGATTTCGAGCGAAATCGCGTTTCGATTGCTCCCGCTCGGGAAACCCATGGTCCTCATGTTCCAGAAGGAGTTCGCCGAGCGCATGGCCGCCGAGGCCGGGAGCGACGAGTACGGCAGGCTATCGGTGACGGCACAGCACTACGCCGACGTGGAGGTCGTGGAAACCGTCCCGCGCGAGGCCTTCGCGCCGCAACCCGAAGTCGAGAGTGCGATCGTTCGGACGACACCCAGGGACCCGGAGTACGAGGTGGACAACGAGGCATTCTTCCTCGACTTCGTGAAGGCGGTCTTCACCCAGCGTCGGAAGACGATTCGCAACGGCATCCGGAACACGCCCCACATCTCGGGGCTTGACGACCCGGACGCCGTCGTGGACGCGCTCGAATCGGCGGATGACGAGGTGTTAGGTGAGGACATCCTTCGAAAACGCGCCGGAAAGGTCACGCCCGCCCAGTTCGCGGCGATGGCGCGCGTGGCAGACGAGTACGGACGGAGTGGTGGTTGATGGCGGGGATGATCGACTGGTTCAGTGGCTTCGTGGGGATAGACGCACGTATCTTCATCACGGCGTTCGTCCTCGTCGCGCTACTCGCCGGAATCGTCGTGGCGTGGCGCGGCCGACGGGAACTACAGAAGACGCTCCCGAACGCGTTGGTCAACGTCATCGTAACCGCATCGTTCGTCGTCTTCGCCGCGTTGGCGGTGCTGACGCTGATGTTCGCGTGGGATTACGTCCACTCGACGTTATTATTCTTCTCGGGTGAGGACTTGGAGAAGTACCTGAACTCGAAGACCGCGGCTCGACTTCTCCTCTCGATAGCCGCCCTCGTCGTCGCCTACGTCGTCGTGGGAGTCGTCCGGGAGGCCGTCGACCGACTCACCAGACACCGGGATGCCATCTCGCGCCACCAAGCCCAAATACTGCATCGTCTCACGCAGGTGACGGTGTACGTCACCGCCGGTGCGACCATCCTCGGAATTTGGGGTCAGCACCTGACGGGAATCCTCGTCGGTGCGGGGTTCCTCGGAATCGTCGTCGGGATGGCCGCTCGGCAGACCCTCGGGGCGGTGCTGGCCGGGTTCATGCTGATGTTCGCTCGACCGTTCGAAATCGGGGACTGGGTGGAGATCGAGGAGCGAGAGGGAATCGTCACGGACATCTCGATCTTCAACACGCGAATACAGACGTTCGACGGGGAGTACGTCTTGATTCCCAACGATATCGTCGGCGGGAACACCATCATCAACCGGAGTCGGAAGGGACGACTGCGGTTGGAGGTGGACGTCGGCATCGACTACGACGGCGACATCGAGCGGGCCACCGAAATCGCGGAGGAAGCCATGGACGAACCGGAGGACGTGCTGGCGGTTCCGTCCCCGCAGGTCGTGACCAAGTCGCTCGGCGACTCCGCCGTCGTCCTCGGGCTTCGGTTCTGGATCGACAAGCCCAGCGCGCGCAGAAAGTGGCGGGCGAAGACGACGGTCATCAACACGGTGAAAGCGGCGTTCGACGAGGAGGACATCAAGATACCGTACCCGCAGCGCGAACTGTCGGGGCGTGCGGAGACGAACGGCTTTCGGGTCGCTCGCGGCCGGGAACGCGAACTCGGGGCGACGATGGACGGCGGCGAGGCGACCGACGGTGGAACGGCGGCGGACGACGGAGGGAACGACTCGGTGGACGAGGATGGTGACGAACGATGACTGATCTGGCGGAACGACGCGGCGAGGAAACGCAGGTGTATCAACCGGCCGAGGACTCCCATCTGCTCGCGGCGGTCGCGGCCGAGGGGATAACGGCGGACGAGTTGGTTCTGGAGGTCGGCACGGGATCGGGATACGTCTCGGAGTACGTGGCCGACGAGACGGGTGCCCGCGTCGTGGGAGCGGACGTGAATCCTCACGCGTGCGAGCGCGCACGCGAGAGAGGGATCGAAGCGGTGCGGGCGGATTTGGTGTCGCCGTTCCGGGACGGTGCGTTCGATGCCGTACTGTTCAACCCGCCGTATCTCCCGACCGACCCGGAGGACGAACGCGACGACTGGATGGAGAAGGCGCTCTCCGGCGGCGAATCCGGACGGGAAGTCATCGACCCGTTTCTGGACGCCGTCGGGCGCGTGCTCGCGCCCGACGGCCGGGTGTACCTTCTCGTCAGCAGTCTCTCGGGCGTGGAGGAGGTCGTCTCGCGGGCGGGCGAGAACGGTTTCAGTGCCGTCGCGCTCCGCGACGAGTCGTTCCCGTTCGAGACGCTGACGATTCTGAAACTCGTCCGTTGATCGTCGCTGACATTACTGCGAAACATTTTCAGGAACGGAAAATATTAAACACCAGCATAACTAACCCCGGAGTACATGACTGAACGAATCGCCACATCCACGGGGCTGTTTCCGCTCCCCGATTGGGCGAAGGACGATCTCTCCGATCTGAAGGGCCACCAGAAACACGACCTCATCTCGGGCGACGAAGGGTCGGAACTGACCGCGGTGTACGACGACGCACGGAAGGAAGTCGTCGCGGTGCAACAGGACGCCGGACTCGACCGGGTCGTTGAGGGGCAACTGCGCTGGGACGACATGCTGGCCCATCCGCTGACGGTACACGATTCGGTCGAAACCGGCGGAATCGTGCGCTACTACGATAACAACAACTTCTACCGCGACCCCGTGGTCGTGGACGAACTCAGGTTCGACGGCGACGTGGCGAACGAACTGGAATCGACCGCCGAACTCGCTGACGACGTGCAGGCCGTCCTCCCCGGACCGTACTCGCTCGCTGACCTCGCCACCGACGACTACTACGGTGACGACGAGGAGTTCCTCGCCGCTGTCGCGGAGTTCCTCGCCGGGGAAGTCGAGGCGTTCCCGAGCGTCGAGACGCTGTTCCTCCTCGAACCGTCGCTCGTGGAGAACCCGCCCGCGGACGGCGAGGACGCCCGCGCAAGCGAGGCAATCGACGTCGTCGCGAGCGCGACGGACGCCGACGTGGTGGTGCAACCGTACTTCGGGTCGCTCACCGAGAAGGTCCACGCACACGTCCTCGACGCCGACATCGACGCGCTCGGCTACGACCTCGTCACCGACCACGACGGCTGTCTGTCCAATATCAACGAGTTCGGGACGACGGATTCGGTGTCGCTCGGACTGGTCGACGGGCAGAACACGCTGGTCGAATCGCCCGAGACGGTCGCCGAACGGGTCGATTGGTTCGAGGAGAACACGCCGGTCAACGAGTTCGAGAAAGTGTATCTCACCACGAACACGGAGCCGTTCTACCTGCCGTACAACAAGTTCGAGGAGAAACTGGCCGCGCTCGGTGAGGCCGCGCGGTTGGAGGAGGTGGAAATATGACTGAAGATAGCCGAGAGCAATTCCGTCCGGAGGATCACGACAACGACCACTTCATCCTGACGACCATCGTCGGAAGCTATCCCAAGCCGAAGTGGGTGGACCGCTCGCGCGAACTCTACAACGACCCCGACGCGGACTTCGACGGGAAGGCGTGGCAGGAGGCGAAAGACGACGCCTCCCGCCTCATCACGGACGAACACGAGCGCGCCGGACTGGACGTCGTAGTGGACGGCGAGATGCGGCGCAACGAGATGGTCGAGTACTTCGCCCACCGCATTTCGGGCTACGAGTTCAACGGCCCGGTGAAGGTGTGGGGACACAACTACTTCGACAAACCGAGCGTCGTCACGGACGTCGAGTACGACGAGACGTGGCTCGTGGACGAGTACGAGTTCACCAGCGAGGTGGCAGAACGTCCCGTCAAAGTTCCCATCACCGGCCCGTACACGCTGGCGAGTTGGAGTTTCAACGAAGCCTACGACGACGAGGAGTCGCTGGCCTACGACCTCGCGGACCTGGTGAACGAGGAGATCGAGAAACTGGTCGAAGCGGGCGCACGCTACATCCAGATCGACGAACCGGCGCTGGCGACGACGCCGGACGACCACGCCATCGTCGGTGGCTGTCTGGAGCGCATCGCGGACGGCATCCCGGACGACGTCTACCTCGGTCTGCACGTCTGCTACGGCGACTACTCGCGTATCTATCCCGAGATACTGGAGTTCCCGGTGGACGAGTTCGACCTCGAACTCGCCAACGGCGACTTCGAGCAGTTGGACGTGTTCCGCGACCCCGAATTCACCGCGAACCTCGCGCTCGGTGTCACCGACGCCCACACCGCCGAAGTCGAGAGTGTCGAGGAGATCAAAGCGAACATCCGGAAGGGACTCGAAATCGTCCCGCCCGAGCAACTGACCGTCAGTCCCGACTGCGGTCTGAAATTGCTCCCGCGCGACGTGGCGTACGGCAAGATGGCCAACATGGTGCAAGCCGCGCGCGAAGTCGAAGCGGAACTCGATGCCGGTGAGATCGACATCGGCGGCGAAGCGGTCAGCGCCGACGACTGACGCTCGACGGCGTCCTGAAGGCGAGTATGCATCTATTTTTCGACCGAAAAAAGTTCGAGCGACGCGTCTTCGCTCCGTTACCTGCCGTAGTGGCCGTGGCCGCCGTGGTTACCGCCATGGCCACCGTAGCCGCCGTGGTGGCCGTGATGACCACCATGACCGTGGTGTCCGTGACCGCCATGGTGTCCGCCGTGTCCATGGCCGCCGTGGTGACCGTGTCCATCGCGCGCGTATTCGAACTCGACGCTGACCGGAACGCGGCCGCCCTCACCCGGATGGGCCGCCCACGTCGAAGCCGCGATGACCTTCTCGAAGTTGCCGTTGTGGAGGAAGTGTTCGAGTTCCTGCTTCTCGCCGTCGTCGAAGGTCCGCATGTCGAGTTGCTTCACCTTCGCGCGGCCGTTCTTCTTGATGCCGATGAAGGTGAACTGGTACTCGACCTTGTCACCCGTCGCCTCGCGGAGACTTTCGAACGAGTCCGTTGAGTCCGTGGCGACGTGCTCGCCGCCGACTTCGACGTTCCGGACGTACATGCCGGGATGGGTGGTCGCCCAGTCGGTCACGTAACGGAAGGCGACGAGAACGTCACCCTCGCTCTCGTATTTCGAGAGGTCGAACGACTGGTTGACCCACGTTCCGTTGGTCGTACCGGTGTATCCCGGCACGTTTTCCTTGACCGTCGGGTGGGCATCCGGGTTCGGGGAGTCGTCAGTCCGGTTGGATTCCAGACTCTCCCACGTCTCCCCGCCGTCCGTCGAGACCTGCACGAAGCCGTAGTCCCAGTTCTTCTCGATGTCGTAGTTCGTCTCGAACGACAGCGTCGATCCGTTCGAGAGGTCGGCATCCATGATGGCGTACCGGTCGAGCAGGGTTCCGGACCCGGAGTACAGTACCGTCCCCTCGCCATCGACGGGATCAGTTGCGGTCTGCCACTGGGTACCGATGTAGTCCGTTCCCGATAGCTCCACGCCCGTTATCGGCCCTTTGTCGGACGTGTCGACCTCCTTGTAGTTGGTTCCCCACGCGCCGGCGGTACCGACGTCGTTCGACGTGTTGAGGTTCAAATCGAGGCCGTCGATGTCGTACTCGTCCCGGACGTGGTGGTCCGAGGAGTCGAGCACCGCCGCAGTCGAGAAGTCCTGATAGAGGTGGTAGAAGTCGGTGTTCGCACCTGTCTCGTTCAGGGTTTCCTCGACGCCCGCGATTCCGTTCTTCTCGTCGTGTGCGAGGTTGCTGATGAAGTCGGTTCCGTACCTGTCGCTCAAGTACATCTGGAAGCTGAGCGCGATGCCGTAGTCCGAGAGGACGTTGATAGCCCCTTGGTCCTCCCAGTTGGTGAGGGAGTTCGACGGCAGTTCCTCGTAAGCGTGGACGTGTTCTTCGGCAATGCCGTAGCCGGTGACGGTTTCGGCGTAATCGGACATGCCTTCGTTCACCCACGTCGTCTCGTCACTGTCGAGGTCGTTGTGGATGAGGTGCTGGTACTCGTGTGCGAGCGTTCCCTCGGAACCGACCTCGTCGTTGGTCTCGTTGACTTCCTGCCATCCCGCTGCATCGAGCGTGACGACGTTGCGGTCGGTGTACTGCTGAACCTGGGGCGAGTAGAACCCGGCCGTGTAGATGGGGTACGACGAGTTGTAGTAGTTCTCGTCCCGGATGTTGTCCACCAGCAGGACGGTCTTGCCGGACCCGTTCTCGGTGTGGTAGTAGTCGTCGGGGACCGCACCGATTTCCTCCAGTTGACTGTCGGTCCCGTTACGGGCGTCGGGTTTACCGAACACGTCGGCTTCGGTGTCGTAGATGTTCTCGTCGAACGCCGTGCGAAGTGCTTCGGCCTGCTGTTCCGAGACCGTCGGGTCGGTTCGGGAGTCGTTTTCCGGCCACGTCATGTCGCGGGCGACCCACACTTCGACGTTGTCACCGACGGAGAGGAGGGTGAAGTTCTTGAAGTAGTAGCTATCGTTGTCGGAGCCGAGGTACTGCTTGGTCGTTCCGATGCCGTCCGGGTCGGTCGCGTCGTCGGACGGATCCATGATGATGGACGAGTCCGTATCCGCGAGGATGGATGCCGTCCCGGCCCGCTCCCTATCCGTCGTCGTGAACCTATCGGGAGCGGTATCGAAATCTATCGGCTTGTCGAGCGACTCCTGTGAGGGTTCGCCCTTCCGATATTCGACGCCGTCCGAGGAGTTGTTCACGGGGTGCTTCGGGTCGAGGACGGTCGGACGAAGGTCGTCACTCGTGTTCGGATGTGTTGCTACAGTACCGCCGGCCCAGAGAGCCGACGTGGACAGTACGACTAATAAACTCAACGCCACCGCTTTTATTTTCATCCGACGTGTACTGTTAACGCTATCAACATAGTTATTTGCAAAAATGATTGAATTATTTAATCACATCAAATACTAAACCCATATGCCTATTCTAGTCGTCGTATCTCGACTTTCGATTCCGAGAGCCTCGGAAAAACCGTGACTGCGGGACCACTCGGGTGCATAGGGGGACCTTCACGGTCGTTTTCGCGCTCGCGTTTCCGCGAACGGTACCCTTTTCGCTTCGGAGGGGATGGTTTCGAACGTATGAGCGGGACATTCGACCACGTAATGATGCGTGTAGAGGATTTGGACGAATCGCTCGACTGGTATCAGACGCACCTCGGATACGAGGAGAAGAGCCGCTGGGAGGCGGATACGTTCACGAACGTCCACCTCGGTCCCGAAGACGTACACGAGGACGGGGCGACGCTCGAACTGACGTACAACCACGACGACCGTTCCTACGAGATGGGCGACGCGTGGGGCCACATCGCGGTCCGCGTCGAGGACGTGTACGATGCCTACGAGGAACTGATGGACGCCGGTGTGGAGGACTACCGCGACCCCGATTCCTGCGGTGGTCGCTACGCGTTCGTCAAAGACCCCGATGGACACGAGATCGAAATCGTTCAGCGCGACCACGGTGCTCGCTGGAGCATCGACCATACCATGATCCGTGTCGAAGATGCCGACGACGCGCTCGGGTTCTGGACGCGTAAGTTCGAATACGTGCACACGGGGCGATGGGAGTCGGACACGTTCGCCAACTACTTCATGAAACCCGAGGACGCCGCCGAGGAGGCGATGGCGGTGGAACTGACGTACAACTACGACGGGCGCTCCTACGAACTGGGCGACGCGTGGGGTCACTTCGCGGTGCGCGTGGACGACCTGCGCGACGACTGGGATACGCTGATGGAGCGCGAGGCCGAGGACTACCGCGACCCGGAATCGTGCGACGACAGGTACGCGTTCACCAAGGATCAGGACGGACACGAGATCGAACTCATCGAGAACTGAGCGCGAATACGGGCGGTTCTTTTTCCGAGATATCTGGCAATATTGACGGCAAAACTATGTCATTAATTCTTAACTATCAAATTTGCCTCAGTCATCTATTTATTTTATAATCGCCTCAAGCTCATGTGTATTTTTCGAGGTATCTGACGGCACCTACTTAAAGACTGGAATGGTGAATCTCCGACTTAATGTCTCCTTGTACTACTTCGGGATCGCTCCGGAACATCCGATTGGTCTCATCTATTACCATTATATGAGATCTCCATTGACGCCTCTATTGCCTGAATTCAGGCGTGTAAGTGCATAACGGCAGATTACCAGACCACAAAGCATTTATAATAAGGGAATAACTTTCTTCCTGTACCCCTACCCATGGTGGCAGATGGAGTACCACTTCCTCCCGAACCGGTTCGGGTTGGACGAAATGTCTATACGGTCGTGGGAAAAGAACTGTCGCCGACAAAGAAACAATCAACGAGAAAGCATGACAGGAAATAACTCAAAGGTTCGCAGCCTCGCCCTGACCGCGATGCTCGTGCTGTCGGTCTTCGCCGGCACCATGGCGTTCGCAGGCACGGCTGGTGCGACATCTTATCAAAACAGCGATGCCAACAAAGAACTGGCCACTGGCGGCCAGAGCTGGGTTGGTCAGCAGGTATGGTTCAATGCAAGCAATCACAGTTCCGCGAACGTGAGCGATTCGAAGAATACTGTCGCTCTGTACAAAGATACAGACAACGGTCCGGAATTCGTGAAAAACGTCCCGCTTAACGAGACCGATTACACTGGCGTCCTTGACACTGCCAGTCTCCAATCAGGGACATACGCCCTGAAAGATACGCAGAACAGCACGTTCATCTCGTTCAACAACAGTAACGGTAATCCTTCGGGAACTGGTACGTTCGCCCAGGCATCCTTCGAAGTCCGCGACCAGACGTTCAGCGCGAGCTTCGATGACGACTCCGTGATGAACGGTGGGACTGACGCCAACGCTGACATCAGCTTCGATACCAACCGCGGTCGAGTCAAAGTCGACGTCACGTCCGACGACGTCGAATTCTCGACGCTCAAGCAGATCTTCGAAGACAACGTCAGCGTCAACAAGAACGACGAATCCGTCACCATCGAGGCTGTCGACGGAGACACCCACGCAGCAAACTTCAGCGGCGTCAATGCCGGTAACTACGACTTCACGTACACCGTCAACGACTCCAGCGGACTCAGCGCGACGGATAACATCACCGTGAAGAAGGCTGGCGACAGCGTCGCCAAGTTCGATGATGTCTCGCCGGTTCCACGCGGTGACATCGCCAACATCACGGTCGACATGCAGAACACCGACCACGCATACGTGCAAGTCGGTAACAACGAGGATTCCCACTTCCAAGCAAGCTTCAAGCTCACGGACAAGGACGGCGACGGCAAGGCGACGTTCAGCCTGAACACGTTCGAGACCACGACGGGCTCGTTCGTCGAAGCCGCAAACAGTGACACCGGTGTTGACGTTGAGAACTCGACGAAACTCGACGAACCCGTTGCAACTGGCAACTACGACCTCGCTGTCAGCACGACGGGCTGGGAAAACGCCAGTGCGGACTACCCAGTCGCTGACTCCCCGACGGACAAGACGCAACTCCGCATCAACGACCGCTCGACCGACTCGGTCAGCACGTGGATCCAGCCGGAAAGTGTAAACACCCACAAGGATGTTGCAGACATGACGGACACCGTCACGCAGCGTAGCACCGTCGCAGGTAGCGACAACATCGTCCTCAAGGTCGACGCGACCGGTATCTACGGTGCCCTTCAGGGTAGCACGATCACCAACGAGGATATGTCGCTGACGCTCGAAGAGAGCGGCGACAACGTCGAAAAGAACACTGCGAAAGACACGCTCAACGCGAACAACTTCACCATCGTCAAAGACGGTGACAACGGCACGTTCTACGCCGTCATCTCGGCAGACGAACTCGCAACAGCGGACGGCGATGCAGACGGCTACGGCGACTGGAAAGCGACGTTCACCGTCAACAAGGACTACGTCCTCAACGGCGATGACGAGAACCAGTCCGTCTCCACCACCTTCACGTACGAAGAGCAGGACACTTCGCTGAACGGCGGCGAAGACTTCCAGGCTCCGAAGGGTAACTCCACCGTCTCCGGTAAGACGAACCTCGCACCGGGTACGGAACTCAGCGTTGTTGCCGACAGCAACATCTTCTACATCCCACAAGATGTGACCGTTAACGACGACGGTACGTTCTCGGCGAAGTACAACTTCGACCGCGACGACGTCGACAACGGCACGGAGTTCTCCGTCTACGTCAGCAGTGACGAAGACAACACCAAGATCGGTGGTGTCGTGAACGCAGACATGAACAACGGCACGACGACCACGACCACGACGACCACGACGACCACGACGACGTCCTCGACGGACACGACGACGACGTCCTCGACGGACACGACGACGTCCTCGATGGACACGACGACGACGTCCTCGACTTCGTCCTCGACCTCGACCTCGACCTCGTCGAACGATGACGGTCAGCCTGGTTTCGGCGTCGCAGTCTCCGTCGTTGCACTCCTCGCCGCTGCGCTTCTCGCGCTCCGCCGAGAGAACTAAATCGGACACCGCGTCTGATTTCGACTGACGAAAACTAATTCATTTTTCGCGTACTCGACCCCTCAGCGACGGCGTTACTGAACGGGTCAAAATAATCGAAAAGAAGCCATCCGCCGTTTTACGACGTACCGACTCACACGACGTCGAGCAGTTCGCTCGGCGCGTCCGCGAGCGACGCGAGGGCGTCTGCCTCGATGTGATGGAGATCACCGGGGACGACGAGCAGGTGGAGCGGGTCGCCGAAATCGCGCTCCGCGAGTACTGACAGTCGATCGGCTTCGACGAGCGGGTCGGGGCTTCCGGCACGCGCGACGACGACGGCGAGCACGTCGTCGTAGCCATCGGCGAGCAACTCGGCCGCGTGGTTCGCCGTCATGTACTCGTCTTCGGTCTCCGACTCCTTTCGCGGATTCCAACCGACTTTGATGTCGAGGTAGACGAGCGTATGGAGTCCCCGTTCTCGGTTATCGTCGAGCACGTTGGTCACGCTCGCCGGAAGTCCATCCGCGCCGTGGGCGTACTCGAACGGGAGCGTGGTCGCTTTGCCGAACCGATAATTCTGGAGACCGGTGAGACCGCTGGCCGCGGATTCCGCAGTCGGTGCGTGGATGACGCGGGTGTCGATACCGCGGTCTTCGGCACGAAGGCGGAGGTCCACGTGGGTTGTCGAAATCATGGTGTCGCCAGCGGTGAGAAAGGCGGCGTGTCCGGATTCGGCGGCGTCGAGGATATCCCCGGGATCCTGTTCGACGCCCGGGCGGTCACGAACTTCGATGTCCGTCCCGTGAAACGCTTCGAGGTCGGCGACGTCCGCCCCGATGAGTTTGCTGGTGTAGAATTCGGCGAAAACGTCGTCCGCGTCGGCGATCGCTTCGCGGCCCTCGACGGTAATCGAGCGCTCGTCGTACAGGCCGAGACCGATGAAAGTGAGCATGAGGAGGGTTTGGAAAGATGCACGTTTAAGCGATGCGACCCGAAGCGTCAGCGTTAACGCCCGCTTCCGGCAAGGAGACGTATGGAAGTACCTTGCGTGCGCGTCGAACGGGAACAGGGGGAAGCGGCGCGCCGCGAACTCGCGGAGTCGGATTTGGTGGTGGACGAGGTGGAAATCGTGGTCGAAGACGGCTGGCTCTATATTCCCGTCACCAACCCCGACGCGGTCCCATCCGAGTTCGAACTCGTCTCCCACGATCTCCCGACCCGCACGACACAGCGGATGCCCGCCGACATCCTCGGCTTCGAACCGAGTTACGAACGACTCGGGAACATCGTCCTCATCGACGAGGACGACTCGGAACTGGCGGGGGCAATCGCGGACGCCATCATCGCGTCGGCGTTGCCGGTCGAGACGGTGCTCAATCGCGCGTCGAAAGTGAAAGGCGAGACCCGCGTCCGCGACTGGGACGTACTGGCCGGAAACGGCACCGAAACCGTCCACCGCGAGTACGGATGTGAGTTCCTCTTGGACGTCGCACGCGTGTACTTCTCACCACGTCTCGCGACGGAGCGACACCGTGTCACCGAGCAGGTCACGCAGGACGAACACGCGTTCGATATGTTCGCCGGTGTCGGGCCGTTCGTGATCCCGTTCGCAAATCGCGGTGCGACCGTCGTCGGTGCGGACGTGAACGAGGTTGCCATCGACTACCTCCAAGTGAACGCACGCCGGAACGGGGTCGAAGACCGCGTGACGGCGATTCCCGGCGACGTTCGAGGGACGGCCACGGAGTACGAGGACTGGGCCGACCGCATCGTGATGAACCTCCCCCACAGCGCCGACGAATTCCTCGATACCGCCGTCGCGCTGGCGAGCGACGACTGTGTCATCCACTACTACGACATCCAGCACGAGGACGATCCGTTCGGACCGGGAGAGGAGGCGATTCGGTCGGCTGCGGAACCGGAGTACGACGTGACGGTCGAAACTCGACGGGAGGTCCGGTCCTACGCTCCCCACGAGCTCAACGTCTGTCTGGACGTGCGGTTGACGCGGTAGTTCGTGACAAGTAACGTCGTATTCGACGCTGAATTCGCAACCCTTATGCCACCTGTGGGGTCTATAATTGAATGTAGTTCGAAGCACACCAATGCGGTGTCCGTCCGAGCGAAGTGAGGTCGGGCTCGGGACGCGAACGCAGTAAGCGTGCCGGTGTAGCTCAGACTGGCTAGAGCGATTCCTTCGTAAGGAATAGGCCGAGGGTTCAAATCCCTCCACCGGCTCTCCTCTTTCGACTCAAAGTTGCGAAAGACGTTTTTCGTCGTGGTTTCACCATTCATCTCTGCACCGGTAGTGCCGACATTGTACCGTCGCCAGTATGCAGCATGAACACACGATGGACACTCCCACGAGACGTGTGTAAATCGACTGAAGCTCTCCCCTCTGTGCGATGGTATTCAGCCAGTGCGAGTCATCGACGGGATCATATTCTGTAACCGATCAGCCGTTAGAATGAATGGGTCGCATGGTCTCAATACATTCCATGTTCTCGGAAAAGGATGACACGGAACAGTCCGAAAGCCGCGGCGGGGATGATGACGATGGACGAACGACTATCGTCCCCGCCTCGGACGGGACTGGATCACGGTTCGACCGACGTCGTTTTCTCGGCGGCGTCGGTGGGATCGGAGTTCTCAGTAGTTTGTCCGGATTCGCTCGGCTGAAAAACGGGAGGGCCGATCGTAGCGTGGTCGGTATGAGTTCTCGAACCCCCTCGGCGAGGACGGAGAGACCGCCTGCAGCGTACTCGGCAACTGACCTCGGCACCCTCGGTGGTGCTGAGAGCACCGCGACGAGCATCACCCGTCGTGGATACGTCGTCGGGACCAGTCAGCGGGCGGACCTCGTTCCACACGCGTTTCTCTGGTCGGAACGGGATGGGATGCAAGATCTGGGCACCCTCACCGACAGGACCAGCAGGGCCACCGACATCAACGGCCACTGCCACGTCGTCGGTGCGAGCAGAGTGACCGATATCTGGGAGAGGGACACCGGGACTCGGACGGAAATATACCCGGAGCACGCCATTCGTTGGTCGAGGGGAGAGGAGATGCAAGATATCTACAGTAGCGGCGGGCAGAACAGTGTTGCCACCGCAATCAACGATCGAGGAGATATCGTCGGAACTCTCCACTACTATGGTGAGGTCACGTTGGAAGGGTTCGTCCTGTGGGCCGACGACGATTGTTCCGACCGATTATGGCGCTCCCCCCGCTCCTCGTCCGGCGATTTTTTGGTCCCTGCTGATATCGATACGAACGGTCGGATCGTCGGGACGAGTTTCGGCGTCGAACCCGTCTCTGGAGATGCGTTCATGTGGTCGGAAGACGAGGGAGAGCGTGCGCTCGGTACCCTCGGTGGACAGGAGGGAGAGGCCACCGCCATCAACGACCGCAGACAGGTGGTCGGGAACAGCCAAACGGCGGACGGAACGGTTCACGCGTTCGTCTGGTCGCCGGACGAGGGCATGCGTGACCTCGGCACGCTCGGTGGAAACTATAGCGAGGCCACCGACGTCAACGACCGTGGGCAGGTGGTCGGGAACAGCCAAACGGACGATGGAACCGTTCACGCGTTCATCTGGTCGCCGGATGAGGGCATGCGTGACCTCGGCACGCTCGGTGGCGACTACAGCCGTGCGAACGGTATCAACGAACGGGAACAGATCGTCGGGGAGAGTCGGACAAACGATGGTTCCCCGCACGCCACGCTGTGGAGTCGGGAATAATCTGTCGAACACGGGTCCGGTCGAAGCGATCATCCGCACGACGCGACGGGCGGCGACTAGGGGATCCGAACCGGACGATGTCACTATCCGAGTCGTAGGCAGTCCATATTTTTCGGTAGGATGACCTTGCAGTCGGTCGAGAAATTGCAACGACCAACGCGGATCACCACCTGTTTTTACTCGATGAAAGACCGCGTGAGAACCCCCGAAAAACAATGACAAGGCGACCCCAGGGATTTCTGAGGAGGTGTTGATACAAAATGAACCGCTCGTAATCGATGCGAACGATTTCAACGATCTGCGCCACTTTTTCTCGTGGGTGACGAAGGGAAAGCCGCAATGAGAGTAACCTCGCAGAGAGTCCTCGCAAGCCTACTGGTTGCCGTCCTCCTTGTCAGCGGCGGAGCGGGTGTCGCACTCGCCGACGGACACGCCTCGAACAGCGATGTCACGAAGCTTGGTGGGCAGGACATCACCATTAGCGACGTCACGATAACCGTCTCGGACACCCATCTCTCCGGGCCGGGATTCCCGGACGTCTCCATCGATCACCGAACCTACACCCTCGACGATTCCACGATGAGTATCGATGGCCTCCACGTGTCCGTCAACGGGCACCAATACGAAATCTGCAACGTCGACGTGACGCTGAAAAACATCGGTGTGACGCTGAACAACGTCCAAATATCGAGCAGCTAAATCGAGCTAGAAATGTCAGCGGCTACGATCTAGCACACCAAAAACGGTGCTGAGAACTAACACGGAGCGGTGACGCGTTCGTCGTCACCCGGCCGTTTTGGCCGACGCGTTCCGCGTCGCCGACGAACCGTTCGTCGATGCCGCCTTTTTCGACTGGTTTCGCAACCACTGACGGTACTGCTTTTTCGGAAGCACGCGGACTTTCGTCCGCATTCGGGCGTGTCCCGACCCGCAGAACTCGGTGCAGTAGCCGCGATACGTTCCGGTTTTGTAGACACGAGTGTGGATGACCGTCGTTCGCTTGGGGAACACGTCCTGTTTGACCCCTAACTGAGGAATGAACAGCGAATGGATTACGTCCGCGGAGGTCATCCGAATGTAGATGTCCGTGTGGGCGGGCAGGACGAGGTTGTCGTGCGTCGTAACGTTCGTCCCCGGATACTGGAACTGCCACCCCCACTGATAGGCGAGGGTGTGAACTGTCACCGCATTCGATGTATTCGCGGCGTCGGCAACGCCCATTCCCGCACCGCTTCCGCTCGCGCCTCCCAGACTCGAACCGCCCGCGCCACCGGCAGTCCCAGCGCTTCTCGGTTGTGTCGGCGTGATGTACGGGTTCGTCAACACGGTGAACGCGGCGACACCGACGAACAGCAGGATGATGGCGGTAGCGATGGTCCACGTGATTTCGAGCGGCTTGTCTTCCGCGGTCGGTTGCGGGTCGTCGTTGTTTCGAAACCGAAAGACCGCATACACCAAAATGAGCTCGACGAAGAGCGTCAGTGGCAACGCTACGTAAGCGAGCTGGTAGTTCAGCGAGTCGATGAGTCGTTTGTTTACGGACTGTGCGGCCGCTGGTTCGACGGCGGTGATTCCGGCGATGAGGAGAAGGCATGCTATCGTCCCCCACCGAACCCCTCCAGTGCGACGGCGTCGCATCGTTCCCGAGTCAACTGACGTGCGGATATAGCTATCGTGCGTTCGTTGAATTGTCTTTCATCCATCATTATCTCCGAATTTCCCCCCGTCTTTATTGTGGTCGACAGTGACACGAAGGAGTATGCACGGGGGGAGGGGAACGAGCGGGTGCCACCGGGAGGGGCCCCGATGACGAACCGAGCGCTAATCGAACTCACCGTCTTGGGTCTTCTCGTCGGCGGATGTTGGTTGCTCACTCGTTTAGCCCGTCAACGGTCGGCGAAACCGGACGGTGGATATCCGTCCCCACGCGAGTTCGATTTCGACCTCGGTTCAATCTGGAACTCGATAACCTACTGGACGACGACCACGAATCACCGTGACATCGGGAAGTTGTACATCGTCTTCGGGACGTTCGCGGCACTCTGGGGCGGTATCGAGGCGATGATGATGCGGACGGAGCTGTTGACCCCGAATGCGAGTATCTGGTCGACCGAAACGTACAACGCGCTGTTTACGTCCCACGGGTTGACGATGCTGTTCTTCTTCGTCACGCCGGTCTTCTTCGGCATCGCCAACTACTTCATCCCGTTGCTCATCGGCGCGGACGACATGGCGTTTCCGCGGCTGAACGCCATCGGGTTCTGGCTGTTGCCCCCTTCGTTGCTCCTCGTCCGTGGGGGGCTCCCCTCACAGGTGGTCGGCCAGTTCCTCGACCTGGTCGGGATTCACGGACCGCTGTACCAGTTCTTCTGGACGCTTCACGATCCGGAGCTTGGATGGACGCTGTACACGCCGCTCGCGACACAGAGCACGGACCCGCAGGTGAACTTCCTCCTCCTCGGCCTGCACCTCTCCGGCATCGCCACGACCCTCGGTGCCATCAATTTCATCGTCACCATCTTCTACGAACGCGAGGAGGGCCTCGGCATGGGGTCGCTCGACATCTTCGGGTGGAACATGCTCGTGACGAGCGCGCTCATCATCTTCGCGTTTCCACTGCTCGGCAGCGCCGCGATCATGATGCTGCTCGACCGCGTGTTCGGGACGACGTTCTACGCGGCGGGCGGTGGGGGACCGATGCTGTGGCAGAACCTGTTCTGGTTCTTCGGCCATCCGGAGGTGTACATCATCTTCCTCCCGGCGGCCGGATTGATGAGTTTCATCCTCCCGAAGTTCGCGGGCCGGAAGCTGTTCGGGTTCAACTTCATCGTCTACTCCACGATGGCTATCGGTGTGCTCTCGTTCGGCGTCTGGGCCCACCACATGTTCGTGACCGGAATGGACCCACGTCTCCGCGCGAGTTTCATGGCCGTCTCGGTCGCCATCGCGGTGCCGAGCGCCATCAAGACGTTCAACTGGATCACGACGATCTGGTCCGGGGAAATCCGACTCACGGCACCGATGGTGCTCTGTATCAGCAGCATCGGTACGTTCATCGTCGGCGGCGTCACGGGCGTGTTCCTCGCGGCGATTCCCATCGATATCGTCCTCCACGGCACCTACTACGTCGTCGGCCACTTCCATCTGATCCTCATGGGGATCATCCCGTTCATGATGATCGCCGCGAGCTACTACTGGTACCCGATCCTGACCGAACGGATGTACGACCGGCAACTCGCACTGTTCCAGTCCCTGCTGTTCGTCGTCGGTTCGGTCGTGACCTTCGGGACGATGATCATCCTGGGACTGTTGAACCTCCCTCGCCGCTACGCCATCTACCCCCCCGAGTTCGCCTCGTTCCAACGCATCTCGACCATCGGGGCGTACCTCATCGGTCTCTCGGTTCTTTTGTGGCTCTACAACATGCTCTGGTCGTACTGGAACGGCTCACCGGTCACGGACGCCGACGTGTGGGGACTAAAACGAACCAACCAGTTCACCCGCGAGTGGCAATGGTTCGAACGACGACTCGAAGCGAAGTACGGCATCGAACCGACCGAACCGGAGACGACCCGAGCGGCCGCCACGGAGGTCCCGAGCGAGGGGAGTCCGAACGTCTTCCAAGGCGTCAGATCGCTCGGTGTCTCGTTTCCACGAGTCGTCGCAGCGGCCGCGATCGGCGGCCTCGTCGGGACGGTCCTCATGTCCGGCGTGTTGTTCACGGCGACGATTTTGAACGTGTTCAGCCTCTCGTCGTTCGTCAACCTCTCCGGCTTCGTCGGACAGCAGAGCGTGGTCGTCGGCTACCTCCTCTTCCTCATCGGTGGCATGACGACGTGGGCGCTCCTGTTCGCCGTGCTGGCCGAGTACCTGCCGGGTGAGCCCCGTATCATCACCGGGTTGGCGTTCGCGACGGTGATCGCCATCGGGTTCGCCTTGGCGTTCTACACCGGACAGACCGGACTCCATCTGCTCGCGTACGTCGTCTTCGTCCTCATCGCCCACTGGTTCTACGGGTTCGGCCTGTCCGCCACGTTCGAGTATCTCACGGAACGCTGGCAGGTGACCGAATGAGTTCGAACGACCGACAACCCGAATCCGTCACGGAGGAACAATCGGTGCGAGATGCGCTGTTGACCTATGGCGCACCGTTCCTCGGAACGCTCCTCATCGCCATCGGAATCGCGGGCGGCGTCCTCGGCGGCTACGCCGTCGTCCAGACGCATTTCGATCTGTGCGGGCACGCGACCATCGACGTCTATTCGCCTGACGAGACGAACCAGTTGACGGCGGCGACCCAACGTGGTCCGTTCCAGCAGTTCAGCGTCGATGAACTCGCTCCCGCCGAACGCCGGGCGTTCGAGTACGCACTCGACAACCCACGGAGTACCGGTGACGTTCGTGGCCGGTTCGTCCATCGCGCCGCGTTCCGGAGGGGGGTACTCGTCACCTCGGGAGGTGAAACCCACTACGTGACCATCTCCTCAGCCAACCCGTGTCTCGGCGTGGACCCGCTGCTCCTCCCGCTCGGCATCGTGTCCATCCTGCTCGGTATCGGCGGCATCCTCACACCGCCGCTCTACCGAAGATTGCTCGAACGCGAAGAGAGCGAGGAGAACGCGGGATAGAAGCCGACTCGTGTACCGCGTGGGGTCGCATATGCGTACAGCGTGGGGTCGCGTATATCGTGTTCGCCGTCGTCATCTCTGCGGGGGAAACCATGCCACAGCAATCGACCGGCCACGTCTCGCGGATTACCCACTTCGCGCTGATCGTCGAGGATCAGGAGGAAGCGCTCGACTTCTACACCGAAACGCTCGGCTTCGAGAAGAAAGAGGACAGCGAGATGGGCGAGGACAGATGGCTCACCGTCGCTCCCGCCGGACGGGACGGTGTGCACGTCATCCTCCGTTCCCCGGCGTGGTTCGGCGGGAAGGACGCCGACAGGTTCTCGCATCTCGTCGGGCACAACCCGATGATAGGGTTGGCGGTGGACGACTGTCACGCGACGTACGACGACCTGCGTGAGCGAGGCGTCGAGTTCGTCTCCGAACCCCAGGAACGGGAGTACGGCGTCGAGGTCATCGCGCTCGACCCGGAGGGCAACGAACTCCTGTTCGTCGAACCGGGGGGGGACGGCGTAACTCCTCTCATCCGGAAATGCTCGAACCGAAGTACAGCACGACGACGAGCAAAATCCAGACGGCGTCCACGAAGTGCCAGTACATCGAGACGGTGCTGACCGAGGAGTCCCTGTCGGGGCCGTACTGGCCACGTATCGCTCTCACGAAGACGATGCACAGCAGAATCACGCCGAGCGAGACGTGCAGACCGTGCAGGCCGGTCAAACCGAAGAACGCGCTCCCGAACATCCCGGAGGTCAACGTGAATCCCTCGTGGGAGATGAAGTCGTAATACTCGTAGGCCTGTCCGGCGACGAAGCCCGCACCGAGGAGGACGGTAACGCCGAGGAGGGTCAGAAACCGCTTTCGTTTCCCCTTCCCCAACGCGATATGCGAGAAGTGGAGCGTGAAACTGCTCAGAACGAGGGCGGCCGTGTTGACGAGCAACAACGAACTCAACACGTCGGGGAGTTCCGTCGGCGGCCACGGTTTTACCCGGATGAAGAAATAGTAGGTGAACACCGCGCCGAACGTCGCGATGTCGGTCAGCAAAAACGTCACCATCGTCGCCTCGTAGGTGTACTTCGTCTTGCTCACGCGCCCCTGCCAGTAGTCGTGTATGTAGGCCTGATTGAGCCACCCGCCGAGTCCGACGACGAGCACGGCCAATCCCCCGATAGCGATCACCCATCCGGCGAGTTCGGGGAACACGTCCGTGACGTGACCGAGTATCGTGAGCGCCGCGCCGAGATACATCGTTCCCGCCCCGATGGCACCGATGATGGGCCATCGACTCCCCTCGTGGTGCGCCGAACCGTCGGTTCCCGACGACTCGCCGTGTGCCACTGACTCGGACATAACCGGTAGAGACACACCACGGAGTGACAAAAATTCGACGGCAATCGGGATCGGTCAGTTCCCGTTCGACATCGACTGCATGAACACGAGCGGGTCGCGGGTCTGGAGCCACGCCGTCCCCTCCCCGGAGAAGTGTGTCACGCGCCCCTCGCCGCCGAGGATCGAGGATTTGATCCCGCCGTCCGTTTTGCGCGTGAGGTTCAACCCGTCCGTCCACGCGATGAGGTGATCCTCGTCCACGACGAGCGGATCGTCGTCGGTGATATCGACCTCGTACAGCGATCCGTACGAGGAGAGGAATGCGATGCCGTCACCCTTCAGGGCGAGGACTGTCAGTTCGCCCGACGAGAAGAAGTTCCCGGCCTCGTTGACCGCAGTTTCGTGTTCGACCTCCGGCGTCCACGCGACCGGTGCGCCCGATTGGGCCTTGATGCGCCCGGTCTCCCGAAGATCGATCGGGATGATGTCGCCCGGCATATCGGGCGCGAGCGTGACGTGTGCACCGTCGACCGACGCCGTGAACGTGTTCGAGACCATCTCCCGTTCGTCGCTGATGGCCCGGGAGAGCATGCCCGAGATGCCGTCACCGCCCGCGATTTGGGCGTCCGCCTTCATGCTCTCACTCCGACTCACCATCGCACCCGTCTTCGCCTCGATGTGCTCGTCCGCGTCGAGCGTCACGGTGAGGATCGCGTTGCTCGGTCCGTTGGTAATTTCGTACTCCATACGGAAAAATGAGGGTATCACAGTATATGAATCTACTTGCCTGAGCGGTTGTGCCGCCGTTTTATAGCAATCCAGCACCGGTGAACGAAATCTCTGTTCGGTTCGGAAGCACGTCCTCGACGCCGACGGCGAAGACCGTTTCGCCGAGCATGGCCATGCTCGCCGCGCCGCCTGTTTCCTCCACGTCGGCCACGGTGCGTCGAACCCGTTCGGTCGGCAGTCCGATTTCCCGTGCGAACGCCCAGGAATCCCGCGTCAGGCGTTCGAGCGACGGTTCGCCGGGAAGCAAATCGAGGGTTCGCCCGCCGACGGTTTCGATTTTCGTCATGATGTCGGCGTCGTCGAGCGTCTCGCTGGTCGCCACCCCGCCGAACGAGACGTACTCGATGGCGTTCGTCGGTTCCCACCGTCGCCGTCCCGTGCCGTCGTCCATCATCAAGCCCCCGGCGGATTGGATGAACACGTCCCCAAGTCCGGTTCCAGCGTTCACCTCCGCGACGTGTGCGGCCTGTACGAGGTCCTCGCGCGAGCGCCCGAGGTCGAACGTTTCGTTCGCGGACAGCGCCGTTGCGAGCGTGGCCGCACCGCTCGCTCCGAAGCCACAACCGATGGGAATCGCCGATTCGAGTTCGACGCGCGCCGTCACGGCCAACCCGTCGAGGACTCCGGCGACCGGTTCGAAGTCGGTCCGCTCGCCGTCCAGCAATATCTCGGTTCGGTCGGCCTCCCGAACGTCGGCCACGATTCCGTCCTCGATAGCCATGCTCGCGCCTTTCGATCCGTCGCCCGATTCGGCCGGTGCGAACACCGCCGTCACGCTTCCCGGAGCGAACGCTCTCATACTCGTATGGATGTAAAAGTAGGCCTTGAATCCCCCGTCACCGGAACCTCGTATTAGCAGGTGTATAAATCGAGCGCGGGCGTTCACATCGCCCCGTCGTCGAATTCGAGCGTCACGTCGAGTAGGTCCGACAGAATCTCCGGAAATTCGACGACTTTGACCCGTTCTTCGTCCTCGTGGAGGTGGACGATTCCGGCGGCGACGAGTCGAGGGATGTCGGTGTGGTGCAGTTCGGTGTAGATGTGGACGTGTTCCTGCCCGGAGAGCGGTTCGTCCTGTTCAGCATCCATCCACCCCGCCACGCTGTCCGCGAGGCGCGTAACGGTCGTCCGGTCGTGCCGTCGGAGATGATACAATGCGTACCGCCGACGCGGTTCCGCGAGAATCTGAAGCAGTGCGCGTAACGAGTGTTCGTCGCCGTCCATGCCTTCGCTTACCGGATGGTGTATTTTTAGGGTGGATTAATAAGATACCGGATTCACCTGTGTCGTGCAAAGTTATAGTCTCCCCTTGGAATGATAGGGTATGGTCGACTTCCTGCCCTCCACCGTCGATTCCGTCGCGGACGAGGACCGCGACCCGCGGGTCGTCGGCGTCGACAGCGAAGATGCGGACGCGTTAGTTGCCGCCCTCTCCTCACAAACCGGCCGGGACATCCTCGCCACCCTCTACGAGGAACCGGCGACCCCGGCCACCATCGCCGAACGCGTCGATACCTCCCTTCAAAACGCCCAGTACCACCTCGGCAAACTGGAGGACGGAAACCTCGTCGAAGTCGCGGACACGGCCTACTCCGAGAAGGGTCGGGAGATGAAGGTGTACGCCCCGACGGCCGAACCGCTCGTCCTCTTCGCCGGGAACGAATCGGACACGGGAGGGCTACAGTCCGCCCTCAAGAACCTGCTCGGCGGAATCGGCGTCCTCGGACTGGCGAGCCTCGTCGTTCAGCGACTCGCCGACGGCAAACCGCTTCTCGGAACGTTGACCCTGAGCTCCGGAGGCAGTGACAGCACTTCGGGGGGAAACGCCGACAACGGTGCCGATAGCGCGGCGACGACGCACGCCAACAACGCGGGCGGTAGCGCACCCGATACGACGCACGCGAGCGGGACGCACGCGAGCACGACCGCCCATAACGCGGGCGGAGCGGCTGACAACGCGACGTCCACCCTGAGTAAAACGGTGGATCACACGACGACGGCAGTGCATCACGCGACCACGACGGCTTCGGATCAACTGACGTCCACGATGCAGTCGAGTACGACGAGCACAACGCGGACGGTCGCCGAAAGCGCGGCGAGCGCCGGAATCCCCCCGGGGCTGCTCTTTTTCGCCGGAGGAGCGTTGATTCTCGTTCTCGGCTTCGCCGTCTGGTATCGCCGGACGTACCGACGCTGAACGCTAAGAGCCTCCGTACCGTCTTCTTGGGTTGTCATGCTCGACCGGGCGACCCTCGGCACCGTCGGGACGGTTTGTACCGTACTGGGAGCGGCGCTCCTCGTCGTCTCGTTTCCGGTCGTTATCGTCGGGATTTCCGACGTCGTCTCGCAGACACGGACGGTGACCGCCGCACTCGCCGTGCTCGTGCGGACCGCCCCGAGCGACACGGCCCTTCACGGGCCGCGATCACGGCTCTCGTTCGGTTTGCTCGGGGTCGGCGTCGGGTGCTGGTTGCTCGGTGCCGGACTGCTCGCCCAGGGGCGTATCGAGCGGTTGGAAAAGCGGGACGGGAGAAACGGCGGAGCGTGACGAGTGAAGCGTCCATGAAGTGAAAGGGATCGAAAAGGGGGTGGGGTGTGACAATTGGTGGGTGTGGCGCGAGGTTCCGAAGAACCTCGTGAACGTCGAACACCGTCACACGGCGAGTCGTTGGCGACGACAAGGGGCAACGGTGCAACCGCAGGTATGGTGCTGTCCGATGGGTGATGGCAGGATTTGTCACGTCAACGTTGGGTGCGCCACGGATCGTGAGAGACACTGCTCGCAAAAAAGCGTCGCTAAGTGGTCTATATAGCGGAAAATAGCCGCGGTTCGGCGCGCAGGCTGTCAGTATGCAAAACCATTTGACCCTCCCGTCGGTTGCGAACGACATGGACGCGTTCGAGCGACTGGAGGCATTTCTCCAGCAACTCCGTCGGAACGTCGGCGTCGAAACCGTGTACGGCACTCCGATTCGTCTCAAGAATCGGACTATTATTCCGATCGCCAAGGTCGGCTACGGGTTCGGTGGTTTCGGCGGCGGGGGAAGCAGTCGAATGGGTGGCGGCGCGACGGCGAAACCGGTCGGCGCGCTCGAAATCACGCCGGACGGTACGCGGTTCGTCCGGTTTTCCGAATCCCGGCGAACGCTGATGGCGATCGGCGTCGGCCTCGTCCTCGGTGTACTCCTCGGACGCGGGAACTGATTTTTCCGGCTCAGCGGGACGGGGTGACCGAACGGAGGACGGCGAAGTCGAAGCGGTCGATCCGTCGAAGGCCGACGAACAACAGGACGGCGACCCCGACGGGGAGCCAGTGGACGAAGTAGGCGTTCATCGCCCCCCAGAGGATGACGAAACTCACCATGTCGTCCAGCATGAACTCACAGGAGTCGAGACGGTCACGGAGCGCCCGCCAGTCGAAACCGAGTTCGACCAATCCGACCGCGATAGCACCGCTGACGACCCAACCGAAGTAGTTCGAGAGCGGGACGCCGTAGTAGATGCCGCCACCGGGGTACGTCCAGAACCGGAGCGCGACGGCCGCCGGGTCCAACACGAGGTCGATGACGACGACGACGGCGAGCGAGGCCGCAAAGCGGGCGAACCGCGAGTCCGCGCGCGGACCGAGCAGGAGGAGACAGAGCAGGTAGCTGTTCAACACGAGCGGGAAGAAGAAGACGGGAAGCCCCGCCGGAACCGTCCCGAACAGCATCGGACCGAGTTCGAGGACGTAGTGGAACTGCCCGTACGGGAACCCCGTCGTCACGCCGACGAACTCGATGAGGTAGGTGTACGCCGTCAGCAGCAGCAGTGCGATACCCGCCCGTCTGTCGATGAGCGGCAACAGTCCGGCGACGAGCGGCGAGCGCATGACGACCGTGCCGAAGATGATGAGGAACGGGTTCCGTGCGAGCCACGCCGGAACCCACGGCTCGGTGCCCACGATGAACATCACGGCCCCGATGAGCGGAAAGACGACGGCGATGGTGAACCGGTTCTCGCGGACGAGCGCTGAAATCCGTGTTTCGATTTCCCGCCTGTCCATCTCCCGCCAATCGGTTCCGCTATCCATGCAGCACACCCCACAGGCCGCCCATCGTCAACACGGCCCCGACGACTGTGTTGATGGCCGGATACCACCAGTAGGCCCGTGAAATGGTCACGTCGCGGGCGACCCACACGACGACGAGGAGGGGGTAGGCCAGCAGGAGCACGCCCGCTCGTACGTCGAGGAGCGCGAAAAGCCCCGCCGCGGCCAGCCAGCAGGCCGCACAGTACGCCAGCGTTCTCGACTCGCCGAGGATGGTTGCAGTGGTTCGAATCCCGGCCCGTCGGTCGGGTTCGATGTCGGGAATCGCCGAGAACGTGTGCATGCCCATCGCCCAGAGCCACCCGCCGAGGACGGCGAGGAACGGCGGCTGACTCCCGGACAGCGTGGCGTAGGCCATCGCGCCGGGAAGGACGTACAACCCGTTGGAAATTGAATCGAGGATCGGCGTCGTCTTGAACCGTAGCGGCGGTGCGGAGTACTCCGCGCCGAGGACGAGAAACCCGAGCAGCCACGGCCACGCGGCGGGCGGCGTGACGAGGAGGAACCCGAGGCCAAGGAGGGCACAGACCGCGACCGCGACCGGAACCGTCCGGTCGCCCCGATACCGCGTTTCCCGCTCGTCCTTCTTCGGGTTCTCCTCGTCGATGTCCGCGTCGAACACGTCGTTGATTCCGTAGAGGAAGACGTTCGCAGGGAGGAGGAAATAGACGAAGAGGGCGAGCGAAACCGGCGAGAGCAGATCACCGAGCGATGACGCGCCGTAGGCGAGGCCCACCAGTACCGGCCCGGCGAGGTAGAGCCAGAATCGCGGCCGCGACAGTTTCAGTAGGGAGCGGATCATCGGTCGATAGTCGAGCATCGGTTGATAGTCGAAATTAGTAATCCTCGATCATGGCGTCTGCGGTGTGCTGGCCGCCGATGAGACACATCGGAACGCCGATGCCGGGGTTCGTGTACGACCCGGTGAAGTAGAGGCCGTCAATCTTCGAGGAGCGGTGGCGGGGGCGCATCGGCCCGGTCTGCATGAGCGTGTGGGCGAGTCCCAGCGCCGTCCCCTTCGTGCTGTTGTAGCGGTCGGCGAACTCCGAGACGGAGAACGACTTCTCGAAGACGATGCGGTCCTGGAGCGAGACGCCGGTGTTCGTCTCGATGTCGGAGAGGACTTTCTCGCGGAAGTTCTCGCGGATGGCCGGGCCGTCCGGCAGTCCGGGTGCGATGGGGACGAGCGCGAACAGGTTGCTGTGCCCCTCGGGTGCGACGGAGTCGTCCGTCTTGCTCGGCACGCAGAGGTAGTAGGCCGGGTCGGCGGGCCACGCCGGTTCCTCGAAGATTTCGTCGAAATGTGAATTCCAGTCCTCGGGGAGGACGAGGGTGTGATGGGCGAGCGGTTCGACGTCCCCCTCGACGCCGAGATACAACAGGAACGCCGAGGGCGCGTACGTTCTCGATTCCCAGTAATCCGCGTCGTACTGGCGGGATTCCGGCGGCAGGAGTTCCTGTTCGGTGTGGGCGTAGTCGGCGTCGCTGACCACCAAGTCGGCCGCGATTCGAGAATCGCCGCTGTGGACGAAGAAGTCGCCCTCGTTGCCCGTGATGTCCGTCACCTCGTGGTCGGTTTCGAACTCGACGCCCAGTTCCTCCGCGAGTTCGACGATGCCGTCCACGACGTCGCCGATGCCGTTTTCGGGGTAGTAGACGCCGAGGTTGAAATCGACGTGGCTCATCAGGTTGTAAATCGAGGGCGTGTTGTTCGGCGACCCGCCCAAGAAGACGAGCGTGTACTGCATGATCTGCTGGAGTCGCGGGTTCTCGAAGTAGCCCTCGACGTGTTCCTGCATCGACCCGAGGAGGTTCAAACCGCGCGCGTTCCTCGCCACGTCCATCGAGACGTAATCCCGAAACCGGGAGCGGTCGGTGTAGACGAAGTGTTCCATCCCGACGTCGTAGCTCTCCTCGGACTTATCGAGGTAGCGCTGGAGGGCCTCGCCCGCCCCGTCCTCGTACGATTCGAACAGCTCCTTGTTTCGCTCCAAATCGGGAACGATGTCGATGGAGTCGGTGGTTTCGTCGTCGGTTTTGAAGAAGATACGATAATGCGGGTCGAGTTGCTGGAGTCGGTAGTAGTCGCTCGGCGTTCGGTCGAAGTGGCCGAAGAATCGCTCGAACACGTCGGGCATCAGATACCACGACGGCCCCATGTCGAACCGGAAGCCGTCCGCTTCGAGCCTGCTGGCACGGCCGCCGAGCTGTTCGTTCTTCTCGAGAACCGTCACGTCCGCGCCAGCGTCGGCGAGATAGCACGCGGTCGAGAGGCCGCCGAAGCCGCTGCCGACGACGACCACCGAGCAGTCAGCGAGATTCATACAGGACCTGGGGTTGGAAGACTGATAAAAACAACCCCCCGACTGTTGGGTTTCATCACCGTATAAGGTCGGTTGTTCGGGGGTTTAGCTGGCGTATAACAAAGGTACGGGGTGTACTACAAGTAAGTGCGCCCAACTCCTGACTCGGGCGCGTCAGTGTGTCAGTGTGAGCGCGCGTATGTCGGCGGTGCCAGAGGCTCTGGCGGAAGGATGGCTTCCTTCCAAAGTGTCACCAAACCTCTCACGTAAGTTCTCATACCGAGATACCGTAGACCCCCACACTGCACCACCCCTCCCTTGCTTTCATCTCTCTTCATATCGTTCGATAGACTTATACTCCAGTATCACACCGTGAGTACCAACAGGGTCGAACGAATGGAGTTAGACGCATTCTTTCTGTTGTTGGGTGTCGCCGTCCTCTCGTTTCTCCTCGTCGTCTCTCTGTACGTCGTCTGGTCACGGGTCGTCGGTCTCGACCCGACGTTAGTCCGGGAGTTCGCCTCCTTCACCGGCATCAAACGGTTTTTCACGGCGTTGGTGTCCGGCGCACTGCTCGGAACCGCCGTCGTCGTCGCGCCGTCCGTCCCGGTCGGTATCGCGGCCATCGTCATGCTCGCGGCGAGCGTCTTCGCCGGTCTCATGCTGTTCGAGTTGCTGCAGAAACGACGGACGAACGGGATGTAGCGCGGTCGTGAGCTGACAAGAATAGGTACTGGTACCCTCTCGACAAAATCCGAATCGGCTATCGTTCAGATCACCCTGGAGACGGTGGAGAGGAGGTCGTCGGGGGCAACGACCGCGCCCCGCTCGCAGAGGGATCGATACTGCACCGCCGCGTCGCTTCCGGCGTAGTTCCGCTCCGCGAACGGTCGTTCTTCCACGACGACGACCGAGTCGGCTTCCGCGACCGCCTCCAGATTCGCCAGGTTTCCCGCTCCGATTTCCACGTCGGCGAGGACGGTCACGTCGGCCTCGCGGATTCGTCGCTCGACGGCTTCCCGCGCTTCCGTTCCTATCGGCGCGAAGGGGTCTTCGGTGACGACGTCGAGTCCGAGAAGCCGGGCGGTTTCGAGGTCCGAATCCCCCTCGTTCAGCACGCCGACGGACACCTCGTACCCCGCCGCGGAAAGCAGGTAGAGCAGTCGGGAGACGGTTCCACCGCCGCCAACGACGTGTATCCGACCACCCGTTTCCCCCGTTCCCCCGTTTTGCGCGGGTCGGTCGGGGAGCGCGGTGACGTACGTCGAACCGGTGACCGGATGGCTGGAAACGACCGCACGGGCGTCGAACGCCTCGCGTAGCGTCTCCTCGGCCAGCACTTCCGTCGGCGGTCCGGACGCGAGCACCGATCCACCCGCGAGCAACAGGAGTTCGTCGCAGTAGTGGGCCGCGAGGTTCAGGTCGTGAATCGCGGCGACGACGGTTTTCCCGTCCGCGACGAGTTCGCGGACGAGTTCGAAGGTTCGGACTTGGTGATTGATGTCGAGGCTGGCCGTCGGTTCGTCCAGCAGGAGGACGGGCGTGTCCTGTGCGAGCGCCCGCGCGAGCAGGACGCGCTGGCGCTCGCCGCCGCTGATTTCGGTGATCGAACGGTCGGCGAATTCCGAAACCTCGGTTCGGGCCATCGAACGCTCGACGAGGTCGGTTCCTGTTGCGGCGCTCGTGTCATCGTTCGCCCCGTCGCCGAGTTCGCTGCCGAACCGCGAGCGATACGGGTTTCGGCCCATCGCGACCACGTCTCGCACCGAGAAATCGAACGATAACGTGGTGTCCTGTGGAACCGTCGCCACGCGACGACTGGCGGCCTTCGAGGAGAGGTCGTCGATTGCGTCGTCCAAAACGACCACGCGGCCGGAATCCGGCGTGAGAACGCCGTTCATCGCGCGGAGAAGGGTCGTCTTGCCCGCGCCGTTCGGCCCGACGAGGCCGACGAACTGCCCGTCCTCGATGGTCGCGTTGACACCGCTGAGGATTTCGTTGTCGCCGAGCGTTATCGCCACGTCCTCGATTCGGATCACAGCGAGCGCACCTCGCGTTTCCGCAGGAGATAGAGGAAGAAGGGCGCGCCGAGGAAGGCGGTGACGATGCCGACCGGGAGTTCGGCCGCGCCGACGGCGGACCGGGCCACGGTGTCCGTCGCAACCAGAAAGACCGCACCGGCGAGCGCGCTGGTCGGGAGCAGGATTCGGTGGTCCGGACCGACCAACAGGCGCATGATGTGCGGGACGACGAGGCCGACGAAGCCGATGACGCCCGAAACCGCGACGGCGGCGGCGGTGACGACGCTGGAGACGGTCAACAGGAGTCGCTTGGTTCGTTCGACTTCGACGCCGAGGTTGTGAGCGTCCTCCTCGCCGAGCAGGAGGACGTTGAGGTCGGGGGCGAAAAAGAGCAGGACGACGAAGCCGAGAACCGTGACGGGAAGCGCGATTCCGAATTTCGTCCACGACGCGTTGTTGAGGTGGCCCATCAACCAGAACACCGCCTCGCGTAGGCTCCGCCCGCTCTGGAGCAGGAGGTAGGAGACGACCGCGCCGAGGAGCGTTTGGATCGCGACGCCAGCGAGCAGGAGGGTTGCGACGGGTGTTCTGCCGTTCTGGGTCGCCAGCAGGTAGACGGCGAACGCCGCGAGAATCGCGCCGACGAACGAACAGACGGGGAGCGCGAACGGGATCGAAATCGAGAGCGCGATGGTCGCCACCGCGCCGACGGCCGCGCCCGAAGAGACGCCGATGATGGAGGGGTCCGCCATCGGATTCCGGAAGAAGCCCTGCATCACGACGCCCGCGGTGGCGAGGGCGAATCCGACCACGGCGGCGAGAGCGATTCGCGGCATCCGGAGTCGCATGACGATGATCGTGGCGGTTTCCGGGACGGCGAAGGAGAAGAGGTGGCTGTACTGCAGATCGAAGGAGGGGAACGTGATGACGAGTCCGCCGGGAACGGTGAGCGCCCCGCTCACAAACCGGATTCCGGTCGGGACGGCCAGCGCGTTGAGCAGCGCCTTTCCGACGACGAGCGGCGAGAGCGACGTCGGGCCGATGGCCGCGCTCACCAACACGACGGCGACCAGCGCCGCTACCAACCCCACACACCACGTCGTCACTCGCGTCCCGTATCGCATCTATCTGAAAGTGAAATTGCTTTAGGTAAATATTTATTGAATACGGCCGACGTGCCGACTACATGAGACACCGACTGTTATCGGCGCTGTTGCTCGTTACTGTCGTCGTCAGCTCCCTCGGGGCTGGCGTCGGTGCGGGCGTCGCGGGCGCTGCTGACGCACAGACCACCTGCAAGTTCCCGGTCACGAAAACCGACGCGACGGGAGCGAAAGTGACGATAAACGAAGAGCCGAAGCGGATCGTCACGCTCTCGCCGAGCGCGGCCCAGACGATGTGGAAGATCGGCGGCAAGGACAAGGTCGTCGGCGTGTCGAAGTACTCGGCGTACCTCAACGGCGCGAGCGAGAAGACGAACGTTTCGGGTGCCGGGATGACCGCCGTCGTCCCGGAGAAGGTCGTTTCGCTGAATCCCGATCTCGTCCTCGCCCCGAACGTCATCTCCGACGAGACGGTCAAAAAGCTCCGGAACGCCGGACTGACCGTCTACAAGTTCCGCGAGGCCAAATCCATCGACGACATCTACGCCAAGACGAACCTCACCGGCCAGCTCACGGGCGAGTGCGGCGGTGCGGAGAAGACCGTCTCGTGGATGAAAGACCGAATCGAGACCGTCCATCAGGCCGTCGAGGGTGAGGACAGTCCCTCAGTCATGTACGTGATGAGCGGCGGGTACACCGCCGGGAACGGCACGTTCATGGACACCATCATCACGCAGGCTGGTGGGACGAACGTCGCCGCGGAGGCCGGAATCTCCGGCTACCAGCCCATCAGTAACGAGGTCGTCGTCAAGCAGAAACCCCAGTGGTTCATCGTCTCGACGGGCGCGAAGGTTCCGGACGCCTACAGCAGCACCCCCGCCGCGAAGAAGAACCAGACCGTCTCGCTGAACCCCAACTACGTCAGCCAGCCCGCCCCGCAGATCGTCAAACCGATAGCCAAACTGGCAAAGACGCTCCACCCGAAGGCCTATCAGAAGGCCAACGTCACGACGACGACCGAGAAGACGAAGACGTCGACCGCCTCGGATTCGAGGACAACCACGACCACCGCCGGTTCGTCCACCAGCACGAGCGAATCGGGTGGCCAACCCGGATTCGGCATTCCGATTGCGGTCGTGGCACTAGGACTCATTGGACTGTTGACGCGGCGGTTCTGAACGGATTTTTCGTTTTTCGCAGTTACCGTTTTGCATAGACGTGTTTGGCAGTTTTACAGAGGGTGCAAGTACTGGGATGGAGTAGCGTGTATCACAGGTAAGCTAGTTCTACCGATTTCATACTGATTGCAACTAAAAACCACTCCCCCTCCACGAACCCCTCCTCGTCGGCGTGACACGAAAAGGAGTTTAACGCCGGACTGTGGAGTGACGGTATGGTCGAAATAGTCATCTGGCCCGCCTACATCGACGCGGGGTTGACTCGCGGACAAGGGCGACGGGTACCGGAAGGGATGGCCGTCGAGGAACCGACGGTGGACGAAATCGCACGGGCGGTACAGCAAGTCGGCTACGACACGGTGATCGAACGCGACAAGGCGTACTCCCGCGAGGGATGGGAGGAACGCGGACGCGTGCTGGTACAGAACGCGGATGATTCCGCGAAGAACGACGTCGTACAGGCCGTCGCCGCATACGTCACGGCCATGCGCGAGTGATGCAGCGACTCGGACAGGTCGTCCGGACGGCCCAAGGACTGGCCATCGTTCGCTCGCCGAGCGAGGAGTACCCGGACATCGGAACGATGGTGGTGGACGAAGGACTGACGACGGTCGGACGGGTCGTGGACGTGTTCGGGCCGGTGTCCCAGCCCTACGTCGCGGTGTCACCGGACGACGAGACGCCGCTTCCGACGCTCGTCGGGGCGAAACTCTACGCCCGGTAAGGTTCCGTTCGGTTCTGAAACCCCTAATCGATCCGACGAACCCAAAACCACAAAGAGGGGTCACTTCTATCTCCCGACATGGACAATCGAACGCGGGAGTTCTTCGCGTCCGGGTTGACCGTCGCCATCTTTCTGGCGGTGCAGCTCGGCGCGCTGGCGCTGGTGAAGCCGTTCAAGACGGCGGGCTACCAGACGGTCAGCGACCCGTCGGACCCGACGAACAGCCTCGTCTACATCGGCGTCATCCTCGTCTTCACGGCGGGAATGCTCGTCGTCATCAAACTCGGCGTGCAGTGGATCCTCCGCGCGGTCATCATCCTCACCAGCGGGATGATTTCGCTGTACGTGTTCAGCGTCGTGATTCCGGCGGTCGTCACGGTGACGGTCGCCGATTCGCAAGTCAACGTGCTCGCGTGGGTCTTCGCCGCGCTCGTTTCACTCGCGCTGGCGGTGTATCCGGAATGGTACGTCATCGACGCCGCGGGCGTCCTGATGGGTGCCGGGTCGGCGGGGCTGTTCGGTATCAGCTTCGGTTTGCTCCCCGCGATCCTCCTGCTCGCCGTGCTGGCCGTCTACGACGCCATCAGCGTCTACGGCACGGAACACATGCTCACGCTCGCCTCCGGCGTGATGGACCTGAAGATACCCGTCATCCTCGTGATTCCGCTGTCGCTCTCCTATTCGTTCCTCGAAGACACCGTGCAGGCGACGAGCGAAGGCGCGGTCAGCGAGAACGACGACGAACTGGTCGGCGATGGGGACGGCGAGTTCGACGATCCCGAGAGCCTCGGCGACGCGGTCGGTGATGAAAGGGAACCGAATCGAGACGCCTTCTTCATCGGCCTCGGCGACGCCGTCATGCCGACCGTGATGGTCGCCAGCGCGGCCTTCTTCTCCCCGGCGAACGCGCTCCTCTCCGGAATCGCGCTCAACCTGCCCGCGCTGACCGCGATGATCGGAACGATAGCCGGACTACTCGTCCTGCTGTGGATGGTGATGAAGGGCCGAGCACACGCCGGACTGCCGCTCCTAAACGGCGGCGCGATCGGCGGCTACCTCGTCGGCGCGCTGGCGAGCGGCATTCCGCTGATGAAAGCGCTCGGATTGTAACACGACCGTTCTCGAACCTCTCAGGGTTTCGTACCGACGAAACGGACAGGCCCATCCCTCGCGTAGGAAAGCTATGACTCCTCTCGGCGAAGGAAGGTCTTCTCCACACGACGAATCCGTTCGTGTCGGCGTCCTCAGTTTTCACAACAGCAAGGAGACGAAGGCGATTCTGAACGCGATAGACGATCTAGGTCACGTCCCCGTCTGGCTTCGAAAGGGAAACACCCGCGTCCAGATCATCGGGGACGAACCGCGACTCGACCCCGACGTGGACATCGTCGTCAACCGACTGCTGTTGACGACCGCCGAACATCCGCTCGAACACCTCGAAATCGCCAACACGCTCGCCGGGCATCGGCCGATGGTCAACCCACCTTCGGCCGTGCTGACGGCGATTCACAAGTACGCGACAGCGGTTCGACTCGCCAACCACGGCGTGAGAACGCCGGATTCGTATCTGGGATTGTCCGCCGCCACGTTTGCCGAGGGGAGTCGGTACGTCGGCGGATCGATGCTCCAAAAGGCCGGTATCGGGACCCACGGTGACGCGGCGTGGAAGGTGGCGCGAAACGAGCGACCGACGCCGGTCGTCGGTCACAGGCACACGTTCCTACAGCGATTTCTGGACCAACAGGGCAAACAGTCCGACGTGCGGGTGTACGTCGTCGGCGACGAGATCGTCGGCGCGATGCGGCGGTTGGCCCCGAACGGCGACTGGCGGACGAACGTCGCGCGTGGCGGCACCCCGGAGGACGTGACGGACGAACTCCCAAAGGAAGTGGGGTCCATCGCCCTCGACGCGACACACGCCCTCGGTCTCGACGTGGCGGGCGTGGACGTGATGGAGTGGCGCGGGGATTGGTACGTCCTCGAAATAAACCCGACGGCGGGGTTCACCGGCTTGTTCGACGCGACCGGCAAGAGCGCGGCCCCGTACGTCGCCCGGTACGCGATCGAGCGGGCCGGTGGCGAGGTGGCCCCCGGGCAGGTCGGAGAGATCGCGAAAGCGCTGGACGATTCGGTTCCCGCCTGTAAACCACGTCGATCGGGCGGAACGAACCGCCACCGAACCGTCGGCTACACGGAACGGGTGGTCGTCAACGGAATGCGGACGTCGGAATCGGTCATCGCCAAGGCCGACACGGGTGCGACCCGAACGAGCATCGGTATCGACCTCGCGTCAGCGGTCGGCGCGGGTCCCATCAAGAGCAGCGCCGCCGTGAAGTTCGGCAGCGGGAAGGCGAGCAAGACGCGGCCGCTGGTGGACGTGGACATCGGTATCGGCGAACGGTGGCACAGGGTGACGGCCAGCGTGGAGGACCGAAGCCACATGCGTCATCCGCTCATCCTCGGACGGGACGTGCTCTCGGACTATCGCATCGACATCCGTCGGCGGGCGGGCGAGGAGTAGGGAAACGGCCAAAGAAAGTTTCCGTTCACTCTCCGCAGGCACGAACGATGCCAGAGATGCCAGACACGGGCACGGCGACCATCGTCTACGACGACCCGGAGGGAGAGGTAATCGAACGAGAAGCCGAGAACGACGACATCGTCTACTTCGACGACCACTGGCTGATCAAGGTCGGGGTCAACGACGAGGGCGACGACATGGTCCGACGCGTTCCACGCGAACGCGTCCACTACGTCGAACGCTCCATCGACGAACTCGAAAAGAAGGTCGAAAGCGCGGTCGAGAAGGCGAAAGAGCAGTTCGGCTGGTCGGTGTAATAGCCGATTCGGTGTGCCATCACGACTATTCGTACCGCCGCCGTGAGCCTATTCCATGGCTTCGAACGCAACAACTGGATTCGTCGGTGGACTCTTCAGTACCGTCGTCATGACGGCGTTCCGTGAGTCGATTTCGCTGTCGTACCCGCCGACAGCCGAGTTTTGCGCGAAGTTCCTCGGCGGCGAACCGAACGACCATCCGGCCGGTTCGATCGCACTTCATCTCCTGTACGGTGGATTCGCCGGTAGCCTCTTCGCCGTCGCGTTTGGGGAGGGATCGAACTCGGCACTCGACACCGAGACGGAGGGGATAATCGGCGGTCTCGGCTACGGCCTCCTGCTCTCCCTCTTCGGGGAACGGGTCATGCTCGGTCGACTGTTGGACATGGCTCTCGAAGAGGACGAATCCATGATTTTCCACGCCGGACACGCGATGTACGGCGTCGCGCTCGGCGCGTGGGTCGGTTCGCGGTCGTAACTACTCGCCGGTCAGCGCCTCGCTCGCGGGCGAGAACGAAATCGTCGAGCCCAACCCTTCCTCGCGGGCTTTCTCGTAGAGCATGTACGCCGAAGCGACGGTTTCGATGCCTGTTCCGCCGCTGTCGAAGACGGTGATCTCCTTGGCCGACTCACGGCCCGGTTTCTCGCCCGCGACCACCTCGCCGAGTTCGGCGTGGATGTCCTCTTCCGTCACGTCGCCCGACTCCATCGCCAGGAGGAACGACCCCGCGTCCGACGTCGCGCGCTCCCGCAGGTCGGGGACGTACGTCGAGCGCGCTATCGTCGTCGCGTCGAGTTCGCGCTTTTTCGGGTGATACTGACCCATCGCGGTGACGTGTGCACCGTCCTTGAGCAGGTCGCCGTCGAACACCGGTTCGCTGGCCGTCGTCGCGGTGATGACGATATCGGCGTCCTCGACGGCCGCGGCACTGCTGGCGACGGCGGCGACCGAGGCGTCGTACGCCTCGTTCATCTCGCCCGCGAACGACTCCCGGTTCTCCTTCGTCGGCGAGTAGACCCAGACGGTTTCGATGTCCCGGACCGTCATCGCCGCTTTCAGTTGTCCGCGTGCCTGCGCCCCGGTACCGATGAGCGCGAGCGAGGTTGCGTCCTCTCGCGCGAGTGCGTCGAGTCCGACCGCACCCGCCGCACCGGTCTTGAACGGATTCATGCTCGCGCCGTCGATGAGCGCGAGGGGTTCGCCGGTCTCGGCGTCGAACAGCGGCGTCATGAACCACGCATCGCCCGCGCCGAACCCGGCGGGATACATGTAGCCGCCCATCGCGCCCGTTTCTGGGAGAATTGCGGAGTAACTCGTCAGCATCCCCGCCGGTTCGTCGTTCACCAGCGTCGTCCGGGGCTTCGCGGGCGCTCCCAGTCCTCGCTGACGATAGCCGTCACGCACGGCATCGACAAACTCGTCGATCTCTGCCAGTCCAGCGACGTCGTCGCTCGTCAAAAACAGCGTCTCGGTCATGGCTGGACGAACGGAAGCCAGCGACAAAACCGTTGAGGAACGGAGACGGTAGCCGTCGGGAATGAAGGGTGAAAATGAACTGCGAACGTGAAACGAACGGAGAAAGGAGAGGGAAAAGAGGGACGAAAATTACTCAGCGGAATTGACTGGCGCGGATGACTGGGGGTTCGGGGCAGATGCTTCATCGACGGGGCCGTTTACGAACAGTGCGTGTCCGATGAGGAGCACGGAAACGAACGCTCCAAGGGGTACAGCGGTCGTTAGCGCGAGTCCAGCGATGCTGAACGCTCCGGTTACACCGACCAATGCGAGTGGGATCAGGCCAAGAATGAGGTCATAGTATCCAGTCATAATGTATTCAATAATATGCGGTATAGGTATATAACTGTTTCCCATAGGCGAAGCAGCTGATTCCTGTATGGATTGAGAATGCTCTAAGGAAACCACCGGTTACATTCTCATAACTTATAGAGACGCCATCAAGATACAGGGCCTGAAAACCGAGAATTCTGCACTCTCTGTGGGGAGAGTAATGCTCGAGAGTAATTCATTCTGCCAAAAAATCATGTTAACGATGCACATGATAGGTGCTGTCTGAATTCCTCGAGGGAGGATTACCAGGGATAATTGAGATAGGGCGTCGATGGTCGACGATCGAACGGCGGTATTCACCGATCAGTCGTGCGTCGGGGGACGAAGGAGCAACGCGCCGAGCGCCGCCACGATTGCGAGAACACCGCCGATGAGGAACGCGACCGTCCATCCCATCGCCGTAACGAGAAACCCTGTAACTGCCCCGCCGAACACGCCACCCCACATCTTCCCCGAGTAGAGCAGTGCGTAGTTCGCCGAGGAATGTTCCCTTCCGTAGTAGTCGCCGACGACGCTCGGGAACAGCGTGTACTGTGGACTCCAGAAGAACGTGGCGACGATGACGGCGAGGACGAACCCGATGTCGGAGTTCACGTTGGCGAACCAGACGACGGCGAACAGACCGACGCCGCACAGGAAAAAGGAGACCGCCATCGCGCGCTCCCGATCGATCCGGTCGGACGCGTCGCCGACGATCAACCGCCCCGCGCCACCCGAAAGCGGCAGTACGATGGCGGAAACGGTTGCAATCATCGCCGCCAGCCCGAAGTGCTCGGCGAAGGAGACGACCTTCGCGGTCAGCATCAACCCCGCCCCGCTCGCGCAAACGAACATCACGTACATCACCCAGAACTGCCACGTTCCGGCCATCTCGCGCCACGTGTACTGCGGGCCCGAAACCATCTCCGTCGCCTCGTCGCCGCCGTCGGCCGTCGCTTCGAGCCATCCCTTGGGCGGGTCGCGGAGCACGACCGCTCCGACGAGGATTCCGATACCGATGAGCAACCCCATGTTCCAAAGGACGCCCGGGTAACTCGACGCCGTCGCGTTGGTGCGCACGTACGGAACTACGAGCGCACTCCCCGCCGCGAACGCCATCGTCCCCAGCCCGGTCGTCAGACCGCGCCGGTCGGGGAACCACTTCAGCGCCGTGTTCACCGCGACGGTGTAGACGATACCGACCCCGATGGCCCCGAGCGAGTAGAAGAGATACAACTGCCAGACGCTCGTCGCGCGGGACAAGGCGAGATAGCCACCTCCGGCGAGGATTCCCGCGAGGAGCGTCAGCGCCCGTGGGCCGTGTCTGTCGCGCCACCAACCGACGGGGAACTGTGACCCCGCCTGAAAGATGACGAAGAGGGTGAACACCGCGCCGAGCGCCGCAGGATCGATGGCGAGGCGATTCGCTATCGGCGAGCGGAGGGACGACCACACGTATTGATACGGACTGACCAACCCCATCATCACGACCGCGGCGGCGACCTGCCACCATCTGGAGAACCCGAGCACGTCCTTGGCGCGGGCAGAATAATCGACATCGGTAGTACTCATGGCGCAACCGACCAACCGGATAACAATCAGAGTTGGGTTTGGGGAAACCCGCGTAAGTTTATGAGGGAATACGAACTATTATCCACCATGAAGGGGAGAAAATCGTATTTCGTCGCGCTCGCACTCGTCGTCGTTTCGTTCGCCCTGGGCGTGTACTACTATCCCCGCATGCCGGACCAAATCGCGTCCCACTGGAACGCGAGCGGGAACGCCGACGGCACGATGCCGAAGTTGTGGGGACTGTTCCTGGTCCCGACGATGACCGCGGGACTGTTCGTGCTCTTCGCCGCGATTCCGCGGATCGACCCGCTCCGGGAGAACATCGCGGAGTTCCGGCGGTACTACGATCTGTTCATCGTCCTGTTCGTCGCGTTCATGCTGTACATGCAGGTGCTGATCGTCCTCTGGAACCTCGGCTACCGATTCGACTTCACGATGGTGCTGTCGCCAGCCATCGGCGTGCTGTATTATTTCATCGGCGCGCTGATGAGCCGCGTCGAGCGGAACTGGTTCATCGGCGTCCGGACGCCGTGGACGCTCTCGGACGATAGGGTGTGGAAGAAGACCCACTCGCGTGCGGGGCCGCTGTTCAAAATCGCGGGAATCATCGCCATCCTCGGCGCGTTCGTCCCTCGGTATGCGATTTACCTCATGGTGGGCCCGGTCATTCTCGTCGCGGCCTATCTCATGCTATACTCGTACGTCGAGTACCGGCGCGTCGCCGCGTGAAAACGCTATTTTCGTCGTTTCCGGTCACCCGCCGTGGGCGATTACCTCGTCCGGACGGATTTTGAGCAGGACTCGCGTCGTCCGAATCTCCGGCTGATACTCCTCCCCCGTGTAGCGCTGAGATAGTTCGTCGATGTGCTCGCGGGCACCCTCCTCGGTCATCTCGTCGACTTCGCCGAGGACGGACAGCGCCCGATAGCGGTTGTCCGGGTCGGTCATTCCCATCCCGACCTTCGGGTTCTCCCGCACGTTTCGTTCCTTGCGCCGACCGCGTTCGGTGTTGACGAGCACCCTGTCCTCGTCGGCGTCGTAATCGACCCACACCGGGGTGACGTGCGGCAGTCCCTCCGGCGTGAGCGTGGCGAAGTACGCGAAGACGGGCTTCTCGAACAGTTCGTGGAACTCGGATGGAATGGACGACATCAGGAACGGAGGACAACCGGGAATCACTTTACGCTACGGGCCACGGCGTTCGGCGACGGCAAAGTGACCGCGTTAGCGAATCGCGAACGTAACCCCGGCCAAGATTCGCCAGACGGTCAAAAACAGGATGCCGAAGCCGAGCATCACGAGGACGAAACTGACCGGTGACTCGCCGTGGAAGAACGACGTCGCACGGAGTGCGGCACCGATGAGCGCGGCGGTGATCCACGTTCCGTCCGCGAACAGCACCGAGACTCGAACCGACCGGCGGGCGCGGGAACTGTACAGGCCGACCACGAACGCGGATATCAACCACCCGATGAGGAACGGTGCGACGGTGTTAGCGAAGTAAAGTGGTTCTTGGAAAATCGGATCGTGATGGCGAAGGCTCCCGACTGCCAAGAGCACCAACAGAACCACGATATCGCCGATGAAGAGTCCGGCCGTCGTTCCCGAGCGGTCGAATCGCCGAGTTACGAACGCACTGCTCATACGGTTCGTTGCACGGCCGGGGTTATGTCGTTCCCGATGTGCGTTTGATACCCGCAACGGTGTAATCGAAGCCACGGCCCCGAACTCGCGGGACGAGGTCCGCCGCGTGTAGGAGACGAGCCAGTTCGTCCGGCGTGAAAAACGACGACCGCATTCCCAGCAGATGTTCACCACGGACGAGCAACCGGCCCCGAACCGTCGCCGGATTGAACTCGCGGATGATCACCACGCCGCCGGGCCGCAGCACGCGCTCGACTTCCGAAAGGGTCGCCTTCGCGTCGCCGATGTGATGGAGTGCGTCCGAGATGACGACAGCATCGACGGATTCGGCGTCGAGCGGCAGTCGGGTCGCATCCCCGCGTACGCAGTCGAGTCCGCGTGCGTGTGCCTGTTCGAGCATCCCCGAGGAGGCATCGACGACGAAGCGCTCGTCCACGTCGAACGCGCGCACGGCCCGGCCCGTTCCGCCCGCTACGTCCGCGATTCGCTCGATGGGTCGTTCGGCCTGTTGGAGGCCTTCGCGCAAAATATCGTAATCCGAATCGGGCGAGAAGTAGTCGTACAGTCGTGCGATGCGGTCGAAGTGACCGATATCGCCGTTCGTGGGGGACATATCGGATGAACGCGACCCATCGCATAAAATTCGACGGCGGAACCACCGACCCGATGGAGGGATGTGGGTCGCGCCGAAACGGATGAACATGGAGTACGCGGTACTGGGATGGCCGGACGAGGGGCCGAAACTGCGACTCGATTACGAACGGTTCAGCTACGCGGGCAAGTTCGTGATGTCGAACACGGGGAAGGCCGTCGCCCGCGTCTCACGGGATGCGGCCGGACTTCCGGTGAACTACGGCGACGACCATCTCGTGGCCGCTATCGCGTTCAACGAGGACCGTACCGACGACGGGACGATGTGGCTTCGGTACGTGACGGTACACGCCGACCGCCGCGGCGAGGGAATCGGCTCCGAACTCGCGCGATTCACGACGGGGCGGATTCACGAGCGTGATTATCAGCGTGTTAAAATCGCGGTAAACAACCCCTACGCGTACCACGCGCTCTATCGAGCGGGATTCGGATTCACCGGCGAGGAGACGGGACTGGCGGAACTGGTCTTGGAACACCCGAAACCCGAAACGGAGCGCTATCAGGACGGATTGGACGTGTATCGTGCCCGTGATCTCTCCCCGAACGAGGAGGAGTTTCTGGCGGCGAAGGAGGGTCGTCGGCCACCACAATCGGTCGACCCCTGAGCCTATTGAATGATCGGGAGGCCGATGAATTCACGGGGGGAATCTCTTCGTTTAGTACACCATTCATTCAGCCGTTAATGACCTATTAACGAAGGTTGAGTATCGCTTCGTGTATGACAGTGAGAGACGATAGAAGAAGAGTGCTCGGACTCATCGGGTCGGGCCTGACGGTCGGATTCGCCGGTTGCTCGGCGTTTTCGAAGAACGGTGCCTCCTCGGAGAATTCGGGCGGACGGAACGGCGCACAGACGACGACGGAGACCATTCAGGATCCGACGTCGAGCACGACGGAGACGGAGACCGAAACGGAGACCGAAACGGAAACCACATCGGAGGTCGACCCCGTGGACCCCGAAGACCTCGAACCCGCACCGAAAGCCTATCAGGCGGTGTCACGCCCGGAAAAGGCAGGTGAGTACAAGTATGCGACGATGGGTTCGGAAGATGCATCGGTGACGGCTCGGTTCTACGGCGCGTGGAAGTGTCCCTACACGCGTCACTTCGTCCTCGACATCCTACCGACACTCATCGAGAAGTACGTCAAACCCGGCGACGTGGCGATCGAGTTCCGCGCCGTCGCCTACGAGGACGGCGAAGGGTTCCACGGTCCCGACTCACCCCGTGCGGCGCGGGCCGGGTTGGTGGTCTGGAATCAGGACCCCGACCAGTTCTGGACGTACTTCGGTACCGTGTTCAAAAACCAGAACAGCGCGCCGGGGTGGGCGACGACGGAGATGCTTCTCAACCTGGCCGAGAAGGCAGACGTGAGCGACCGCTCGGACATCGCCTCGATCATCGAGTCGGACAAGTACCAGTCCCAGATCGAGAAAACGATGGACCAAGTACACGACATCCCGATCACGCGCGTCCCCCGCATCGTCGTCGGCGACACCGTGACCGCGCCGACTGTGTCACCGAAGAAGACGAAGGCACAACTCGACGCCGCGCTCGGGAAAGGGTCGAAAACGACGACCACGACGGACGATTCCAAAACGACTACCACGAAGGGAGACGGTTCGGGAACGACTACCACGAAGGGTGACGGTTCGGGAACCACCACGTCCGGGACGACGAGCACCACCAAGACGTCCGGTGATTCGACCACGAGCACCACGGGAACGAAAACCACGACGAACTCGACCAGCACGACGACCGGCACGAAATCCGGAAACTGATCGGCGTTCGTCGTGAACCCGGTGTTCCACTCTTCTCTCGCGTCTCTTTGTCACACTGGTCGAACACAGACTCACGAGCGAGTGCTACACCGAAGAGAAGTACGGGGAGTCATCGATTTTCGAAACAGTCGGTTCCCTCGTTGCTCGATAAAATGAATAGCGAACTGTCCGAGTCTATCCAAATTTGTACTCTCGCACACGCGTTCTTCATCTCGTCCGTGAGGTTCGTCTCCGCACTGTCATTCCCCATCTTCGCACGAATCACGACTTCTCCGGGATCACTGGGGAAGTCGACAGTAATCTCCTCCCCACCGAGAACATTGCCCTCCTTCGCTGTGACCTCGTGTCTCTCTGAATAAACGCTTTTGCCATCGTAGAGCACATCGACTGCGACTGTTTGCGGGTCTTCGCTATTGTTCTCGATGGACAATTTCGTCAGGACGACGCCGCTATCCTGAGATTTCGAACCGAGGGACTCAACACACCCAGCGAGTGCGAGTAGAGAACCGGCGGTCATGGTGAGGACTGCCCTTCGTTTCATACGCTTCGTTTCAAATCGGGTTCTAATACACTTTTCTCCGACAGATAGCTCGATGTCGTCCCGGACGGGAGCTTTCAAGCCGCTCCCGCCCTTAGCGTCGCCAAATGGGTAATTCCGCACTGCGGCAACTCGCATCCCTGGAGGAGGTCAGCTTCGACGACATCGAAGGCTCGGTGGTCGCCATCGACGCCCACAACTGGCTCTATCGCTATCTCACGACGACGGTCAAGTGGACCAGCGACGAGGTGTACACCACCGAGGACGGCACCGAGGTCGCCAATCTGGTCGGCGTCGTCCAAGGCCTGCCGAAGTTCTTCGAACACGATCTGGTTCCCGTCTTCGTCTTCGACGGCCACGTCACGGACCTGAAGAGCGACGAAATCGAGAACCGACGCGAACAGCGCGAGAAACTGGAGGACCAATTGGAAGATGCACGCGAGGAGGGCGACGCCATCGAAGTCGCCCGACTCGAAGCCCACACCCAGCGGCTCACGCCCGTCATTCAGGAAACGACGCGGGAACTGCTCGACCTGCTCGACGTGCCCGTCGTCGAGGCCCCCGCCGAAGGGGAAGCACAGGCGGCGCACATGGCGCGAACGGGCGCGGTCGATTACGCCGGAACGGAGGATTACGACGCGCTCCTCCTCGGCGCGCCGCTCACGCTCCGCCAATTGACAAGCAAGGGCGACCCGGAGTTGATGGACTTCGAGGCGACGCTCGAAGAACACGACATCACGTGGGAGCAGTTGGTCGATATCGCCATCCTCTGTGGCACCGACTTCAACGAGGGCGTCTCCGGTGTCGGTCCGAAAACGGCACTCAAGGGTGTCAAGGAACACGGCGACCTCTTCGGCGTCCTCGAAGAGCGTGACGCCTACATCGAGAACGTCGAAATCATCCGCGGGATGTTTCTGGACCCCGACGTGACCGACGAGTACGAGTTCGACGCGTCGATGGACCCCGACATCGCGGCGGCCCGCGAGTACGTTGTCGACGAGTGGAAAGTCCACGAGGACGAGGTCGCACGCGGGTTCGAGCGCATCGAGGAGAGCATCACCCAGACCGGTCTCGACCAGTGGACGTAGCCCGGCTTTCGAAGGATTCTTACCCCCCTCGTTCGACCTCCCGCCAATGGACGAGGAGCAGCAACGAACGTTAGCCGTCTGGTCGATTTTCGTCGTCCCCTTCGTCTTCCTCTTCGGCTTTCTCCTGTTATACGACAGCCTCACGCTGGAAATCGTCGCCATCTACTGGTTCCCGGCCATCGTCCTCACCATGATCGGGGTTATCGACCCACCGTGGACCCTCGTCTCGGATGGGGAGTGAGTCCGGAGTTGGAACTGATTTTGGCGAAAACCGAGCGCCGTCCGTTCGTAACGAGACGGGAAAAGAATCTCGAAACCACACCGAACTCGTCCAATTCGTCTTCCCGTCGTAATCGACAGTATTTTTCCGCGAGGGCAAGTACGAACTGTTCGTGAATATACGGGGGACGGTCACCGAGCCGGGAGAGGTGCGGGCCGTGAGTACGCAGTACGGGGAGCGCGACCTCGTGGAAGTCGTCGTACAACCGGACGACGACGTGCCGAAGACGGTGACGCTGTGGGGCAAGTGGACGGAGACGGCGGAGTATCTCGAAGCGGGGATGGAGCTGTTGGTGACGGACGTCGAGGAATCCGAGTACCAGGGCGAGACGAGCTACGCGACAAGCAAGGAGTCCTACGTCGTGGTCGAACCGGCGTTCCTCGTGAACGTGACGGACGTTCGCTCGTGGGTGCAGTGCCCCCGGATGTACTACCTGAACAAACTGTCGGGGATTCCGCTGAACTACCCCGTCGTCAAAGGGACCATCGTCCACGAGGTGTTCGGCGACCTGCTTCGCGGTCGGGAATTGGACGAATCCATCGAAGAGCGCGTCGAGGAGGTCGGTCTGCAACTCGGCCTGCTCGGACGCGAAGCGGATGAAGTGGTGGGCGAGGTACGCCAGAACGCCAGCGCCATCGAGGGCTGGTTGGAACAGGGCGTCCTCGACGACACGGACGACTGGCGGAGCGAGTACACGCTCATCAGCGAGCGCTTCGGCATCAAAGGTCGGTGTGACGCGCTCCGTCGCGGGATGCCGGTCGAACTGAAGACGGGCAAGAACACGAACCGCGACCCGCGGTTTCAGGACAAGATCCAGGCGGCCTGCTACGCCCTTCTCCTGCAAGAGCGCGACGTTCCGGCCGACACGGGCACCCTGCTGTACACGAAGAACTCGGCGCTGGACCGCACCGAGGAGACGGGCGACCTCTCGCCCGCGAAGGAGTTCGCCATCGCCAAGGGACTGCTGGAATTCGTCGTCCGAACTCGCAACGAGATAGCCGCGGCGGAGTTCGATATGAGCGTTCCGACGGGGTACGAGGCGAACGCGAAATGCGAGTATTGCTTCGAGAAGGACACCTGCATGGTCGTTTCGGGGCGTCTGGACCAGGAGTCGAAGGCGGGCCAAATCGGCCGCCCCATCCCCGAGGACGAGCGTGAGTACTTCCGGGAGAAGTACGAGCAAATCGAAAAGGAGCGGCGGGCGACCCACCGCGAGTACGCCAAACTCTGGGAACAGACGGCCGAGGAGCGAGCCGACGACGACCGCGCGCTCATCGGGTTGGAACCCGCAGGTCAAACCCAGATCGAAGGCGAACGCTGGGAGCTTCGCGCCAGGCAGACGGACGATGCCGTCTCGAAGATTCGGGAGGGTGACGTCGTCCTCGCCAGCAACGGTCACCCGGTCAGCGGGCACGCGGAACTGGCGCGGGTCGTGACGCTCGGGGACGAAATCGTCGTCACGACGGACGAACCCGTCGAACTCCGCAGGTTGGACGTGTACCCCTCGGAGTTCTCGTCCGACGCGATGTTGACCGCGCTACACGACGCTCTGCTGAAGGGCGACGAGCGGCGGAAGGACGTGCTGTTCGGCAGGGGGGAGCCGGAGTTCGAGGGAGGAATCCGACCCTTCATCGAGAACAACGATGCCCAGAACGAGGCGGTCAACCTCGCGGTGAACGCGAAGGACTGTGCGCTCATCCACGGCCCGCCTGGAACAGGGAAGACCTACACCATCGCGCGGACCATTCGGGCGCTGGTGGAGGACGGCAACCGCGTCCTGCTGTCGGCGTTCACGAACCGCGCCGTGGACAACGCGCTCGAAGCGCTCCGGGAGCAAGGGTTCGGAGAAGCGGAAATCGTTCGCGTCGGCACGGAAACCGGCGTCCGCGCGGACATGCAGGACGTTCGTCTGGAGCGGAGCGGCGACCCCGGCGCGCGCGTCGCCGAGCTCAAGGGGGCGAACGTCGTTGCCGCCACGACGGCGACCTGCGGCTCCCGGATCATGCGCGAGGAGGCGTTCGACGTGGCGCTCGTGGACGAAGCCTCGCAGTTGACCGAACCCGCCACGCACGCGGCCATCAATCTCGCCGAGCGGTTCGTCCTCGTCGGCGACCATCATCAACTGCCGCCGGTCGTGAGGGCAGAAACTGACCTCTCGACGTCCCTGTTCCAACGGCTCGTCGAACGGTACCCCGAGGCGTCCGTCATGCTCGACCGCCAGTACCGGATGGCACAGCGGATTCAGGCGTTCTCCTCGCGGGAGTTCTACGACGGCGCGCTCCGTCCGGCCAACGGCGAGGTTGCGGCCCAACGGATCGAGAACCTCCCGACGGTCGATCCGGACGCCCTTTCACCGAAACTCCGGACGGGGGTCAGCTTCTTCGACCCGGACGGAACCACGGCGGGGAACACGAACCCCGTCGAGGCCGAGCGCGTGACCGAACTCGTCTCGGAGTTCGTGGAGGCGGGCGTCGCCCGCGAGGACATCGGCGTCATCGCGCCGTTCCGGGCGCAGGTCGCCGAGATTTCTCGAAGGGTTCCGGATTCGGTCGCGGTCGATACGGTGGATCGGTTCCAGGGGTCGAGCAAGGAGGTCATCATCGTTTCGTTCGTCGCCACGGGCGACTTGGACAGTCCCATCTTCGACGATTATCGCCGGGTGAACGTCGCGCTGACCCGGGCCAAGAAATCCCTCGTCCTCGTCGGCGACGAGCGCGCCCTGCGCTCGTCGCCCCTCTACGACCGAATGGTCGAGTGGGCGACCTGAGGACTTTCCCCCCCGGCGTTCGTACCGCAACCCATGGACGACTCGCTTCCGGACTACTCCCTGCCCGACTGCGACGTGACCGTTCTTTCTCCGCCGGGTGGTACCGCGGTTTCCCCTCGGACCGCCGCCGAGCGAGCGGTCGCGGACCCGCACGGCCCGAATCTCCACGACCTCGTGTCCCCCGACGAGACGGTCGCGGTCGTCGTGACGGACGTGACGCGGGCCACGCCGGACGACGTGCTGTTGGACGTGTTGCTCGCGGAATTGGCGGAGGCGGACGTGCCGCGCGGAAACGTCTCGGTCGTCCTCGGCCTCGGTCTCCACCGCCCGATGACCGACGAGGAGATCGAAAATGCCCTCGGCGAGCACGCGGACCTCGCGGAGAACCACGACGCGGAGGCGGTGATGGAGGTCGGAACGGTCGAGGCACCTGACGGGGTAGCGGTCCCCATCGAGCTCAATCCGACCGTCGCGGACGCGGACCGTGTCCTTGCGACCGGGATGGTCGAACCGCACCAGTACGCGGGCTTTTCCGGCGGGGCGAAAACCGTCGCCATCGGCGCGGGCGGCGAGTCGCTCATCCGGTACACGCACGGGCCGGACATGCTCTCCCGGTCCGGCGTCAGACTCGGCCGAGTCGAGGACAACCCGTTCCGGGAACTGCTGAACGACGCGGGCGACGTGATCGGTCTCGATTTCTGTCTGAACGTCACGCACGGGCCGCAGGGGATTCTCGGGGCCAGTGCCGGATACCACCGCGACGTGGTCGCCGACCTCGCCGAAGTCGCAAAAGAGGCGCTGTCGGTTCCGGTCGCGGACGACTACGACGCCGTCATCGCGGGCGTTCCCGAAGCGAAGGCCGCGAACCTCTATCAGGCGACCCGCGCCGCCACCTACGTCGTCCTCGGCGACCGAAACCCGCTCCGTGCGGGCGGACGGGTCGTCGTCCCCGCCGACATGCCCGAAGGCGCTGGCGAGGGAAAAGGCGAACAGCGATTTTACGACCGACTCGACGGCGCGAGCGACCCTGAGAGCCTCTACGACGAGATGCGAACCGGCTACGAACCGGGCGCACAACGAGCCTTCATCGTGGCCCACGTCTTGCGGGATCACGACGTGTACGTGACCGGGAGCGAGCATCCCGAAATCGTCGAGGACTGTCTGATGCACGCCCGGGACTCCGTCGAGGACGCCGTCGAACCCGGCAGCGAGGTGCTCGTCGTCCCGAACGCGCTCGATACGCTGTTGGTTCGAGCGGAGTGAAAACAGGTTCCCTCACCAGAGGACGTGCGGCCAGACGAACTGGAACAGCACCCAGATGAGTCCGGTGAGGATGACCGTCATTATCAGGTTCAACACGACCCCGGCGCGCATCATCTGTTCCTGCTTGAGATAGCCGCTCCCGAAGACGATGGCGTTCGGCGGGGTCGCGACGGGGAGCGCGAACGCGAAACTCGCCGCGATGGCCCCCGAAACGGAGAGGAAGACGGCGGCGGCGACGTCCGTCAGTCCGAGCGTGGCCGCGAAGACGCTCCCGATGCTGATGAGGATGGGAATGATGATGGTCGCCGTGGCGGTGTTCGAGGTCATCTCCGTCAGGAAGATGACGAGGAGGACGACCACGCCGACGACGAGGACGATGGGCGCGCCGGTGAGCGATTTGAAGACCGAGTTCGATATCCACTTCGTCGCGCCCGTCGTCGCCAGCGCGTCGGCAAGCGCGATGCCGCCGCCGAACAGGAGGATGGTCCCCCAGTCGATGTCCACGAGGTCGTCCCACTCCATCGTGTCCGCCAGCACGAGCGCCGGAACCGAGGCGAGGCCGACGACGACGTAGTACAGCATGCCCTGGTGGCCGTCGATGCCGAAGACGCTCGTACCGTCGCCGCCGAACAGCGTGACCGCCCACGAGGACGGCAAGTACCCGCCGATGAAGTCGCCCAATCCTCCGACGACCCACAGAAGGGCGGTTGCGGTGAAGATGAGCGCGACGCGTTTACCGCGCGGACTCAACTCGCCTTCCTCTTCGAGGTACTGACGCGCCATCCGTTGTGCATCGCTCACGTCGTCTATCTGCGGCGGATAGAGGAGATACGTCAGGACGTACCAGACGATGGGGAGCGTGATGACGACGACCGGAACGCCGATGATCAGCCATTGGGCGAAGCCGATCTCGTAGCCCAGAATCTCGTTCAGTTGCGAGGCCAGCACCGCGTTGGGCGGCGTCCCGATGAGCGTCCCGACGCCGCCGACGCTGGCCGCGTAGGCGGTTCCGAGAAGCATCGAGACGTGGAGGTTGGTGAACGGTTCGTCTCCGCCTTCGACCGTGACGGTCCCGCCGTCGGGGGCGGGCGACGAGTCGGACGACCCTCCTGGGACTGCCGAACCCGCCGCTTCGACCGTCTCGCGGCCCAGTACCTGCGAGAGGACGCCAAGCGCGATGGGCGTCATCATCGCCGCCGTCGCCGTGTTCGACACCCACATCGAGAGGAACGCCGTCGCCAGCATTACGGAGAGGACGAGTCGGCGCGGCGAGGACCCCATCACGGACATTATCCAGAGGGCGATCCGGCGGTCGATGTCGTATTTCTGGAGCGCGTTCGCCAGCATGAACCCGGCGATGAACAGGAAGATGAGGTGGTTCGCGAAACCCGCCAGCGCGTCGTCGAGATCGGCGTACACGCCGAACATCGTGAGCACGACGGGGATCGATAGCGCCGTCACCGCCAGCGGAAGCGTCCCTGTCACCCAGAGAAAGCCCGCGAAGAACATCGTTGCGAACGCGAACTGCCCGCGGACCGAAAGCCCGGCGGGCGTCGGGGCGGCGGCGATTACCGCCGTCCCGATAAGCGCGATAACGAAGAGAACGAGTCGCCTGCGTGGATCCGCCTGTGTCATTGGCAAGCAGACGCATGGATTCGGCACGATTAATTCTTTCTCAGATTTGTGAGAATTATAACTGAATCGGAACTTACGGTTGTACTTTTAGATTATATCGTATGGATCCGAAGATTTCCGTCGATGTCTGAAGTTATCTCAGTAATCGTGTTCCGCGACGTCTCCACCGAACTGAATATCGAAGTTATTCCGATTGGCCGAGGTTTATGTCCGGCGTGGGAGAAGCCCCAACATGGAAGAAGCACAGAGGCCTAACGTTCACGGCGAACTATGGAGGGGCATCGGCGTCGGCCTGCCGCTCGGGACCGGCGTCGGAATCGTCACTGGGGAGTTGGCCGTGTGGATGGCCATCGGTTCGGCAGCGGGTATCGCGCTCGGTACTATCCTGACCCGAAGACAGGGATAGGAAGAAGTCACTCCTCCGCAATCGAGTCCATGACGCGGTCGTGGAACTCCTGTAGCACGGCGCTCTCGTCCTCCGCGAGCACCACGTCGCTGGCCATGAGCGTCGCCAATCCGAACGCACGCGGGGTCGGCGATTCGACGCGGTGTTGAACGACGTCGATGTCGCCGTCCTGTACCTTCCCCAGAATCTCCTCGACGGATTCGAGTGCGAGTTTGTCCTCCACGATTTCGCGGTACGTTTCCTCCATGACGGCGAACTCGTCCAACTCGTCGGCGAACCCGAGCAGCATCTCGCTCGACACCTGCTGTTCGCTGGCGGACTTCTCGTAGCCCTTGTAGCGCTTGAGGATCATCAGCGAGCGCGTCGCGTTGATGCGGAAGTAACGCTGGAGTAGGTCGGTGCCCGAGAGCGCGGCGCGCAAATCCCCGCGCACCTCGTCGGGGTCGATGTCCGCGAGAATCCCCGGCACGTCCACCTTCCGATTCAGCGGCATCGAGACCGTGAAGCCGTTGTCCGCGACGGCGACCCCGACGTTCGTGTTGGCGGCCTGCGCACAGCGGTAGGCGACCACGCGCGAGAGGCCGTCGTTGAACTTCCTGCCGTAGTTCGAGTGGACGTAGTAGTGGCGTTCGTACTCCTCCCTGTCCATCACGATTTCGACCGTCAACCGCGTATCCGTGCTCACGCTTTCCGGTCCGGCGTACCGCACCTGCTCGTCGAACATCCGGGCGAGCGCCCGGACGCTGTTCTCGTCCAGCGGGAACTCCCGGAGCCACACCCGAACCGCTGGTTTTCCGCGGTCGGTCAACCGCGAGAGCAGTTCGCCCTGAAACGCGGCGATTTCCCGTCCCAAATCGTACGAGAGCGGCAGGCGCTCGGAGAACCACGACGGTACCGTCGGGCGGGCGCTGGTGCGGTCGGCGTACACCTTCGACCCGCGACGGTACTTGTACTCGAAGTGCTGGCCGCCGAGGACGAACACGTCGCCCTTCTCCAGCGTGTCGAGGTACCCCTCGTCCAAATCACCGACCCACTCGTTGTCCGCGCGGGTGAACACGTCGCAGGTGAACGAGTCCGGAATCGTCCCGATGTTGGTCATGTAGATGACGCGAGCGAGTCGGCCGCGTTTCCCCATCAACGGTTCGTCGACCGGATACTCGGGGTAATGGTACTCGCCGTCCGGCGGGTCGTTCCCGTCGCGCCAGACTTTCGCGTACACGTTCCTGTCCTCCATCCCCTCGTAGCCAGCCGTGAGATACTGCAAAAGCGACTCCCACTTTTCGTCCGAGTAATCCCGGTACGGATACGCTCGCCGAAGGGTGGCCTTCACCTCCGACTCCGGGCGCACCTCGTTGATGGCCATCCCGTACACCTGTTGGGCCGCCACGTCCTGTGCGTTCTCGGGGATGAACACGCGGTCTACGAACCCCTCCTCGGCCTTCTTCAGCATGACCGCACACTCGACTAGTTCGTCCCGGTCCAGCGCGATGACGCGTCCGATGACGGTCTGCCCGAGGCGGTGACCCGCCCGTCCGACCCGCTGGAGCAGGGAGGCCACGCTCTTCGGCGAACCGACCTGCACCACCAAATCGATGTGCGGCATGTCGATGCCGAGTTCGAGGCTGGTCGAGGTCGTCACCACGTCCAGTTCGCCGTCCTTCAGTTGTCCCTCTATCCGTTGACGCGACTCCTTCGAGAGGCTACCGTGGTGACAACCCGAGTTCTCCTCGTCGTACACGGGGAACTTCTCGCGCAGGTTCTGCAAGACGCGCTCGGCCCCGGAGCGCGTGTTCGTGAAGACGAGCGTGTTGGTGTGCGACCGAATGAGGTCGTGCAGTTGGTCGTAAAACCGCTCCTGCACGACGGCCCGCGGCGTGTGCACGAGGTCGTCGGTCGGACACTGGAGTTCGAGGTCGAACTCGCGGACGAATCGGGTGTCCACGATTTCGCACTTCCGACTCTCACCGCCGGGTTCCGCCCTCCCGACGAGGAACTCCGCGATGTCCGACAGCGGTTCGACCGTCGCGGAACAACCGATTCTCGTCGGCGAGTGAGCGATGTTCTCCAGGCGTTCGAGGCTGACGGAGAGATGCGTGCCGCGTTTGCCGTCCGCGAGGCTGTGGATTTCGTCCACGATGACGTACTCGACGGTTCTGAGCTTGTCGCGGAACTTCGGCGAGTTGAGCAGGATGGCGAGCGTTTCCGGGGTGGTGTTGAGGATGTGCGGCGTCTCGTCGAGCATCTTCTGTCGCGCCGCCGAATCGGTGTCCCCGTGTCGGATGGCGTGGCGGACCTCGCTCACGTCGTCCATCTTGTCCTCGATTCCCGACAGCGGCAGTTCGAGGTTGCGGTGAATGTCGTTCGCCAGCGATTTCAGCGGCGAAACGTACAGACAGTAGACCGAATTGTCCAGTCCGGAATCCTGCTCGCGGCGAAACAGTTCGTTCACGATGGCGGTGAACGACGCGAGCGTCTTCCCGCTCCCCGTCGGCGACGCGATGAGGGCGTTCTCGTGGGAGTGAATCAGCGGAATCGCCTCGCGCTGTGGCGGCGTGAAGAACCCACCGTTCCCGGGGACGAACTCGCCGAACTGTTCGACCCACCACTCCCGCACTGCCGGTTCGAGGAGGTCGAGGGTTCCCTCGTCGGCGATTTCGACCGTCTCGGGGTCGAAATCCAACTCCTCGCGGGCCAACAGCCCTCTCGCATCCATTTGTTCCACGTTGGTAGCGGGCGGCAAAGAGGGTTATGCCAGCGGGGTGAAAGTGAAATCGTTACTCGAACTCCACGACGCCCTCACGATACCGCTTTACCGTCTTATCCGTGTCCGGAGTCGAGAGCGACGACGCGTTGGTCGTCTCGTTCGTTCCGACGCTCGTGTTGTTCGTCCCGCCGGATCCGCCGGAACTCCCGTCGTTCGTCCGTTCCACGATGGTCCCGCCAGCACCGACCGCGAACGGCCCCTCGACCGTCTCGACCGCACCGTGGAGCGTCTTCGTCGTCGGCGACTCGACTTCCAACCAACCGTTCTCCGCCGATTCGGCACGCGCCGCACCGAGAACCGTACCGCCGACCACCGTCACCGTCACCGTCACTGCCGATACCTGCACGAACTTCCGCCAGGAGAGTCGTTGGACATAGCCGAGTAAACGATCGGTGCGAATGGTAATAGGTATGATAAAAACTATGGGAAAAGAGAGTGACCTATTGACAATCCAGGATCATGTCGGCGACGGGACGGGGTTCGGGAATCGGATGGGAGTCATTCGTCCTCCTACTTCCCGTCGTCAGTCACCCTTCGGCGAGTCGTTCGATTTCACCGAGCGCGCGCTGACAGATGGGCGCGTACGCCGCCGCCAGAACCGGAACCTCGAAGACGACACGGCACCCGTCATCGAGCGCTTCGACGCGATGGCCGGTCGCGGAGACGTTCGCCACGTCCCACGTCCAACGAAAGTCCTCACAGGACGTGATTTCGAACGGAAGCGGCATGCCGAACGCGGTTTCGATTCTTCCCCTCGAACCCGCTCGAATCACCCGGTCGGCACAATCGACGCCGGTGACGGACGGTCCCCATGCCGGCCAGTAGGTCGTGTCGGTCAGAATCTCCCACGCCGCATCCGGGGATGCGGCGATGTCCCGCGAGACGGCGAGATGACGACCGTCGGGGCCGCGTTCGAAACAAACCTCGCTGTGCGTGTCGGTGAACATGATCGAATCTCGGAAACTACCACACCACCGCACCGCGCCCCACACCTACAGTGGTGGGGTACAGTGGCGGGGTGTCCCGAATCATCGTACAGTTCGTCATCGAGACGCATAAAAAATACGTTCGGAATCGTACGGAAGTCGGTCGGAAATCGGTCGGTCGGAACAGTTCGAGGGGAGAGTTACGGCTGTTCCATGTGAATACGTGACTATTAACCATCCTCACTGCTACCGTTTTTCACTGCTGAAGCTTTTTCACCCTCCCGACGAGAGGGTACGTATGCGAATCACGTTTCTCGGCACGGGAAGCGCGATGCCGACCGGGAGTCGGTTTCAATCGGGCATCGTCGTCGAAGAGGACGGGCGTCGCGTCCTCGTGGACTGTGGCAGTGGTGTCCTCCACCGCCTCCAGCAGTCCGGCGTCGGCTACGAAAACATCTCGACCGTCCTCCTGACTCACCACCACGTCGACCACGTTTCGGACCTCATGCCCCTCCTGAAGGCCCGATGGCTTGCCGGGGAGGAACACCTCGAAGTCGTCGGCCCCACCGGAACGAAACGCCTCCTCGACGGGTTGCTCTCCGTCCACGACTATCTCGACGGGAAAATCGACCTGCAGGTGCGTGAAATCACTCCTGACGAGGAGTTCGACGTCGCGGGGTTCAGCGTCGAAGGGTTCGAAACGCGCCACTCGATGGACTGTCTGGCGTACAAGTTCGAGGACGAGTTCACGTTCAGCGGCGACAGCGAGGCGTTTTCCGGGTTGGCGAACTTCGCCGACGGCAGCGCCGTCCTCGTCCACGACTGTTCGTTCCCCGACGAGGTGGACGTGTCGAACCACCCGACGCCGTCGCAACTCGGCGAGGCGCTCTCCGGGACGGACATCGGACGCGTGTATCTCACCCACCTCTACCCGCACACGGACGGCAAGCACGAAGCGATGTTGAAGTCGGTCGCGGCGGAGTACGACGGCGACGTCGGGTTCGCGGAAGACCTGCTGTCCGTCGAAATCTAACCTTCGACCGCCGACTGCTCCGCGGTATCGTGTGATTCGACCGAAACCGATTTTTCCGGCAGCGAAAAGTTGGCGACCCCGAGCGGCATCTCCCGTCCCCGAACCGTGAACACCCGGCGCAACCGAAGTTCGCCGTCCATCCACACGTCGTCGCTATCGACGCAGTGTTCGAGACGAAGCGTCCCGCTTCCCTTGCCGTCGATCTTCGTGGCTTCGACGTTCTTCGGCAGCGTATCGAAATGCTCGGTCCAGACGAACGAACAGACCGTCTCGCCCTCCTGTTCGTTGCCCCATCGAACGGACCCGCCGACGATGTGTGCGTCGAGCGTGCTGTCGTTGTCGAGTTCGAGTTCGACGGAAACCGAACCGTTCGACCGCTCGGCGGTTATCTCGGTGACGGAGACGTCGTTGACGAGCGGACCGAACATCTGGTCTTCGTACCGGTCGGAGAGTTTCAGCCCGACGACTGGAATCAGCCTGACGAAGTAGTAAACCGCGACGATAGCCAGTTTCCCCGCCAGATACAGAAACATCTGCGCGAAAATTCACGCGGACGATGGTTAAGCGTTCTTGCCGGAACCCAAAAACCAGCGTCGGTCAGTTCAGCCGATAGCGGAGAAGCGCCGCGATTCCGCCGAGGTTCGAAAGCTGTTCGCCCGGCGCGAATTCGTGGGAGAAGACGGTTACCTCGCCGCCCTTCCGCTCCACGTCCGTGATGATCTCGTTCACGTCGATCTCCCACTCGCCACCCGCTTCGTCCTCGCCGAGCGCGCCGCGTTCCTTCCGAAGTCGTTCGTCGAGGATGAGCAGTTGCTCGACCGCCCCGAAATCGGCCGCCTGTTTGACCTCCTCGATCCCGTAGGCGGCTTTCGCACCCTCGCCGATCTGTTTCATCAGTTGGTCGATGAGTTCCGCCTCCTCGGCGATTCGCGTCTCCGCCTGCACCTCGTCCACGGCACCGCGTTTCAGCACCTCGTGGACGCCCCGGTCGCCCACCGAACTCACGTCCACCATCGATATCATCTCGGTCAGTTCGGGGTAGTTCTCCTCGATGTGGTCGTAGGCGTCCTGTTTGGTAAAGCCCGGTCCGGCGAGAATGATGGCGTCCACGTCGAGATGCGACAGCGCCGACGCCAACTGCTCGAACAGTTCGGTCCGGCCACCCGCGTACTCGCCCTTCCCGGTCGTCCCCGAGAAGGAAGTGTACTCGTCGGCACCGTACTGGGCGACGGTGTGGATGTACGCTTCGCCCTCCTCGACGGTTGCGATGGCGATGTCGGGGTTATCGGTCGCTTCGACGGCGTCGTCGAGGCGGTCCAACTGGTCGCGTTTCCACTCCTTGACGATGGTAAGCTTCTCCCGTTCCTCGACGTTGAGCGTGTGGTGGAGGCCCAACTGGTCCTCCCGCGAGCAGTCGGTGATGACCCCGCCGACGCGAACGCGGTTGGCGAAGCGGTGGAACTCCACGTCCTCCACCTTCAGCGTGATGTGCATGTGTTCGCGCTCGCCGCCCGTATCCCGCATCTGGTCGTCGGCGCGCTGGATACGGCGGGTCGTATCACCCGCCACTTCGTCGCCCGGTTCGAGGAGATACGTCAGATGCCAGAGATCGTCCAGACTCTCGGGAACGAGCGTGATTCGCTCGCGGTTCCCGTCGAGGGACGTTCGGTCGTGTATCTGCATGGGTAGGAGTGTGTTTTCCGGCGGTAAGTGCCCTGCTATTCGGGCGTTCGTTCGTCGGCGAAATTATCAGATAGGATTAAAACCCTGCCATCTGATATCCGACCACGATGCTCGAAGAAGCGATAGGATACCCGACGAAGGGAGACAGCGGAATTGCACGGATCATCATTGGCGGAACGTTGGCGTTCTTCTCCTTCCTCCTCATTCCCGGTATCTTCGTCGGAGGATACATGATGCAGGTGTTGGCGGCGACGTCGCGAGACGAGGAACTACCGCCCGACTTCACGGATTGGGGGGTGATGTTCGTGGACGGGATCAAAGGATTCGTCGTCGGGTTCGTGTACGCGCTCGTTCCCATCGTCATCATGATCGTGATGTTCACCCTCATCGGTCTCGGTAACTCGGGCGATTCTACCGGAGTGCTTAGCGGCATCGGTGTGCTCGGCCTCCTCGTCACTTTCGTTCTCGCGTTCGCGATTCAGTATCTCCTCCCCGCTGCGTTAACGAACCTCGCCCGAACGGGGAGTATCGGCGCGGCGTTCGATTTCGAAACCCTCGGTCCGGTACTGAAGAGCACGGAGTACATCACCGCCGTCGTGCTGACGCTGCTCGTGGCGATCGCTGGAGGCATGTTTTTCGCGGTCTTCGTCGCGGTCACGCTCGGGTTCGGAGTCATACTGGCACCGTTCTTCTACTTCTGGCTCTATCTCGCTGGATGCTACATGTTCGGAACGGCGTTCGGTAAGGAGGTCACTCCCCGACAGGAATCGACCGAACGGACCGCGACGTCGATGGATTGATCGGCTAAAAACAGTCCGGTCGATTAAATAGTGGAGAATTAGACCGCCGGTCGTCCCTCTTCGACTTCCGGTCCTTCGCGCAGTCGGTGTTCGTCGGCTTCCGCGTAGGCGGTGCCGTAGATGAACGCCACCATCACGTGGGCGTAGAAGGCGACGAACGCGCCGACCACCCATCCGATGATCGGAACCGCGGCGATGGCGCTCACGACGACAACGGTGACGACCACGACGGCCAGCGCGATGAGCCATCCCGTGGCGTAGTCGCGGTCACGGAGGATGGGCAGGTACGATTCGTACTCGAACGCCGACCCCATCGTGTTCTTCTCGGCGAACCGGACGAGCGCGGCGGGCAGCGTGTACCACACGGCGATTCCGGCCAGGAACGTCAACACGCTTCCGACGACTGCCACGAATCCCCCCACGAACGTGGAGTTGTTCGCGAGCGCCGCACCGCCGCCGATGAAGACGAAGGCGATCACCGTCGGGACGAGGAGATAGATGAACGTGATGACCAGCGCCTTCAGTCCATCCACGAACAGTTTCGTCCATTCGTCGAACATCGGTGCCTCCGTGTCGCCCTCCGAAACCTCACGGAGGACGCGGATCATGTACCCCTCCAACAGGATAGCCGGGATGATCAGGAAGCCGAAGATGACGAGTAGCCCCCCGATGAGCACTTTCGTTACCGCGTCGTCACTGTCTTTCAGATACTGAACGCTTTCGTTGAACATTGTTTTCCCCCTCGGGTCGAGCCCCCCGGCTCACCCGATACAGGGTTCTAGACGCCGTCTGAGAGCTTAATCGTTTGCTCTGAAAAGAGGACATGTCCGGAGCATTGGAACGATCAGTCCGGACCGTTGGAACGATCACCGATTCGATTTCCCGGGAGCAGAACTACGGACGATGAAACCGTGGTATCGTGACATGCTCCCCGAGTCCGGAACCGTGAAGCGGACGATTCCGTGGATCGTCCCGAGTACGCTCGTCGCCGTCCTCGCCGTTATCGTCGGTCGGCGTCGGTTCGACCGCGAAATCCAACGCCATCTCGACGAGTTACGCTCGGATGCGAACGCCCCCGAGCGGCAGGTGTTCACCGAAGCGGACATCGACGGACTTCCGGACCCAGTCAGGCGATATTTCGAATCGGTGCTCGCGGAGGGTCAGCCATACGTCCGGACGGTTCGTCTCGACCAACGCGGCCAGTTTCGCCTCGGCGGGAGGGATGCACAGTGGCGGCCGCTCGACGCGACACAGAACTTCTCGGTCCGTCCGCCCGCGTTCATCTGGGACGCCGAGATAGGGATGCTTCCGCTACTCTCGGTCCACGTTCTGGATCTGTACAAACGCCATCAGGGGGTCTTGCGCGCTCGACTCCTCTCCGCGATTCCCGTCGCCAGCGCCGGTCCGAGTCCCGACATGAACGCGGGCGAGTTGGTCCGATACCTCGCCGAGGCCGTCTGGTTCCCGACCGCGCTATTGCCCGCGAGCGGGGTCGAATGGGAGGCAATCGACGAACGCTCCGCGAGGGCGACGCTCGAACACGACGGTGTATCGGCGTCGCTGGTCTTTCATTTCAACGAGCGGGACGAAGTGGAACGCGTCACGACCGAGCGCTATCGACAGGAGGACGATTCGTTCGTCCCGTGGACCGGACGGTTCTCCGACTACGAGGTTCGAAACGGGCTCCGCATTCCGACCGACGCAACCGTCGAGTGGAACCTGCCCGAGGGGGACCTGAGATACTGGCGAGCCAGCATCGAACGGATCGAACATCACACGGAACCGATGGGGTGAGTTCGCGTCGCTGTTCGTTCATCGAGACCGTAAAACTACGCGACAGACCACATCCCGCCTAAACCGATTCCATCGATATCCGGTCGAAAACGTTTTCGAACAAAAACTGAATCAGTCTCTCATCCGACTGCCGCCCGCCGGGAGGAACTCCTGAATCAGGTCCGGACTCGCCACCTTGCGGACGAACGACGTGTCCTCGAACCGCTCGCGGAACTCCCGGTAGAGTCGCTTTGCCGCGTCGTTTTGGGCGTACTGGCCCGGTTCGACCTCGATGACGGTCTCGGCCTGCTTCTCGATGGCCGACGGCGGGCCGCCGATGACCCGCGTGTTCGGTTCGACGGTGATGCCGACCGCCACGCCGACCGCTGTGTCGTCGAAGTACGTCCGGTCGCCGCGAATCGTGAACGCACCTTTTTCGAGGTATTCGCCGCTCTCGGGCGTCTTCGACACCTGATCGGGGTTGACCATGTAGGCGTCACCCGCGAAGCGGCCGTCCTTCCAAACGGACGAGTAGGAGACCGCGAACTGGGCGGCCTCCCGTTTACTTTGGTCCGGAACGTCGACGTCCTTCGATGGCTCGCTCGGGTCGGACGTTTTCAGGATGGTGATGGGGCCGCCGTGTGCCTGCGAGTGGAAGAACAGGTCGTTTCGGTCCATGTACTTCTTGACGAGTTCCTCGTTCTCGTCGGCGTTGCGTCCGCCGAGGACGAGAAACCCGTCCGAAGTGCGGAACCAGCGGAACCGCTCGTACCACTGCTCCTGCTTTCGAACCGGAATCGACGCCCGCGAGAGCCAGTCGATGTTCTCCGGTTCCGTCCGCTCCTCCTCGGGTTCGGCTTCCCACTCCTCGGCGCGCTGTTTGACCTCCTCCAACTCCTCGCGGGTGTCCTCGATGGCGGCCAGTGCGCCCTCCTTTTTGGACTCGATTCGCTTGGCCTCCTGATAGAGGCGGTTGGCGTTCTTCTCGACGCCGTCGTCCGGGAACAGCGTGACGTCGGTGTCGTCGATTCGAACCGTGACGGTTCCCTCGCTCGGGTCGATTCCCTGCACGGCCTCGGCCTGTTCGATGCCGCGCTCGGCACCTTCCTCGAACCGCGCTTCGATGTCGGCCCACGGCGTGTCCTCGGCGCGGGCGCTCCGCACCGTCGAGAGGATTTCGTCCACGAAGCCGTAGTTGGCGTACAGCAGTTCGGCCTTCTCGCGCTCGGCGTCCGCCTGCTGTTCGAAGCCCTCGATCGCACCCTCCTGTTGGTCGATGATGCGCTGTTGTTTCTCTATCTGGGCTTGGAAATCCGGCTTCTGCGGTTCGCCCGCGTCCTCGTTCTCGGATAGATCGAGGTTGGTGAAGTAGTCGTCGACGGCCGCGTTGAACGAGTCGAACGCCTCCGAGTCCCTGTCCTCGTACTCTTCGAGCGGGAACGGCGTCACGTCGGTGCGCACGTCGTCCTCGTAGTAGACGCGCGGGTCGAAGTCGCCGGTCTCCAGCGGTTCTTTGACTCGTTCGATAGCGGCGAAGATGCGTTCGTACTCCTCCTCCGTCGCGTCCGCGATGTCCTTCGCCTTCTCGACGCCCGCACGGGTGCAGACTTCCTCGGCGTACAGGCCGCCGAAGTTGAGTTGCGTCGCCAGCGTCCGCACGATGTCGGTGTCCGAGTCGTTCATCCGGAACTCGAACTCCTCGTAGTCGATATCGAGCGGGTTCACCCGCGAACTGGGGAACTCGTACTGTGACCCCGGCGCGACGGTACGGGATTTGAGCCGTACGGTGTCGAGACAGTCGATGACCTCGTTGTTCTCGTCCAGCACCGCGACGTTGCCCTGTCCGAACAGTTCCGCAACGATGGTCGTGTCGCCGTCCTCGCGTTTGAAGTGGAACTGGAGGATGCGGTCGAACTCGAACTGTTCGACGCCCGCGAAGTCCGCCCCCGAGAGGCGATTTCGCAGCATCATGGCGAAGTTCGGCGGCCTGCCCGGCGCGGGCGGGACGTGTTCCGGTGCGACTGTGTGAGCGCGTTTTATCTCGCCCACTTCCACGAGCAGTTCGAGGCGACCGCGGTCGAAATCGCGCATCTTCAGGCGCAACAGGTCGTCGCCGTAGAGATACGCTTTATCGACCTTCGCACCCTCGAAGGAGTTCAACTCCCGCGAGACCGCGGCGAGGTCGATGCTCGAAAGCTCCCGCTTTCTGTCCATGCCCGTGGATTTCTCGGGCGGCAGGAAAGGCGTGTCGTTCGACGGCACAGTACTACTCCTCGACCGACCCCATCACGTCCTCGAAATCCCTGTCCGTCTCGGCCCGCTCCGAGAAGACGAGTTCGTAGCCGTCCGGGTCGTGAACCGTCGTTTCGCGCGTGTTCCAGTTCGTCTCGTGCGGCGGGACGGAAATCTCGATACCGTTCTCCTCGGCCCGCTCCGCCACGTCGTCGACAGACTCGTCCTCGACGGTGATGTACGTGGCGACGCCGTTCCCGCGAGCGGGTGTTTGCGGGGAATCCGCGTCTCCGGACGCGGATTCCTCGTCCCCGTCGTCCCGCTCCGCGACGAGCATGATGTCGGCGTACTTGCGGTACCGAACGTGGGACATCACGGGCATCGAGTAGATGACCTCGAATCCCAGCGTCTCGTACCACGCCGTGGATTCCTCGACGTTCGAGACGGTCAACTGCGGAAACAGCGGCATCGGATAGATATCGTGATCGGAATTCGACATGGTGACCCGAGGTTTTCCGGGATGGAGGATAAGGATTGTCCGACCGAGAGAAGGGGTAGCACGCTCGAATCCACCACTTCGACGCGGGTTCGTTACTCCCCGGGCACGGCGTAGGGATGCCCTCGCCGTGGCTTCCGTTTCCGGAGGTAGAAGGCGTAGACGATGATGGCACCGATGATGGGCGGAATGAAAAAGGCGAGGAACATGCCCACGGCCCACATGTCGGCTGTCTTCATACCGCGGCCTTTCGCGTCCCGATAGATCCACACGGCACAGATAACGGCGAGCGGAATCGCGAGGAACCACGGGATGACGATGTGAATTCCGGCCATGAGAGACGGTCGAAACGATTGGCTATATGTCTTGTCGTCTCCTTGCGAGTTACGATTCCGTTGCGTATTCGTCACGATTCCGTCTCGTACTCGTCCCCGGAGAACGCGCCCCGTTCGATCGACTCTTCGGCATTTTCGACGGTGCTCGTCGCTCGCAGTCGGTCGTACTTCCGGTCGAACTGTTCGTCGGTGAGTTCGCCGCGAGCGTACCGGTTCCGGAGCGCGACGACCGCCTCGTCCTCCGTCTCCGTCGTCAACAGTCGTTCGATGCCGCGTTCGAACTGGGCCTCGCTAACCGCTCCGTCGGCGTACTGACGGCGGAGATGGGCGAGTGCCTCGTCCGTCGCGTGTGTGGGACGCGACGACTTTGGAAAAGACGATTCCGGTGAACCCGTTACAGACGATTCCGATTCTGGTGAAACCGATTCCGGGGAATTTCGTTTCGACTCGTCGTATCGAGTATCCGTGAAACGAGCGGATCGTTCGTCACCTCCCAAATCTCTTGCTACAATAGACAGCGTGACTGGGAGAACCATGAGAATCCAAAACACCACAGCAAGCGTCAGATTCCCGGCGAGAAACGTCACGACTCCGAGACCGAAGACGAAGAGCGTGGTGAGCCCAAAGGATTGGAATCCACTCTTGGTTGCCGAATCGGTCATTACCGAACCGTCAATGTGATTGGATAAAAACGAATCGGCGCGATCACTCCTCCCCCGAATCGCGCACGGTGAGCACGGGAATCGTCGCCCGTCGGAGCACCGTCTCGGCCACGCTCCCCATCACGAACCGGTCGATGCCGGTTCGACCGTGGGTTCCCATGACGATGCAGTCTACGTCGTGGTCGTCTACGTAGTCGAGGATTTGCTCGGCAGGGCGTCCGTGACGGGTTTCCTGTCTGGCCTGCGCACCCCCGCTCGTGACCCGCGAGACGGCGTCACCGCACGCGCGCTTGCTCTCGCTCTCCATGAGTTCCATGAGCGACCCTGATCGGGCGACCCGCGAATCGATGACGTAGAGGACGTGGACGAACGCGTCGTACTCGGCGGCGAACTCGGCACACTCGTCGATCGCTCGCTCCGATCCTTGGGTTCCGTCGATCGGGAGGAGGACGTTCTCGTACTCCGTCGTCGTCGGTTCGTCGGTCGTCCGAACCGTCAAGACGGGGCACTCCGAGAGTCGACTCACTTTGCGCGCCGTGCTCCCGACGACGTAGGATTCGAGGCGACCGTGTTTACCGGTCCCCATCGAAATCAGGCCGACGTCGTGGTCGTCGGCGTAGTCGAGGATTTCCCGGAAGGGAACGCCCGCCTCCATCGCTTCCGTCACCGGGACGTCGTACTCGCGCGCGCGCTCGGCGACTGCGGCCGTCGCCTCTTTCCCTTCCTCTTCGAGCAGATCGACGAGGCCGGAAAGCCCCTCGTCGGCGTTCGCCACTCCCAGTTGCGGCATGTCGATGACGTACAACGCGTAGACCGTCGCGCCGGTTTTCGCCGCGAGTCGTAACCCGTGCTCGATGGCCGCGTCCGTCGCCTCCGCGCCGTCGGTCGGTATGAGAATCGAATCGTCCATCGTCGTGGGATTCTACGGCGATGGACTTCAATCGATTTCCCCCGGTATGCGGGCGGCACGATACACCAACGAGCCTGTTCGATGGATTTTGTCGTCACACCGTGAACGATTGAGGTAGGGATTTGTCCGGTTCCGTCGAATGAACAGTGGGGTGGCACGTGAGCAGTGCGACGCGTCCACGGGGGTGTATGAATGTTGGTTCCGCTTCAAACAGGTGTCCAAATCCCACCGATAACGAACAGTATGCTCGTCGTCTTGGGAATCATCCTCCTCGCGTTCGTCCTCTTCGTCACCGAGTTGTTTCCCGTGGACGTGACGTCGCTCATCATCCTCGTCGTTCTGATGGTGTTCGGCCACTGGACCCACGTGTCGCCGACGGAGGGACTCTCCGGGTTTTCCAACGAGGCGACGATCACGGTCCTCGCCATGCTCATCCTCAGCGAGAGCGTGCGCCAAACGGGTGCGGTACAACTGCTCGGCCATCGCGTCGCGGGTGTCGTCGGCGACAGCCAGTTCAGACAGGTGTTCGCGACGGTCGGCATCGCCGGGTCCGTGTCGGGGTTCATCAACGATACGCCGGTCGTCGCCCTGCTCGTGCCCTTCGCCTCGGACCTGGCCCATCGGGGCAACACGTCGCCGTCGAAATTGATGATTCCGCTCTCCTACGCGGCCATGCTCGGCGGCACACTCACCCTTATCGGTACCTCCACGAACCTGTTGGCGAGCGGCCTCGCACAGCAACTGTTGGGGCGCTCGCTCGGCATTTTCCAGTTCACACCGGTGGGCGTCGTCGTCCTCATCACCGGGGCGCTCTACCTCGTCTTCATCGCGCCACGTTTGCTTCCGGAGCGTGTTCGGCCCCGCGAGACGCTCCTGGAGGAGTACGAAGTCGAGGAGTATCTGGCCGAACTCGTCGCGCCGGAAAACTCGCCGCTCGTCGGGACGCCCATCGCGGACGTGCCGACGGAAGCCGGGTTCGGCGGCGAAGTGAAGGAGGTCGTCCGGGAGGATACCGTCCTCTCGCCGTTTTCCAGCAAGCCTGTGGAACCGGACGACCTCTTTCTCATCACGGCGAGTCGGCCCGATCTCACATCGCTCATCGAAGCCGAGGCGTTGAACCCGTTGCCGACGGTGGGACGCGAACCCGCAGTCACCGAAGAGATGCCGGACGACGGTGCGGAAAGCGTCCTCATCGAGGTCGTCGTCCCGACCGATTCCGCGCTCATCGGCGAGACCATCGCGACGAGCACGACGCTCCGGCGTTACGACGCGACGCTCGTCGCCCTCCAGCGCGGTGACGTTCGCCTGCCGCGCGTCCGCGAAGCCGAGTTCACCGTCGGGGACCTGCTGTTGCTCCAACTGCCCGCCGACGAACTGGAGCGCGTGGCCGAAACGCGCGACCTCATCGTCGCCCGCGAACTCCCGCGGGAGGACTACCGCTACGACAAGATACCCGTCGCCATCGCCATTCTCGCGGCCGTCGTCGGGTTGGCGGCGCTCGGATTCCTCGAGATTCAGGTCGCCGCGCTGGCGGGCGTCGTGGCGATGGTCCTCTCCGGGACGCTCTCGCCGACCGAACTGTACGAGGGCGTGGACTGGACCGTCATCTTCCTGCTCGCGGGCGTAATCCCGCTCGGCATCGCCATGGAGAACACCGGCACCGCCGCGTTCCTCGGAGCACTGGTCGCCACCTCCAGTCGATTTCTCCCGACCATCGCCGTTCTCGGGGTGTTCTACGTGACGACTGTCGTCCTGACCAACATCATCAGCAACAACGCCACCGTCGCGCTCATGGTCCCCGTCGCCATCAACGCCGCCAGGGAGATCGGGGTGAATCCGCTCGCGTTCCTCCTCTCCGTGATGTTCGCCGCCAGCGCCGCGTTCATGAGCCCCGTCGGCTACCAGACCAACCTGTTCGTCTACGGCCCCGGCGGGTACCGATTCACCGACTTCGCCCGCGTCGGCGTGTGGTTGCAGATCATTTTGGCGATCGTGACGCCGATAACGATCGCGCTCTATTTCGGGCTGTGACGGCGAGTTGGGCTGTGACGGCGAGTTGGGCTGTGACGACGGGGTGGGTTCGGTTTTCTCGTGAGCGTCGCTGCCGGGAGAAACGGATCGAAGAGTCACAGCGGTTCGCTACGAACCGGTGATTTTGATCGGTTCACGGTTGCAATCACCGAGAATACTACCCCGAAAGCCCCCGTCCGTCTCCGAATCCGAAAAAACGACACGTTAATCTCCTCGGCGTGACACGGTGTACCTATGCGGGTTCGAGAATGGCAGGATGTCTTACAGGACGTTGTTGACCGCCGAGTCGACCCTGAAGGGTGGCGAGCCGCGGGGGGAAAGCGGGCAGGTGGTGTCGGCGAGGATCTGTATCTCGGCCATCCGAAGGCAGGCCTCTACCATTTGAAGACGTACGCGAAAAACCCCTACCAGGTCCGAGGCGTCGGCACGCAGGTCGCCCGGAAGCTGGATGACGAAATCGGAAACTTCCTTCCGGAAAAGGAGTACCGTGGCGGACGGTTCGCGGTCCAGAATCCAGAGGAGAAACGTCCGGAGAAAGACGAGATGGAGGCACGGGCAAAGCGCGTCGAAGAGACCATCAAGGCACACGCGGACGCGCCGACGTCCGGTGCTGACCTCTTCGACGACGTGATGGAGGCTCTGGAGAGCCCGGCGTTCGGACCGATGGAGTTCGACGGGTACGACCGTCCGGAGACCGTCTCGGATCTGGAGGAGACGTTCGAGGAGTCCGAAAAGCTCCTGAACGAGGAACTGGACGACCTCATCGACGAGGACGAGGTCGGACGCGGGTTCCAGTAGTTCGGCGGGCCGAATGGTATTTCACTCGCGCGAAACAGGTTGGATTTCTCATGGGTGGCGAAACCGATAGTAGTGTCGAGCGAGTACGACACTCAGTGACCTTCGGATGCGCGTGACTCCCCCCGACATCGCAGTGCCCGATGGAAGAAACGGCGGCCGAGTGATCGCACTCATCGGCATTCTGTTGTCCATCGTCGTCGTCATCGACCCACTCGTTCGTTCCGGGTCGGTGTGGTTCCCGGAGTTTATCATCGAGATGACGCTCTCAGCGATGCTGATCTACGTGGGCTATCGACTCACGCGAAGCGACATCGACGCGAAAACGCTCCAAAAAGTGGACGTTTCCTGTTTCAAGGGAATGCTCGCACTCGGCGGGTTCGCGGCGGGCGTCATCGTCACCGCGAAAGTCTCGGGGTGGCACATCTCGAACCCCTATTTCCTCGTCCAAACGATGGTAACGAGCGGCGCGCTGTTGGGACTCGTTATCGGCGTCGCCGGGATGGTCGCACCGCTTCGCACCGGGTCGAAAGGTGGGGCGTCGAACGAGTCGAACGACGATTCGAACACCTCGGGTACTGGGACCGGTTCGACGAACCCGAGCGGTTCGACCGATTTGCCGAACGCGACCGGTTCGGCCGGTTCGAACGATTCGAGGCCCCCCCTCGCCGCCGACACGGACAGTGACGAACTTCCTGCCATTCCCGAGAGAGCTATCGCTACCGACGGGATCCAAGCACCTTCCGGCGTGGTCGATGATTGGCTCGAAGTTCTCGCTGACAGGAACTGTCGGTACGTGCTTCGAATGGCGATGAACGCACCGGACGGTGTCCTCACGATCGAGGAGCTAACCGCTACCGACAAACTACGAAAGCGCTCGCTCGAAACCAACCTCCGGCACATAACCCTGCCGAAACTGTGGGACCTTCACCTCATCGACTACGACGAACGGACGGGAACGATTCGCTACGATAGCCACCCCGCGTTCGAGGAACTGTTCGAGACCGTCGAACGGTATCGACAGTAGTCCAGTCCGCACCATCTCGCCAGGATTTAAGCATCTCGCTCGCTCCGTTCCTTTCATGCGGGCAGTACATTCGAGTGACGACATACCAGTAGTGCCGACGGATCGGGTGCGATAATGGTCGGACCGACTTCGAAGGAGGAACGCTCGTCCGCGATGTTACGCCTGAAGATCGCCATCGTCCTGCTGGTCGGCGTGTCCGGCGGTCTCATCGCCTTTCACGGCGGGGCGACGCCGGTCGTTCTCGTCGGTGCGATCGTCGGCGGTCTCATCCTCGGCGTTCTACTGACGTGGTATCTGAGCAGAATCACACGCTGATTTCGACGGACGAACCACCCGCCACCAATCCATAGATGTTTAAAACAAAACGCCCAACGATCGGACATGAACCGGCTCGCAAAGGTTGCGGCGGTCGTCATCGCCGTCGCCGCGATTCCGTATTTTTGCTTCCTCGCGCTGTACGGGTTCCTTCGCCCGGACGGCTCACCCGCCTGGAAACGGCAGGCTGAACCGACCGTAAGCATCATTCTTCCGACATACAACGAGGCGGACATCATCGAGAAGAAACTAGACGACCTGCTCGAACTCGACTACCCGATGGAGAAGGTCGAACTCGTCGTCGTGGATTCGAGCGACGACGAGACGCCCGCGTTGATCCGCGAATATTTCGCCGACCGCGAACACCCGTCGCTGAACCTCATCGAAGAGAACGAGCGGCGCGGACTCGCACCCGCGCTCAACGACGCTTACGCCGCCGCCGAGAACGAGATGGTGGTCAAGACCGACTGTGACTCATACACCGCGAACGACGTGCTTCGCGTCGCGGCCGCGAACCTCGCCGACCCGGAGGTTGCCGCGGTGACCGGGCAGAACGCGGACGTGCTCGGCGGGAGCGAAGTCGAGGCGGGCTATCGTGGCGTCCAAGCACACATCCAGACGCTCGAATCGCATCTCGACTCGACGCTGATATTCCACGGGCCGTTCTCGGCGTTCGAGAACGACGCCATCGTTCCCATCGACCCGGAGTCGCTCGCCGACGACACGGAACTCGCGTTGAAGATTCGTCGCAACGGCAAGCGCGTGATCTTCGACCCGGAGATCCGCTACAGTGAAGCGTCACATTCGGACTTCCGAAAACGACGTCTCCAGAAGGATCGCCGCGGTATGGGATTGATTCGGCTGCTCGTCCAACACCGCGATGCGCTCGGGAAACACGGAAAATACGGCGGCGTCGTGCTTCCTTTCAACTGGTGGTTCATGATCGTCTCGCCGTGGCTACTCGCGCTCGGAATCGGACTGCTGACCGGGGCCGCACTGGTCGCGGCGGGACCGTTCGGTCTCGTCGTCCCCGGTGTGCTCGGTGCGTTCGTCAAACTCGGCGGGAGCGATCGACTCGGCCCGTTTCAGCCGATATACGCCATCTTCGACACGCAAGTCTCGCTGTTCCGCGCGAGTTTGGAGTTGTTACGTGGCGAAGGCGACGGAACGTGGGAAATAGACGAAGAATTGCGGGAGGCGTTCGAGTGAGACGACAACTGAGGACGTAATTATCCGAAAGTAATCGTTAAGAGAGCGAGTAAGAAGGCTTATATATTCTAAGATGACTGGAAAATCGTAAGGAATGTCGGACAAATTACCCTCGGTTGCTATTCTTCACGACCGATTCCCCCAAATCGGTGGTGGGGAAAAATTCGCTATCGAGGCAGCTCGGACGCTCGATGCGCCGATTTATACGATGTACGTCTACCCCGGTACCGAAATTCCGAACGACGTTCGGGTGGTTCCTATCAAACAGAAAAAATACACGCGTGGGCTATCGGGCCGCCTACTCGCGTGGAAAAACGAGGGATCGAACCCCCTCGAAACGCTTTCGGTGGCGATGGACATGACCGATGCGCATCCCGATCTCACGGAGTACGATGTTATTCTGGAGAGCGCTCCGCTGTCGAAACATTACGTCCCGACTGTCGACCAGCGGATAGTCCACTATCCGCACAGCCCGCCACGGTGGTTGTACGACCTCTACCGGGACCGAATGGAATCGTTCGACTACCCTGGTGTCCGGTTCGCGCTGAAGACCTACGCGAAGTGGTGGCGCGCGCTCGACAAGGAGGCGAACGATTACGTCGATACGTTCGTCGCCAACAGTGAACTGATTCGGGACCGCATCGAGCGGTACTACGACCGTGAGGCGGAAGTCGTCTATCCCCCCGTGACCGGCGATTGGCGCAACGAAGGGGACGACGGCTACTTCGTGACGTGGTCACGACTTGCGCCGGAAAAACGGATGCCGCTGCTCGCAGATGCGTTCACCGAGCTGGACGAACGTCTCGTCATCGCCGGAGACGGTGCGGACCGGACGAAGCTTGAACGCATCGCACGAGGTCACGACAACATTGAAATCAGAGGATTCGTCGAGGACATTGAATCGCTCGTAGCACGTTCAACGGCAGTCATCTACGCGCCGGTGCAGGAGGACTTTGGACTCGTCGGTGCCGAAGCACTGATGGCAGGAAAGCCGCTTCTCGGCGTGAACGAAGGGTTCACGAAATATCAGGTCGAGGAAGGCGTGACCGGCGAGTTGTTCGAGCCGAACGTGGACTCGATACGGAAGATCGTTCGAGGGTTCGATTCGATGGAGTATGATGGCGATACGATTCGAGACCAAGCGAAAAAATATCAGTACGAGGTTTTTCAGCAACGGTTAAGAGATGTGATCAAAAATCTAAAGGAAGACGATTCATAATGGGAGACCCTGTCTTACGACCGATTACTGCGGAAAACCCTACCGTGAGCGTGATCATCCCGACGATACCATCGAACGATCATTCGAATGTGATCGCCCATCTCGAATCCTCGGAGTACTCGAATTTCGAGATAATAGTGGTGGAAGACAAGACGATTAGTGTTTGTAAGGCGAGAAACGTTGGACTCCGTCGGGCCAATGGAAATATCGTGGCGTTCACCGACGACGACTGCGAGCCGCCGTCCGACTGGCTCAAAAATATCGTTGCACATTTCTCAGACAACGAAACATTAGTGTGTCTTGAGGGACCCGTTGGAGGAGGATTGACGTACAACGGGCGGCAAATGTATCCGACCTGTAACCTCGCCGTTCGTCGCGATGCCGCGCTTCGTGTTGGTGGTTTTCGGGAAGAATTCGAGTACTGGAGGGAAGATACCGAATTCGGATGGAGATTGGAGGAAGTTGGTGATTTTTTGTTCTCAGAAAACGTTCGAATGAGACATCCACCACAGTCGCGCTCAACGATTGTCAGATCAAATGAACAACGATTGAAACGGGAATACCCACGAAAATATGAGCGAGTCATCGTTCCAGACACCATTCATGGTCGAGTCAACGATTGGCTCTGGCGCAGGGGATTTTGGAACGCCGTTGACCGAGTTCGATATGGGTGGTTTGCATGACTATATCTGAGTGGATCAAAGCTAGCGTCAAGCAAACCCGGGAAGATGGAATTCGAAGAGGTGTTTCTGAGGCGATGTACCAATTCTACGTCGGAGGATGGCGGCGACTTGGCCGATTTTCATCGACGGGTGAGTCAATATTTGAGCGGGATTGGGACTTATTGATTGTTCTCGATGCGTGTCGATGTGATCTCATCGAGGAAATCGATGACGAGTACGATTTCTTGTGTGAAAATGAAGGATTTGTTTCTCTTGGGAGCGGCTCAGAAGAATGGATGAATAAAAACTTTTGTGACGACTTCCACGAAGAAGTGAGTCGGACTACATATGTCTCTGGTAACGTGTTCACACGTCGGTACGCGGAGCCAAACGAATTCGCCATGTTAGATGAAGTGTGGAAATACGGTTGGGACGACGAACATGGAACGGTTCTGGCAGAGACGATAACGGACAGAGCAATCGAGATAAATAGAAGCAGAGAGGTTGATCGGTTGATCGTTCATTATATGCAACCACACACGCCGTCAGTGCCAGATCCGCTAGGCGAAGGAATGACGGGGAATCCAGATACGACTCTTGCGTCTCCAGAATCGTCGTTAGATAGGCTAAGATCCGGAGAATTAGCGAGGAAACGCGTGTGGAAATCGTACAAAGAAAATCTAAGATATGTTCTCAACAGCGTTGCAGTACTTCTCAACAATATTGATGCCAAAAAAGTAGTGATATCCGCAGATCACGGGGAGTTGATGGGTGAATGGGGATTATATGGACATCCGTGGCCCGTTCCGATACCATCTCTGAGACGCGTTCCTTGGTATGTTTCCAGTGCATCAGATAACGAAACGTATGAACCGACCATCGAACCAGACGATGAAATGGGGAATGTAACCGAAAAACTCGAATCACTTGGCTACAAGTGACCACTATGTCGAACATTGCACTTGTTGTTCTAGACACATTACGAAAGGATAGATTTGATGACTATTTCGATTGGCTACCGGGCCATCGATTCGAGCGTGCATTTAGCACCTCCCATTGGACAGTACCAGCACATACATCAATGTTCACTGGAAAATATGCTAGCGAGGTAGGAGTGTACGCCAACGCAGAATCGTTGGACTGTGAGGAAACGGTGCTTGCTGAACGGTTATCTGAGAACGGGTACTCAACGCGAGCATTCTCAGGGAACGTGAATATTTCAAAGGCGTTTAAATATCATCGAGGTTTTGATGAATTCATTGGAAGCTGGCGTCTGAAAGCAATGTCCGAGAACGTCTTCGACTGGGATGGTTTTATCGCCGAAACACAGCATGAAGGCCCACAACGCTACGTGAAGGCACTTTATCGTTGTCTCGTTGATGACTGTGATACGATATCGTCGTTAAAACGTGGTGCTCTGTTGAAACTTCGTGACATAGGAATCGGCGAGAAAACCCGTGATGACGGTGCGACAGCAGCGTTGGATTTCGTTCGAAAAACGAATTTCCACGATCAAGAGTTTCTTTTTATGAACCTAGTGGAGGCACACACACCGTACCATCCCCCTGCCGAATTTCAAACCGTTGAACCCCCATCGTTGAACGGTCTGTTCGCAACATTGAACGGTGGACCAAAGGACGATCCACATCGAATCAAGCAAGGGTATTCAGATGCTTCCCGATATCTCTCTGTAATGTACGAAAAAATATTTGAAGAACTTCAGAGCCATTTTGACTTGATCATAACCGTGAGTGACCATGGTGAATTGCTTGGGGAGCACAACGCATGGGAACACGCGTTCGGAGTATACCCTGAACTCACACACGTCCCGTTCTCAATATATGATGGATCTAATGGCCACGTATATGACGAATCCGTTAGCCTCCTTGATGTACACGCAACGATTCTATCAGAGGCGGGTATCGATGCACCGTCAAGAGGGCGTGATTTACGGAATGTCGTTGAGGACGGAGAATTCATAAGCGAGTATCATGGTATCAGCGATCGTCACTACGAATCCATGGCCGCGCATGGTTTTTCCGACATTGACTTCCTTCAAGAGGAGCTAAGCGGGCTCATAGATGGTAGCTACTACGGATACGAAACACCTGACGGATTTCAGAGCTACGGATCTGGCACTCATGAGCGACCGCAAGGACGGCTCAAAGAAGTCGTCGAATCGCTGAATAAGAGATCAGCCAAGCAAGAAAAGGGGATTGACGATAGTGTTCTTCGGCAACTACAAGATCTCGGGTACGCATAAAAGACGTGGTACATTCCAATTAAAGACGATAATGACGGATATATCCGAGGTCAATCTTGGCGGAGAAACCGTGAAGGCGACTGTCGCGAAGTTCGCAATGGCGGCAAGCGGTTTTGTCGGGATGATATTGTTTGCACGGTTGTTAGGCCCTACTTCGCTCGGAGGATTCTATCTCTTACTGGGCGTCGTAAAAATCGCCGATAGACCGATACACGGATGGTCGATCGCCGCTAAAAAGCGGTTCTCCGAATACGAATCCTCCGAGAGCTCGGTTGTTGGTGCACTGGTAGTATTCGTTGCAGTTTGGCTCATTGTTGTTGCGACTGTATCGTTCGCTCTCTCGTTCCAGCTTCGAAAGTACACGGGACTGAAAAACGCACCGATGTTATTCTTCATTCTACTTGCTTCAGAACCACTGTACGAACCGTTCGAAAAGTTACTTCAGGCGAGAGGTCAAATCGGGTTGGCAGCTTGGTTAGATGCCGTTCGTTCCTATCTTACACTTCCGTTACAGATATTTTTCATACTCTCCGGGTTCGGTGCGGCAGGTATGGTTTTTGGACTGGCAGGAGGAACACTGATTACGATCCCTGTCGTGGTTTATTTCCTCGCAGTATCGCCTACTTTCCCTTCCCTTTCCATCCTTCGGAGTTTAGCAATATATGCAAGGTATAGTATCCCATCTAGCTTTTTCAGCACAATTTACGACCGATTCGACGTTCTTCTGCTTGGAATTCTCTTAACATCATCTATTTCAGTCGGTTACTACGAAGTAGCCGCAAAGTTAACGCTTCCATCTCTTTTTGTTAGTACTGCTGCCGCAAGCGGTTTAATGACGCGTGTGAGCTTCTATCGAAGCAAACGGCAGGATATTACTGAGGATATTGAAAATACGTTAGCGTTTGCAAGCGTACTTGCAGTCCCGATCTTCTTCGGAACTCTTGTGCTTCCCAAGGAACTCGTTGTGACTCTGTATGGACCGGAATATGCACCGGCAGCACCATTTTTAATTGGAATTTCAGCTTATAATGTATTCAAATCTCAGAACGCACCACTGACACAAGTTATCAATGGTTTAGATATGCCGGAAAGAGCGATGTATGTATCCGGTACCACACTTGCGATAAATATCGCCATTGGCGTCCTATTGGTTCTCCGTCTTGGTCCAATCGGTGTCGTCATAGCGACACTCATCGCAGAGCTTGCTCGATACATCCTCTTATCGCTCATCATTCGAAAATACATCCCTGGAATGAATCTTATCCCTCGAACGATATGGCAACAATTCGGTTCGGGAGTAATTATGTCTATGGCTGTTTTGGTAATCCATCAGATGGTACCAATTCGATCATGGTTTGGTCTCACTATCCATCTTGTAACTGGATCAGGAATATATGCAATATCTCTGATCATAATGAGCGATCTGTTCCGTTCTACTATCGGGAGCGTCCTCCGAGGCTCCCAAATAGAGCAATTCGTCCCGAATCCCGTACTAGAGTGGTAATCCGATAACTCGTTGTACTATCATAAGGCTTATGCGCGTTTTGCCAAATTCTCCACCAGATGAGCCAAGGCACCGAACAGGTCGAGGACACCTCCACGTCGGCTACTTCAGTCCTCGACTATATCGAACACTGGTACCACATCCCTGTACTCGTACTGTTACTGGGATTCATGTTGTGGGTACGCCTCCAATCGTACGACAACTTCCTTATCAATGGGAAGGTGTACCTCTCCGGTAACGACGCGTGGTATCATCTCAGACAAGTACAGTATACAGTCAATCATTGGCCCGCGACGATGCCGTTCGATCCCTGGACGTACTATCCGTTCGGGACGAGCGTCGGTCAGTTCGGAACGTTTTACGACCAACTCGTCGCCACGGCGGCGCTGATCATTGGGCTGGGGGACCCGTCCCACCACACGGTTGCACTGACGCTCCTCGTCGCGCCAGCGGTCTTCGGCACGCTCGTCGCCGTCCCGACGTATCTCATTGGGAAGCGACTGGGCGGCCGACTGGGCGGCCTCTTCGGCGTTCTCGTGTTGGCGCTCATTCCGGGAGTCTTCTTGAACCGTGGTTTGGTCGGATTCTCGGACCACAACATCGTCGAACCGTTCTTCCAGACGTTCGCCGTGCTGGCGATGATGATCGCGATTTCGGCCGCGGAACGGGAACGGCCCGTCTACGAACTCCTCTTGGACCGTGATTTCGCGTCGGTACGCCGACCGCTCGGCTACAGCATCCTCGCGGGGATTGCAACCGCGATGTATCTCTGGGTGTGGCCGCCGGGCGTCCTCCTCATCGGTATCATCGGCGTCTTCTTCCTGCTGAAACTGACGGCGGACTACGTGCGTGGTGTTAGTCCCGACCACCTCGCATTCGTCGCCTCGATCAGCATGGGTGTGGCCGGGTTCCTCTTGCTCGTCCCGCTCGGAACGATTGCGTTCAGCGCGACGAAGTTCTCCCTGCTCCAACCGTTCATGGCGTTCGCTATCGCCATCGGCGCGGGATTCATGACGTGGTTGGCGCGCGAATGGGACGACCGGAACCTCATGACCGCGGGCTACCCGCTGGCGATCTTCGGTATTATCGCCGTCGGTGCCCTCGTCGTCTCAGTCGTTCTTCCGCACCTATTCAACCTGATTCAGACCAACCTCGTTCGCTTCGTCGGGTTCAACGCGGGCGCGGCACAGCGCACCATCGGTGAGGCGAAACCGTTCCTGAGTAGCGGCGACTCGCTGACGTCGGCGGTCGTCCCCCAGTACGGTTTGATGTTCTTCACGGCCATCATCGGCGCGTTGGTGATGGTGTGGCGGTCGGTGTCGTCGAACGAGAACGACGCCGAAAAGATGCTCGTGCTCGTGTGGTCGGCTTTCATCCTCGCCGCCGCGTTCACGCAGGTGCGCTTCAACTACTACCTCGCGGTTCCGGTCGCGGTGTTGAACGCCTACCTCTTCGGGTGGGTGCTCGGCCTCGTCGGCTTCGGAAAATCGACCGGCCAAACGATCCGAAACGCCGAGCTGTATCAAGTGCTTGCCATCTGTTTCGTCTTCCTGCTGGTCGTCCCCGGACTCGTCATGCCGATGTCGGTCGGGGGGTCACAGACCTACACGGCACAGACGGTCGGTAACAACACCGGACCCGGTGCGATCACGCAGTGGGAAGGCAGCCTGCAGTGGATGCAGGGCAACACGCCACAGGAAGGCAACTACGGTGCCGGAAACAACAGCTCGATGGCCTATTACGGCACGTACACGCAAGGTGACGGCGACTACGACTATCCGAACGGGTCGTACGGCGTCATGTCGTGGTGGGACTACGGCCACTGGATCACCACCAACGGGGAACGGATTCCGGACGCCAATCCGTTCCAGGAAGGTGCGACCACCGCTGCGAACTATCTGCTCGCCCAGAACGAGTCACAGGCCAACGCCATCCTCGACAACATGGGCGATTCGAACGAACAGACCCGCTACGTGATGGTCGATTGGAAGATGGTCGAGACGAAGGGACAGAGTGGGAACGTCAAGTTCTTCGCGCCGACCGTCTTCGACGACAACGTCTCGTCGAGTGACTTTGTCGACTACATCTACACCAACAGCAGTTACATCACCCAACACAAGCAGGCGTACTACAACAGCACGATGGTTCGCCTGTACAAGTACGACGGGAGTTCCGTCGATGCGCAACCCGTCGTGTTGGACTGGGATCTGACCACGTACCAGGGTCAGACGTACAAGATCAATCCGCAGGTGAAGAAGTTCGACACGATGAAGGAAGCCCGTCAGTACGTCAAACAGGACGGCTCCTCGCAGATAGGCGGTATCGGACCATATGCGAGCGAGGACATCCCGGCGCTTCAGCACTACCGTGTCGTCCACGAGAGCCAATCCACCGCGCTGCGCTACGGATCGACGCACTACCAGGTGTTCGCACAGCGGGCACAACTCCTGCAACAGGCTAACGTCTCCGTTCAGGATTACTTCCGCACGTCACCCTCGTGGGTGAAGACGTACGAGCGCGTTCCCGGCGCGACGGTGCAGGGAACCGGTCCGGCGAACACCGAAATCACCGCGTCGGTGCAGATGAAATCCGCCACCGGCGGCACGTTCACCTACACCCAGAAGGCGACGACGGACGCGAACGGGAAGTTCACCATGACGCTCCCGTACTCCACGACCGGCTACGACAAGTGGGGAACGGACGAGGGGTACACGAACACCAGCGTTCGTGCCAACGGTTCGTACGAGTTCTCGACGCCGAAAACGCTCGGTGACGGCGGGGTCACGTTCAAGAACGCGACCGCGCAGGTCTCGGAGGGCAAGGTCATCGGCGAGGATAACTCGCCGGTGACGGTGTCGGTCACGAACCAGCAGACGGTTCCGGTCGAGGGCGCGAACAACTCGTCCAGCAACAACTCTTCGGCCGGTTCCGCACCGAGCAACGCGACGGGCGGCAACTCCTCGGCCGGAAACGGTTCGGTCGGCGCGAACAACTCGACTAACAGTTCGACCAACAGCAGTTCGCTCCCGAGTCCCGCGGCACCATCGACGCGCGCCGGTCTCGTCGGCACCTTCGCGGCCGCGATGGTCGTCTCGCGTCGGGACTGAATCGGATTTCGCGTTTTTCGTTCGTCTCGATTTTCGTTCGGTTTCCCGTTCGTTTTCCCGTCGTTTTCCCTTGTCTCTCGGCTCACACGTTCCAGCCCACATCCTCATATCAGTGCCTGCCGTAGACACCGCCGTGACTGGAGACGAACGCGAGTCCGGTAGCGTCGAGCGCGGATGGGAATCGTTTTTTGATTCGACCGGAAACCCCGGGGCAATGCGTGGCTTGCTGACTATCTACCTGAAAGGAGTCTGCATGGGGTCCGCCGACGCGGTCCCCGGCGTCTCCGGCGGAACGATCGCCCTCATCACGGGAATCTACGAACGGCTCATCTCCGCCGTCGCGTCCTTCGATCCACGAATCGTGCCGAGCATCCTTCGAGCGTACGACCCGGACGAGCGCGCGGCCGTCCGCGGGATGCTTTCGGAGATGGATCTCCCGTTTCTCCTCGCACTGGGTGCGGGAATCGCAACGGCGGTCGTGGCGGTGACGGGTGCCGTCACGTGGGGAAGCAAGCATCATCCCGTGATCCTCTACGGCTTCTTCTTCGGACTCATCGCCGCGTCGGCCATCGTCCTCTACAGCGAGGTGTCGATAAACACGCCGGGGCAAGTCGGTGCCGCAATCGCGGGCTTCGCCATCGCGTTCCTCATCGCCGGTGCGACCGAATCGGCGACCGGCGCGACGCCGCTTCCGTTCGTCTTCGTGACCGGGATGGTCGCCATCAGCGCGATGATCCTCCCCGGCGTCTCCGGGGCGCTCATCCTCATGCTCCTCGGGCAGTACAACTACCTCTCCGAGAGCCTGCACGGGTTCAAGGACGCGCTCGTCGGCCTCCTCGACGGCGGATCGATCGCGTCCGTCGTCACGCCCGGCGCGGTCGTGGTGACGTTCATGGTCGGTGCGCTCGTCGGGTTGTTGACTATTTCCCGAATCGTGTCGTGGGCGCTCGAACACTACCGGGCGGCGACGCTGACGTTCCTCGTCAGCCTGATGGTCGGGGCGCTTCGCTACCCCGTCGAAAAGACGTTCTCGTCGTCGTCGTTCGCGTGGACGCCGACGGTACTCGGCGCTGCGATCGTCGCCGCGCTCGTGGGTGGGGGTGCCGTCCTCCTGCTCGATTACACCACCGACGACCTCGACTACTGAGTGGGACAAACGTTAACTTACTGCATGGCATAGGACGCTCGATGACCGCGACATACGAATGTGAACAGTGTGGTAACCGCGTGAGCGCGCTCCGGCACCCGGGCGAATGCCCGGACTGCGGTTCCGAGTTGCGAAACGTCAGCGTTCCGCGCGAGTAACTTCCTTCGAGAGGGTAGGTAGTGAATCGAGGCTATCCGTCACGGCGTCGATGTCGTCGTCCACCTCGATCAGATAATTCCCGGCATCGGCGGTCGTGACCGCGCCGTCCGGCGTCGATTCGATGTATCCCTCCTCCTCCAGAAGCCGAAGGGACGCACGAATCTCGTGGTGTTCCCGTTCGGCGGTCCGCGATAGCCGTCGAATCCCTATCGGACCATGTTCCCCCACGAGAAGGAGAACCCGATGGGTCCGCTCGATTATCTCGATTTCGTGGTAGAGGGAGTCAAACATGTCTGAACACTACCGTCGCTCCACAAAAGCGTTCCTCCGAAGCGACACTGTGTGAAACAGTACCGTTCGTAGTCGCGTGGCTACCCCGACGGTCGCATCCCATCATCGGTCCCGACCCGCATCAACAACAGCGCGAAGAGCAGCGGCGAGAAGACCGCGAGGATGATCGCGGCGGCGAAGACGTACGCGTCGGCCGGGATGTTCGCGTTCGAACTCGTCGCTTCCTTTTTCGCACCCGGAATCTGCACCTTCCCGACCATCGTCGTCGGATGTACTTGACAGCGGTACTTCACCATCTCGGGAGTGGCGGTGAACGTCAGCGACTGCGTCGCTCCTTTTTGCGACATTCTATCCGTCCCTTTGATGACGTTCCCCGAGGAGTCCAGCAGTTGGAAGTTGTGCGGTTGGCCGTCGAGGTTCGTCCAGATGACCTCGTACTTCTGTCCGGCCTTGAGCTTCAACGTCGGGTTCTTCTTCCCGGAAATGCTGGACGGTTGCTGTCCCTGCCAGCCCATGACTTCGCCGCCGAGTTTGATGGTCTTCGTCCCCTGTGCATCGGCGGTTCCGCTGCTCGCGGCGGCGACGGTCCCCGCCGCCATCGTCGTGAGAAAGGCTCGCCTCGTCTGGGTCCTCGTTTGCTGTCGTGACATCGTACCCCCTACTTCGTTCACGACGGGAACCGGCAAGAAGGTTCAGGGTCCCGAATCCTGGCTCGAATGTCCGTACAAAAAACTATTCAGCGGTGAGGAGTGTACTCGTCACGATGAGCGAGGATACGGTGGGAGAGGTGAGCACGTTCCTGTGGTGGCTCGGCTGGCGACCCTTCGCCGGGGTTTTGCTCGGCGTCATCCTCGCGGGCCTCTTCGTCGTTGCGAAACCGACCCTCGTCAGTCTGGCCGTCGGTGCACTGATCGGACTCGGCCTGTGGTACACTGGGACGAAGGAGGTAGACCGGACGTACTGGACCCTCCTCGACGACCACGCGGAGTACACGAAACAGGTCGTCGAGGGCCTACGGAACGACCGCCCCCACGGGACCTGCTACACGCTGAACTACAGTTCAGGTACGTCGCTGTGGGTGAAACCGGACGAGCGATACTTCACGACCCACGCCCTCGTCGGCGACGAGTCGGTCACGTTTCACGAGGGCGTCGGCGTCGATATGAAACGTCGGATTCCGTACGTCAGGAACGACTTCACCGAAATCCGTTACGAGTGGCTCTCCTCGATACAGTACGAACGGCCGTACGTGCGACTCGAACTGACGAGCGGGAAGTCGATCCGCTACCGTGCGAACGACGCGCCCGACGCCCTGTTCGACGACGTGCGCGCACACATGCAACGCCGTCCGCAGGATACCGCCGAGGAAAAGGGAGAAACGATTCAGCGCGAGTTCAACTGACCAGCGCCGCGTCCAGCACTTCCAGCGGGTGGCGAATATCGTAGCCCGTCCCGTGTTCCATCTGCATCGCGCAGGTCGGACACTCGGTCATTCCCGTCTCGCCGTCGGCGTCCTCCATGTGCTCGAACATCTCCTCGCCGATTTTCATGGACTTGTCGTACTTCTCCTCCTTCCAACCGTACGTGCCGCTGATGCCGGAACAGGAGTCGCCAACGTCCACCGGGTCGGTGCCGTCTAGCGCCGACAGCAGTTCGACGGCCTGTCCGGCGAGTCCCTGATTCCTGGCGTGACACGGCGCGTGATAGGACAGCGTTCCGAACTCGGACTCCGGAACCGACGACTCCGCGAGCGCGCCGTCCAGGTCCTCGTTGACACGGAGGTATTCGAGCGCCTCGTAGGTGTTCGACGAGACTTTCTCCGTGCCGTCGAACGAGTAGAGTTCCGGATACTCCTGCCGAAGCGACATCGAACAGGACGTACACGAACAGATGACGTCGTACCCCTGCTCGACCAGCGCGGCGAACGTCTCGATGTTGAACTTCGCCGCACGCTCGGCATCGTCCAGCATCCCGTTCGCGTACATCGGCGTGCCCGAACAGCGTTGGTCGGGCACGACGACCTCGTAGCCGAACTCCTCGAACACCCGGATCATCGATTTTGCGACCTCGGGCGTGTTGAAGTTCGAGTAGTCGCCGTGGAAGTAGGCGACTTTTTTGTCGGCGTCCTCGCCGTCGTCCCGATTTCGCTCGGCTCGTCGCTTCGAGGCGGCGTCACCACCTCGTTCGTCCCACCAACTGGTGAACGTCTGCTCGGCGAAGGCGGGGAACTCGCGTTCTCCCGCGATGCCGAGCAGTTTCTCGTAGACGGTCTTCGTCACGTCGAGGCCCATCACGAAGTTGGTGATGCGGGGGAACATCGCGCCGAGCGGCGCGAGTCGGCCGTAGTTCGCCAGGATGCGGTTGCGGATGTACTCCCGCGAGAACTTCGACATCTGCTTGTCCACGTAGTCGCCGCGCGCGGTATTGTGCATGCCCGAGAGGGGCACGTTCGACGGGCAGGCGCTGTCACAGCGCATGCAGTTCGAACACGACATGATCGAATCGTCGATGTCGTGGTCGTCCTTGCGCTTGAGTCGCCACTGTTCCGGCCCCTGAAACTTCGGCCCCGGGAAGTCGTCGTCCACTTCCGCGACGGGACACTCCGTGTCGCATGTCGAGCACTTGTAGCAGTCGTCGGACCCCGGTCTGAGGTCGAGCGGTTCGCCTGTAAACACGTCGCGTAGTTCGGCCGCCTCTCGGCTGCCCGTTTCCTTCTCACTCATGGATTCACATTCACCTGTTCGCCCGCAAGTCGTCCGGCAACGACGCCCGTCGAAAGCGAGACGCCGCTGCCCGATTTCTCCGCCGCGAAGTCGTAGCCGCCGAGAACCCCGCCGGCCGCGCGGAGGTTCCCGAACTCCGGTTCGCCCGCCGAATCGAGTGGGCGCAGTTCGTCGTCCACGTCCACCCCGAACCGCGGGAAGGCGTGGTCGCCGAACGCCTCCTCGTCCGACCAGTCGTAGCGGTCGTCCGGTGCGGGGATGTAGCAGTCGAAAATCGGTTCGGAGACGCGTTCCCGCGTCGAGTCGATACCCTTCCCGACCAAGCCGCCGGTCGCCAGCACGAACTGGTCGCCGTGGAACGGGATTGCCGCGCCGTTTCGCTCCACGACGACGGCTTCGATGTCGTCGTCATCGTCCGTCTCGAAATCCACGACCGGATTTCCGGACGTGGTTCGAACATCTGCCTCGACGAGAGCCTCGTGAAACGCCGTTTCCAGGCGCATACCCGGAATGCTCGGCGGCCCCATCGGCACCTCGAACACGGCCGCGTCGAGTTCGGATTCGAGGCTGGCGATCACTTCTTCGGTCCGCTCCTCGCCGAGCAACGCCGGGAAGCCGACGCGCTCCGCGCCGTCGAGGTGCGGTTCGACCGCATCGGCGAGCGCGGTTCGGATCGGGAGGGATGCGGACACGCCGTCTCTCGATTCCTCGATTCGCTCGTTTTCGTCCAGCGCGTGGGCGAGCCGCGTGATTCGAGCGTCGGTCCTGAAATCGCCCGGAAACGCGACCGTCGCGCCGTGGACGTCGAACGGAACGTCGGCCGAGAGAGCCTCGGAGGCCAGTGGTGCGTCGAAGTCCACCACCGTCTCGAAGCCGACGAGCAGGGTGTCCCGGCCGTCGCTGGCGAGTCCGGCCGCGGTCGCGGGCGGGTATCTCGCGGTCGGTTTGATTTTCCCCCCGAAGGTGGGAACGAGGGCGTTTCGGTCGGTGTGTGCCCCCTCGTAATCGGCCACCGAATCGAAGAGGTCGAGGCCGTCGCGGACGCCGTCCTCGCCGACGATTCGGTAGGGATGCTCGTCCGGAAGCCCCGAAATCGCGTCGAACGGGTTCGGGACGAGTCCGTCGGCGTCCGTGTACCCCAGCACGTCCACGAGGCCGCTCGCGTGCCGGAGCGTGCTCTCCTTGTGCGAGAGCAGCCTGACTTGGGCACCTTCGCGGGCCGCCGAAAGCGCGGCGCTCATCCCGGCGATGCCGCCGCCGATGACCACCACGTCGTCCTCAATCGCCACGCTGGCCTCCGTCGAACGCCGCGAAGTCGATGTCTTCGGTAGTTTCGTCGCGGTTCATCGTCGTCGCGTGAAGGGCGTAGTTCAGCGCCCCCTGTGAGAGCTGTTCGCCCCACAGGCCGTGGCGCTCGCCCTTCCAGCGCTCCTGAAACAGTTCGTCGAGGGCTTTTCGAGATGTGGGTTCGTCGTACTCCGGATGGAGTTCGTTCGCCATCCGGTGACAGCAAATCCCGCCCTGACAGTTGCCCATCGAGGACCGGGTGCGGATGCGAACCGAGTTCAGGTCGGACCCGGCCCCCTCGATGGCGTCGTGAATCTCCGCGCGAGTGACGGCCTCGCATTCGCAGATGGTCGGGTTCGGATCACAGCTTTCGAGCACGCCCTCGGCGCGACTGCCGAGTCGCTGGACGCTTCTGCGGCCGATGGGCGAGCGCAGACCGAACTCCTCCATGTAGTCGTGAAGCAGGGTAAAATCGTGACTGCCGGGGAGCGGTTCGTCGGCGGTGTGGCAGGTCGCCCTGACGCCGAGTCGGTCACAGACGTGGTCGGAAATCTTCTCGGCCATCATCCGGTAGGTGGTGAACTTGCCGCCGACGATGCTCGCCATCCCCGACAGGTCGTCGCGCTCCTCGTGGTCCAACAGGAAGAAGTCGCGGGTGATGTCGGTCGGGTCGGTCGTTCCGGTCCCCGGCGGTTCGTACAGTGGGCGAACCCCCCAGAACGTCCGGATGGTCCGAGAATCGCGGAGAATGGGGACGAGTTTCGATAACTCGTCGATCATCATATCCACTTCCCAGCCTTCCTCGGGGTAGTTTTCCGGGTCCTCGACCTCCTCGTCCGTGGTGCCGAGAATCGCCGTCGTCTCGTGCGGGACGATGATGTCGGCGTCGCCCTTGGGTCGGCAGTGGTTGATGACCGTGTCCACCTGTCGGCAGTTCATGACCACCATCGCACCCTTGGACGGACGGACTTCGACGTCCACGCCCGCCATCTCGCCGAGTTGTCCGGCCCACGCGCCCGTCGCGTTGACGACGTACTCGGCGCGGATTTTCTCGGTCGTTCCGGGACGGGAATGGTTCCGTTTGCCCGGCCCGCTCGCATGGCGGACTTCGACGCCCGTCACGTCGCTTCCCTCGACCAGCACGTCGGTCACTTCCGCGTGCGTTTCGATTCGCGCGCCGTGCATCTCCGCGTCGGCGGCGTTGGCCACGCAGAGTCGGAACGGGTCGATGGCCCCGTCGGGGACGGAAATCGACCGTTTCACGTCCCCGGTCAGGTAGGGTTCCTGTTCGCGCGCTTCCCTGGCGGTCAGTTCCTCGGCAGGGATGCCACAATCGCGACAGCCCTGTAGCTTCTCCTCGAAATAGTCGTCGTCGTCGCCCTCCAGTTGTACGAACTGGCCGCCGGTCATCTCAACGCAGTGACTGGCGATGTCCCGGAGGACGCGATTTTCCTCGATACACTCCTCGGCGCTGGCTTGGTCGGAGACGGCGTACCGACCGCCGCTGTGGAGCAGACCGTGCATCCGCCCCGTGGTCCCGTGGGTGAGGTTGCCCTTCTCGACCAGTGTCACGTCGAGGCCTCGCATGGCGAGGTCTCGGGCGATTCCAGTGCCCGTGGAGCCACCCCCAATCACGAGCACATCGGCGTCAGTTGCCATGTATGACGGTTCGTTGGAATCCACTTTAGTTTACCGACAGTAGCGGTGGTATAGATAAAATACGGTCCGGCGGCTCGAATTCCGGCGGAACGCGACGGGCGAGAGACAACTATTATCTATATTCGAACGGTTAGACGGCGGTAATGGACATCGGAGAGCGCATCGAGCGTCGCCGGGCGACACCCCCGGTCGCCAATTTCGTCGTCGAGTGTGGTGTCCTCAGCCCGATGACACACATCTCGAACCCCGTCGGGCGAGGATCCACTTTGGAACGACTGCTCGACGCGCTCGACCCCCTGTTCGACGGCCAACTCCCGTCGAACCTGCATCTGTACGGCCCGCCCGGTGCCGGAAAATCGGCCATCGTCACCGCACTGTTCGACCAGTTCGCGGAACGGTTGTCCTCCGGCAACGGGCAGATACTGACGACGACCCGCGCCGAGAGCGAGGGCGGGTTCGATTTCGTCTACATCGACGCCAGGCGGGCGGGCACGGCGTTCAAACTGTATCGATCGGTGCTCGATTCGTTGACCGACGAGCACGTGCCGAAACGCGGTGTCGGCACGGGAACCCTCCGCCGAAAGTTGGCGACCGCCGTGGAGGACTCGAACCGTGGCGTCGTCATCGCGGTGGACCACGTCGACGAGGACGAAACGCTCACCGCCGCGGAGACGGAGTCGCTCTTCGACGAGACGGGCGACTCGCTGGCCGTGATGACGGTCGGTAGAACGCGCGGGGAGGCGGCGAATGCGCTCGAAATCCCTGCGTACAGTACTCACGAACTCACGGATATAATCACGGAACGGGCCTCACGCGGGTTGCGGCAGGGCGTCCTCGATCACACGCAGGTGAAGACGCTCGCGGAGTGGGCCGAGGGGGACGCCCACGACGCGCTCGCGGCGTTGTTCGGCGCGGTAACACTCGCCGTCGGGGCGGACGCGGACCGAATCCACGACGAGCATCTGACGGCGGGAATGGACGCGGTACCGCGCGACGGCGTTCCGCTCGGTATCGTCCTCTCGCTGCCGAAAAACCGCCGCCACGTCCTCGCCGAACTGCTCGAACTCGACGCGAGCGTTCGCGTGTCGGTCGAAACCAGCGCGACCACCATCGCGGCGGAGACGGACCTTTCGGCCGGAACGGTCACGCGCTATCTCTACGAACTCGCCGAGGCCGGGGTACTCGAACGGGTAACCTCCGAGAACGGGACCCGGAGCGGACGGCAACCGAGCAGGCTCGAACCGCGGTTTCCGACGCTCGTGTTCGAGGCGCTCAACGAAAATTGATCCCAGTCACACGCTCCTTGAAGGGGCAACATTTATAATGAAAGTGTTTGATGTTTACAGCCAATGGCCTATTGCCAGTAAAAATGGCTGGGCCACCCGATGGATACGGTCATTCAGGCATCGGACACAGGAGGTTATCCAATGGAAACGAACGATACCTACGTCGGCTCGATAGACCAAGGAACGACAGGCACCCGGTTCATGGTGTTCGACCACGCGGGAACGGTGGTCGCGAACGCCTACGAGAAACACGAACAGATCTACCCGGAGCCGGGGTGGGTCGAACACGATCCGCTCGAAATCTGGGAGAACACGCAGTCGGTCATCGAATCGGCGCTCACGGAAGCGGGTATCGACGCCGGGCAGTTGGCGGCCATCGGCGTGACGAACCAGCGCGAAACGACGCTACTGTGGGACGCCGACACCGGAAAACCCGTTCACAACGCCATCGTCTGGCAGGACCGACGGACGACCGACCGCATCGAGGAACTGGAGGCGGACGGGAAGGCGGACGACGTCCGGGCGAAGACGGGACTGCAACCGGACGCGTACTTCGCGGCGACGAAGGCCGAGTGGTTGCTCGATAATTCTGAACCGATCAAGACCCAGCGCGCTCGTCCGGCGAGTCTACGCGATCGGGCTGAAAGCGGCGAAATCCTGTTCGGGACCATCGACTCGTGGTTGATCTACAACCTGACGGGCGAGCACATCACGGACGTGACGAACGCGTCGCGGACGATGCTGTTCGACATCCACGAGATGGACTGGGACGACGAGTTGTGCGAGGAGTTCGACGTGCCGCGCGCGATGCTACCCGAGGTTCGTCCGTCGAGTGACGACGAGACCTACGGTTCGACGAACCCCGACGGCTTTTTGGGTGCGGCGGTTCCCGTCGCAGGTGCACTCGGCGATCAGCAGGCCGCCCTGTTCGGTCAGACCTGCTTCGACGCTGGTGACGCGAAGAACACCTACGGGACGGGCAGTTTCTTCCTGCTGAACACGGGTAACGAAGCCGTCGAGAGCGAGCACGGCCTGCTCACGACGGTCGGCTTCCAGCGCTCCGGGGAACCCGTCCAGTACGCGCTCGAAGGCTCCATCTTCGTCACCGGCGCGGCCATCGAATGGCTCGTCGACATGGACCTCATCGAGGACGCCGGGAAGACCGAGAACCTCGCCCGAAGCGTCGATTCGACGGACGGCGTCTACATGGTCCCCGCGTTCACCGGACTCGGCGCGCCGCACTGGAACCAGCGCGCCCGCGGGACGCTCGTCGGCATGACGCGCGGCACCCGGAAGGAACACGTCGTCCGTGCCACGCTCGAATCCATCGCCTACCAGACCCGCGACGTCGCCGAAGCGATGGAGGCCGACAGCGGCATCGAGGTCGAAACGCTCCGCGTGGACGGCGGCGCGGTGAAGAACAACTTCCTCTGCCAGCTACAGGCCGACATCCTCGGGACGGATATCGCCCGACCAGTCGTGGACGAGACGACGGCGCTCGGGTCGGCCTACGCCGCCGGACTGGCCGTCGGCTACTGGGAGACCGCCGACGAACTCCGGAACAACTGGCAGGTGGATCGCGAGTTCGAGGTGGCGATGTCGAGCGACGAGGCCGACGAGAAGTACGGTCGCTGGGAGGACGCGGTCGAACGGTCGCTCGACTGGGCGAACGACGGAGGGTCGTAGATGGCTGAGCTCTCCTCGCTCTGGGCCATCGAGATGCTCATCGCCGCGTTCGCGGGCGGCGCGTTCGGCGCGGCCGTCGGCGCGCTCCCGGCGTTCATCTTCACCGGCTTCATGGTCATCGCCGGGGAGGCAGCGAACGTCGTGGGACGCTACGTCGCCGCGACCGGTCCCGGCAAGGCGGGCGAACTCGGCGCGCTGGGAATCACGGGAGCCATCGCGTTCGGTCCGGTGTTCTCCCCCGCAATCAGTTTCGCGGCGGGGACGGCAGCGGCCGCCTACGCCGCGAAACGCGGCTACATGGAAACCGGCTTCGACTTCCACGAGGCGAAGAACATCGCCTTCGCACAGGGGACGAAACCCGACGTGCTCGTCGTCGGCGGCCTGTTCGGTATCCTCGGTTACTGGTTCGTCCAGCTTTCGACGATTTACAGCATGCCCTACGACCCCATCGCGATGGGCGTCGTCCTCTCCGCCGTGGCCCACCGACTCGTGTTCGGCTACAGCATCATCGGCAACGCCAAGAAGGGCCTCCTGAACATGTCCCCGTTCGAGTCGGAGGACCGTCGCATCATCGGCGAACCGGCAGTGGACGGCGGGGAATCAGACGCCGGCGGTTCGCCCGAAACCGACGGTGGAACGGTCGAAAACCGCTTCCTCGTCGAACCGTGGTTGCCCCACCAGTACAAGTGGGCGAACGTGGCGACGCTCGGCCTCGTCGTCGGGATTCTGGGCGCGTACACGGCTTACGTGACAGGGAGCCCGTTCCTCGCCTTCGGCATCAGCGCGGCCAGCCTCGTCTTCCTGAACTGCGGTGTCGAGCGAATGCCCGTCACCCACCACATGGCTCTCCCGGCGAGCACCGCCGCGCTGGCGCTCGCTCCGGCAAGCATGGACATCACGACGGCGTCCCCGGCCGCGATTCAGGCGCAGATTCCGCTCCTCACCGCACTCGTCGTGGGTGCGGTGTTCGGCGTCGTCTGCGGCCTGTTCGGCGAGGCGTTCCAGCGTGTGTTCTACTCCCACGCCGACACGCACATGGACCCGCCCGCCGCGAGCATCGTCTTCGGCACGTTCGTCATCGCGATTCTCGCCGCACTCGGCGTCTTCCCGCAGAGCGCGTGGGTCGCGTCGCTCGGGATGTAACGCGGAACTGCTCATCGGAACGTCCTTTTTTACGAACGCGAACGCGGACGCGGACGAGTAATCGAGTAAGCCGGTAAACAGCCTCGAACGCCGAACCTAAGTGCGGAACCGACGAACCCCCCGGCATGGTTCCACCGCTCGTTCTCGATATCGACGGTACGATGACCCGGCCGGACGACTCCATCGACCCGCGATTCTTCGATCTGCTCCCCGACTGGGAGGCCCCCGTCGTCATCGCCACCGGAAAGGCGTTTCCCTACCCCGTCTCGCTCTGTCACTTCCTCCAGATTCCGGAACTCGTCATCGCCGAGAACGGCGGCATCGTCCTCGCGAACGACGAGATCACGCGCAACGGCGACGGCGACGCCGCGCGGCGCGTCGCCGAGGAGTACCGCGAGGCAGGTCACGAGTTGGGGTGGGGCGAAGTGGACCTGACCAACCGCTGGCGCGAGACCGAAATCGCCGTCCAGCGCGACCAACCGCTCGGCCCGCTCTCGGAACTCGCCAGCGAGTACGGGCAGGAAGTCGTGGACACCGGCTTCGCCTATCACGTCAAATCCTCCGGCGTGAGCAAGGGTATGGGCATCAAAGCCGTCGCCGAACTGCTCGGACGCGATTTGGAGGAGTTCGTTGCCATCGGCGACTCGGAAAACGACGTCTCCACCTTCGGCGTCGTCGGCGAGAGCTATGCGGTGGCGAACGCCGACGAGAAGGCCAAACGTGCGGCCGGAACGGTCATCGATGAGTCCTACTCGGAGGGGACGATATCGGTTTTGGAGGAAGTTCGAGAGTGGTCGTGAACGAGTAGGAGTGTGCCGAGTTCGCTAGTTTTGGACGCCGTTTCGATTCGACGTAATCGCGACGAGTAGCAGGCAAAGGCCAACGAACAGCGCGTTCACGAACCACGGCGCACCGATTTGTTCGAACGCAAGCGAGGCAACGAATACTGAGAGGGCCACCAGTGCCGCCTTCGCGATTGGACGCATAGACATGACGGTTGATTGAATTCTATTGGGAGATATTTGTTGGGGTATTGGAGCATCGAATTATCGAATTTCAGGTCTCGAGAACACTCCTGTCCACTACGAACGGAGGCGCTTGATGTTTCGTAGGAAACCAAAGTACCGTCAAAAGCGGATTTCATCGAAAACGTGTCCGAGAGAACTCAAACGGGAAAAATTCGAACCTCAGTCCAACATCTGCGCCGCAATCGTGTTCCGCAGGACTTCGCTGGTGCCCTCGTAGATTTCGTTCAGTTTGGCGTCGCGGTAGTAGCGCTCGGCGTCGAAGTCAGTGGTGTAGCCGTAGCCGCCGTGAATCTGGATGCCTTCATTGGCGACTTCACGGCTGATTTCGCTGGCGAACAGTTTGGCCTGTGCGGCGTGTTTGATGAAGTCCTCGCCGCGCATCTTGCGGTCGGCGGCGCGGTGCATGAGCATCTTCGCGGCCTGAATCTTCGTGTCCATGTCGGCCAACTTGTGCTGGATGGTCTGGAAGTCGCTGATGGGCTGGTCGAACTGCTCGCGCTGCTGAGCGTATTCGAGCGCGTCGTCCCGTGCCGCGCGGGCGAGACCGATACTGCGTGCCGCAATCGTGATGCGCCCGCCGTTGAGCGTCTTCAGCGCGTGGACGAACCCGTCGCCCTCCTCGCCGAGCAGGCGGTCCTCGGGAATCCGGAGGTCGCTGAACCGGAGTTCGGCGGTCGGACAGCCCTTGTCGCCGAGTTTGTGTTCCGTGCCCTCGACGTGGAAGCCGTCGTCCTCCTCGGGACGGACGACGAACGAGGAGATGCCCTTGTTCCCCGCGTCCTCGTCCGTCTTGGCGAAGACGGTGACGGTGTCGGCGACGGAACCGTTCGAGATCCAAAGCTTGCCGCCGTTGAGGACGTACTTGTCGCCGTCCTTGTCGGCCGTGGTGTCCATCGCCGGAACGTCGCTGCCCGCGCCGGGTTCCGAGAGCGCGAACGCGCCGATGTCGGTGCCCTCGTTGACCGGGGTGAGGAACTCCTGCTTTTGCTCCTCGTTCCCGAACGCGTAGAGCATGTTGCCCGCGAGGCTGGTGTGGGCGGCGACGACGGTTCCGAGGCCGCCGCTCCCGCGTGCGATCTCTTCGAGGCCGATGGCGTAGGAGTGGTAGTCGAGTCCGGCCCCGCCGTACTCCTCCGGGAAGGGCATTCCCATCAGGCCGAGGTCGGCCATCTCCGAGACGAGGTCACTGGGGAATTCGTCGGTTTCGTCGATTTCCGCGGCGCGAGGCTTGATCTCCTCGTCCACGAACTCCGCGACCATGTCCCGGATCTGTTTCTGCTCTGCGGAGAGACTGAAGTCCATAACGGAAAATGCGTGCAGTCAATCCTTTACTTTTCCCATCGCGGTCCGTCCGGGTCCATTGCTGGCGTACGACATCTGCTCGCGGTACGACAGGTCGTTTCTCGTCGGCTTACGATAGCCGCTTGCGGATGGAGTCGAGCGTGACGACGCCCTGCACGAGATACGACGCCTCCTTGCTCTTCGGCGCGATGGTGGCCGCACCGAGCAACAGCGCGCCGCGCTTCGCGTTGCCCTTCTGGAAGGCGTACCCCGCCTGCGCGAGCAGGGAGAGGATGTTGAGTTTGTCGAACGAGATTTCCTGCAGGTCGTCCACTCCCTGCAATCCGTCCAGTCCGTTCAGCGGGCCGTTCTCGCCGGGTGCGGCGGACGTGAGCGCTCCGACGCTGGCACATGCGACGCCGAGTATGGTTCGGATCATGTACTAGAGTAGTATGTTCCCGGCGGGGAAGGTCTGCGGGGCGAACTTGAAAGCCGTTCAAAGGGGAAGGTGTGGGAAGTCGGGGCGGAGCGGAAGCGAGGGACACGGGGTTCGAAACCGATTACCGACCGGAACCCGAACGGCGTACCATGTACGGCGTGGTGACGCGAAACCCCGAAGAACTCGACTGGCCCGAGTTCGAGCGGGGATTCTACGAGATGAAGGACGTGACGGGGCGTGCAACCGAGCCTGTCGAGATGGGCGTAAACATGATCTCCTGTTTCGGCGACAGCACCGCCGCCGAGAACGACCCCTCGTTGGTGCCGGTGAGCGACGAGGGCGAACTCGCGACCCGCGAGCAACCGTACTTCGACTGGGGATACATCTGCCCGACGCGCGAGGCCTATCGGGAGGGACTTCTCGAAATGGTGTCCGACGCCGCCGAGGCCTACCCCGACGTGCGACTGGACGACATCGGCTTTCCGCGGGCGGAGTACTGCCACTGCGAGCAGTGCGAGGCGGAGTTCGAAGCGAGCGACCACGACGACTGGTATGCGTGGCGCGCCGACGTCATCACGGAGTTCGTCGCGGAAGCGACCGACCGAATCCCCGGCAAAACCTATCTGACGCTGTATCCCGACCCGTATCCGGGCCACCTCTACGAGCGCGCCGGACTCGACCTGGACGCGCTGTCGGAACACGTGGACGAGTTCGTCGTCCCGCTGTACGACATGGCCTACTCGACGACCTACTGGCTCGAAATCATCGCCAGCGGGTTCGCCGACGCCCTCGACATCCCGTTCAGCATCGAACTGTACGCGGTCGATATCGACATCGACGACCTCATTCACGCCACCGAAGTCGCCGACGCCTACGCGAACGACGTGTTCTTCGGCTACGAATCGGGCAACGCCCGCGGCGCGATTCGGCGGATGGACGCCGACTCACGCGACGGCGTCACGCACGGCAACTAATCGAACTCGTTCTCCTGCCACGCGACCAACTGCTCGCGGTCGCGGGTATTTTCGGGTAACTTCCCGAACCACTTCGCATCCGTAATCTCGCCGTCCGGGTCGCGGACCGTCGGCGTCGTCGTCTTCGCACACGCCTGAAAGACGGGGAGGATACCCCACGTCGAGTACTCGCCGCACCGAATCGCGGTACGGGTTGCGATACCGAGTCCTTCGTAGTTCGCCTCCACGCCCGCCTCCTCGCAGAGTTCCCGCTCCGCGGTCTCGCGGTAGGACTCTTCTTCCTGAATACCGCCACCGGGGAGCACCCACGTGTCCAGCCCTCCGTGCCAGACGAGGAGGATTTCGCCGGACGACCGATAGACGATGGTGTGTGCGCCGTACGGCGCGCCGGTGTCCGAGACGCGCCGGGCGAGCGTCCGAAATCGCCGCCGGGAGACCTCGTACGTTCGGGTGAACTCCAGAAACCCCGAGTGTCGCTCCGTCAGCCGATGATAGGCCTGCTCGGCCCGCTGGTCCGCCTCGGTAGCGAGAAACCAGAGGTCATCGAGTGTCATCGTGTGACTGACCGCGATGTGACTCGGATGGCGAACGAGAGGGAGAATCCGACCGCGCGGAGAGTACAATCATGTGCCACGATATTCGAGCGGGCGAGATAAGCCTTCGGTCGGGGACACTCCGGAATCGGACGGTTTTTACGACCGGATGGGCTATCCGGCGGTATGAGCTTTGAGGAAGACGACGCGGTCATTCTGCACGACCAGCACAGCGAATACGACGGCGACGAGGGGACGGTCACGCAAGTGATCGAGAACATGTTCGGCGACGCCACCTACACCGTTAGCTTCGAGGACGGACAGGAGACCGGCGTTCCGGAGGACTCCCTCGAAGCGGCCGAGGGTGACGCCGACGAAGACGCGGACGACGAAGCGTAACTTTTCTTTCCCCCACTCGTACGTACCATCATGGCCAGCGTTCCGTTTCATTACATCGACCTGCGTGCATTCTGCTATGCGACCGAAGACGACCAGCGCGTGGAGGACGCCCTCGACGCATACCTCCCCGAGGAGGCCGAAATCGAGCGCATGAAGAGCGAGGGGCATCTCGGCGACCGCATCCTCATCCTCTCGGCGCGGGTGGAGAACGCCGACGAAATGCGTCACATCCTCGGCAAACTCCGCGAACTGGACGACATCGAGCAAGTGCGCGGGGAACTCGACCAGCGCGTGGACGACAACTGCTCGTTTTTCATCTCGCTCGACAAGCAGGCCGCCTACCGCGACGAGGTTCGACTCGGGCAGGGAATCACCCTCCGCGCGAAAGTCGAAGCCTACCCCGCGAAGAAGGAAGCAGCGGTCGAGAACGCCAAGGAGGCGCTCTCGTAATCACGATTACGTCATCTCTCCCGGAGATAAGCCGACACAAAGTTTATCATGATCCCTCGTGTTGTGTGAATCGTTACCACGCAACGCGTGGATGAGTATCATGCTAGAATGTCCATACTGTAGTTCTGACCTAAGTCACGGCAGCAGTTCACGCACGACCCGTAACGGCAATCCGACCGGCCACAAAAGCACCGGTACCGAATACGTGTCGTGTCCGGACTGCGGCGGCGTGATAGACGGTTTCTCGGACCACTAACACCTACCGCGCAAACGCGTCTTTCGAATTTTTTGCGGCCGACCGTATTTCCGCGGGACGACTCGAACGGTGCCTAGTCTACCCGCACAGCGAGGAAAGGAACGGCGTTCGACATCGAAGTCGGTGAGCGAGCGGTCCGACCGGCACGGGGAAATCCGAGAGTAACCGAAGGACTTCACAGATACCCAGCGCACCCGTCAGGAACGCACAGGAGAGGAAGATGACGAGTCCGAGCGGGGGAACGATGACAAGGGAGAGCGGTAGGGCGATCCCCGAGATGGTGATGGAGTACGTGATGAAGTGCGCCAAAGCGAATATGGGCGGTGCCGCGAGAAGCATCGTCGCGGCGATGCGGCCGAGACGAGCGTTCGAGAGGGGATCGAAACCGACCTTCCGCGCGCTCCAAACGTGGAAGAGAAACATCGAACCGTAGCCGATGCTCGTCGAAACTGCCGCTCCGGACATCCCGTAGCGGGGAATGAGTATCGCGTTGAGTCCGATATTTATCGCCGCGGCGGCACCGGTCGCCCGGATCGGGAACCCGAGCGTTCCCTCGCCCTGACTTATCGCGAGAATCGGCCGCGCGACGGCGAACCCGAGCGCACCCGGCAACAACAGGAGGAGCGGTTTCACCGTCGGTTGAAAGTCGGAACCGAGGTATACCGGAACGACGTCTGGCGCTAACGCGGCGAGTCCCACCGCCATCACGCCGGTCATGAGTAACGTGTATCGCGTGGTGCGTGCGGCGAGGGTCGATATCTTGTCGGTTCGTCCCGCCGCCCAGAGTTCGGACGTGGAGTGGACGAAGACCGTCTGGAGCGCCAGCGGAACGAACCAAAGGAACTCCGCCAGTTCGAGCGCTCCCCGGTAGTATCCGACTTGTTTGGAAGTGGTCAGCAGGGTAAGCATCATGAGATCGACCTGATAGAGCGACGTGAGACAGAGGATGAGGACGATCGATTGGACGTTGAACGTGAGCAACTCCTTGCGTGGAAACTCCGAGGACGGAACCCTGAAAACGCTCCTCAGCGACACTTTGCGGTTGACCAGCGCGAGGCCGAGGAGGGCGACGGCTGTGCTCGCCGCGATGTTCCCGACGAACATCCCGGTGACGCCGTATCCCGCACTGATGAGCGTGAGGGCGATCCCGACGAACGTCACCTTCTGCACGATCTGCAGCGGTTCGGAGTAGCGTTCGAGACCGAATCCCATCAGCGTCCGGCGGGCGTACGACTGAAACTGACTCACGACGACGAGGACGGCGAGCAGGTACCCGTATATCTCGTATCCGGGAGGGAGGAGGGAATCGAGGACGCCGCTCCACGTGACGAGCGCGACGAGTCCCGCGCCGACGAGCGCCAACCCGGACGCCAGTCGAAAGTAGAACCCGACGACGTGGGACGTCCAGTCCGGGAACGCCCTGTTCTCCGCGAGAAACTTCCGGACGCCATCGCTCACCCCGGAACTGACGAAGATCATGAACAGCGAGAACGGGGCGAGGAGACCGTAGTAGATACCGATCCTCTCGGCACCGAGCCATCGATACAGGATCGGTGTGGTGAGGAGTCCGATGAAGAGCGTGAGCACCTTCGCTCCGGCAACGGACAGAACTCCATCCGAGATGCTTCGGTCCATTACTGTATGCTACGGTCGCGTTGGTCGTCCAAATACTTTCTCGCTCGGAACGGAATGATTTTCCCGACCGGATTGCGGATACCGTCGGCAAGCGGGGTGAGCCTTCGCTTTGCGAAGGCTCACCGGGTAATCGTGATGAAAATGTGCGGGACCGGATTCGAACCGGCGGACCCCTACGGGACAGCGTCCTAAGCGCTGCGCCGTTGGCCTAGCTTGGCTACCCGCACGCAGTATGGCTTTTTCATGTGCCGGATAAGTACCTATCGTTCTCGTCGGACGAGCGTTTATATCGGATGGCGAGCAACGTTTCTCCGTGTATCGGGCACGTGACCAAGTCGAAAACGAAGCCTGGCTCGCCGAAATCCAGCAGGCCGCGGACCGTCTCGAACTCGAAACCAGCGCTCGCTCGCGGGCGGCAGACCTCTTCCTCTCGACCGTCTCCGACGCAGATGATCCCGAGGACCGCTCGAAACGCGCGGTCGCGGCCGCCAGCCTGTACGCCGGGTCGCTCATCGAGGGTGACCAGCGTTCACAGCAGGTCGTGGCCGACGCGATGGACGTCTCTCGGCTGACCATTCAACAGCGCTGGAAGTCTATCTTGAAAGAAGCCGGACTACAACCGCCGTCGTGGTAGTTGCGTTCGGAAAATTCAGTCGCGTCCGTCGTTGTCCGGGGTCAGATTCCCGTGTTCGTCGATCTCGCCGACGACGATTCGCGTGCTGGAGATGATGTCGCCGTCCTCGGCCTCGACGTGCGGAACGACGACGATTTCGAGCGGGTCGTGTCCCTTCTCCGCCCGGAGTTCGTTGATTCGCTCGCCGCCGTCCTTCGTTTCTGGGGAGACGATGAGCACGTCGAACTGCTCCTCGGTGGCGATCCCCGTCGGTTCGGTGAGTTTTCGAACCTCGAAGTCGCGGTCGTGTTCCCCTGCAAAGTCACGCAGTTCGGCTTCGAGGTCGGCTTTTCGTTCCTCGAACGAGCGGACATGTCGGTCCACGTTTCGAGTCGCGGGAGCGAGATCATCGCTCGTCAACCCGACGGTGACATCACCCAACTCGAACGCTCGCTCGAACAACGCCCGGTGTCCATCGTGAACCGGGTCAAACGTCCCACCCAACGCAACGTCCATACCCCGGCGAATGGTTCCGCGTGGTTTATCACCTTCGGAACGTCGCGACACCACCGGACGCGGGGTATCCACCCCTTTGTCGGCGAGAGAACATATCGGCTAACTTCGGGAGGGGTTCACCGCGAGGCGACGGTTTCGCTGAATTTCGGTGTTTCATCCACTGAAATGCTCGTATGGGAGGAACGAAGGTTCCGACACGGCTAAATTCCTCCTCGAAGGCGAAACGTGATTCTTAAGGGCAGAACGGGTGTCGTTTCGGATATGAGTGACGAACAAGAAGCAGATGTAAACGAGGAAGAAGAAACTCAGACAGAGGAGGGGCTGCAGGAAGGAAACTTCATCAGTCTCGATTACACGGCACGAACTATCGAGGACGAGGACCTCGTCGACACGACCAGCGAAGAGGTCGCCGAAGAGGAAGGCATCGAGGCGGAAGACCGCGAGTTCGGCCCGCGCACCATCGTTCTCGGTGCTGGCCACATCTTCGAGGACGTCGAAGAGGACATCTACGGGAAGGAAGCCGGTGACGAGGGAACCGTCTCCGTCGAGCAAGCGTTCGGCGAGTACGACAACGAGCAAGTCCGCACGATCAGCGCCGACAAGATCGGCGAGGACGACCGCTACCCCGGCGCTCGTGTCAACGTCGACGGCCAGCAGGGCTACGTCGAGACCATCATCGGCGGCCGCGCACGCGTGGACTTCAACCACCCGCTCGCCGGTGAGGACCTCGAATACGACTACGAGATCGTCGAAGAAGTCGAGGACGCGGAGGAGAAAGCCAAGGGCCTCTTCTCGATGTACATCGACGCCGACCTCGACATGTGGATCGAGACGGACGAGGTCGAAGAGGAAGTCGAGGACGAGGACGGCGAAACCGAGACCGAGACGGTCGAGAAGGAAACCCTCTACATCGAGGCGACGCCGCAGTTGTCGATGAACCAGCAGTGGATGTTCCAGAAACAGCAGATCGCACAGGACGTCATCGACCGACTCGACCTCGACCGAGTCATCGTCCAGGAGACCATCGACGGTGCCGGTGCCGGTATGATGGGCATGGGCGGAATGGGTGGCATGGGCGGAGCCGACCTCGAAGAAGCCCTCGAAGACGCCGACATCGACGAGGACGAACTCGTCGAGGAACTCGAAGCCGACGACGAAGCCGAAGAAGTCGAAGAGTAATCGAGTCCCTCGATTCGTATCGAACCGAATCGAACCGCATCGAACCGAACCGATTTTTTCGAACGGACGTGAGCGTCGGATATGCAATCCCCGACCAGACTCTTTCATCTCCACTTCAACACGCCCGACGTGAGCCGTGCGGAGACTGAACTCGACGCGAACGGACTGCCACCTTACCGACGATTCGGGCAGGTCGATGGCGAGTTCCACGCGCTCGACGCGACGGACCCGATTCCGGACGACTTTCGCCTCCGCCTCCAGAACGCCCAGCGGGGCTACGTGAACGTCACGATAGCACCGGGACGAAAGCCGCATTTCGACCATCTCGGTCTGTGTACGACCGCGTTCGACGCGATTTGTGACCGTGCGGCGGAGGCGGACTGGTCGGTTCGGGACCGCGATGGACGACGGACGTTCGTTATGACCCCGTGGGGGTTCCGGGTCGAACTCCACCCGGACGGGAGCGACGTGGAAACGGACCTCGGGTCGTGGGACGACGGCCATTTCGAGCGGGTCGAACTCACCGTTCCGGACGCAAACGCGGACGAGCAGTTTCGGCGCGTCTTCGGCGGCGTTCCGGGGCTCGCGTTTCGGGAGGGCGACGAGGTACGAGTCCCGGCGTTCGAACTCGGCGGGGCGGCGTTTTTGGGTGGAAAAACCGTGGAGACCGCTTCGTTTCTCTGACTATCCCGTCGCGTTCTCGGAGCTGATGCTCCGGGCAGACCAACTTCCGGCGTTCGCATGTCGAACGACACCCGAGTCGACGCTCGCGTTCTCGATGACGATGTCCGGTCGTGGCTTCGAATCCGGATTCGTCACGGCCGGATCGACTTGCGGGTCCGTCGACTGCTCCGGCACCGTGACGTTGGCCGTGGACAGCGTCGTCACGTTCAGCGTGTCGAGGGATGCACCTTCGACGGTGAGGTTCTCCAGCACGTGGCGCTCGATGACGCGGTTTTTCACGCCGGGGTCGAACAGATCACCGCCCGGAACGTTCCAGATCGAGCGGTTTCGGATGACGATCCGATCGGCGCTGACGTTTTTCAGCGTTCCATTCCGGATGTGGACCGTCGAAACCGAGACGTTGTGGAGGGTGACGTTCCGCTTCGCTCCGCCCTTCGTCCGCAACGTCCCGACGTGAACCGTATCGATGGTCGCGTTGTCCACCGTCGTGTTCCGGAGCGCCCACGTCCTGACGGTCACGTTCTTGATGGAAACTTTGTAGTTGCCGACTTGGACCGCCGACAGCGCGCTCGGAGACGGAGACGTGTTGGTCGCGGCCGACGTGCTGGTTGACGTACTGGCCGCGATGGCTGCACCGCCCGAGACGACGAGGAGAAGCGAGAAGACGAGTGCGAGATGTCTGCCGATTCGGGTTCCCATACCGGGAAGCATTTCGAGTGACAGCATAAACCGGACCGACCGTTCGTTCCAGTTCGCCTCGTTAAGCGTTCCAGTTCGGCCCGTTAAGCCGTCGTTTCCTACTTTACGCTGATGTGTGCGGCGAGGTCGTCGCGGAGTATCGTCTCACAGTACTCACACCGAACGCCGTCGGGGAGCACTTCGAACTTCGAGTCCACCGGTTCGTCCTCCGTCGAGATACAGTTGCTGTTCGGGCAGGAGAGGATGCCGGTGACGTACTCGGGTCGCTCCAAGCGGTGCTTTTCCGCGACTTCGTACTCCCGGATGATGTTGATGCTCGCGTCGGGTGCGATGAGCGAAAGTACGTCCACCTCGTTCTGGCTCAACTCCATCCCCTCGACTTTCACGATGTCCTTTCTCCCGACCCGGTCGCTGGGAACGTTCATCCCGACGCTCACTTCCTCGCCGTCGGCCCCGTCGATGCCGAGGATGGCGAGGACGTTGAGCGCCTGTCCGGCGCGAATGTGGTCGATAACGGTGCCGTTTCGAATCTTACTGACGCGGAGTTCGTGGTCGCTCATTGGTCCTCCAGCATGGAATCCAGCAGTGCCATCCGCACCGGGATGCCGTTGTGTGCCTGTTCGAAGTATTTCGCGTGTTCCGTCTCGTCCACCTCGGGCGCGATTTCGTCCACGCGCGGAAGTGGGTGCATGATGGTCAAATCGTCCGGCGCGGCTTCGAGCGTTTCGAGGTCGATTTGGTAGTCGCCCGCGACAGCGCGGTACTCGTTCTCGTCGGGGAAGCGCTCGCGCTGAATCCTGGTCACGTAGAGTACGTCCAAGTTCGGAAGGATTGCCTCGATATCCGTGTGCTCGCGGACGCTTGCTCCAGCCTCGTGCAGGTCGTAGCGGACGCTTCGTGGCAGTTTCAGACTGCCCGGACTGATGAAGTGTTGGTGGGCGTCGAAGTTCGTCAGCGCGTAGGCGAGCGAGTGGACCGTTCGGCCGTACTTCAGGTCGCCCATGATGCCGATGGTGAGGTCGTCCAGCCCCGCGTTCTCCCGAATCGTGTACAGGTCGAGCAGGGTCTGGGTCGGGTGGTGTCCCGCGCCGTCGCCCGCGTTCAGGAGCGGAACGTCTACGAACTCGCCCACCATCTTCGCCGCACCCTGACTCGGGTGGCGCAACACGAGCGCGTCGGCGTATCCCTCGATGACGCGGGCCGTATCGGCGAGGCTTTCTCCCTTCTTCACGCTCGACGATTCGACGGGCCCCATGTCGACGATGTCGCCGCCGAGGCGCTTGATGGACGTCTCGAAACTCATCTTCGTGCGGGTGCTCGGCTCGTAAAACATCAGTCCGAGCAGTTTTCCCGCGTGTCGATCAGCGAACGCCGACGGGTCGGCGTCGATTTCCGCGGCGTGGTCGAGGACGTTCTCTATGTCCTGCCGCGTTAGTTGTTTTGTGTCGATAAGGTGGTCGTGCCGCATCATTCGAACAGGGGTTGTCACGCGTCTTGAAAGGTACGGGTCTCACCCCGAAGTTTAAATAAAATGATGGAACCACTCCCAGCATGCTCGCTATCGCCGGTGGCAAGGGTGGCTGTGGGAAGACGACGACAACGCTCGGTCTCGCGGGTGCACTCGGGAGGACGCGCCGGTCCGTCCTCGCGGCGGATGCCGACGTGGACATGCCGGATCTACATCTGCTCGCGGCCGTCGAACCGACGCCGAATCTCGCCGCGGTTGCGGCGGGCGAAGACGTCGAGACCGCCACCCATCCGCCGCCGAATCTCTCCGGCGTCGGAATCGTCCCCGCACCACGAACCATGGGAGAACGGATTTCGCTGGCGGACGCCCTCCGCCGTCTCCCCAGCACTGCGGACCACGTTCTCGTGGACTGCCCGGCGGGGGCTGGGCCGGATGCGGCAACACCGCTCCGCATCGCAGACCACGTCCTGTTGGTGACGACACCTGACCCGGCGTGTCTATGCGACACGGCCAAAACTGCCGCGATGGCGCGTGCGCTCGGAACAACCATCATCGGCGTCGTCCTCACCCGAGCGGACCGTCCCATGCCGAGAGTCCAACGACTGCTCGGAAGTCCCGTACTCGCGTCGATTCCGGACGGCGGCATCGCGGTGCTCTCCGACGAGTCGGTCGTTCGGGCGTACGACCGACTCGCGTCGGTGCTCCTGTCCAAACGGCTCTGACCGCCCCCCTTCGTGTGAAAAGAACGCTCCCGTCGTGGATAGTTCCAGTCTACCGTCGTTAGTCGACAGTCGCCATCTGCCGCCGTTAGTCGACAGTCGTCATCTACCTTCGTTCCTCGACAGTCGCCGTCTACCGTCGTTCTTCGATACGACGCATCTGTTCGCGGTGCAGTGTCACGATCATGTCCGAGAGGACGCCGAACATCAGCAGTTGCAGGCCGAAGATGATGGAGACACCCGCGACGATGGCGAGTACTTCGTGTGAGATGTGGCGTGTCACCCACTCGACGCCGACGTAGGCGCCGAGGAACACCCCGAAGAGACCGCTGACGAATCCCATGCTTCCGAAGTAAAAGAGCGGGTTGTTCGTCTTGGCGAGTTGGTACAGCGTCATGATGATGTCGCCGCCGTCCCAGAGCGGGTGGAGGTTCGTCTCCGAGTCGTCGGGGCGTTCCTCGTACTGGACCGGGACGACGGCGGTCGGCACGCTGTGTTTGACGCATTCGACGGCGAGTTCGGTTTCGACGCCGAAGCCGTCCGAGGTGAGATACGCCCGTTCGGCCGACTTGCGGGTGAACGCGCGGTAGCCGCTGAGGATGTCCTTGAAGTTCGAGCGGTGAATGACTGCGAAGGCTTCGTTGATGATGCGGTTGCCGAAGTGGTTCAGCCGCGGCATCGAGCCGTCGTCCATGTCCGAGAATCGGTTGCCGATGACGTGGTCGTACCCATCGTCGAGCGGGGCAAGCATCGTGTCCGCATCCCCGGGTTTGTACGTCCCGTCTCCGTCCAGCATCAACACGTACTCAGCTTCGATGTGGTCCAATCCCTCACGGACCGCTTGGCCTTTGCCGACCCCGCTCTGTTGGATGACGCGCGCGCCGTGATCCGTCGCCACGTCGCGCGTTCCGTCGTCCGAGTTCCCGTCGACAACGAGAACGTTCGAAAATCCCTGCTCACGGAAGCCATCGATGACCTCGCCAATCGTTTCGGCTTCGTTCAACGTTGGGATGAGTACGCACACGTCCTCTCTGTCGGGCATCGTCGGGAGATGAACACCGGGAGGCTAAAAGCCCAACCCTTTGACTCTGTCAGCAACGAGAGAGGTAGTGGTGAAAAGCGAGCAGAGTCGAAACATCGTCACCACGCGTACTCGTCGCGCGGGTCGCGGTCGTCGCGCGACGCGTCGTACGCGTGCTGGCCATCGACGAAGACGTGCTGGGCGTCGGCGGTGATGTCGAACGGTTCGCCGTCCCAGACGACGAGGTCGGCGTCCGTCCCCTCTTCCAGCGTTCCCACGCGGTCCTCGATTCCCAGAATCTCGGCGGGGTTACGCGTGACGGTCCGGAGGGCGGCTTCCTCCGGGAGTCCCTCACGGATCGCTAGTCCGACACAGACATCGAGGTGTTCCTGCGGGAGGACAGGCGCGTCGGTCTGGATGGCGATTGTGACCCCCGCGTCGTGGAGGATGCCGGGGGTTTCGAAGGTGATGTTCGACAGTTCGTACTTCGCGCCGGAGTAAAAGGACGGGCCGACGATGGCGGGCACGTCGCGCTTTACGAACTCCTCCGCGAGCGCGTGACCCTCGGTGGCGTGCTCGATCGACAGGTCCGAGATGCCGAACTCGTCGGTGATGCGGAACACGGTGGCGATGTCGTCGGCGCGGTGGGCGTGCACGCGGAGCGGGAGGTCTCCCTCGATGACCCGCGACAGGTTCTCCATGCCCAAGTCGCGCTCGAACGGGTCGCCGTCCTCGGCGGCCTTCTCCCGGCGGTCGGTGTAGTCCTCGGCGTCCATGAACGCCTGTCGGAGGGTGGCCGCGATGCCGGGGCGTGTGGTGGGCTGGCGGTCCTTCTGATCGCCGTGGAACCGCTTCGGATTCTCGCCCATCGCGGCCTTCATGCCGTCCTCCCGGATCAGCATCTCGTCGGCGATGTCCCCGTAGGTTTTCATCGAACAGATGATGCCGCCGATGACGTTCGCGCTCCCCATCCGGGCGCTGACGGTCGTCACCCCGCCCTGGTAGGCGTGGCGCAGGTGCTCGTCGCGCGGGTGAAAGCCGTCCAGCGCGTTGACGTGCGGCGTCACCGGGTCCGAGAGTTCGTTGACATCCCCGTCCTCAGGCTCGCCCCACTCGCCCATCCCGGCATGACTATGGGCCTCCACGAGACCCGGCGTCACTGGCTTCCCACGCGCATCGATGACCTCGGCGTCATCTGGGACCTCCACGTCGCCCTCCGCGCCGACCGCCACGATTTTCCCGTCCTCGAACAGCACGATACCGCCATCGATGGTTCCCGCGTCGGCGACCGTGCGAACGTCTCCATTGAGGATTGCCTGCATGCCACAACCTCCGAGGGCGGGAGAATGAGTATTTCGGTTCGAAACACAGGTTACCGATTTCCGCACGTATAACCCATTCATCCCCGCCTACCCTCATTCAGCCACTACCCATCTACTCACCTACCACCCACCATCGACTTCCTTCGAACCGCCCAACTACTTTCCTTCGAATTCCGGTTCGCCCTCGCCGAAGAATGCGTTCAGCCCCCGCTCGAAATCGGCCGTCGTGGTCATCCGGGCGATGGAATCCGTCTCGGCGGCCATCTGTGCCGACAGGTCCCGTCCCTGACCCCGATTGAACAGGCGTTTAGTCGCGCCATAGGCCCTCGTCGGACCGTCCGCGAACTTCGCGGCGAGTTCGTCGAGGCGCTCGTCGAAGTTGGACGCGACTTCCGTCGCCAAACCCATCTCGACGGCCGCTTCGGCGTCGATGGGTTCGTCGAGCAGGGCGATCTCCTTCGCCCGCCGGAGGCCGACGATTTTCGGGAGGAAGAACGTCGAACCGGCGTCGCCGGTCAGACCGACGCGCGGGTAGGCGAACTCCAGTCTGGCGTCCTCGGCGAGCAGGACGATGTCGCCCGACAGCGCGAGGCCGAACCCGCCGCCCGCCGCGACGCCGTTCACGCCGGTCACGACGGGTTTCGGTGCCCGCGCGAGGTTTTCGATGGCGCGGTGGAGGGAGGAAGCGATGCTTCTAAGCGTCCGGCCGTCGCTCGCGTCGCCCGAGAGCACCGACAGGTCCGCGCCGGTGTTGAACACGCCGTCGGTTCCGGTGAGCACGATACACCGCGAATCGTCCTCGTACAGGTCGGCCGTCGCCGTCCGCAGTTCGGCGGCCATCGCGGGATTCATCGAGTTGTGCGTCTCCGGGCGGTCCATCCTCACGCGCGCTACGTCGTCGGTTCGTTCGACGGAGAGGTGTTCGAACTCTGCCATACCGTTTCTGTGGGCGGAATCGCCAAAACAGTACCGTGGTACGGTGACCGATCCCGTGTAGTACGGCGACCGATTTCGATTCCTAACGCTCGCGCGACCGAAGGCTAAGAATTTAGTATCCCTCCTTGAGTAGCGTAGGAATATGGAGCGATTCGACGTTGCGATAGTGGGCGGGGGCCCCGCAGGGATGGCGGCCGGTGAACAAGCAGGGAAACACGGTGCGAGTGCCGTCGTCCTCGAAAAGGGCGTCCCGCGCGAGGACCGCGAGTTCCTCGGTCCCGACTCGACCGACGCCGCCGGAATGCTGGATTACTGGATCGACATCATGGACGAGGACTACGAGGATATTCCCGACGAGGCCGTCCTGCAGGTCCTCGACAGCGCGGACTTCATCGGCCCGAACGAGGCTGTCACCCTCCGCGGTACGGGCATAGAAGCGTCGTACCCGAACATGGGATTCACCTTCTTCCGCGCCCGCATGGACGACTGGCTACGGGAGCGTGTCGAGGATGCGGGAACGGAGTACCGCGTCGGCGTCGGCGTCAGGGGCGTCGAAACCGACCTCGACGCGGAGTACCGTCACGCGCTTCGACTCGCCGACGGCGAGGACATCGAGGCGAAGTACCTCGTCCTCGCCGACGGGCCACAGCGTCAGGTCACGCTCGGGGCGCTCGACCAGTTCATGCCCGAGGGAAGTTCCACGAGCGACTACCTCAGCCCGCCGGAAGTGAACCACATCGCGTATCAGGAGTACCGCGAGTTCCCCGAAGAGGTGTTCGAAAAGTCCGCCATCAAGTTCTGGTGGGGCGTCATCCCCGGCGAGACGGCCTACCCGTGGGTCTTCCCGAACGACGGCACGGTTGCCCGCGTGGGCCTCACCATGCCCATCGGGATGACGTTGGACGACGTCGATGACCCCGACTCCTACGACCTCCTCCGCCCGGACGACGAGGGACTCCCCCGTCCGAACGAGTACATCCGCCGCCTCCTCGAACGCGAGTACGGCGACGAGTACGACATCGAGGAGGACTTCCCGCTCGTGGAGGACCGCGGGAAATCGAACGGCACCGAAACGTACCCCATCTCCTCGACGCGGCCCATCGAATCGCCGGTCGGAGCCGGAATCGCCGTCGCTGGCGGCGCGATGGGAACGACCAGCGCCTTCCACGAGGGCGGCTACCACGTCGCGGTTCGCTCGGGCAAGATCGCCGGAAAACTCGCCGCGACCGACGACATCGAATCGTACAACGACGAGTGGAAGGACGCGATCGGCGACGAACTCCTGCGCAACATCGCCTTCGCGGACATCGTGGAGGAGTACGGCCCGGACGACTGGGACAAGGCGTTCTCGATGGTGAACAAACTGCTCAACGACGACGGCACCGGAATCGGGAAACTCGATTCGTCCAGCCTCTCGTCCGGCGTTCGCGCCGGGAGGCTCATGGCCCAGTACAAGAAGACGAAGTTCGGTTACCGGAACGGCAAGTACGTGCAGGTCACCGAGGACGAGTACACGTACTGACGCGACACCGACTATCCGTTCCGACGTCCGGATTTTCGACTCCGAATATCTGTTCTGATAACTGAATCCGAAACTCCTTATCCGGCCGCGGTCTACCCTTCGATGCGCACCTCAGTCCCCGCCGGAGTACTCCCACTTCGGGAGCGATGACCGAGCGGAGAACCCAGGTGTGCAACAGTTCAGTGAGCGTAGTGAGCTCCAAAATCACTGCCCGTGAGTCGGGGCTAACTGGCTCGGAAGTCGGTCGCCATTACTGACGCGACCCGCTTCGACGGTTCAGCCGTCAAAAGTTGGCGATATTCTCGCCCGCCCGGCACGAGGGTTTGCCAGCCGACTCGGCACGCCGCCACGGAATGAGGCTGGAGGTTAGTGTTCCGGGCGACATTTCCATTACTCCGACAGAGCCAGTCGAACGCCTCCATCCGATCGGGGAGGACGTGAGTGTTCGTCACGAGCGTCGAACGGAATATTTCCGAGTGCACGGAGCGTTGCGAGCGGAAGGACCCCGACAGATAACTGAATACGCCTCTCGTGGAGGTTTGAGCGCCTCAATCGACAGTTCGGCAGATGGTGTTGGAACCACAAATAATATTATTAGCCGCGTCTAATCTACGGGTAACCAATGTCTAATCGTACTTTCTCCTTTCGCGAGCTGGCGAAGTACATGGGACCGGGATTTCTCATCTCGGTCGCGTACATGGACCCAGGGAACTGGGCGACGAACATCTCCGGCGGCGCGAAGTACGGCACTGCTCTTCTCTGGGTGATCGTGCTCGCCTCTATGATGGCGATGGGTATCCAAATCGTCGCTGCCAAACTCGGTATCGCAACCGGAAAAGGAATCGCACAGCTCTGCCGTGAACGTCTCCCGCGGCGCGTCGTGATCGTCCTCTGGGCGGCCGCCGAACTGGCGATGATCGCCACCGACATGGCGGAGATCATCGGGGCAGCCATCGGATTCAGCCTCATCTTCAACATCCCGCTTCCCGGCGGCGCGATCCTCGCCGGGGCGTCCAGCTTCGCGCTGCTCGGCGTCCGCACCGCTTACAAGCGGGGCTTCCGCGCCATCGAGTACGTGATTATGGCCCTCGTCGGGGTCATCGCGCTCGCCTTCGTCTTCGAGGTCGTGCTCGCCCAGCCAACCACCGGACAGGTCGCCGCCGGTCTCGCGCCATCGATCCCGAACGCTGACGCCCTCTACGTCGCCATCGGTATCCTCGGCGCGACCGTGATGCCGCACTCGATCTACCTCCACCCCTACATCGTGCAGGACAGACGGGAACGCCTCGTCGCCGAGTCCGGAGACACCGAAGACGTCCACCGCAACCACTTCCGCTACGAATCGATCGACACCATCGTCGCGCTGTTCGGCGCGATGTTCGTCAACGCCGCGATGCTCGTGGTCGCCGCCGCGGCACTCACCGGAACCGGAATCAGCACGCTGAACGATGCCTACGTCACCCTGAGCGGCGTCTTCGGCTCGAACGCGAGCCTCGCGTTCGGCATCGCGCTCATCGCCGCCGGACTTTCCTCCTCGCTCGTCGCGACGATGTCCGGCCAGACCGTCATGGACGGGTTTCTGGACTGGAACGTGAACGTCTGGATCCGGCGCTCGGTCACGCTGGTTCCCAGTCTCGTCGTCGTTATCGCCGGGTTCGACCCGACGAGCGTCCTCGTCGCCAGCCAGGTTGCCCTCTCGTTCGAGTTGCCGTTCGTCCTGATACCGCTCGTCTACTTCACCCGCGAAGAGGGCCTTATGGGCACGTTCGTCAACCGCACCAGCACGACGGGGGTCATGGGCGTCATCGTCGCGCTGATCTCCGTGCTCAACGTCTGGCTGCTCTACACCACGATATTCGGCTAAGTTCGGGTGAACGCCGACTTCGGGACGGAGTTGCACGAGCCATCGAAGACCAGTCGTCTCGGAGTCACGTGCACTGCACTGCGCGCTAACCGCTATCATCCGATTATATATTTTCCGAGACACGACACGAGGTATGAGTTCGACGGAAAAACGCCTGTTCGCTATCGGGGCACTGCTCTGCTTTATCGGGGTATTGTACGGTATCTGGCTCTACTCCACGGCCCCGACGGTTACTTTCGACGACGTCGTTGCCCTTCTTTTCCTCGTGTTACCCGGAGCGGTATGCACGAAACGAGTTTTCGATGACCCCTCACCGTGAGAAGAAACAGTTCGTGACACCACAGACTCCGACTCACACGAATGACACCGGAGACCTGCCGCAGCACGAACAATCATTGGTCTCGATTCCCCAATCGTTCGGGTATGCAAGCCGACGAAATCGACCCACAGGCGAAGGCAGCGGTCGAGCGTCAGGACCTATTTCCGCTCCCGCACAGTCGTCGCGGGGTAAAAATCGCCCGCCTCATCACCCGACCGGCGATGTGGCTACAGAATCGGAACCCGCCGAGCGTCGGTGCGACCGTGGACCGGACGATTCCCGGTCCCGCGGACGACCTCGACGCTCGCCTCTACCTCCCCGATGCGAACGGACCGTTTCCCACGGTCGTGTTCTTCCACGGAGGCGGGTTCGTCTTCGGAAGCATCGACACGCACGACTGGCTCTGCCGACACCTCACGCGGGAGAGCGGCCTGGCCGTTCTCTCGGTCGACTACCGACTCGCACCCGAACACCCCTTCCCCGCGGCGGTCGAGGACGCCCACGCCGCCGTCGAATGGGCGGCCGAAAACCCGGACGCGATCCGTGGAACCGGGGAAATCGCAGTCGCGGGCGATTCCGCGGGTGGGAATCTAGCCGCCGTCGCCGCGCTCATGGCCGCCGAGCGCGACGGTCCGGAAATCGCCCATCAGGCGCTCATCTACCCCGGCGTCGGCGTCGAGGACGACCAGCAGTCCGTCCGAGAGCACACGGGTATCGTCCTCAGCGAATCCGACTTGGAGTGGTACGAACGGTGCTACTACGTGAACGAAATCCACCAGCGAAACCCGTACGCCGACCCGACGAAGGCGGCCGACGTGTCGGATGTCGCTCCCGCAACGGTCATCACCGCCGGATTCGACCCGCTCCGCGACGGCGGGAAGGCGTACGCCGAACAACTCGTCCGGGACGGCGTTCCAACGCGCTACGAGAACTACGAGACGATGGTCCACGGGTTCATGACGTTACGCCAGGTAGACCGCGCCCACGAAGCCATCGCGGACGTCGCCGCCGACCTCGCGGACGCGCTCGACGGCGACTAAACAGCAGTTGATAATCCGAATTCTTCATTCAGAAGAGTGGATGAAACGGCGCATGAATGGAGAACGTGAGTCTCTCACGATTTCCGTCGGTGCGCTCTATACGAAACCATCCCGCCACCTACGAGGATAAACACGATCGAGAAGAATGGGTAATCGATGACGTTGGTTAGCGTCCCCACGGCGTACACGAGACCGATCAGTGCGAGTCCGACATTGACCGGGGAAAGGACCCGAACAGACGAAGGGGCTTCTGTGTCCGCTGCATTGGAGGACATGAATAGATGTATTTCGGTTCAGAGTATAGCTTTTTCTGACACGCTGAGCTGTTCGATGCGCTTGCACGCCTACGTAACGAACTGACAGATTCGTCCAGAATTCAGCATGAATAAGGAAACTGTGCTACTATCTACTGTACAGTATCGCGTATCGATTCTCAGTCGGCCGCTTGCCCGCCGTCGACGGGCAAGGTGTGCCCGGTGATGTACGAGGCGTCGGACGAACAGAGGAACGCCACCGCCCCGGCCATCTCCTCCGGTTCGGCGATGCGGTCCATCGGGACGTCCCGCATGGCCGACGTATCGAAATCGGACCACACCGTCCGAATCGCCGTCCGAATCAGGTCGATGGCCGTCCCGAGACGGTCCCGCAGCGACATCGACGACCAAGCGCCGGGGCCGCCCATCAATCCGGATTGGATGTTCGTCTTCGTCGGACCGGGCGCGATGGCGTTGATTCGGACGCCCCGACTGGCGTATTCGAGCGCGGCCGACTTGGTCAGCCCGACGACCCCGTGCTTGCTGGCCGAATAGCTGGAGAGTCCGCCCATCCCGACCAAACCGGCTTCGGACGCCGTGTTGACGATGGCACCGCTTCCCTGTTCGTTCATGACGGGAAGTTCGGCCTTCATGCAGGCCCAAATCCCCTTCAGGTTGATGTCGAGCAACCTGTCCCAGTGACCTTCCTCGATACCAGTCATTTCCACGAAATCCGTGAGGATTCCCGCGTTGTTGTGCGCGAAATCGAGGCTTCCGTAGGTTTCGACCGTGACATCGACCATGTGCTCGACGGACGCGAGGTCGGAAACGTCCACTTCGACGAACGTCGCGTCACCGGCAGCGTCCTCGATGAGTTCGACCGTTTCACGGGCCGAATCCTCGACGATGTCGGCGACGACGACGTTCGCGCCTTCCTCGGCGAACCGGCGCGCGGACGCACGCCCGATTCCCGACCCTGCTCCCGTCACGAGTGCCGTCTTCCCTGCTAATCCGTTCATGGATGGTTCGTCTGGACAATCCAACAGATATCGACATAGCCCTTCGGAAGGGTGGTCGGTGGTGGCGAACCGACGACCACGACAACTGCTCTGCGATTCGTAACTCCCAGAGAGTACTGAAGACCCGACCGTCCTATCTGGCTCCGAATTCGATGGAGAATCCGCCCGGCGCTTCGACGTAGAAGTCGTAGGTGTTGTGTCGCATTTTGACGTCCGTCACGTCGTAGCCGTCCTCCTCCAGTCGGCGGTGTTTCTCGTCCACGAGGTCCTCGTCGTCGACGAAGAAGCCGATGTGGAAACTGCTCGGGTACTTGATGTCCTCGCCCTCCTTTCCCCGCATCAAGGTCAAGACGGTCCCGGCGTCGTCCGAGAGAATCGTGATGGCGGGACTGCCACCCCGTTTCTCCAAGTCGAAGTACTCCTCGAAGAACGCCGTCGTGGTCTCCACATCCGACACGGTGAGATTGGTGTGGTTCAGTTGCATGATGAAATTCGTGGATCGGTTCTCGGATTGGGCAACCGAAGTTCGTCCGAATCCGCCCCGAACTACGGTCCGTGTGTCGTTAATAACTGGTGCTCGTTTCGGGGCTTCGGAACCAACGGCCGGTTTTCCGTTTCCGATACTATCCTCAATTCCAGAAATTTGAGGAATGAAATTATAAAGCTAGGGTATGTTTTTATTTATTGTTATACTTATCGCTACGATGGATGAAAATACAAAATAGCGGCGTGGGACGGCGGCGATACCTACAGGGTGCCGGAGCGGCGACGACGCTGGCGCTGTTCGGGAATACGGTCGAGGCGAGGGAAGGTCACGAAGACCACCATCGCCACCGACACGGACGGCGGTCGGACAAACGCGTCGTCGCGTACTATCCGTCGTGGGCGGGCGATTACACGCCGCGGGACGTGCCGTACGACAAACTCACACACCTGAACTACGCGTTTCTCGAATCGGAAGCGAACGGCGAGGTGAAACTCGCCGTCACGGGCGATTACGCCCCAGAAGTGCTGGAACAGTTCGAGGAGATTACGCACGAACAGCCGTGGACGACGTTCATGCTCACGATCGCGGAGTTCGGGGACAACATGTCGGCCGCGGCCTCGACGGCCGACAGTCGAAAACGGTTCGCCCGGACGGCCGTCGAACACCTCCGAAAATACAACTTCGACGGCATCGACATCGATTGGGAGTACCCGGACGGTTCGGTTCGGGAGGACGACCCGGAAAACTTCACGCTGTTGCTGGAGGAGATTCGAAATCGACTGGACGAGGCCGAAGAGGAGGACGACCAGCACTACGAACTCAGCATGGCGGCGGCCCCCATTCCGTCGAATATCGACCCGTTGGAGGTTGAGAAAATCGCGGAGTACCTGGACTTCATCAACGTGATGAACTACAACTTTTATGGAAGCTGGAGTTCCGCGACGAACTTCAACGCGCCGCTGTACGCGCCGTACGACGACCCGACGTACTGGCAACGACTGCTCACGGTGGACCACGCGATGCAGTACTGGGCCGAAAAGCCCATCGCGCGGGACAAACTCGTCTGCGGGACGCCGTTTTACGGCTTCGTCTTCGAGAACGTCGGAAACGAGAATCGGGGACTCTTCCAACCGTTCGACGGCGCGGACACCCAATCGTATCACGCCATTCGCCAACTCAAGAGCAAGCCGCAGTACCAGTATCACTGGCATCGCGAGGCGCGCGTTCCGTGGCTGTACTCCGAGACGGACGACACCTTCGTCACCTACGACGACCATCATTCGGTCATGGAGAAATCGCGGTACGTCAGGGACAACGACTTCGGCGGGATGATGTGCTGGGAACTTTCACACGACCCCAGCAACACGCTCATCAGCGCGATACACGCCGCGCTCGGCTGTTCGCGCCGACGCGGACGACGATAAATATCGCGCCCATCGGGCAATATTTACATATTAACCCACCAATAGATTTTGTTCGACATCATTGGTACGTTTCGTCATAGCATGAAAATTGACAGGCGAACGCTCCTGCGGTCGGTGGGCGGTACGGTGGCCACAGCGGGCGTCTTGGGAAGTGCGGGAACGGCGGCGGCGACGGGGAGTTACACGAACCACTACTACGACGGCTTCGACTACTGGAGATACGTCCCGGATTCGGCGGGGTCGAACCCGCCGTTGATGGTGATGCTCCACGGGTGTTCGCAGGACGCGGACCAGTTCCGACAGGAGACGCGCATGAACGAAGTTGCGGACGAGGAGGGGTTCGTCGTCATCTACCCCGATCAGTACAACGCGCGGAACCCGGCCCAGTGCTGGAACTGGTTCTACGATGCGAACACGATGCGGGGCTACGGTGAGGCGGCCGTCATCGCCGGAATAACGCGGACGACCATCGACGCCGAGAACTGCGACCCCGAGCGCGTGTACGTCGCCGGACTCTCGGCCGGTGCGGCGATGGTGCCGAACCTGCTCGCGGAGTACGCCGACATCTACGCGGCGGGCGGCGTTCACTCCGGCTTGGAGTACGACGCGGCCGACACCTCGGCGGGCGGAACGACGGCGATGCTGTACGGCGGGCCGGACCCCGAGTTGAAGGGAACCGACGCCTACGATACGATGGACATCTACGACACCGTGAGCGAACTGCCGACCATCGTCTTCCACGGGACGGCGGACACGACCGTCTACCCCATCAACGGCGAGCAGGCGACGAAACAGGCGATTCAGACCAACGACCTCGCGTCCGATGGATCGGACGACGACAACGTCGATACGACGGCCGACCGCACCTACGGCGGCCAAGGATCGAGTATGGACTACGCTGTATCCGAGTACCACGACGAGAACGGGAATTCGCTCGTCGAACACTGGGAAGTCGAGGGCATGGATCACGCGTGGTCCGGTGGAGTCGCTGGCGGGGAGTTCACCGCACCCGGCGGGCCGGACGCCAGTCGAATCATCTGGGAGTTCGTCTCCGGATTTACGAGGGGTCGATGACCATGCGGATGAAACGACGCACCCTCCTGAAGTCCGTCGGCGCGACGGTCGGCGCGAGCACGCTCGTCGCTGGGACCAGCAGTGCGGCAGCGGGCGCGTACACCTCGGAAACGTACAACGGCCGGACGTACAAGAAGTACGTTCCGACGGGAGCGGACGGGTCGCCGATTCCGCTCGTCGTCATGCTTCACGGTTGTACCCAGAGTCCCGACCAGTTCAAGAACGAGACGAAGATGAACGACGTCGCCGAGAGCGAGACGTTCATCGCCATCTATCCCGACCAGACGACGAGCGCGAACGCAAACGAGTGTTGGAACTGGTTCGAGGATTCGAACACGACGCGGGGCAGCGGCGAGGCCGCACTCATAGCCGGGATGGCCGAGGACGTGATGGGGGCGAACACGGTTGACGAAGACCGGGTCTTTCTCGCCGGATTCTCCGCCGGGGCGGGAATGGTGCCGAACCTGCTCGCCGCCTATCCCGACCTGTACGCCGCGGGGGCGGTTCACTCGGGGCTGGAGTACGGCGCGGCCGATGGCGTGACCGACGCGACGATGGCCATGACGCAGGGCGGCCCGGACCCGCAGACGCAGGGGACGGCGGCGTATCAGGCGATGCAGTCGAACGGCGTCACCGACACGATTCCGACCATCGTCTTCCACGGCACGAGCGACTACACCGTTTACCCGAAGAACGGGAATCAGGCCGCCGAGCAGGCCACCCAGACCAACGACCTCGCATCGGACGGAGCCGACGACGACGATATCGACTACACCGCCGACGCGACGCGAGACGGACAGGCCAGTAGCCTGAGCTACACCGTCTCCGAGTACCGCGACGGGAACGGCGATACCATCGTCGAGAAGTGGATGATCGACAGCATGGGACACGCGTGGTCCGGCGGCGCGCAGGGTGGTTCCTACACCGCCCCCGGCGGCCCGGACGCGAGCCAAATCATCTGGAACTTCTTCGCGGACCACCCGCGCGATGGGTCGGGCGATGGCGGCGATGGTGGAGACGGCGGGAACGACAACTCCGCACCCACCGCGACCGTCAGCGCCAGTCCGAGTTCGCCGGACGTCGACGAAACCGTCACCTTCGACGCCAGCGGGTCCAGCGATTCGGATGGCTCTATTGCGAGCTACGACTGGGACTTCGGCGACGGGTCAAGCGCAACCGGCGCGACCGTCACCCACAGTTACGGGTCGTCGGGGCAGTACACGGCCAGCGTCACGGTCACCGACGACGACGGCGCGACCGGAAACGATTCAGTAACCATTTCGGTCGGCTCCGGTTTCACGGGCTACTGCGGCACGGCTTACAACTACGAACACGCGGACGCGGGCCGTGCCTATCAGGACACCTCGACCGGTGCCTACTACGCCATCGGCTCTGACGACTACCTCGGCTTCCCGGCCTACACGAGCACGCTGAAGGAAACCTCCGAAGGCTACTACGAAGCCGTCAGTTCGTGCTGAGCCGTTTCCGAAATCGAAGCCTCCCCGTTATTTCATCGGTCGGTCGAAGCCGCCCCGTCATTCGGTCTCTCGGATCACGAACGTGGGTTCGTCGATGGCTTCGCTCTTACATTCGGGACACCGGGAGGGGCGGTTTGCGGGGTTGTCGAACCGGTCGAAGCCACAGTCCCGGCATTCGGGCGGAGCGACGAGCAGTTGCTCGTCGTTCGATTCGACGGAGCGAGCGATGTGTTCGACGTGGCGAACTGCCGCGCCTGCCGTGATTTCGAACTCCCCTGCAAGGGTACTCGGCGAGGCCGGTTCGGTTCGGAGAAACGCCGCGATTTGCTCGCGCGTCGTCTCGTCGTCGCGCATACCAGTCGTTAGTCACGCTGGTTCAAATTACTACCGCGACGAAACTGACAACATAAACTGTTTTCCCGCCCGGGTGCATGAGATAATTTGCGATGGGGGAGCACACGGCCGGAGGAGACTCATTCGAGATGAGAACGACGAGGAGCCATACGGTCCTGTTTGTCGAGCACGAAACCGACATCGCACGGCGACTCGATCAGGGGCACGAGAACCTGACGGTTCACTCGGTTTCGTCCGCAGCGGACTGTCTCTCCCGTCTCGACAGCGACGCCATCGACTGCGTCGTCAGTAACCACCTCTTGCCCGATTCGACAGGAGTCGAACTCCTCGATTCGATACGCGACGACCATCCGAACCTCCCGTTCGTCCTACTGACCGACAACGGAAACGAGCGAATCGCCAGCGAGGCGATCAGTCTCGGAGTGAGCGATTACGTTCCACTGAGCGCGCTCGATGGGACGGAGGAGTTACGGCAACGGATCGTTGACGCGATTTACGATCGGATCGGTGGCCACAGCGATACCCACATCAAGACGCTCATGAGCGCGTTCCCGGACGTCGCCTTTCTTCTGGACGAGACGGGAAAATACTGCGAACTGCTCGTCGGCCCTAACTCGGAGGCCCTCGCCGCGACAGCGCCGCCGGACCTCGTCGGCCGACGGTTACATGACGTCTTTTCGGACGACATCGCGGACAGTTTTTTACGCCACATCCATCGGACGCTGGAGAGCGGGCAGGTCGAAACGATGGAATATCCGCTCGCCGTCGAAAGCGGACAACGATGGTTCGAGGCGCGCTCGACGCCGCTTGGCCAACAGATCGGTGGCCAGGACGTCGTCGTCTGGGTTGCTCGTGATATCACCGAGCGACGGCAACGCGAGCAAACGCTGGCCCATCAGCACGAGGAACTGGAGACGCTGAACCGAATCCACTGGGTGATACAGGAAGTCATCCGCGACCTCGTGCATGCGGCGACCCGCGACGACATCGAGCAGATAGTGTGTGAACGATTGGTCGAATCCGGACTGTACGAACTCGCGTGGACGGACGAGAGCGAGGTCAGCCGCGGGGGCGTGACTCCCCGAACCCGCGCCGGTGGAATCGAGGGCTATCTCGACATACTCATCGACTACGGCGACAGGCTCGGCAACGACCCCGCGAGCGAGGCGATGCGTAGCGACGAACTGCAGGTGATTCAGGACGTCCGGGAGACGGACATGCTTCCCGAAGAGATACGCGAGGAAGCGCTTGACCGCGACATCGAATCGGGGATTTCGATTCCCATCTCGTACGGCAACACGATGTACGGGTCGCTGTCGCTCGTCTCGACGCGAAGCGGCGTGCTCGGCGACCGAGCACAGGCCGCCCTCGAAATCCTCGGGGACACCATCGGCTTCGCCATCAACGCCGCGAAGAACAAGCAGATCCTGCTGTCGGACAGCACCGTCGAACTCGAATTCCACGTGACCGGCTCCCGCGACGCGGTCATGGCTGCCTCCCGTCATCTCAACTGTACGTGTCACCTCATGGGATTGGTCCCGGCCTCCGACGGGGAACTGCTGCACTACGTTCGTGCCGAGGATGCGCCCGCGGACCGTCTCGAAACCATGCTCTCCGAGGACGAACACGTCGGCGAGTGCCGACTCATCGACACGGACGACGACGGACTAGTTATCGAGGTTCGGATGACCGAATCGACGGTCAAGCGGTTGGTCGAGGCCGGTGCCGCCGTCCAATCCGCGACCGCAAACGGTGGCGAAGTCTCCATCGTCGCCGAAATTCCGCACGAGACGGACGTTCGCAAGGTCGTCGATACGTTTCAGGCGGCGTATCCGATGGCGGAACTGGTCGGCAAACGAACCATCGACCGCCCGATTCAAACCGCACAGGAGTTCCGCCGCTCGCTGACCGACCGTCTGACCGACAGACAGGAGACGGCGCTCCGAACCGCGTACTTCGCGGGGTACTACGATTGGCCGCGCGGAAGCACCGCCGAAGAGGTCGCTGGCGCGCTCGACATCGCCTCCGCCACGCTCCACTACCATCTTCGGAAGGCACAACACCAACTGCTCGCCTCGCTGTTCGACGAACGGAACACCGACGAGCCGTGACGAGGACTCCGTTCACGACGGGGACGACCCTATTGTATCCAACGGCTGAGGTATGAAAAAGGACTTAGGGGGTCGGAGTGACGGTCAAACCATGAAAGCCGTCGTCCTCGCCGGTGGATATGCGACACGTCTGTGGCCGATTACGAAACAGCGACCGAAGATGTTTCTGCCGATCGGTGAAACAACGGTCATCGACCGCATCTTCGCTGACCTCGAAGCCGACGAGCGTGTCGACACCGTCTACGTGAGCACGAACGAACGATTCGCCGACGACTTCCGCGAGCATCTCGCGGAGAGCGAATTCGAAAAACCACAGCTGAGCGTCGAAGACACGTCCGAGGAGGACGAGAAGTTCGGCGTCGTCGGCGCTCTCGCCCAACTCGTCGAGCGCGAGGAGGTGGACGACGACCTCGTCGTCATCGCCGGAGACAACCTCATCAGCTTCGACGTCGGCGACTTCGTGAACTTCTTCGAGAACAAGGGAGAATCCTGCCTCGCCGCCTACGACGTCGGCAGCAAGGAACTCGCGAAGGCCTACGGGTTGGTCGAACTCGACGGCGACCGCGTCGTGGACTTTCAGGAGAAACCGGAAGACCCCCACTCCACGCTGGTCTCCATCGCCTGCTATGCGTTCACCGCCGAAACCCTCCCGCTTCTCGAACAGTACCTCACCGACGGGAACAACCCCGACGAACCCGGGTGGTTCCTCCAATGGTTGCAGTCGCGCAACCCCGTTTACGCCTACACCTTCGAGGAAGCGTGGTTCGACATCGGAACCCCCGAAAGCTACCTCGAAGCCGTCGCGTGGTTCCTCGACGGGGAATCCTATATCGCCGACAGCGCCACCCTCGACAACGCCGACATCGGCCACAACGTCCACGTGATGGACGGCGCGGAACTGACCGACGCCAACCTCGAAAACGCCATCATCTTCCCCGATGCCACGATTCAGGGGTGTGACGTGCGTGACACCATCATAGACGAAGGCACCTACGTCGAGAACATGGACCTGGCTGGCGCACTCATCGGTGCACACACCCAGATCACGAATCAGCGGGACGAGTAAACGCACCTTTCGTTCCCACCTTTTTTCTTCGTCGGGTACCGCGAGAGCCGAAGGCTCTCGCGTACCACTCCTCGAAAAAATCTGGACCAAAAAAGAGCCGCTCGCTCACTTCGTTCGCTCGCGGAACAGTTGCTTACCGCGATTCCGCCCCGCGACTGCCCTCCGCAACGACTGCAAAAACCCATAACCGCCAACCGCACGGTAAACCGCGATTACTCGCCCAACTCTGCGTCCGTAATCCGCAACCGTCCGCGGTCCCCGTCCCACTCGGTTTCGTATTCGAGTTCGATGGGCCGGTCCATGTGCGGCGCGTCCGTCACGAGGGTTTCGAACTCTCCACCCTCGCCGAGAATGTGGACGCCGTACTCCTCGTTGAGTTCCTCCAACTCGTCCAGTGCGTCGGCGTCGAGGGTCCGTCCGAGCCACGACTCGTCCAAACCGTAGGCCGCAACTTGGACGATTTTGATCTCGAAACCGGCGTCGAGCATGGCGTCCGCGAGTTCGCGCGGGTCCTGCTGCCAGAGGGGAGCGAACAGGTCGATACCGAGGTCGTCACAGAGGTCCTGAATCCGGTGTGTCTGGAACTCGCTTTCGACCGCACCCGCCGTCACGCCCGCGAGGTCGACGTCGAGGTCGCGGAGCGCGTCCTCCATGATTTCGGTTTCCATGTCGCCCTGTTCGCCCGCGTCCTCGACCGATTCGGCGTCGAAGTCACCCTCGACGTTCACGAGCGGGATGCCGATGCTTTCGGCGGCGAGCGCCGTGAGTTCCGTCGCCGGGACGTGGTACATGTACGAGTCGCCTTTCGGGTGAACGGTGAGCAGTCGCTCGACGTTCAGGCCCTCTTCGAGCGCACGGTAGAGCGCCCACGAGGAGTCCTTGCCGCCGGAGAAGAGGCTGACCCACGCCTGCTGATTCATATGATGGTTTGCGAGTCGGGGAATAAATGAACCTCGGTTACTCGGCCAGTTCCTCGTTGATGGTCGTCCCGCTAATGTAGGACGCCACGCGAACGCCGATGAGGCTGACGAGGACTCCGAGGACGACGTACACCGCGAGTCGGGTTCCGGGGTCGAGTGTGAGTCGCTGAATCGTCGTCTGCCCGACCATTATCTGGGGAATCACGACGGGCTTGATCTTTCCGGCGCGCTGGAGGAAGTAGGCCGAGAACCCGCGGACGACCAACCCGACCGCGAGCACGCCGAACGGCAGGTTGAGATACGAGTTCCGTACGCTGTCGTTACGGATGGCCTCGTCCAGCAAGCGACCCATGCTGGCGGTGAGCGCGGCCACGGCTATCCACGGGACGCTCTCGAAGACGAACGCCATCGCGGTCATGAGGACGTTGCCGGTGGAGTCCATCGGCGCTGCTCGGAGCGCCCCGGCGAACACGCCGATGAGCGATAGTCCCACGGCGACGACGTAGGTGACGATGGAAACCCGCCCGGAGTAGAGGGCGTCGCGGGCCTCGCCGGGCAGGTTGCGAAAATAGGACCCGATGGCGAGTCCCTTGTACAGCGCGAACAGGCCGACGACGGCCGCGATGGCGGACGTCGCCATGGCGAGCCCCAACCGTAACAGCAACACTGGGAACGCGATGAGCGCGATGCCGGTCGGCACGAGGACGGTCTGGCGCAGTTCCTCGTCCGCGAGGAACTGCTTCAGCAGGTAGTAGGTGGATTCGATGTCGCGGGCCTGCCGGACGACCACGCGGTCCACCGCGTCCACCCGGACGCGACTCTCCACGATGGGGACGAGGCGTTCGTCCTCCGCGCTATCGATGACGATGATCGTCGAGTCGGGGTCGTGTTCCGCGATGAGGTCGTCGAGTTGGGCGGCCACGGCGCGGTCGGCACCGACGCGCGTGTCGGCGGTACCGGAGATGACGGCGACCATCGATTCCTCGTCTTCGTCCCGCAGGTCGCGGGCCACGCGGAGCGCTTCGAGAAGACAGTTGACACTCGAATCCTCGGGATCGGCCAACCCGACATCGGTGACGAGCGCCTGGACCGCTTCCCATCCCGCGACGGGCATCTCCAGCCCCGTCTTGCGTCCGATGTCGTCGTTTCGATCGACACACACCACCAGCGTACTCATTCGGTACTCCACCCCAGACGGCGAAAGGATAAAAAGGTCGTCTTTATCCCGACTGTTCTACTCAATGATATACTAGTCACCCCCGTCACTCGTTCGTTGTCATCGTCGAATCGGGTACAAGCAGTGCGACGATCGACAGTCAGACGTTCCCGTTCAGTGCATCGAAAATTCCGTCGATGAACTCCCGGTCCAACCAGAGACCCGCTTCCATCCCCCCGGCGATGACCGCCGATTCGACCGGCACTTGCCCGCCACCCATCCGTGCGTGCCCACCGGCGTTGGCACCCGGGAAGTCCGTGACGGCCGCCTGCAGCGCCTTTCCCATGTGAACTCGGTCGTCGCGCGACCGTCCCGAGATGTAGAGCGTGTCCTCGCGCTTGCCGTAGACGACGACGGCCGTCACCCCTTCGAGTTGCATGAGTTCGTCCGCGGCCTGCGGAATCGCGTCGGCGTTCGAGAGCGAGCCAACGTTACAGACCGCAAAGGAGCCGCGAACCTCCCGTTCCGTGATCGCCCGCGACTTGATTTCCAGCACTTCTGCGCTCACCTGCGGGTTCGCGATTCGGTCGAGTCGGTGCTCGTCCACGCCGCGATAGAGGTATGCACTCGCCGAGAACTCCGCCGCCGAACAGCCGTTCGTCAGGTGTTTCGTGTCGGACTGTATCCCGTACAGCAAGCCGGTGGCGATGTGGGACGGGAGAACGAACTCGTCCTCGGGCGGAATCTCGTCCGGACCGACGGGTGTCGCTCCGAGGTCGTCGAAGTACTCCGCGACGATGGTCGAACACGCGCCGTACTTCGTTCGCTTGTCCGTGAACACCTCGCCGGTACCGTTTCCTGGATGGTGGTCGACGACGGCGTACGGTTCGATCCGTTCCGCGCCGTTGAATCCGCGCGGAGTGTTATGATCGACGAGAACGATGGTAGAAGCAGCGAGGTCGGTTACGTGTTCGACGCGGTCGAGTTCGAGGTCGAGAATGGTTCGGAACGCGCGGTTTTCCTGATGTCGTATCTGTCCTGTATACTGCAGTGTTACGTCCGTTCCGACCGTTTCAGCGAGATACGCGATCGCGATACCACACGCCATCGCATCCGGGTCGGGATTGGGGTGCAACAGGACGACGAGTTCGTCCCGTTTGGCTAACGCCCGTTTGAGCCGAGCCCCTTTCGGTCGCCGAATCCAGCGGACGACCAGCCACGCCGAAACCACCAACACGATCGCACCGAGGACGCCCCCGACGACCAACATCGGATTGTCGGAACTGTAGAGTTGCGCACTGCGGAACAGCCCCTGAACCGACTGGTCGGCCCGTAACTCCATACCCTCGAAGTCGATAGGGGAAACCAAGAACTTTTCCCAACGGTTACAGGTGTCAGACGATTCGGAACTATTGATACGTGTCAATTGCCGTCCGATACCCCTCTCGGTACGTCGGATAGCGGTATTCGTAGCCCATTTCGCGGAGTTTTTCGTTCGAACAGCGCTTGCTCGCTCGCGCCCGCTCGCTCGTCGGTTCGGCCCGCGGCGGGTGGGAAACGCCACACTCGTCCGCGAGCCAATCCGCCAGCACCGGTTTCCGGACGGGTTCGTCGTCCGTCGCGAGAACGACCTCGTTCCGCCCGTTTCCGGTTTCGAGGAGGTATCGAATCACGCCCGCCGCATCGTCGCGGTGGATCACGTTCAGATATCGGTCGGAGACCGGACCCTCCAGATACCGTTCCAACCGATAGCGATCCGGACCGTACAGGCCCGAGAACCGAGTGATCGTCCAGTCCCACCCGCGGTCCTCCTGCACGATTTCCTCGGCCTCGGCCAGAATCCCCTCCCGTTCGGTTCGTGGCTCCAACGGTGTCGATTCGTCCACCCACTCCCCGTCCCTGTCGCCGTACACTCCCGTACTCGACGTATAGACGATTCGTTCGGGCGGCGAACTCCGACCCGCGAAGTGGTCGAGGGTCGTCCGCAATCCATCGACGTACGCCGTCCGCGCCGCCTCCGAGTCGCGGCCGTCCGCGCTCACCGCGTAGACGAGCACGTCCACGTCGGGAATCGACGCGAGGGAATCCGCGTCCGTCACGTCCGCCTGTACGGCGTCCGCACCGACCTCCTCGACCGCCTGGAGACCGTCCTGAGACCGCCGAACACCGACAACGTCGTGTCCATCCGCGAGCAGTCCACGCGCGAGTGCAAGACCGACGTAGCCGCAACCGAGTACTCCGACGTTCATATCTTTCCTTCGAACGGAACGCGGATAACTTCCCTGAAACTGCTATCGGTCGTTTCGCTTGGCGATAGCGTGGTGGATGCGCGCGTACTCGTCCAGCGTCATCGGTCCTCGCCCCTCGATTTTCTTTTGGATAGCGCGCGCTTCGAGGTCGCCGTCGATCTCCCTCGCGAGCGTGTCGATGTCCACTACGCCCGTCGTCATTCCCATCAACAGGTGGTCGCGGACTTCGAGGAGGATCGAGTCCGAATCGGGCATTCCGTCCGCAGTCGCGAGAATCGCGGCAGCGTCTTCGAGCGTCATGTCGACCTGCTCGCCGTCGGCGACCGATTCGACCATTTCCGGGTCGAGGTCCGTCCCGTCTACCACTTCGTCGGGGCCGACCGACGTGATCGTCTCCGCGAGTTCTGCCAAGTACTCCTCGTGCAATCTCGTCGGCGTCGTCTCGCCGGGGTCATCTATCTCGTCGTAGAGCATGGTCGTCACGAAGGACGCGGGCGTCAAATGGATTGTCACTCCGATTTCCCCACCCGGATGAGCGTTCGTCGGCGTTCCCGTCCACGTCACCCACGCCAGTCTTTCCCGGTGGGACCGCGACGATGACGGTCGTTCCCGTATCGAACGAAACCGGCGTCGTCCGTCCAACGGTCTCCTTGGCACCATCGCCGTCGGTGTCCAACCGAACGATTCCGGCCTGTCGGCAGTACGCGACCGACGCACCCGGCGAGGTCGGCGCTCCCTCGCGTGCACGGACCGTAAACCGAGCGTACGTCCCCGAGACGTCCACCTGCCAGACGTTGACCGTGGCGTACCAATAGCCGGGAACCGGCGTGACCGGCAGTCCCGCGGGCATGTTCGCCATCGTTTCGTTGATCGATTCGTTCATTCGCCGCCGAACGCGCTTCTCGATGTACCCCTGGGCCGCCCCTTTCAGTTTCTCGGTCAACACCGTTCGAGCGGCCTTCACGACCGGTTTGACGCTCGATTCTTCCACACCGTCGGCGTTCTTCCGTGCGGATTCGAGGCCGAACCGAATTCGGAGCGTCACCGCATCGCGTTGCATCCGTGTCCAGTGTTTCCCCCCGCCAGACTGCAGTTCGATCGCTCGTGCGATACTCGTGGCGGCGGAACCGTTCGTCACGGCGATCGCCCGATCGGCCGTCGTTCGCCAGCGTGCCATGCCTCGATGAACTGCCGCACGGGATTCCGAATCGGATAGATCGACCGCATCGCTCGTGGCGAGTTCCGTTCCCACGCGTCGCTCGATATCGTCGAGCGACGCGTCGAGGTTGCGCTGTAGTTCGTCCCGCTGGCGGCGGAGCGACGCATTCGCCCCACCGGCGAGCGTTTCGTTCGCGGCCCGCAGGGCGAAGCCAGCCTTTCGAACGCTCACCCGTTCCGGTTCCCGTCCGTCCGACAGCAACGACGTGATCGTGTCCGAGATGTCGCCCGACGGGACGGTGAAGAGATTGACGTTTCGCGCCGCGAGCGGGTAGGCCGTCGTTCCCTGCGGCACGGCAGAGACGTGGCGATGCTCGACGGCGGAGAGCGTGAGATACGGCGGTGCACCGTCGACGCTAAGGTTTACTGGCTCGCCGGGACCGGCCGTCTGCAAGGAATGCCGTGACGGCGACGTGACGTTCGTCCGCGCGGCGAGAATCCGTTGAATCCGGTCGAGCGGGATTCCGGTGGCACCCTTCACAGCCTCCTCGAAACCCTTCTGCTCCTGTCGAGTACGATCGGCCCTGCTATCGAGCCGATCGATGACCGAATCGAGGTACGTAGCACGGGCCGCGTATCGAGCCCGATCCGCTGCGCTGTCGTAGCTCGACGGCGCGTCGATGAGTTCGCTCCGGCGCGCACGGAGGACGCGTGCGAGTTTCGACGCCGGGTTCGTCTTTCCCGCCGCGAGATTTCCGCGCGAGACCGTCACCGAGAGGTTTCGAATCCGGTTTCGGAGCCCCCGTACGTCGCTGTACGCCCACGACCGAACTTGGCTCGGATACCGCCCCTGTATCGTCACCGGTTGCGTGTTCAGCGTTCCGGACACCGCACGTCGTGCGAGTTCGTCCGCTCCGCCACGGTCGGTGACGAGTCGTTCGATCGCCTTCCCGGGAACGTCGGCGAGGTTCGGTCCGGAAAACGGCCCGCCCGGTTCGTACGCCGTCGGAAGCGGGCGAACCGGTGCGCGTTCGGTCGTCCGATGATCACCCGCGACCCCGAGGGAGACGACGAACTCGTCCGTCCAGTGTTGGGTCGTTTTCGTGGTGTGGCTCTTTCGCGCCGCTCGATCCGCACGGTCCGCACGATTCCTCGAACGACCTCGCTGCGAACCGCTGGACCCGTTCTCGCGTTTCCACCGCCGGATCACCGTGTGTTTTTGCACGACGCGGCGAGCACCCGTCCAGAGGAGGTGCCATCCGCTCGGCGTTCCGGGTGAGTTCGAGGATTCTCCCGCCTTTTCGACGACAGTGTGCGTTTTCGTCCGTTGACCGACGAGCGTCCAGTTCCCTCCGGGCGAGTGCAGTCGTGGTTCGTGTTCGTCGTGGACGTGTCGAACCGTCGTGACCGAGCGGGCGGAAACGCGGTACGCCGACCCGACCGCCGACGCCAGTTCGCTCGACGTTCCGCCGTCGATGAGATCCAGCAACGCTCGGTCCGCCGAGCGATTCACGCCGATTTTCGTCTTCGTCTCGGGAGAATACGCCGAGTTACTCGGCGAAGAAATCGTTCGAAAGTCGCCGTCCCCGCCGGTTGCTGAGTCGGCCGTGTCGAGGACGAGATTCGTCCACAGTTCACCGTGTTGGGTCGTCGGCACGAGGAGATCGGTCAGACCGACTCGTGCGGTAGCGCGCCGAAGACTTTGCCGTCCGCGCGGGTCGCTGACCCCGAACGATTTCCGCTGTTCTTCGAGAACCGCGCCGTTCGCCATCAGTTCGATGTGGCGGTTGCCGAGCACGTTCGCGATCGGCGCACCGCCGTACTGGGCGTACCCCCGCGCCCACGTCACGGCGTACAGTCGCGCGGTCAATCGACGGCCGAGTCCGGGGTCGAGCGGCCCGTTGTTCAGCCGTCGCTCGAATCGCTGTACGCGTTCGTGGAGCGCGAGGGCGGGAGTCTCCACGACGAGCGTTATTTCCTTTTCCGCACTGGCGACGGTCGTACCGTCACGAGTCGCACGGAGCGACACGTTCTCGATTCGGACGTGGAGGCCCGCCTCGGTGGGCTTCCCGACCGGTTCGATGTGGACCCGTTGTTTCGCCCGCCGGAGCGCAACCGCGTTCGGCGTGGCCCGGAGCGACGCGGTCGCACGAACGTCACCGACGTGCACCGAAACGGAGCGTAACCGCTGGCGGGCGGCGAGATATATTCGAAGACGGAGGTAATCGCGGAACGGGGTGGAGTCGTTGATGATCCGACCCGTGGTCGTGTTCGACGGTTCGATGAGTGGTCGAGCGGCCGCCGCTCGCCCGGCCTGCTGTACCGCCTCTCGGAGTGCGGTGTGGGTACCAGCGGTCACGCTACGCATGCTTCGATCGACGTTTTCGTTCACCTGCGGTGACTGTCGGGTGACCAACGCACCCGCGAAGGTGACGCTCCCGACCAACAGCAGGACGCCGATGAGCGCGAACGGAACCCTGCCTCGGGTGTCGTCGGCGAACCTCATGCGGACCACGTCCTGACGACGAGTTCGGTTCGTCCGACGGCGACCGAACGCGCGGCATCGGTCGGCGTCCCGAACGACCTTCGAATGTCCGATTCGATCGTTCTCGCCATCGCGTGGATGAGCGCCCGCCTCGTCTGCTGGCTATCGAGTCGGGGAGACGCCGAATCCACCGCGTCGTACGACCGAATCAACCGTCGAAATCGACGCGCGACGACGATTCCTGTTTCACGGTCTCGAAGGGCCATCCTCGTGGATTCGTTCGGAACCAATCCGGAGACGATTCCGGCGGCGACGACGCGAGCCACGCCGCGATAGCCGTCACGACGGGCGGCGTCGAGCGCTCGCGTTCGAACCCGTGGCATGCCGCTCGGAATCGAGCGAACGGCGGCGTGGACGTCCACGTCGCGGGGTGGTGATTCGCCGAGCGCGAACCGACCACCGAGTTCGGAATCCCGATACGGTTCCCATCGGACGAGGAGTTGTCTGTCGGCGGGATATCCGAGTCGCTCCTGCACCCGCCGGGAGACCGCGCGTTCGAACGAATCGCTCGTCGGTGACAACTCGGTTCCGCGAATCGTCGTGTTGGCGAGTGCGGCCTGCCCGAGGAGTTCGGCGAGCGTGCCGTGCGTCGTCGGGTGGGCCGTTACGGAATCGGACGAAATCGTGTAGTTCACGTTCGCCGTGCCCGTTTCGAGGACGTTCGCCGTCGATTCGGCGGTCCGCGTTCGAATCGGCGAGTCGGATGGCTTCGCGCCGACGAGGACGAAGGCGCTGGCACTGACCAACAACAGACACAGCGTCACGTCGACGACGGTACTGATGGCCCTCATGGCCACACCACCACGCGCAACGTGCCCGGGTAGATGTCTCCGGGACCGACATGCACGCTCACGGTTGCCGTCGCTGCATCGGTGGCGTCGGAGTTCTTCGGGGGTATCGGCCCTTCGTGCCATTCGTGTGACCCTGCCGAGAGGGTGACGTTGAGGTGATAGCCGTCGGGATTCGCGGTGGATACGCCTTCGAGACGGTCAGGATGGACGATTTCGTTCGAAGTTATTCGATCCTGGGCCGCCGAGAGTGTCGTCGGCGCAAGCGTTCGCTCGGACCGTGGCATCGCGCTTCCGAGGACGCCGGTGTAGGTGAGCAAACCGAGACAGACGGCGAAGACGGCGACGAGGGCAGCGATCGGTTCGGTCTGCGCCCTAGCCCGAGACCAGCGTCGCATCGACTCCCCCCCACGAAACACAGCGCACGCGAAGCCTGCTTTCCGCCCGTTTCCACGACGGCCGTCGATTTCGAGCGGTACGAACCGCCCGCCGGAACGCATCCGACGAGTCGAATACTGCTGATGGCGGCGTGCCGGACAGAATGCGGCGCAATTTCCCATCGGAACCGTCGCCAGCCCCGAACACGGGGATGACCGGGCCGTATCGAAACGTCGCGTGTGCGGTCCCGCCATCGTCGCGCAAGCCGAGACGGCGGGGACCGAGTCGAATCTGCCGTGCTGTAAGCGGATGTTCCCCAGTTGCAGAGTACGTACAGCCAGCGACGGAATCGACCGTGTCGGCGACGCTGGCGGCGTCGGGAGGCGGCGACGTCGGCAGTTCGATTGCGACGCCGAAGACGGCGAGACTCACCGTTGCGACACCGAGCCAAACGTACCACGCGTCGAGAGGTGCGTCGAACATGGGCCGGAGTCGTCCCGTTTTCGTACTTAAACGCTCGCACGAAACGATTCGTGCTGTACATCGAGAGTTCTACGACGGAATTTCATCGGATCTGGTCGTCGCTATTGGCTTCGTTGGTGTCGTCGTGTTCCTCGTCCGGGACCTTCGTCGGTTCTGGAAACGAAGACGCGAATCAAACTGAACGCCGTTCGGACGACATCCGACCGGCGGACTACGTCAGCGCTCCGGCGAGGACGAACGCGAGGAGATAGACGACGGTCGCCGACAGCAACGATTGGCCGACCCGATACCCGACCAACGTCCGGTCCAGACCGTGTTCGAGTCCGACCGCGAGCGTCGTGATGATGGTCGAAAGGAAGAGGACGTACACGCCGACGGCGAGTCCCAGCACGCCGACGGGAAACGCGCCACCGCCGCCAAACGACCCCCCGACGCTCGCCATCTCTCCGGCGAGTGCGACGGTCGCACCCGAAACCAGCGGCCCGAATATCGCGGCCGTGTGGCGGAGCGTCTCGGTGACCTGCGAGAGTTCGCGCCGCGCCTCCCGTTCGACCCTCTGGAGGTCGTCGATGTGGTCGGCCATCGCCACCACGGCACCCCCGGCAGGTCGCCCTTCGCTGGCGGCGAGCGCGAGGAGCGCGGTCGCGCTCCTCGCGCGGGGACTGGGAACCGTCGAGAGTGCGCCGTACTCGCCGAGAAACGACTCTTTGACCCCCATCCCGAGCTGTCGCTGAATCCGTGTCGCCCGGTCGAAGACGGCACCCGTCTCCCCGGAGAGTTCGTCGCCAGCAACGATGATGGCCGCCTCGACTGCTTGTCCTTCGTTCACCCGTCGACCGACGAGATAGAGGGCGTCGGTGACCCCCGACTCGACCGCCCGAACGTGATTCCTGATGCGGACGGTCGAACGCGTGGATCCGACCGACAGTGCACCGACGAGACAGCCACCACAGGCGATCCAGCGCGTCCAATTCGGTAGCAGTAGCGTCGTAACGATCAGCGCGACACCCGCCGCGCCGAGACCGAGCGCGACGACGGGCCATCGCTCGTCTGGAACGTCGGGATGCGACCGCGACACGTCCGGCGGCGGAAAGGTGACCGGCCGCCGGGTGAGCAGCCAAACGCTTGCGCCCAACAACAATGCGGGGAGCAGAACGTCGTACCCGACGACCAATACGGCAGGCGACATGGGCACTCCCGCCGTCTTCGCCGCCGGAAGTACCGCGACGAGCGCAAGCGGGAGCAGAACCCCGAACGCGTACAGTGCGGTCGCCGGTCCCCGAATTTCGGTCACGAACTCGGCCATCCGTTCCCGTGTGCCGTCGAGAATCGCCGTCAGCGCGCGGTCGAGCGTCCGCTTTCGTTCCCCTGCCGGTGCCTCGCTCGCCGCCGCGATCAGTACCATCGAACGGTGAAGCGCGGGATTCCACGATTCCCACTCCGCCGCGAACGACGTCAATCCGGACGTCGGCGACCCGGCCGCGCGGCGAACGTGGTCGCCGAGACTCGACGCGAGCGACCCGTCACCGGTCCGTGACGCGAACGCGGCGGCACCTTCCGCCGTCGGTTCGATTCGCATCCACAGGACGGCCCTGGCCACGAGGTCGGGCGCGTCGCCGAGCGCCTGCGTCCGTTTCGCGGCGGCGAGGAGTTCGGGAACTCGTCGAAGCGACGCCGAGACACCGACCGCGAGAGCGACCGATAGGCCACCGACCACGAAGCGGAGCGCCGGTTCCGCCAATGCGCCACTGATGACTCCGACGAGGCACCCGAGGATCGCTGCGGCGTTTGCGGCACGGGCGACTTCGCGACTTCCGACGTTTCCGTTCAGAAATCCCATCGCTCGGTCGATGTCGGCATCCGAAGTGACTTGCCACGGATAAAGCCGGGCGAGGGACGAACACAGCGTTTCGAAGGATTCGAGGATCACGCCGGATCACCGACCCCGTTCAAGCGTTTCGTCGTGGCCTCGAACGACGGATTCGTCCGTTCGACCCGTCGTTCTATATCCTCAGTTCGGGCGGCGAGGGCCGCCCGAACGTCGGCATACGTCTCCGCCGATTTCGCGAGCGAGGCTACGAAGATGCTGTTACCGCGCTCGATTCGTCCGGTCGAGACGAGATTTCCGTCCCGTCGTTCGTACAGCGGTTCGAAGCGGACGGCGGTTCCGTCCGCTTCGATTCCATTCGCTTCGGACCCGTTCGTTTCGACCCCACCGCTCGAAACGACCTCCTCGATGCGCTTCACGCGTTTGCCGTGCTGTCCGTCGATTTCGTAGGATTCTGCCGTGACGACGAAGTCCGTCGTCGCGAACGACGACGGCGGGACGCCGAGGTCGGTGACGACCCGCTCGTACACCGCGTCGCCACAGTCGCCGTGGATCGTTCCGAGGACGGCATTACTACTCGCGCCGACTCGCATCGCCTCGTAGAGGACGCTCGCCTCCTCGCCGCGAACTTCCCCGACGACGAGCGCACCGTCCCCCAATCGAAGGGCCGTCCGAAGCGCATCGTCGGGGCGAAGTCCGGGTTCGTCGTCGTTCGCGGTCGTTCGAAGCGCTTGCACGTCGCGCCCACCGTCTTGCAGCGTCTCGATCGGCAGTTCCGGCGTGTCTTCGAGGACGACCGTTCGAACCTCGTGAGGGAGTTCCCGGAGTAACGCTCCGAGAAGCGTCGTCTTGCCCGCGCCACGGGAACCGGCCACGAGTCCGGTTCCCGCACGTTCGACGCCGACCGAAAGGAGTGCGGCGGCGTCCGCCGGAAGCGTTCCGTTGGCAACCAGCGCCGGGAGCGTCCATCGTTCCTCGCCCTGTACGCGGAAGGCGAAGCCGATGCCGTCGCTGACGGGGCGGGTGACGCCCGCGACACGGACGCTCGTGCCATCGACCTCCGCGACGGCATCGAGCGTCGGACTCGCCCGCGAGAACGCTCGCCCGCTCGTTCGACGGAACCGGGAGGCGAGCGAGGCCGCACCGTCGTCGGTGAGGCGAACGTTGGTTCGCATCCGTTCACCGTCGACCCGCACGCGAAGTGGGTTTTGTGAGACCGGAGCCGTTGCGAAAACGTCCGAAACGGCGGGATCCGCGAATAGGTCGGACAGGACGCCGTACCCCTGCGTGTATTTTTCGAGGACGGGGGAGAGGGTATCGACGGCCTCGGTCGAGTCAGCAACCGTCCTGACCGCCCGCCCTGGTGCTCGTTTTCCCCCCGTGACTCCGCCGTCGGCGAGGAGCGTTGCGGCCCGGTCGAGCGTCCCGAACGCATCCTCGTCGAGGGTGTACTCCACCGGTTCGAGATGGTAGGTTCGATGAGCGTCGGTGGCCGAATCCGCCGAGTCGGTGTCGTAGTATCGAACGGTCGCACCGGTCGAAAGCGTGTACTGGTCGTCCAGTCGGGCGTTCGCCGGTGGACGAAGGGTGATTCGGGAACGAGCGATGGTTGGCCCGACGAACGGCCGGAAGAGCGTCGAGTAGTCGGCGAACCGATGGACACCCTCCGCGAACCCGGTTTCGGCGGCGATATCGACCACGGGCGGCGCTCTTCCGACGGCGTCGAAACCCGCCCGGAGTGGGTCCGAACGCGCTCGTTCGGCGAGCGTGGCGTCGTGTGGGGTGACGCGGTCGATGAATCGACCGGCCGCCGAGAGAAACGCCGCACCGTCGCCATCGTAGGTGCGTTCGACGCCCTCGGAGCGTATCACGATACAGTCGGCGTCGCGGTCGGTGAGCGCATCCAGAACCGTCGCGCGGCAAGCGGGGCGGTCTTCGAGCGTTCCCCGTCCCGAGCAGTCGTTCGCATCGACGACCAACGTCGTGCCGTCGAACGAGGGGTCACAGCGGCAGTCACGGTCGTCGGTGGATTTCGACAGTGGGTTCCACATGGTCGCCCGTGGTCGCGTCTTCCGATTTAAATTTCAGCCGCCGGAACGACGAGGACGGTGCGCTTCCCGCGATACTCGACCAACAACAGCGCGATGTCGATTCGGTCGGGCGCGCGAACGACGAGCGGCGTTCCGTCCGGTTCGACCGACCATTCGTGGTCGGCGTCCGTCGTTACGACACGCACGTCGAACGGGACGTGTCGAACGTGGGTCGTGCCGCCGACGCGATAGGCGAGTACATCCCCGGATTCGTCCTTCGGAATTCGTCCGTTTTCGGGAACGCCGCCGACCGCGACGAACTCGATATTCCCGGTCGTCACCGATTCGGCGGGGAGCGATAGCGAAACCACTCTGCGTGCGCCGAGCGAATCGAGAGTGTTCGATTCGCCGTCGTCCCCGAAGGGAACGGCGTTTTCGTCCGCGAGGTCGGTCATCGAACGGGAAACGGTCGTCACCGCCGATTCTGCGTGGTACGTCGCCCGACTTGTCCGCGCGTGGTCGATTGCCGGGAGGGAGATGCTACAGAGTGCGACCGCGAGCACTACGGCGAGAACTGTACGGACGCTCACAGTAGCCCTCGGAGACGCGTCATCAACGAGCGTCCGTTCGATTCGGCGTGATCGTCGGGACGCGTCGATTCGAGGGGCGGAATCTCGGAGCGGGATTGTGGTTCTGTGTCGGTGCCCTGCTCCGGAGGAGTTCGATCGAAATCGATGTGGGAGGGACGGGAATTGCAGGACTCGTGCGTTTCGAGTCGGTCCTGACAGTCTTCGGCCGTCGCAAGCGCGGCGTCGGCCCGTCGTTCCACGTCGGCGTTGACGGCACGAACGTCGCCGACGTAGCCACGGAGCGCCAAAATGGCGGCTTCGAGTTCGTCCTGTTTCGCTTCGAGTTCGTCGAGGCGTGCCGTGAGTTCGGTGGTCGTCCTACGGAGTTCCACGTCGTCCTGTAACTCGGGCATCTCGCCGCCGGTCACCGTTCGTTCGAGAGTGGACACGCGCTCGGAGAGTGTTTCGAGGTCGGGCATCGACGGGATTGGTCGCGGATCGGTATTTAAAATTTCAGGGACAGTTCGACATCCATCGACTTTCAGTGAGGATCGAGGGACACATTTTTTGCCCGAAATCCTCCGTTTGGATTACGTCGGAAAACTTATGGGTCGTGGTTCATTTCAATCCGCCATGAAAGTCGTCCTGATTGGTGTCGGTCAAGCGGGTGGGAAGCTGACACAGAGGCTCGCCGAATTCGACGCGAGCATGGATTTCGATGCGGTGCAAGGTGCGTTGGCCATCAACTCGGCAAAGACGGATTTACAGTCACTCGATTTAGATACCGTTCTCATCGGACAGGACCGGGTGAAGGGGCACGGTGTAGGTGGCGATAACGAACTCGGTGCCGAAGTGATGCAAGACGACGCTGGCGAAGTGATGAACTCCCTCGACGGACGGATCACAGCGCGAGCGGATGCCCTCTTCGTCGTCGCCGGACTCGGCGGTGGCACCGGAAGCGGCGGCGCGCCGGTGTTGATCCACGAACTCCAACAGATTTACGAGATACCCGTGTACGCACTCGGCGTCCTGCCGGGACGGGGCGAAGGTTCGATGTATCAGGCCAACGCCGGTCGTTCGCTGAAAACCGTCGTCCGCGAGGCCGACGCGACCCTCCTCATCGACAACGACGCGTGGCACGAGTCGGGCCAGAGCGTCGGCGAAGCGTTCGAGAGCATCAACCAGCAAATCGCCCAACGTGTCGGCTTACTCCTCGCATCCGGGGAGGCGGTCGAAGGCGTCGGTGAGAGCGTCGTGGATTCGAGCGAGGTCATCAACACGCTTCGCTCGGGCGGCGTCGCGGCACTCGGCTACGCCAGTGCGGGTGCCAGCGAGGACAGCGCCGAGAACATCAACACCGTGACGAGCAACACGCGGCAGGCGATTCTGAGCAACCTCAGCATGCCGAAAGCGACGGACGCCGACTCCGCGCTCCTCGTCGTCGCCGGGGATTCGGACAGGATTCCACGGAAGGGTGTCGAGAAGGCGCGCAAGTGGCTCGAAGGCGAAACCGGGAGTCTACAGGTCCGTGGCGGGGACTTCCCACTCGACAGCGAACGACTCGCGTCGTTGGTCCTCCTCGGCGGCGTCGAACGCTCGCCGCGCATGCAGGAGTTCATGGAACGCGCGAAGGAGGCGAACAAACAGGAAGAGCGCACGGAAGACCCGGCCGAGATGTTCCACAACGACCAACTCGACGACTTGTTCTGAGGAGCTTTTTCCTATTCGCACTCGTCCCGGACCAACGCCTCGATACGGTCCAGACCGAGTTCGATTCGGTCGAGGCTGTTGGCGAAACTCAGTCGTAGATAGCCTTCCCCGGCGGCGCTGAACGCGCCACCGGGTGCGGTGACGACGCCGTAATCGGACAGGAGGCGCTCGGCGATGTCGAAACTCGATCCGTCCAGTTCGCTCACGTCGAGGAAGGCGTAAAAAGCACCTTCCGGGCGTGGGCAGGAGATGTGTGGAATCTCCGCGACGCGCTCGGTCAGGTAATCACGGCGTTCGCGGAACGCGGCGTACATCTCGCGGACTGGTTCCTGTGTCCCGGTTATAGCCGCGAGTGCGGCCTGCTGGCCGACGCTCGATGGGCAGGCGGTCGTACTCTCTCCGACCTGTGTGGCGGCCTCGACGACGGACTCCGGTCCGACGAGCCATCCCATCCGCCACCCCGTCATGGCGTAGGTTTTCGAGCAGGAATCGACCGTCAGGAGGCCGTCGTAGTCGGTGAACGAGGAGATGCGGCGATACTCGTCGTCGTACGTCAACCGGGCGTACACCTCGTCCGCGATGACGTAGGCGTCGTGTTCCGCCGCCGCATCGACGACCGCTTTTACGGCGTCCTCGCCGTAGACACGGCCGGTGGGGTTCGAGGGCGTCGTCAGAATCACCGCGGCGGTGTCGTCGTTCATGTGGTCGATGATCCGCTCGGCGTCGAGGTCGAACCCGTCCTCGGCCGGGAGCGGGACCTTCACCGGTTCGGCGTCCGCGAGGACGACCTGATTCTCGTAGTTCGGCCACGCTGGCGTCGGGAGGATGACCTCGTCGCCGGGGTCAGCGATGGCCAGAATCGCCAACGCCAACGCTTCCATTCCGCCGTTCGTGACCGTCACTTCCTCGGAAGCGAACGAAACGCCCGTCTCCGACTCCATCCGTTCCGCGATTGCGGCGCGGAGTTCGGGGATTCCCGCCCCGGAGGTGTAATGGGTTTTTCCCTCGCGGGCGGCGTCCGCCGCCGCGTCGATGACGTGTTCCGGCGTATCGAAGTCCGGTTCGCCGACTTCGAGCCTGACGAGGTCGCCGCCCTGCTGCTCGGCGAGTTCGAACATCACGCGAATCCCCGAGCGTTCGAAGGTGTCTGCCCGTGCGGAAATCTTCATGTTTTCGACCGTGGTTGTCCCGTGTCAAGTAGCTTCGTAGTCCCCCCGCGCCTTGCCGGGTTGGGGATGGAAAGGAAACGCGGACGGGAACCTATTAGACCGATCCACCATCAGTTTCGAGTATGGTATCGGAACTGTTCGACGCCGAGCGATGGGAGGAGATTTCGGATTTCGATTTCCGCGACATCACGTACCACCGAGCCAAAGACCAAGGGACGGTCCGAATCGCCTTCGACCGCCCCGACGTGCGCAACGCCTTCCGGCCCGGAACCGTGGACGAACTGTATCGCGCGCTCGACCACGCCAAACGCCAGTCGGACGTCGGCTGTGTGCTCCTCACCGGCAACGGTCCGTCCTCGAAGGACGGCGGCTGGGCGTTCTGCTCCGGCGGCGACCAGCGCGTTCGCGGCGGTGAAGGATACGAATACCAGGGAGAGGACGCCGACAGTAAGGACGCCTCCGAGGCGGGCCGCCTGCACATCCTCGAAGTCCAGCGTCTCATCCGTCACATCCCGAAACCCGTCATCTGCGTCGTCCCCGGATGGGCCGTCGGCGGCGGCCACAGCCTCCACGTCGTCTGCGACATGACGCTGGCTTCCGAGGAACACGCCAAGTTCCTCCAGACCGACCCCGACGTGGCGAGTTTCGACGGCGGGTTCGGGTCGGCCTACCTCGCCCGGCAGGTCGGCCAGAAGAAGGCCCGCGAAATTTTCTTCCTCGGCAAAACCTACTCCGCCGAGGAGGCCGAGGAGATGGGAATGGTCAACGAATCGGTTCCCCACGAGGAACTGGAGGACGTGGCGCTGGACTGGGCCGAAGAGATCAACGGCAAGAGCCCGACCGCGATTCGAATGTTGAAATACGCCTTCAATCTGGAGGACGACGGCCTCGTCGGCCAGCAGGTGTTCGCCGGGGAAGCCACCCGGTTGGCGTACATGACCGACGAAGCGCAGGAGGGACGGGACGCGTTCGTTGAAAAGCGCGACCCGGACTTCTCGGACTACCCGTGGCACTACTAGAACCCACCTTTTTATCGCGAGGGTCGCTTTGCGTCCCTCGATAAAAATCTGGACCAAAAGCCTGCGGCCCTCCCGCCTGAAGAGCTTCGCTCTTCCGTGCTCTCGCTTGCTCGGGAAGACAAACCGCGTCTTCCCTGCCCTCGTTCGCGTTGCTCACGAGGACTTCGCTCGCGGGAACGATGGTCGGGCCTTGGCCCGGTCACAGTTCGAGGCGCTCCGCGCCTCGTTGCTCGCGGTGAGTGACTGCCCGCCACGTTTCGGTTAGATTCGATCCGACGTTGTCGGGATACTCGTCAGGTTTGTGCACGTCGATATTCGGCAACGATGGAACCGTTCTCCGTTTAAGTAGTTCTGGTGATAAGGTGAAGATATGGACGGTACGAGGTCGCTTCTACCGGTGTTATTTTTCGATAGCGGTCGCGCTATGACTCCGATTCGTATGATTTCGATTCGGGTCCCAAGCCTGGCGAACCGCTCTCCATTTAAGTAGTTCTGGTGATAAGGTAGAGATATGGACGGAATGCGGCCGGTTCTACTGACGCGACTTCCCGACAGCGGTCGCTCTCTACTTCCCTTCCGAATCCCATCTGCCGTCGGAGGCGCGATTTCTCTTTAAGTAGTTCTGGTGATAAGGTAGAGATATGGACGGAACGAGGTCGCTTCTGTGGTGATGTAATTCCCGGATAGCGACCCGCACGAACGAATTTTGTTCTCAGTCGGCCGTTGGTGAGGACGATTTCTGCTCAGTGTAGTCGTCATCAGTAGCGACCCCGTCATCGCCTTTCTCGATACCGATCTCGACGCCGATTGCGGCGCTGGCGAGTCCGACACCGAAGACCAAATACCAGAGCGCGATCGTGAGGTCCTCGGGAATCGGGAGGTCCATGTGGATACCGAACTGGGCGCCACCGAGCACGACGACGACGAGGAGCGCACTCCACCAACTGCCCCTCGAACGCCACACGTCCCGACGTCGAACAGCGAGCCATCCGGCGATAGCGAACGTGGCCCAGATGAAAGCGACCAACTGCAAGTCCCAGTAACCGTCGAGGTACAGCACCGAAACGGGGAACAAGCCGATGATCACACCGGCGAAGGGGGCGAAAAAGGCGAAGGAGGCGAGCCGAGTTTTCATACGAATACAATACGGTCAAGTGAAAAGTAACTTTGGCTCACGAAAACGTCGTCCCAGAAATTTCCCGACGAGTGTCAAGAATCCTTCCCGAAACCGACCTTTGAACTATATCCACCGAGTAGAAGGGGACGATGCGTCAAACCGACGGCGACTCACACGTCGTCCACTGGCAGTTCGCCACGGGGGACGACGCGGACGACCAACCAGGTCGACTCAGCAGGCGACCGGGGGACGGCACGGTTCGGCGGGCCGACCTCCAGCGCGACCAGTCGGTTCGTCGGTGGGGACCGGTCACGCCGAGCGCGACGGTCATCGGCCGGGCAAACTCGCCGGAATCGGACCTGAGCGAGAACGTCCGCCGACTGCACGAGGAACGCCACTCCGCGATGGCGGGCCACAGCAGTCGAATGCACCAACTGGACAAACTTCGGGTCAGCCACGCGCTGTGTAACGACCTGTCGCTGACGCCGTGGCAGCGCGACTGCGTCATCGGCATCATGACCGAGTTGGACCTCACCGCCTTCGGAAGCCAGCGGGCCATCCCGAAGGTCGCACTGGTCGTCATCCGCCACGTCGTGGACCGCGAGCGCGAACAGTACCTTGGACTGCACGACTCCGACTGGATTCACGAGCAACCCCCCGAGCAACTGACCGACCTCTACGAGACGTTTCAGTCGCTCACCGACGAGGACCGATTTACCGAACTTACCGAAAAACACGGTCTCGACATCACGAGCCTCAATCGACTCCGTCGCGTCCTCAAGGAGCAGTTGGAGGACGGCGACCTGGAGTACGCCGTCCACGGTCGGAACCCCTACCGCGACCCGAACCTGCCCAGTCTGACCGACCGATGGGGCGACCAGGGAAGCGACTGACCGAGCGGCGAGGGGATTTTATTTTGTGGCGACGCCAGCGGTCACGACGGAGACGCTACTCCTTTTCTCCGTCCTCGTCGTGGTTCCGCCCTTTCTCGTCGTTCGTCCCATCGTCGAAATGGATCTCCTCCATCAGGTCCGAGATTTCGTCCACGATTCGTTTTCGGTCATCCTGTGCAGGTTCGTCGTCCGGTTCTGTCCGTGTGTCTTCTTCGGTTCGCGTATTCCCCGTCGTGTCGTCACCCATCGAAATCGTGTACTCCATCCCCTAGTTGTTCGTGCTGGTAAAAACCAGTTCGGAAGACCGACGTTTGGCTCGATCCGATGCCGATTCTCGACGATGACTTACTTCGGAATCGTCCAGCCATAGTGGGCTAACATGGCGAACGTGATGACGCCGAGCGACAGGGAGAGAATCCACGCCGAGGCCGCGATTCGGCCGATCTTCTTGTGCGGCGTGTTTCGCAGTTCGGCGGGCGTGTGGCTGAGTCCGAGGACGATGGCGAACAGTACGACGGGGACCGAGATCACCGAGAGCATGATGTGAATCGCGAGCATGATGACGTAGGCGTAGTAGAGGATGGAGGTGTGCACCAAATCGATGTGTTTCTCGCCGCCGCCACCGCCGACTTTCGTGAGGTAGAGTGCGAGGAAGACGAGGATGAGGACGAACGAGGTGATCATCGCGGCGCGGTGTTTCCTGACTTCTCCGTTGCGAATCCAGTACCACCCGAGCGCGAGCGAGAACGTTGCGATGGTGTTCACGATTGCAATCCCGTCCGAGAGCATGTCGATGGTTCCCCGCCCGATGTGCGGATAGATGGGGAGGATGCCCGCAAACGTCCCGAGGACGAGGATGTATCCGATAACCGAGAGGATTGCCGTCACTTTCAGAGGACTCTCCCGCGCCCGTTCCCGCGCGTTCGCCGTAGCCATGCACGCACGTTTGGACTGCCGGGGTAAGGTGGCTTCGCTTCGTTCTCGATTTGTGGGATTGGTGGCCGTGCGAACCCCCCGAACTACCCTGACCAGTCGCGCCCGCCGTGGGGAGGAAAAACCGTTCCTGTGCGGTATCGATTCGAGAGATCCAACCCGGTTCGCGACGCGTAACCGGCCAGCGGGGTATAACAACCGGACTTGTTTTTTCGCAATTCGTTTTTCACATGTATTTCCGTTAAAGTGAAACCCGAACGCGGGGAAGGGTGGTGTATGAGCGCAGATCAGGAACAGCAGTCGATTCGCTGCCTCGTCGCCAAGGTCGGTCTCGACGGGCACGACCGCGGTGCACACGTTATCGCCCGGGCGTTCCGCGACGCCGGGTTCGAGGTCATCTACTCGGGGCTTCACAACGCTCCCGACGAAATCGTGCAGGCGGCCGTGCAGGAGGACGTGAACGTCCTCGGAATCTCCATTCTCTCCGGGGCACACGACACGCTCGTCCCGAAAATCGTCGAGGGGTTGAAGGAGTACGACGCGTTCGACGACACCCTCATCCTCGTCGGCGGTGTCGTCCCCGACGACGACAAGGCGGAACTCAAAGAACTCGGTGTCGCGGAGGTGTTCGGTCCGGGCACGCCGATGGAAGAGACTATCGAGTTCGTCCGTGAAAACGCGCCCGAACGATGAGCGCGACGCACACGGATCTACTCGCAGACCTCCTCGACGGGAAGCACCGGGCGCTGGCACGCGTCATCACGAAGATCGAGAACCGCGAACCCGGCTATCGGGAACTCGTCTCGGAACTCCACACGCACACTGGCGACGCCGAAATCATCGGTATCACCGGTAGCCCGGGCGCGGGTAAATCGACGCTCGTGGACAAGGTAGCGAACTACTACCGCGAGCGCGGCGAGACGGTCGGCGTCATCGCCATCGACCCCTCCTCGCCGTTCACGGGCGGGGCCGTCCTCGGCGACCGCATCCGGATGGCGAGCAACGTCGGTGACATGGACGTGTTCTTCCGGTCGATGAGCGCCCGCGGCAGCCTCGGCGGCCTCTCCACGGCCACCTCGGACGCCGTGAAGGCACTCGACGCGTTCGGCAAGGACAAGATCATCGTCGAGACGGTCGGTGCGGGGCAGAACGAGATCGATATCGTGAAAACCGCCGATACGGTCGCCGTGTTGGTTCCCCCCGAGAGCGGCGACAACGTCCAGATGCTCAAGGCGGGCATCCTCGAAATCGCCGACGTCTTCGTCGTGAACAAGGCGGACTTGCCGGGTGCCGACCGCGCTGTCTCGGACCTCACCGAAATGGTGCACATGCGCGACGGAACCCCGACGCCGGAGTTCGGCGACGACGTCGAAGGCTACGACTGGGAACCCCCGATCGTGGAGACGATAGCGAAGGACGGCGAGGGCGTCACGGAGTTCATCGAGGTGCTGAACGAACACCACGACCTGCTCGAATCGACGGGCATGCTCGACGCGAAAACCCGAACGAGATACGCGGAGGAGATTCGAGCACTCCTGCGCGAGGACGCCAACCGACTCGTCGCGTCGGAAATCGAGTCGCGTGGTGGAATCGCGGAACTGGTCGAAGCCGTGTTCGAGCGTGAAACCGACCCGTATTCGGTAGCCGACGAGGTCATCACGCCCATCGAAGACTGTATTCACGACTGATTTCTGGCATAACGGATAAACCCGTTCGGGTCGCCCTTTCACGTATGAATCTTCGACGACTTGCGGCGGCGACGGCTGGCGGAGTTGGACTCACAGCAGCACTCAATCGATCGCTCGCCGGAAGTGCGGAACCACTCGACCCGCCGCTCGAAGGGTTTCAGGGAACCTACCGCTGGCGCGGGTTCGACGTAGCCTACACCGAAGCGGGTGACCCGGACAACCCCGACGTTCTTTTCCTCCACGGGATTCACGCCGCCGCATCGAACAAGGAGTTCGATCAGATTTTCAGGCAACTGGCCCAGCAGTACCACGTCATCGCACCCGACCTGCCCGGATTCGGGCGGTCGTCGCGGCCGCCGGTCGTGTACACCGCCTCGCTGTACACCTCGTTCGTCGTGGACTTCGCCGAGGACATGACCGACAACGCCATCTGTCTCGCGTCGTCGCTCTCCGGGGCGTACGCCACGCTCACACAGGTCGAGACGGGCGCGTTCTCCCAACTGGAACTCATCTGTCCGACCGACGACGCCGGAAAGCGTCGGAAGTGGCTTCGAAACCTCGTTCGGTCGCCGCTCCTCGGAACCGCGCTGTTCAACGCCATCGCCAGCAAGCGCTCGATTCGCCGGTTCAACGAACGCGACGGCTACTTCAGCGAGGCGTCGTACACGGAGAAGGACGTCGAGTTCGAGTGGCAGACCGCCCACCAACCCGGTGCCCGGTTCGCACCCGCGTCGTTCATCTCGGGGTATCTCAACCCGGACGAGGACCTGGGCGAGGAACTCGCGCGCGTGGACGTCCCCGTAACGCTCGTCTGGGGGCGGGAAGCGAAGGTCACGCCGCTCGAAGGCGGGAAAGAACTCGCGGACGAAGCCGACACGCGCCTCGTCGTGTTCGACGAGGCGCGACTGCTTCCGCACGTCGAACATCCGGGACCGTTTCTGGACGTCCTATTCGACGAACTAGCGCCGCTCGAACAGCAGTAGTCGGTCACCGTTCGTTGTCGATTCGCCGATAGTCAGTGAAACAGTATCCCCGACCGCCACGTCGTCGGGTGCCATCGCGGTCACTCGAACCGGCCCGAAGTCGGCGATTGCGGTCGTGTACGGCGCGTCGTCTACGAACGACGGTGCCGCGACGTGGACGACGGTGTACGTGTCGATAGTTCCGGTTTCGGGGAGCGGCGTCTCTTCGAGACCGATTTCCCCGCACTCGGGGCAGATTCGACGCGGCGGCAGCGAGCCATGTCCGTTCGAACATTCGAGGTAGTACGCGTTTCCGTCCTCGATGGCGTCCAACCACTCGTCGTACCCCGTGTTTCCGTGCGCGTTTTCGCTCATTCTTCCACCTCCAGAGCAAAGCTCTGGCGTACTCCCGTTCGCTCACTGTGTTCGCTCACGAGACCACCTCCAGAACGTGAACCGTCGCACTCGCGACCGTGCCACCCGCGTTGTGGGCCACGCCGACTTTGGCGTCCGGGACGGCGTCGCTGTTGGGGTGGTCGCCGCGCAGGATGCGCGTCATCTCGGCCAGTTGGCTGGCACCCGTCGCGCCGACGGGGTGACCCTTCGCCTTCAGGCCGCCCGAGAGGTTGATCGGGCGGTCGCCGTCGCGTGTCGTCTCGCCGCGCTTGGCCGCGCCGATTCCCTCGCCGGGCGCGTAGAAGTCGAGGGCTTCGAGCGCCAGCACTTCCGCGATGGTGAAACAGTCGTGCACCTCGGCGACGTCCACGTCGCTCGCGTCGATTCCGGCGTCCGCGTAGGCTTCCTCGGCGGCCTCCTCGGCCGCAGGTGAACGAGCGAGGTACTCGCGTCCCTGGAGCGCCATCCGGTCACCGCCCTGTCCGGTTCCCGTGACGGAGACCGGCGCGTCGAGGCCGTGGTCGGCGGCGTACTCGTCACTGACGAGCACGACGGCGGCCGCACCGTCCGTGATGGGACACGCGTCGAACAGGCCGAGCGGTTCGGCGATCATCGGTGCGTCGAGCGCCTGTTCGAGTTCGATCTCCTTCTGGAACTGGGCGTGTTCGTTCGGCACGGCGTTCGCGTGGTTTTTCACCGCGATGTGAGCCAAATCCTCGCGCGAACCGCCGTACTGCTCGAAGTAAGCCCGCGCCATCAGCGCGTACGCGCCGGGGAACGTTATCCCGGCCCGGACCTCGTACAGGTCGTCCGCCGCGATGGCGAGGGCTTCCGTCGTCTTCTCCGTCCCGAGGTTGTTCATCCGTTCCGCGCCGCCGACGAGAATCGCGTCGGCTTCGCCGTTCCGAACGTCCTTGACGGCCTGCCGAATCGCGACGCCGCTGGATGCACACGCGCTCTCGTAGCGCGTTGCAGGCGCACGAATTCCCGCGGCTTCCGCCATCAGCGGCCCTTGGTGGCCCTGATGCTCCGCCAGTTCGCCCATGAAGTTTCCGTAGTAGAGTTCCTCGATATCGTCGCGGGGGACCTCCGCATCGGCGAACGCGCCCGCGCTCGCCTCGGCGAAGAGGTCACGCCCCGTCCGCTCGGGATGCTTCCCGAAGTGAGTCAAACCGACTCCTGCAATCCGAACACCTGTCATGTGAGAACGTACGAGCGGCCCGGTTAAGAAAGACACTCTTTTCGATTTCAGGCCGAATGGGAGAAATTTCAGCCGGTTGTTTCGGTTTGGAGTGAACGAACGTACAGTTACCTGCCCCCAAATCCTTCATTAATTTTCGAAACTGAACGGTTCACCGGAAAATCGACAGATCGGTGGCGCTGTGTGGAAATAACTAGCGAACGAACCACGTTACCGTCCCACATTTTCGCCGGGTTCGCCACGTTCCGACGGAATCGACTCGCCACCAGCGGTATGACTCGGCGGGAGAACGGGAAGATGTTAGAATCGAACTACTCGACCACAGATCAGTTGGCGGATTCGACGACGTCGACGTCCTCGGCGTCGATGGCGTCCGTATCGAGCCAGTGGGGAACGTAGTTTCGGCGGTCGAAGTCCTCGCGTTCGTCCTCGGTGCCGATGACACACCACAGTTGGGGTTCGTCCGGGCCGTGCCAGTCACCCTGTCGGGTGATGGAGAAACAGACCTGTTCCGCATCGTCGTAGTTGATGATCGCGTCGTCCCGGATTCCGGGGTCCCCGTGGATGATGAGCCGTTTCATACGAGAGGGTTTGTAAGGCGGTCAATTAAGCGCTTTGCAACCGCCGTTCGAACCCGATTCGGGAGCGGATTCGTCTCAGACGTAGGACGGGACGTTGTTCATGTGGTAGACGATTTCGTCGCCGAGGGTGTCGAGATAGTTCGAGTGGTCGTCGCCGACCTGTGAAGTCGCATCGTACTCGACGTAGTTGGGTGCGGGCGTGTTGCCGTCCTCGTAGCCGGTCTCGCCGAGCGCCTGGTCGAACTCGATGGTGTTGTACACCCACTCCAGCACGTCGTCCTCCTCGTTGTGGTAGTTGAACGTCGCCGTCGTCTGGTTCGTGATGGCGTTGTACGTGTCCATCCACTCCTTGGTGGGCGCTTCGTTGTCCGTCGCCGCGCCGAGCATGTGGGTCGAGTACACCTCGTAACCGCCGTCGTTCCACCACGAGGTCACGTCGAGCGAGCGAAGCGAGCTGAGGAGTACCTGTGCACCGAGCGAGTGGCTAGCGAACCTGAGCGTGGTGTTCGGACAGTAGTATTTGAGATACACCGCGAACTGCGCTAGTTTGACGCCGTTCTTCTGGGCGACGTCCTGTGCCGTCCCCCAGCCATAATCGATGCCGCCACCGGCGTCGCTGTCCCACGAATAGCCGATCAGGGTTCCGTCGTATCCTGCGGCGTCGAGGTTGTTCTTCGCCGAGAGGAACTTGTCCTCCGCCTCCTGTTCGGGGTCGCCGCCCGTCTTGTGCCACCCGTGGATGAACACGGTCAAGTCGTCCACACAGCCGGTATCGACGCCCGGAACGTCGCCAGTGGTGTCGTAGCCCGTCTCGGTGTGGCCCGAAGTCAGGTTACCGTCGTCGTCGAAATGGCCGCGCGTCGAGACGATGGGAATCCCGTATCGATCCGCGCTTACCGTTCCCGTTCCCATTCCGAGCGCTGCGAGTCCCGCCCCTGCGACACCGGTTCGTTTGAGAAATCGCCGCCGATTGACGTTTGTCATGATGTATTCACTCTGTATTTTAGGGAATCGGACTTCAAAATTTTTATTTTCATAATAGAATGAAATAGACTCACGGGGAGGGCTATATATTCCGTCCCACATCCGTCGCAGTGGAAACCAAACGGGTTTTAAGTCCCGGCCCGCAATTTCACCGTAAGGTCGATATCTATGCAGATGCCACGTCGATTTAACACGTACTGCCCGCACTGTCACTCACACCACGAACACGAAGTCGAGAAGGTCCGCACTGGCCGACGAACCGGCATGAAGTGGGACGCTCGCCAGCAGAAACGCGGCAAAGCCGTCATCGGTAACGCTGGTGGTTTCTCGAAGGTTCCCGGTGGAGACAAACCGACGAAGAAGACCGACTTGAAGTACCGTTGCAGCGAGTGTGGCAAAGCACACCTCCGCCCGGGATGGCGTGCAGGCCGACTCGAATTCCAGGAGTAAACACATGGCAGGAAATTTCTACAAAGTTCAGTGTCCAGACTGTGAGAACGAACAGACCGTCTTCGGCAAGGCGTCGAGCGAAGTCAACTGCGTCGTCTGCGGTCACAACCTCGCCACGCCGACCGGCGGCAAGGCAGAAATCAATGGCGACGTCCTCGAAACGATAGCATCCCGATGAAATACAGTGGCTGGCCCGACACTGGCGAACTCGTCGTCGGTAAAGTAGACGAGATTGAAGACTTCGGGGTCTTCATCGACCTCGAAGAGTACGAGGACAAGCGTGGGCTTGTCCACGTCAGCGAGGTCGCCAGCGGTTGGATCAAAAACGTCCGAGACCACGTCAGCACCGGACAGACCGTCGTCTGTAAGGTTCTCGACGTTGACGAGGGGTCCCAGCAGATCGACCTCTCGATCAAGGACGTGAACGAACATCAGCGAAGCGATAAGATACAGGACTGGAAGAACGAGCAGAAGGCCGACAAGTGGATGTCGCTCGCGTTCGGCGAGGACATGGGCGACGAGCAGTACACGCACGTCGCAAACGAACTCCTCTCCGAGTTCGGCAGCATCTACGACGGCTTCGAGCAAGCGGCGATTCACGGTCCCGAAGCGCTCGACAGTACCGACCTTACGGACGAGGAAATCGGACAACTGGTCGAGACCGCACGCGAGAACGTCTCGGTTCCCTACGTCACCGTCACCGGCTACGTCGACCTCCGCAACCCGGGGAAAGACGGCGTCGATGGCATCAAGGAGGCGCTCAAAGCCGCCGAAGGAAACGGCGACATTCCCGACGAAGTGGAACTCGACGTTACCTACGTCGGTGCACCCGAATATCGCGTTCGTGTGAAGGCACCGAACTACAAGACGGCGGAGGCGCAACTCGAAGAGAGCGTCCACCGTGCGGAGGGCGTCATGGACGGCATCGAGGGTACCGCCGACTTCCACCGTGACCGCCACACCGACGACGAATGAAATCGAACATCCGGGTATGTTCCGCGTGGAAGGCGGAACACGACCGCCCGGTGTACACCCTTTTGACGACGTGTCCCGACTGTGGAGCGAACGCCGTAAACAGCGCACCCGCGCCGTTCGACCCGAACGACCCGTACGGGGAGTACCGACGCGCACTTAAGCGGCGCGACCACGAATAAGGTACATGGACGAAATCGACATCGACATCGTCGCCAATCCCGACTTGGAAAGCCCCGTCCTTATCGAGGGACTGCCGGGCGTCGGTCACGTCGGTAAACTCGTCGCCGAGCATCTACTCGAGGAGAAAGAAAGCGAACTCGTTCGACGGGTGTACTCGGAGTATCTGCCGCCACAGGTGAGCGTCGGGGACGACGGCACGGCCGCACTGGTCTGTGTGGAACTCCACGCGTTGACGCTCGACGGGCAGGACGTACTCGTCCTGACGGGCGACTATCAAGCCCAGGACAACGTCGGCCACTATCGGCTGACGAACGCCTTTTTGGACATCGCCGAGGAGTTCGGTGTCGAACGCGTCTTCGCGCTCGGCGGTGTGCCGACCGGCGAACTCATCGAGGAGTACGCCGTGTTGGGTGCGGCCGCGACGACGGAGTTCGTGGACGAACTCGAAGGTGCGGGCGTTGAGTTCCGCGAGGACGAACCGGCGGGCGGCATCGTCGGCACCAGCGGACTCCTGCTCGGTCTCGGCGGACGGCGCGGTTTCGAAGCGACGTGCCTGATGGGCGAGACGAGCGGTTACCTGGTCGACCCGAAAAGCGCGCAGGCGGTCCTCGAAATCCTCCAGAAAGTGCTCGATTTCGAGGTCGATTTCAGCTCGCTCGAAGAGCGCGCCGAGGAGATGGAGGAAGTCGTCAACAAGATAGAGGAGATGGAATCCCAATCCCAACAGGCATCCCTCCCGTCGGACGACGACCTGCGGTACATCGGCTGAGCAGTCACGTTTTCCCCGCCGTAACGGTCAGTCAGAACAGCGATCGCTCTTGTCCGTTGTAGATGTGGTACAGCGCGGAGACGAGGAAGAACGTCAAAAAGAACCACGTCCAGAACTCGAAATCGAGCAGTTGGATGGAGAAGAGATGGAGTTTCGCCGCGAAGAGGACGATGAACTCCAGTATCCCGAGACCGAGATAGTACGTCGGCCACGAAACGTCGTGTTCGGCGACGACCTCCATATACACCTCGACCTCGCGCGCGCGGTCGTTGAGAACCAGTTCCTTCGACCGTTGGTCGTACTCCACGATACCGAGGTCGTCCAGTTTCGGGAGGTGTGTCTGATGGAGCGAAACGTAGACACTCTTTCTAACGTTTCTGGGTGGGGGGGGACTCCCCCGTTTCCAGCGTGGCTATGTGTTCCGCGAGGTCGTCGACGGCCAGTGAGTCACCCGTTTGACGAAGATACCGAATCGTTTCGCGTCGTCGGTCGTTCCGCAAGACGTTATGAATCTGACTCTCGTCGAGTTCCCCTTTCGTCCCCGGTTCGGTGAGTTTCATAGCTTGGAGGTAAACATGAGATTATCTCCGAGTTCGATACACACGCATATATTATAACCAAGGGTATTAACTTTGCCACCCAACAGGCGTTTTTTTCTAACAGTATTTTCCACGAACCACTTTGCCGCAAGCGATTCGCTCACCGTTGAAATGGGTCGAGTTAACTCGCTTTCTCACACAACGGCTGACGAACCCGCAAAGGAATTGCACCGTTTTTGAATGACTATAACTTATTCGACGTTTGCAACTTCGTAGGCGACACCAACGTCCCGGAGGGCGTCGGTGACGCGCCCGACGCTGTCGGAGGTTGCGACGATGACCACGTCCAAGCCACGCTCCGCGGCCTCGGCGGCGACTTCGCCCGCAGCGAACGTCGTGTCGGGTTCGAGACCGGCGGACTGTAGTGCGACGAACGCTTCGACACCGGTTGCCGCGAGGACTGGAGCGGCGTCACAGACGGCCGCCAGCGCGTCCGAATCGACCGACCGACTTCCTCCGGAACGGACCGGCGGAACCTGATACACCGTCACGTGGCCGGGATCGAGGTCGATGATACCTTCGAATTCCGTGACGCCGACTTCCGTGCCCTCCTCGGCGTCCGTCGTGGCGATACCGGTCGCAGGTCCTTCGTCGCCCGGCGTCGCGTGGAGTAATCCATCGGCGAGCGTGAGCGAGACGGTCGTTCCCGCGTCGATGTCGGTCCGTGCGATTGCGGCGTCCTCCCCGACGTTCCCGAGGATATCGTCCGTGACGTGATCCGCGAAGCGCCGGACGTCGGTCGCGGACTGCAACAGCCAATCGACGCCCTCCTTGGTCACCCGATAGCGGGAGCGCCCTTCCTTTTCTACGAGCCCGTCGTCCACGAGGCCGCGAATGTACTCGCTGACGGCTTGGCTCGTGACGCCGACGGCGTCAGCGATTTCGCCTTGACTCACCGCCGGTTGGCGGTCAGCGATCTCCGAGAGGATTCGAAACCGGGTCGCGGCTCGCTTGTCCTCCAACACGTCGGCCATACCCGAACCGTCGGGCGGGACGATAAAAATACCAGCGGTCGGCGAGTGAAAGCGGGAGACGACCACCCCGTGTGGAAACGCATCGGGTGCCGACGTGTCCGGGCGATTTGAAGAGCGTCAACTCTATATTTTCCGAGAACAAGGACGAATCGTGATCGAAGTCGCCCCTGCCGCCCTTTCCGTTCCTCTCTCGCTATCGGTCTCGTGGCTGACGACGACGTTTCCCGATTACCTCGTGTGGGTCGTCATCGCCGCGTTCGTCGCCACCGCCGCGCTCGAAGGATACGACCGCGATTTGGCACGTGGCGTCGGCATGGGAGCATGGGTGCTGTTTGGGCTCTTTTGGGGCGTTCTCTTTCCCCGGTTCGCGTTCGAGATGCGGAGTTTCATCGAGGGTACGTTGTGCCTCGTCGCGGTTCCGTTGTGCGTGTATACGGGCTACCAGTTGTACACCGGACGGGATTCGCTCTTCGTCCTTTCCCGGGGCGTCGCGGCGATGGGACTCATCTACGTCCCGTTCCTGACCATCGAACCGCTCCGTCAGTCGATCGTCGAACTCGTGAGTGCACAGACGAACGCCGTCATCCACCTGCTCGGGTACGACCCCGACTTCACCATCGCGGAGCAGAACGGCTATCACAGCGCGTTCATCTTCCACGACAGCAACGGCCACCGGTATTACACGTATCTCGTTTTGGCGTGTACCGGAATCGGCAGCATGAGCATTTTCGGCGGCCTCATCGCCGCCGTCCGCGCGCCGCTCCGCCGAAAGATCCGTGCGTTCGTGATGGCCATCTCCATCATCTGGGTGCTGAACGTCATCCGCAACGTGTTCATCTCCGTCGCGTTCGGCAACCAGTGGTTCCAGATATTCATCGGTCCCGTCACCAGTCTCACGGGCTACACCGACCCGAAGATGGTCTCGTTCTTCATCGCGGACAGGGTGTTCAGCCAACTGCTCGCCGTGATATCGCTCGTCATCATCCTGTGGTTGGTGGTCCGTATCCTCCCCGAACTGCTGACTGTCATCGAGGACGTCATCTACCTCGTCTCCGGACGGGAGTACGACCTCAGCCAACGTACCCGGGCCGATGGTGGACGCTGAATTCACGGACCGCGCCGTTTTCCTGCCGTCCGTCGACGCGCTCGTCCTCGCCGACCTCCACATCGGCCGGGACGCGACGTCGAACGTTTCCCTGTCGCTCGGAGAGCGAACCGATCTGACCACGAGAGTTTCCGACCTCCTCGACCGTTTTTCCCCGAGCGAAGTCGTCCTCGCGGGCGACGTTCTCCACGCCTTCGACCGATTGCCGGAGGAAGCCGAAGTGACGTTCGCCGACCTCCGAGAACTCGTGGACGAAGCGGGTGCCACGCTCGTCGTCGTGCGAGGCAACCACGATACGTTGCTCGACGAACTCGCCGACCCACGGGACGAGTACCGCCTCGCGGACGGGACGTTGGTCTGTCACGGCCACGAGGAACCCGACGAGGACGCGCCCCGATACGTCGTCGGTCACGACCATCCGGCCATCGAAATCGAGGGGAAGCGTCGTCCGTGCTACCTCTGGGGGGAGGAGACCTACCGAGAGTCGGACGTTCTCGTCCTCCCGGCATTCACCCGTTTCGCGAGCGGAATGGTCGTAAACGACCTGCGGGGGAGCGACTTTCAGTCCCCGCTCGTCACGCGGACGAATCCGCTCCGACCCATCGTCCGCGACGAGGATGCCGACGAAACCTACCGGTTCCCGCCGCTCGCCGAGTTTCGGAAACTGCTGTAATCCGTAGTTCGGAGGAGGAGTTGCCGAATCGTGTATTCGATGGGAAATCCTATCGAAGTGTTCAGCAAGCGTCGATTCGGAAATCGAACTACAAGGGAAAATTCGGTCGGGAGCACCGGAAATTATAGATTTTCGATCAGTTTTATCAGTCGGTTATTCGAGACCGATACAAAGATATCCACGACTTTTTGTCCTCGTTTGTACGTTTTCTCGAACGAGCGAATCCGTTCGAGATCTTCCCTCGCACGCTCATCGTCCACCCCTTCGAGGCGGTTCTCGGCGGATTCGAGCGCACGAGTCATGATGTCCAGTTCGCGTTGAACTTCCCGACGGAGAAATTCCTGGACGATGCGCCAAAGATCGGTTTCGGCCTCGTAAAACGCCTTTTTCCCTTCACCCGGAATCGAGCGACGGTGCACGACGTGAAATTGCTCCAGACGTTTCATCGCCGTACTCACCGTGGATTTCGCATAGCCGCTCTCTTCAACGATTTCGTCGAGTGAAACCGGTCGATTTTCGAAAAACAGTATCCCGTACAGGCGTCCGTAACTTCTGTTGAACCCGTACACCTCAGCGCTGTGTTCTAACGCTTCGATGACCTCCTCCCGAGCCTCGGTTACCGGATCGACGTCGTTGCTCATGTGTTCGTTATAATCGGTACGTAGTAAAAATAGAAAACGGTTCCCCGAACCCCACGACACCGATTTTTCCACTTTCAGACGAAGGTGGTACCCACGAAACGCGAAAATATAGAAAGAGTTATCGTTTTTAAATCGCAATATTCGGTATATGCCGAATATAGAAAACAGGGAAAGGGACCAACCGCAAGCAAACCGACAACGGGTTCTCATCTGTGGTGCGGGAATCGCCGGGCTAACGCTAGCATGGTGGCTAGATCGGGATGAATGGGACGTCTCGTTGATCGAGAAGGCGGCCGGATTGCGCGAGGAAGGATATATGATCGATTTCCTCGGCTCCGGGTACGACGTGGCGAAACGAATGGGCATCCTCCCACGACTCGAAGGGGTCCAATACCCGATTTCAGAAATCATCGATGTCGATTCGAACGGGAACACCGTCTCTACGATCGATTACGAGTTGTTCAGGCGTCTGAAGGACGGAGAATTGCTCTCACTGATGCGTGGGGATTTGGAGCGTGTGCTTTACGAATCCCTCTCGGATGACGTCGAAATTCGCTACGATCTCACTGTGGACGAGGTCGAGCAGAACGGACGCGAGGTAACTGTCGATCTCACTGATGGAACACGGGAACAGGTGGACCTACTAGTCGGTGCAGATGGGATTCATTCCCGCGTTCGGGAACTCACGTTTGGGGAGGAGGAGAAGTACCGTCGCTATCTCGGCTATCAGACTGCAGCGTACATTTTCGAAGACGATGCATTTAGACGAAAGTTGGACGGCGGATTTCGGGATATCACAGTGGAGAATCGGACCGCTGGTTTCTATCCGATTCGAAACGGAAAAGTCGCCACCTGGTTCGCTCACGATGCGCCGGACGAGAAATTACCGGCGTCTCCCTGTGAGGAGTTGCGCAGGACGTTCGGCGACATCGGATGGATCGTACCTGATGCGCTCGATCACTGTGCGGATGTCGATAGTATCTACTACGACCAGGTCGCACAGATCGAGATGGATCACTGGTCGAAGGGACGAGTGACATTAGTGGGAGACGCCTGCTACGCCGTTTCGCTCCTCGCGGGACAAGGGGCATCCATGGCGATGGGTGGTGCCTACGTTCTCGCTCGTAAGCTACGCGAAGCTTCCGTTATCGAAGAGGGATTGGCTGAATACGAGGCCAAGATGAAACCGGAGATCGAGAAAAAGCAAGCGTACGGGAGGCGCACTGCGAGTTTTCTCATCCCCCCTACGAAGTGGCACGTCAAAATGCGGGATGCAGTGCTCAACCTCTCCCAACTTCCCGGACTGTACTGGCTCCTTCGACCCGTTGTAGCGGGGACCGACAGCGTCATCTCGACAAAATAGGCACCGTGTGTCCCTTCGAAGCGTCCATGGCATCCTGTAATTGTTCCGATATGGTCGCATGTACACCTGAAGGATTACCGCTCTATCTTCCGCTCCGATTCGGAACGTACCGTTCTCCGACCGCGAATCGCATCGCGTTCGGACGGCAGCGAACGTCCATCTCGGCGCGTTGAATCGTCTCCCCGTCGAGGCTGAACTGCACCGGTTCCCCGTCGTGTTCGAGATGCAATCGAGGAACTTTGAGTCGTGTGAGATACGTCGAATCCCGGCGTAACAACACTTCCGCGGCACCGGCCGAGAGGTAATCGAGCGACGGCGCGCGCTCGATGATGACCACGTTCAGCAGGCCGTCCTCGACGTTCGCCCGACGCTCGCGCTCCCCGGGAAATCGTCGAGCGTTACCGATGAGGAGCATTTCCGCCTCGCCCGACCATACCGGGTCATCCCGTGGTCCCGCTCGAATGTCGAGTCGAAGGCCGTCGAACTCCCGCGCCTCATGCAGCGTGCTCAGCACGTAGGCGAGGACGCCGAGCCGTCGCTTTCGCTCCGGCGTCGTTCGAGCACTCGCCTCGGCGGTCAACCCGCCGACGCAGGAGTTGACGAACGGCCGGTCGTCGGCCATCCCGAGGTCGAGCCGTCGTTCCTCGCCGGATTCGACCACGTCGAACGCGTGGGTGAGCCCTCGAATCCCGAGGTTGTCCGCGAAATCGTTGCCGGTCCCCGTGGGAATCACCCCGAGGCGAACGTCGTCGAGCGCGCCCGCCGCATCGACACCCCTGACGACTTCGTTGAGGGACCCGTCGCCGCCACAGGCCGCGATAACCGACGCACCGTCTCTCGCCGCCGACTCCGCGAGCGTCAGGGTTTCGCCGCGAGCCGTGCTGTTCCGAACGTCGTAGCCGCGACGACGTGCGATGTCACGGGCCTTGACGCTCTTTCGTCGGTCGCCGCCGTTCGGATTCCGAACCAGGACCGGCTTTGTCATCGTTTCGGATTGATTTCGACCGGGAATCGACAAAATCGTATCGCCCGTTTCCGAGGACGGTGACGATCACAGATCGTCGTACACGGCGAGCGCGGCTTTTCGCCCGCTCTCCATCGCGGCGTTGAGCGAGGACGCCTCGGTGTAGTCCCCCGCGAGGTACACCGACTCCCCGTCGGTTCGATTAGTCGGAAGCGTGTCGAAGACCCCCGGGGGTTGGGCGAACTGCGCGAACTCGATGCGGTCGGTGTGGAGGTGTTCGAGCGGGGCAAAATTCCGGTCGGGATACCACCGCTGTAGCGTTTCGACCACCGTTTCCGCCAGTTCCTCGTCCGACTCTTCCGGCAAGCCGAGGTACGTCGCGGAGAGGAGTTCGCGCCCGTCTGGCGCGAACTCCGGTGCAATCGTGGACACCGGGACGATTTCGTTCGGCGCGTCGTCCCCGACGTTGAGCAGGATTCGGTTGCCGGTGTCGAGCGGTTCGTCGTGGACGAAATACTGGGTGACACAACTGCGAGCATCGGTCGGGATCGAATCGACGCCCGTCAACTCTCGGGCGGCCTTCGGGTCGGTGGCGACGACGGCTACGTCGCCGGTGATGGTTTCACCGTCGATCTCGACGCGGACTTCGTCGCCGTCCGATTCGACCGCCGAAACGACCTCTTCGAGGTGAATCGTCGCCCCGGCCGTCCGTGCCTTCCGCGCCAACTGTTCGGAAATCGCGCCCATGCCGTCGGCGGGAACGGCGATCCGCCCCGTGGACAGCATCTTGAACGTGAACTCGAACACCTTCTTCGAGGTCAAAAGCGACCGATCCAGCGTGATACCGCCGTAAAACGGCCCGACGAAGTTGTCTCGAAACGATTCGGAAAAACCGCGTTCGCGGAGGTACTCCTCGATGGACTCGTCCTCCCCGGCGAAGATTTCACGGTTCGGTTTGCGGGTCAGTTCCCGCCGGAGTTTCAGGGTTCGAACCTTGTCGCCGAGGTGAACCTCGGGGTTCGCCATCGACTCGAACAGCGTTCCAGGGTCCCGAAACGGGTCGCTCAGTGTGGATCGACTGCCGGGACGGGCGAGCACCGCACCGGGGTCGAAATAGCGCAGATCGAGTTCGTCGAAGTCGAGTTCGCGTCTCGCGGCGGGGTAGGAGGTAAAGAGCACCTGAAAGCCACGGTCGAGGACGAACCCGTCTTTCCGCTCGGTTCGGACCCTCCCGCCGACCTCATCCTCGCGTTCGAAAACGTGAACGTCCACCCCCAACCGGGCAAGGTGCCGGGCGGCGACGAGGCCCGCGAGTCCCGCCCCGGCGACGATGACTGTGGTCATGGGGGAAGGTCGGTCGTCCTCCGTAAACCTCTCTCGGCCCATCAGGTTGGGGTTCGACGCTATCGGGACGGTGCCAACGATCCGATCTCCGCTTCGAACTGCGTTCCGTCCGGCAGGTCAGAAATCGGGAGCCACGCCGCTTCTTCGATGGCGTCCTCGGTCGTTCGAATCTCGCCGCCGACTCGCCGCGCGACGAATCCGGCCTGCAACACGGGGATGAGGACGGACTCGCCGTAATCGAATTGGAGCGTTTCGGTGAACAGCAGGCCGGTGATTTCGCACTCGATGCCCGTCTCCTCGCGGGTTTCGCGCCGAGCAGTTTCGGAATACGATTCACCAAGTTCGCCTCGTTCGCGGTATTCACCGCTTACGTTTTTCGAGGCGCTTCGCGCCTCGCCCTGCTCGCGGCATTCACCGCTCGCTCTCTTCGAGGTTCTTCGAACCTCGCCTTTCCCCCCTGGTGGCTCCCACACGGACAAGTGGCCCGAATCCTGTACCAGCAACACCCGTCCGTCCGCTACCACGAAGCAGACCGAAACCCACGGGAAGATGTCGTCCGGCGTCGTCGGGAAATCGTACTCCGGTACCGAAATTGGGTCGCGCACTCGATGCGGAACGTCCTCCCAGCGAGCCGTCAACGACTCACGGTGTCGCTCCACCCAGTCGGCGAGGATCGACTGAACGGTTTCCGGTTTCATATCCGACAGTCGGCGAGCAGGGGCAAAAGGGACGGGGGATGAACAGGGCTTAGTGGTCCCCCTTCCCACCTTCGGGCATGGAGACGACGGACGCATTCATCGGACTGACGTGCGTAGACTGTGGCGAGACGTTCGACGCCGAAGTGGGGACACACCGCTGTCCCGACTGCGACGGCATCCTCGACCCGGAGTACGACTACGACGCCATCGACGTGTCGCGCGAGGAGTTCGAATCCCGACCGTTCGAGACGATGTGGAAGTACGCGGAACTCCTGCCGTTCACCCGCGAATCGGCGGTGACGATGGACGAAGGTGCGACGCCGCTCGTCGAATGTCCGAAACTCGCCGAGGAGATGGGCGTCGGACGCGTTCTGTTCAAGGACGAGGGGCGCAACCCCACCGGGACGTTCAAGGACCGCGGCCAGACGATGGCCGTGACCGCGGCGGCCCAACACGGCGCGACGGACATCGCGCTCGCGTCGGCCGGAAACGCCGGACAGGCGGCGGCCGCCTACGCCGCCCGCGCCGACCTCGAATCGCACGTCTTCCTCCCGACGCGCGCCGGGTTCACGAACAAGGCGATGGTCAACGTCCACGGCGGGGACATGACCGTCGTCGAAGGGAGGATCGGCGACGCGGGCGCGGCCTACGCCGACGCGATGGAGGAAGAAGACGACTGGTACTCGGTGAAGACGTTCGTCACGCCCTACCGCCACGAGGGCAAGAAGACGATGTTCTACGAAATCGCCGAGCAGATGGACTGGGACGTCCCCGACGCCATCGTCTACCCGACCGGTGGCGGGGTCGGCCTCGTCGGCATGCACAAGGCCGCAAAGGAGTTCCGCGATTTGGGACTCACCGACGACCTTCCAGCGATGTACGCCGCGCAAGCGACGGGATGTGCACCGATCGTCAAGGCATGGGAGGAGGGCACGGACGTCCACGAAGCGTGGGAGACGCCGGACACCATCTGCGGCGGTATCGAGATTCCCGACCCCGGCGCGAGCCCGATGATCCTCGACGCGCTCCGCGAGAGCGACGGCGGCGCGGTGGCGACCAGCGACCAAGACATCCTCGATTCGGCGGTCGCGATCGCACAGAAGGAAGGGTTGGAGATGGGCGCAACCTGCGCCGCCGCCGCAAGCGGCGCGTGGGAACTCGCCCAGCAGGGTGAGTTCGACGAGGACGACACCGTCGTCATCCTCAACACCGGCGAGGGTAACAAGGACGACGACGTGCTCCGAAGCCACCTGATGGGCATGGGCGTCTAAGGAGGAGAACGCATGGTTTCCCCTGCTGGCAAAACCGCACTCATCTCCGGAGCCATCGGGTTCATCGCGGTGTTTCTCGTCGCGCTCTTCGCGCTCGGGTACAACCCCCAGCAATCCGTCGTTGCTTCCATCTCACCCGCAATCGGGGCGGCCATCGGCATCTACATCGCCAACCGATTCATCATCGGACGGAACTGAACGACGGGAGACGACCGGGCTACTTTTTCGCGTAGGTTTATATCGAAAGCCGGGACCAATGCGGTTTGAGGTGGTGAGTTCCCGGAAGTACGAAGCGATAGCTCGGTCGTTCACTCGAAAATAAAAACGCTGTTTCCGTTACAGCAGGTCTTCGTCGGCCAACCGTTCGACCGCTTCCTCGATCCGCTCCAAGCCCGCCGCATACGAGACCCGCGCGTAGCCGGGCGCGCCGAAGGCGCTGCCCGGTACCGTTGCGACGTGGGCCTGCTCCAGCGCGTCCTCACACCACTGCTGGTCGTCCTCGGCCACGGGGATCATCATGTAGAACGCCCCGTCCGGCGTTCGAACGTCCACGTCGTGCTGTTTCAGCAGGGCGACGAGTCGGTCGCGGCGCTCGTGGAACGCCTCGACCATCTCGCTCACGTCGTCCTCGGTGTTCGCCAGCGCTTCGACGCCCGCGCGCTGGACGAAGTTCGTCGCGGAGGAGACCGAATGCGAGTGGAGTTTGGCCGCCTGCGAGACGAGTTCCTCCGGCGCGGCGAGGTAGCCGAGCCGCCAGCCGGTCATCGAGTAGGCCTTCGAGAAGCCGTTGACCGTTATCGTGCGCTCGAACATCCCGTCGAGGGTGCCGAGGCTGGTACACTCCGCGCCGTAGGTGATCTGCTCGTAAATCTCGTCGCTGATGACGGTGATATCGTGCTCGACGGCCAAGTCCCGGACGCCTTCGAGTGCCTTGTCCGAGTACACCGCGCCGGTCGGGTTCGACGGCGAGTTGACGATCAATAGTTCGGTATCGTCCGAGACGGCCTCGGAGAGGTCGTCGAGGGCGGGTTCGAGTTTGAAGTCGTGCGGTGCGAGGTCCACGCGGTTCAGGTCGCCGCCCGCGAGTTTCACCATCGCCTCGTAGGACACCCACGCCGGGTCGAGGAGGACGACTTCGTCGCCGTCGTCGACGACGGTCTGCACCGTCTCGTAGAGCGCCTGCTTCGCGCCGGGCGTGACGATGACGTTGTCCGCCTCGTACGGGAGACCGTCCCCTTGTAGCTTCTCCGCGATGGCCTCGCGGAGTTCGGGGACGCCGTTGGACGGCGGATAGCCGGTGTGGCCCTCCTCCATCGCTTCCTCGCAGGCGTCCACGATGTTCGTCGGCGTCGGGAAGTCGGGTTCACCGACGCTCAGGTCGATGACGTCCGCACCATCCGCTTTCAGTTCCGACGCCAAACTGCTGATCGCGAGCGTTGCGCTCGGTTCGACACGTCCGATTCGTTCCGAAAATTCCATCGTCATTGTAGTTCTTCCACCAAATCGAGTGCACCTTCGACCGCTCGTGCACCGTAGTCGGTACGCTCGCGTGCTTCCGCCGCCGACATGCCCGGTCCGGTGATTCCGAGGGCGACCGGCGTATCCCGGTCCAAGCTCACGTCGGTGAGCTTCTGTGTCGTTGCGGTCGTGATGACGTGATCGTGGTCGGTGTCGCCGGTGATGACGGCACCGAGCACCGCGACCCCGTCGATGTCGTCCCGTCGCGCAAGCCGGTCCGCCGCGAGGGGAGAATCGTACGCACCGGGAACGTGTAGCGTTTCGACGATTTCCGCACCTCGCTCGGCGGCAGCCTCACGCGCCGATGCCTCCATCTGCTCCGTTATCGGCGCGTTGAACTCCGCGACGACGAGTCCGAGCGTTACCATGTGTGGCGGGAGGCCACCCCGGCTAAAAGAACTACCGCTCTCCGCAAGGCTTGTATCCCCGCTCTGTCTTGAGGCAAAACAATGAGTTCAGGCGAACACCCGCTGACCGGGTGGACGGCCCGAAATCGGGGTTTCGCTTTCATCTGTGCCATCACGGTGCTGGCGCTGGCGCTCCGGCTTGTCGGTCTCGGCACCCGGTTCGCCCATTGGGACGAAGCCCGCGTCGGCTACTGGATACTCCGCTTTCAGGAGACCGGCGTCTGGAATTACTATCCGCCGATTCACGGACCCTTTTTCCCGCAGGTGAACAGCGTCCTGTTCGAACTGTTCGGCGCGAGCGACTTCGTGGCGCGACTGCCGGTGGCACTCGTCACCGGACTGGTACCGCTGGCCGCGTGGCTCTACCGCGACCATCTCAGCGACTCCGAGATGGTGGCGTTCGCGTTCTTCCTCGCCGTGAATCCCGTCGTCCTCTACTACTCCCGTGTCATGCGGTACGACGTGTTGCTCGCGGCGTTCATGGTATTCGCGCTCGGTTTCTACCTCCGCGCACAGGCGACCGGGAAGGCACGGTACCTCTACGCCGGAACCGCGGCGTTGGCGCTCGGCTTCACGACGAAGGAAAACGCCATTCTGTACGTCCTCGCGTGGCTCGGAGCGCTCGTCCTGCTGTTCGACCACCGACTGCTCCTCTCCCGGAATCACGACCGGGAATGGACCGAGACGTTCGTCGAGACGACCAAAGAAACCGGTCGGGGGCTCCTTCGATTCGCTCCGCACATCCTCGTTGCGCTGGTGGAGTTCTTCGTCATCATCGTCTACTTCTACGCGCCCCGGACGAACGGAACCGGCGGGCCGGGGTTGTGGAAGGCGTTCGGACAGCCGTCGATGTTCGGTGCGGTCGTCGGGGAGGCAACGCTCGGGACGTGGGACAAGTTCACCGGACAGTGGGTGACGAGTCAGGGGCACGCCTACCTTCCCTATCTTCAGCACTTCATCACGGTACTCGAACAGGGCGCAATCGTGGTCGTCCTCCTCTCCGTCGTCGGTTTTATCGCGGCGCGATACGTCGACGACCGCCCCCGCGACCTCGTCTCGTTCGCGTTCTATTGGGGCGTAGTGAGCATCCTCGGCTACCCGCTCGTGACCGACATCCAGGCCGGGTGGGTGACGGTGCACGCCATCGTCCCGCTCATGATTCCCGCGGCCGTCGGCGCGGGGGTCATCTATCGCTGGGGGATGGAGGCGTACGAGGACGACGACCGGGTCGGAACGACCGCGACGAGCGTCATATCCCTCGTTCTCGTCGTACTGATCCTCTTTCCGGCGACGACCGTCGTCTACATGCACCCCCAAGACCCCGACACGCCGAGCGTGTTCGGCGGACAGCGCCACAACGACATCGTCCAGTGGGGACAACCGGCCGCCGGTATCAAACCGACGATGGAAAAGGTACAGCAGGTGTCGAAGGCGAACGAAGGAGGGACCGACGTCCTGTACTACGGTTACGTGGACGATCAGAGTAACTACGTGTTCTACGTCCCGGACGAGACCAGCAACGACGGCCCACCACCGGCCGCGAGCGGCTGGTACAACCGCCTCCCGCTACCGTGGTACACCGAGATGGCGAACGCGAGCGTCGATAGCACGCTGGACAACGAGAGCCTGAAGACCCGACAGCCGCCGGTCGTCATCACCCGAACCTCACGCGAAGGGGACGTGGCGAAGTATCTCGACGGCTATCGTGCGTATCGACACGACCTGACGCTCTGGGGTGCTCCGACGACGATTTACATCAAGAAGAGCGCACTTCGGAAGGCGAACCAGGCGGAATAGTCCGAGATACGTTGCACGTTTGTGCGTATTTCTCGTCCAAGTTGGCAAATCTTATGCACCCACAGGGATAGCTTTCGGGCAACATGGTTACGGCATCACCGCTTACCCTTGGCGTCGTCGGCGGCGGCCAGCTCGGCCGGATGCTCGCGGAAGCGGCATCCCCGCTCGGCGTCGAACTGATCGTCCTCGATCCGACACCCGACTGCCCGGCGTCGCTCGTCGCCCGCGACCAGATCGTCGGCGACTTCGACGACGAGGACGCGATTCGAGAACTCGCGGAGCGAAGCGACGCGTTGACGTTCGAAATCGAACTCGCCGACCCCGACGTGCTCGAAGCCGTGAGCGACGAGTTCGACGTCCCGGTCCACCCGGACCCGGCGACGCTCCGCACCATTCAGGACAAACTCGTCCAGAAGCGCGCGCTGCAGGACAGGGGCATTCCGGTCCCGGACTTCCGCCAAGTCGATTCCCGCGAGGACCTGCTCGAAGCGGGCGAGGAGTTCGGCTATCCGATGATGTTGAAGGCCCGCCGCGGCGGCTACGACGGGCGCGGTAACGTCCCCGTAGAGGACGAGGACGACGTGGACAACGCGATGTCGCAAGTCTCGGGCGAACTGATGGTCGAGGAGTTCGTCCCCTTCGAGCGCGAACTCTCCGTTATCGCCGTGAAGGGCGACGACGGGGTGGCGACGTTCCCCGTCGGGGAAAACGTCCACGAGGACGAAATCCTTCGACAAACCGTCGTCCCCGCGCGCACGTCAGACGAGGTTCGAGAACGCGCGGAGGAAGTCGCACGGGAAGTGCTCTCGGCGCTCTCCGGGAGAGGGACGTACGGAATCGAGTTGTTTGAGAGGGAAGATGGAAAAATTTCGGTGAACGAAATTGCCCCGCGCCCGCACAACTCCGGACACTACACCATCGAAGGCGCGCTCACCTCGCAGTTCGAACAGCACGCCCGCGGCGTGCTGGGGTACCCGCTCGGGGCGACGACGCTCCGCGGTTCCATCGTGATGTCGAACATTTTGGGCGACGTGGACGAACCCGAACCCGCCGACCTCTCGGGCGTCGAAGGCGTGCTTTCGACCCCCGGCGCGTCGTTCCACTGGTACGGCAAGCACGACGTGCGACCACTCCGGAAGATGGGACACGTCACGCTCGTCGGCGACGACGACCCGGCGACGGTCGACGAACCGACGCTCACCGACCTACACGGTGACGCAAAAGACCTCACCGACTCACTCACGTTCCAATGACCACCGCAGAATCAGTCACGAGCCTCATCGAACAGTTCGAAGCCGAAGCGAACCGCGACCGGCCGACGGAGGAAACCCCCGAAATCGGAATCGTCATGGGAAGCGACTCCGACCTGGACGTGATGTCGGGGGCGTACGACGCGCTCACGGAACTCGGTTTCGAGGAAGTGACCGACAACGAGAACCCGCCGGACGCTCGATTCACGTTCGAAACGTACGTCGTTTCGGCCCACCGCACGCCAGAGTTGATGTACAGTTACGCGAAGACGGCCGAAGCACGTGGATTGGACGTCATCATCGCCGGGGCGGGCGGGAAGTCGGCCGACCTCCCGAACATGACGGCGTCGCTCGCGTACCCGATTCCCGTCGTCGGGGTTCCCGTCCAGGAAAAGTCGGTGTCGTCGGTCATCGGGATGCCGACCGGCGCGCCCATCGTCGCTGTGGACGCCGGTAAGTCGTTCAACGCTGCGCTCTCGGCGGCACAGATTCTCTCTCGAGGACATGACGAGTTGCGGAAAAGACTTGTCACGTACCACGACGAGTTACAGACCGACGTCGGGAACGTCTCCCGTCGTCTCCACGAGGAAGGAACGGATTCGTTCCGTAACGAACAATAATATATAATTTTATATACTAGTATCCCCATTGGTACAGTTCAATTCTCTATAGGAACGGGGGACGTTATCGAAGAGAAAGCGTTAGTTGCCCGAATACCGGCGAGAGAGGGGTTTCAGGCCCAGAATCCCAAGAATCAACGCTTATAGGTGTGGGCTCACAAATTACCACTTGCTAGGAGAAATCGGTAATGAATCCATGGGTAGCCATCGGCGCGTTGGCGCTGGTGGGGATTGCGATACCATCTAGTATGATGATGATATCGAGTCTCCTCAGACCAACAGTGCCCGAACAGGGAAAATCCGCCACCTACGAGAGCGGTGAAATTCCAACCGGGACGACGCGCATTCGGTTCAACATTCAATACTATATGGTTGCGCTGTTGTTCGTCGTCTTCGACATCGAGACGGTCCTCATCTTCCCTTGGACCGTCATCTATCGCAACGCTATCGACAGCGGCGTCGGCCTTGCGACGGTGCTCGTCCCGATGTTGGCATTCATCGCGGTTCTCGTCGTCGGCCTCGCGTGGGCTTGGCGTAACGGTGCGGTGCGGTGGGTTCGTAGCCCCCGCGGAACGAGACAGGGTATGGAACAATGAGTAACGAACCACGGGAGTACATTCAGGGTAGTACAGCACCCCAGACGAAGACCCAAGACGCTCGGATGGGCACGGGGGTCGACGATCGTTTCAACTCGAAGCTTCGGGAGGCGTTCGGCGCGTCACCATTCATTCTCACGAAGTTCGACAAGTTCATGAACTGGGTTCGGGGGTCGTCCATGTTCATGCTGCAGTTCGGCATCGCCTGCTGTAGCATCGAGATGATGCACACCTACGCCGTGAAACACGACTTGGACCGATTCGGTTCCGGCGTCCCGCGTGCATCGCCGCGACAGGCCGACGTGATGATCGTTCCCGGGACCATCGTCTCGAAGTTCGCGCCGCGGATGAAGCGCGTCTACGACCAGATGCCCGAACCGAAGTTCGTCGTGAACATGGGGTCGTGTTCGATCAGTGGCGGCCCGTTTCAGGAGGGCTACAACGTCATCAAGGGTGCGGAGGAGGTCATTCCGGTCGACATCCACGTCCCCGGATGCCCGCCGCGCCCGGAAGCGCTCGTCTACGGTGTCGTGAAACTCCAAGAGAGCATCGCGCACGGTGAATCGAACCCGGTGACTGTCAAGCCGTACGAACTGGAACAGTTCGGCGACTTGGAGCGCGACGAGTTGGTACAGTCGCTCGCGGACGAAATCGACGAGGACTCGCTCGTCATGCGCTACAACTGGGCTGATTCGCCATGAGTTCCCAGGAGGAAATCGAATCGGGAGCGGAAGAGTCCGCGTCCCCCGGAGACGAACTCGCCGAATTGCTCGGCGATCACGTCATCGGGCGCGAACAGCACCTCAATGCGCCCGGATTCGTGGTCCGACCGGACGAAGTGCAGGAAGTCTTGACCATACTGCGCGACGAGGCCGGATTCGACCATCTCTCGAACGTCACGGCGCAGGATTACGAGGACCGGTACGAGAGCATCTACCACCTCAAACAGTACGACGATCCGACGCAGGAGGTAAGCGTCGTCGTTCCGACGCCATGGGACGCCCCGAAGAGCCAGACGGCCGAACCGGTCTACCGGACCGCCGACTGGCACGAACGGGAAGCGTACGACCTCATCGGCATCGAGTACGAGGGACATCCGGATCTGCGACGCATCCTTCTCCCCGAGACGTGGCAGGGTCACCCCCTGGCGAAGAACTACGATCAGGACCGACCACAGATCGTCCCGTTCGAGGAGCACAAAAATCCGCTTGAGGACGACCGCTACGATGCGGAGTCGGACACGATGCTCCTCAACATCGGACCGCACCACCCGGCGACACACGGCGTATTGCACCTGGAAACGGTGCTCGACGGGGAACAGGTGGCGGACGTCGAACCGGACATCGGCTATCTCCACCGCTGCGAGGAACAGATGGCCCAAAACGGTACGTACCGCCACCAGATCATGCCGTATCCCGACCGCTGGGACTACGGTTCCTCCGGACTGCTCAACGAGTGGGCCTACGCCCGCGTGGCGGAGGACCTGAACGACATCGACGTCCCCGAGTACGCGCAGATAATCCGGACGATGGGTGCCGAACTGTGCCGCATCGCATCCCACATGCTGGCACTGGGGACGTTCTGTCTCGACATCTACGGCGACTTCACTGCGATCTTCATGTACGCGATGCGCGACCGGGAACTCGCCCAGAACATCCTGGAGGACCTGACCGGTCAGCGCATGATGTTCAACTACTTCCGCCTCGGCGGCGTCGTCTGGGACATTCCCGAACCACGGGAGGAGTTCTTCGACGAGACTCGGGATTTCCTCGACGGGCTTCCGTCGGCGCTCGACGAGTACCACGACCTCATCACCGACAACGAGTTGCTCCAAATTCGGACCGTCGGCACCGGCGTCCTCGAACCCGAGGTCGCAAAACAGTACGGCGTCACGGGACCCGTCGCTCGGGGGTCAGGGATCGACTACGACCTGCGCCGCGACGACCCGTATGGCTACTACGACCAACTCGAATGGGACGTCGTGACCGAGGACGGCTGTGACAACTACTCGCGCCTGTTGGTTCGAATGCGCGAGGTCGAACAGTCGGCGAAGATAATCGAGCAATGTCTCGACCTGCTCGAAGACTGGCCCGAGGACGAGCGCGAGATTCAGTCGAACGTCCCCCGGACGCTCAAACCGGACGCGGACACCGAGACCTACCGCGCCGTCGAAGGTGCGAAGGGTGAACTCGGGATTTACATCCGCTCGGACGGGTCGGACAAGCCCGGCCGATTCAAGATTCGGAGTCCGTGTTTCAGTAACCTGTCCGCGCTCGGCGAGATGTCCGAAGGGGAGTACGTCCCCGACCTCGTCGCGACCCTCGGTAGCCTCGACATCATTCTCGGGGAGGTCGATCGATGATTCCCGGCCTCACGAATATGGCGCTCTTCCCCGATGAGATCGCCCACGCGATCGGTGGCAACAACCCCAGTGCGCCGATAGAACTACTTTCGGCGCTCATCGCGGCGGCCGTTATCGGCACCATCATGCTGACGATGACGGCGTTCGCGGGGCCGTGGGCCAAGCGGAAGATCACCGCCGCGTTCACGGACCGCATCGCGGTCAATCGCCTCGGACCGGCCGGCGTACTGATCATCATCCCCGATGCAGTGCGACTGTTGTCGAAGGAACTCATCATTCCGGACGGTGCGGACCGTCCGGCCTACGACATCGCTCCGATGGTGATGGCGGGGTCGGCGTTGCTCGGTTTTGCGGTCATTCCGATGGGTCATATTTTCGGTCTCAATCTGCAACTCGCCGATCCCGAGATCGGGTTGGCATACGTGTTCGCGGTCGCCTCCCTTGCGACGCTCGGATTGACGATGGGTGGCTACGCGTCGAACAACAAGTTCTCGCTGCTCGGGGGACTCCGTGCGGTGGCACAGAACATCGCGTACGAGATTCCCCTCGTCGTGACGGCGGCCTCCGTTGTCATCTTCGCGGGATCGCTTCGGACGAGTCAGATCGTCGCGGCTCAGCAGACCACCCTGCTCAGCATCGGCGGGTTCCACGTTCCCTCGTGGTACGCGTTCGTGAACCCGTTCGCGTTCGTGTTGTTCCTCATCGCGAACCTGGCCGAGGTCGGACGGAACCCGTTCGACCTACCCGAGGCACCGACGGAGATCGTCGCCGGATACATGACCGAGTATTCGAGCGTCTACTTCGTGCTGTTTTACCTCGGAGAGTTCCTGCACATCTTCCTCGGTGGGGCCATCATCGCCACCGTCTTCCTCGGCGGCCCGGACGGCCCCGCACAGCACTGGCTCGGTTTCGTCTGGTTCACGATCAAGATCTGGGCCGTGTTCCTGTTCACGCAGTGGGCACGCTCGGCGATTCCGCGCGTCCGTATCGACCAACTCATCGAGATCGGCTGGAAGGGCATGCTCGTCCTTTCGTTCGCTAACTTGGTGCTCACGGCAGTTATCGTAGGGGTGACACTATGATTGGAGTTCTCAAATCGATGGCAACCACGATGAAGCACGCATTGGGCGGGACGACGTTCACGGTCGAATATCCCGACGTCGCTCCCGAAGTAAGCCCACGCTTCCGTGGGATTCACAAGTTCAGCCAGGAGCGCTGTATCTGGTGTCGCCAGTGTGAAAACGTCTGTCCGAACGATACGATTCAGATCGTGCAGGACGACAAGCGTAACGGCGAACAGTACAACCTCCACGTCGGCCAGTGCATCTACTGCCGACTGTGCGAGGAAGTGTGCCCCGTCGATGCCATCCTGCTCACGCAGAACTTCGAGTTCACGGGTGACACGAAGAGCGAACTGGTGTACAACAAAGAACAGCTGAGAAACGTTCCTTGGTACAAGGATATCGACCCCCTCGAATCGCGCGAACCCGACCGGAGCGCATGGATCGGGGAGGGCGAAGGAGCGGTCGACTACAACTGAAACGCCCGTCTCGAAATCTTAAAAGGGCGTTTACGCAAACCCAAAGGTGACTCAAATGGCATATGAAATGATCGCGTTCGCGCTGTTCGCCATCCTCACGGTGGCGAGTAGCATGGGCGCTGTCCTGGTTCAGGACGTGTGGCATTCGGCGCTCTTGCTCGGCGTTTCGCTGCTGAGCTTCGCCATCCACTACGTTATGTTACAGGCGGAGTTCGTTGCTGCGATGCAGATTCTCGTCTACGTCGGCGGGGTTCTCATCCTGATAACGTTCGCCGTCATGCTCACACGTCGTTCAAGTACAGAGGAGGTGACTAACGCATGACATCACGGCCACGAATGCGCGACCCGAGTACGATGCTTCCCGGCCTCGTCGCGGTTGCGCTGTTCGTCGTTCTCGCCGTCGTGTTCCTCGGTGCGTCGTTCGGCGACGCACGCGGCTTCGCAAGCGGGGCCAACATCACGGCGAGCATCGGCTATTCGATGTTCAATATCGGCACCGTCGGCGGGGAGACCCTCGTCCACGGCGAGGGATTCCTCGCCGCGTTCGAGGTTATCGATCTCGTGCTCGTCGCGGCGCTGGTGGGCGCGGTCATGCTCGCCAGCCGCGAGGACAGTGGCATACTCACGACCGCCACCTCGGCGCTTCGAACCGACGGCGGCCGGACGAAAGGAGGTGACGAGGAATAATGGCAGCAGTACCTGTCCAATACTACCTCCTGCTTTCGGCGGCCGTGTTCTGCACGGGGTTGTTCGGCATCCTCACCCGGAAGAACGCGATGATGTTCCTCATCAGCGTCGAGTTGATGCTCAACGCGGCGAACATCAACCTCGTCGCGTTCTCCCACTACTACGGCAACGTGACCGGCCAGACGTTCAGCCTGTTCACGTTGGCGCTCGCGGCCGCGGAGGTCGCGGTCGGGATCGGCATCATCCTCGTACTGTATCGTAACTTCAACGACGTGGACGTGACCCAAGCGACGACGATGAGGTGGTAAAATGACGGCAACAGCATTCCAACTGGCACCCGTCATCGCACTCCTGCCGTTCATCTCGTTCCTGATAGCGATGCTCGGCGGCGAGTTCGCCCGCAAGATGCTGCCGAAAGGCGGCGCGATTCCGGGTATCATCGCGACCGGCGGGTCGCTTCTCCTGTCGCTGTGGGCGTTTCTCACGGTGAGCGGCGGAAACACCTACCACGAGATGATCACGTGGGTGCCGGGTGACGCGTACGATACCTTCACCTTCCACTTCGGTATCTTCATCGACCCGCTGTCGGCGTTGATGCTCGTCATCGTCTCGCTCATCGCGTTCCTCGTCCACATCTTCAGTCTGGGGTACATGAACGACGAGGGCGAGATCGGACTGCCGCGCTACTACGCCGGCCTCGGACTGTTCGCCTTCAGCATGCTTGCGTTCGTCTTCTCGGACAACCTGCTGATGTCGTTCATGTTCTTCGAACTCGTCGGGTTCTGTTCGTACCTGCTCATCGGGTTCTGGTTCCGCGAACAGGGACCGCCGAGCGCCGCGAAGAAGGCGTTCCTCATGACGCGTTTCGGGGACTACTTCTTCTTCATCGGCGTGGTGGCCGTGTTCGCCACCTTCGGCACGGCCCAGTTCGCTGGAAGCAACTCGTTCGCGCACATGGCCGACCAGGCCATGTCGGGGAGCGGAAACGCGACCCTCCTCTTCGGTCTCGATCCGAAGACGTGGTTCTCGATCATCGGTCTCCTCGTGTTGGGCGGCGTGCTCGGGAAATCCGCACAGTTCCCACTCCACACGTGGCTTCCCGACGCGATGGAAGGCCCGACGCCCGTCTCCGCGCTGATCCACGCCGCGACCATGGTCGCGGCGGGTGTGTATCTCGTCGCGCGGATGTACGGCTTCTACGCCCTGCTCCCGCAGGTGCTCGCCATCATCGCATTCATCGGTGGCTTCACGGCGCTGTTCGCGGCGACGATGGGCGTCGTCAAACAGGAACTCAAACAGGTGCTCGCGTACTCCACCATCTCCCAGTACGGGTATATGATGCTCGCGCTGGGGTCGGGTGGGTACGTCGCGGCGACCTTCCACCTGATGACCCACGCCTTCTTCAAGGCGCTCCTGTTCCTCGGAGCAGGGTCGGTCATCATCGCCATGCACCACAACGAGAACATGTGGGACATGGGCGGTCTCAAAGACCGAATGCCCGTCACGTACTGGACGTTCCTCGCCGGGTCACTCGCACTCGCGGGCATCGTCCCATTCGCCGGGTTCTGGTCGAAGGACGAGGTGCTCTACGAGGCGCTCGTCCACGGCATGGGCGGCAACCCGCTGTTGCTCGTCGCGTACGCGATGGGTCTCATCGCCGTGTTCTTCACCGGGTTCTACACCTTCCGGATGGTCTTCTTGACCTTCCACGGCGAACCGCGGACCGACACGGCGCGTGACCCCAAGGGCGTGGGTTGGAACGTGAAGTTCCCTCTCATCGTCCTCGGCATCCTCGCGACGGTCGGCGGCCTCGTCAACATGGGACCGGTCGCGAACCTGCTCGACGCGTCGAACATCGAGTTCTTACACGCATGGCTCGACGGACCGGTCGCCTCGACCAGCGTCCATCACTACGAGGAACTCATCAACGCCACGTACGGCGAACCGGCGTCGTTCTCGTCGCTGATTTCGAGCCTCGTGTCGCTCGCGTTCGCGCTCGCCGGCCTCGCGCTCGCGTGGGCGCTCTACAACGTTCCCGAACCCGTCGAGCACACGGACAAGTTGGGCAGCGCGAAGACGCTGCTGTTCAACAACTACTACCAGGACGAGTATCAGGTCTGGCTCGCGACCGGAATCACGCTTCCGGTGGCACGCGCAGTGGACAAGTTCGACCAGGGCGTCATCGACGGCGTGGTCAACGGCGTCTCCAGCGTGAGCCTGTTCGGCGGCAGTCGAGTGAAGCGGGTACAGGACGGCATCGTGACGAACTACGCGCTCATGTTGGTGCTCTCGTTCGTCATCCTGCTTCTCATCCTCGGCTTCACCGGAGGTTGGTTTTAGATGATAGTCGAAGCACTTCTCGCGGTAACGTTGGTCAGCGCGTTCGCGACCTTCCTCGCACCGGACAAGGTCGCAGGGAAACTCGCGTTCGTGCTGAGTCTGCTCCCGGCCGCCGGGAGCATCTGGATGTACAGTGCCTTCGATGGCAGCGGTAACGCCCTGTTGGGCGGGACGCTCGCCTTCGAAGAGACGTTCAAGTGGGTTTCGTTCGGCCAATACGCGCTGAACTGGCACGTCGGACTCGACGGCATCAGCATGCCGCTGTTGCTGTTGACGACGATTCTCACGCCGCTTGCGATTCTATCGGCGTGGACGCCGATTCAGTCCCGTGAGAGCCAGTTCTACGGCCTGATGCTGTTCACCGAAGTGTGTCTCATCGGCCTCTTCTCGGCGCTCGACTTCTTCGTTTGGTTCGTCTTCTGGGAACTCGTGTTGGTCCCGATGTACCTGCTCATCGGCGTGTGGGGCGGCCCACGGCGCAAGTACGCGGCGATCAAGTTCTTCGTCTACACGAACGTCGGATCGCTGCTGATGTTCATCGGGTTCATCGGCCTCGTCTTCGGACTGGGCGACTCCATCCACTCCCTCAGCATGCCCGCCATCGCGCAGGCGCTGAACAGCGGACAGTTGGGAAGCCTCGGCGGCATCGCCCCGAGCACGCTGAAGACGCTGGCGTTCTTCGCCATCTTCATCGGATTCGGTGTGAAGGTGGCCGTCATTCCGCTCCACACGTGGTTGCCGGACACCTACGCCGAAGCGCCGACGCCGGTCGTCATCATGCTGTCCAGTCTGCTCCTGAAGATGGGGACGTACGCGCTGTTGCGCTTCAACTTCACCATGCTTCCGGACGTGGCGAAACAGTACGCGTTCATCATCGCCCTCGTGGCCGTCGTCACCGTCATCTACGGTGCGCTGCTCGCGCTGGCACAGTCCGATTTGAAGCGGATCGTGGCGTACTCCTCCATCTCGTCGACGGGGTACATCGTTCTCGGACTGGTCGCGTTCACGATGTACGGCATCGGCGGCGCGACCCTCCAGATGGTCGCCCACGGCCTCATCTCGGGACTGATGTTCATGGCCGTCGGCGTCATCTACAACAAGACTGGGACCCGGATGGTCTCGGACATGTCCGGGTTGGCCGACGAGATGCCGATCACTGTCACCCTGTTCGTCGCGGGTGCGTTCGGCTACATGGGCCTGCCGTTGATGGCCGGTTTCACGGCGGAATTCTTCATCTTCGTCGGGTCCTTCCACTCCACCGTTCTCGCGGGAACCGTGGCGGGGACCAACGGCCTCGCACTGTTCACTGCGGTGGCGATGTTCGGCATCGTCATCGTGGCCGGTTATCTGCTGTTCGCGATGCAACAGACCCTCTTCGGGCCGTTCAAGCTCGAAAACGGCACGGAGGTCAGCCGTGCGTCGTTCCACGACGTCGCACCGCTCGTCGTGCTCGTCCTGCTCATCATCCTGCTCGGTGTGCAACCGAACATCCTCTATCAGATGATTCAGGACGCCGTGGGTAAGATGGCGCTCGTCACGGGAGGTGGGTTCTGATGGCGTTCGCGTTGCCCGACTGGGCTGCACTCGCACCCGCCATCGTCCTCGCCCTGACGGCGCTGTTGTTGCTCGTCGTGGACAGTGTTCACCCACACACGTCGGACAGACCGCTTCTCGCGGGTATCTCGACGGTCGGTTCGGTCGTCGCTGGCGGCCTCGCGCTGTGGTTCATCACCGCCGGAACCGGCGACGACCCGGTTCATCTCTACGGCAACGCGCTGGTCGTCGATACGATGAGCCTGTTCTTCGTGGTCATCTTCACCAGCGTCACCGCGCTGGTCTCCATCGCGAGCTACGACTATCTGCAGGACAACCCGTATCAGGCGGAGTACTACACGCTGGTCGTCCTCGCGGCGACCGGAATGGCGCTGATGGCGAGTTCGAACAGCCTCGCCATGGTGTTCATCAGCCTCGAACTGGCCAGTCTCCCGTCCTACGCGCTCGTCGCAGTCCTGAAGAAGAACCGCGGCAGCGTCGAAGCGGGTCTCAAGTACTTCCTCATCGGGGCGCTCTCGTCGGCAATCTTCGCCTACGGCATCAGTCTGGTGTACGGCGTCACCGGCCACCTGCAACTGAACGCGGTTGCGACCGCACTCGGAAGCGGTTTCGACGGCATGAGCGGCATCCTCGGCATCGGCGTGCTGATGGTGCTCGCCGGGTTCGGGTTCAAGACGGCGTCCGTTCCGTTCCACTTCTGGGCACCGGACGCGTACGAAGGCGCACCCGCACCGATTTCGGGCTTCCTCTCGTCGGCCTCGAAGGCCGCCGGGTTCGTCGTCGCCTTCCGCGTGTTCCTCACTGCGTTCCCGTTCGCGGCAGTTTCGGGAACGGTCGACTGGGTGCTGGCCTTCCAGATTCTCGCCGTCATCACGATGACGCTCGGGAACTTCGCGGCCGCCACGCAGGACAAGGTCAAGCGGATGCTCGCGTACTCCTCGGTCGGACAGGCGGGCTACGTGCTCATCGGCCTCGCCGCCCTCTACGGCGGCAACAACGACGGTGTGCTGAGCGGTGCGATGTTGCAACTGTTCGTCTACGGCTTCATGAACACGGGTGCGTTCCTGTTCATCGCGCTGGCCGAACAGTGGGGCGTCGGCAAGACGTTCGAGGATTACAACGGACTGGCGGAGAAGGCTCCGATGGCCTGTCTCGCCATGACGGTGTTCCTGTTCAACCTCGCCGGTCTTCCGGTCGGCGCTGGCTTCCTGAGCAAGTACTTCCTGTTCGGTGCCGCGGTCGGTGCCGGATTCTGGTGGCTCACCGCCATCGCCGCCGCGAACAGCGCGCTGTCGGTGTTCTACTATAGCCGTGTCGTGAAGGCGATGTGGATCGAGGACCCGGACGACGAGTTCACGATTCGAAGCAGGCCGACCGGCCTCTACGTGGCGATTCTCGCCGCGGCGGTCGTCACGGTCGTATTGCTCTTCGCGTTCGGTCCGCTCTCCCACGTGGCTCACAACGCCGCCGCCACCCTTCTCGCCTGAACGGTCGCGTTTGGGCTCGAATTTGGGTTTGCGTTTTCTTCCGATTCGCCGTATTTGGTCCGTTTTCGTGACTTCGAGGCGATCGACGCCGATTCAAATTTCCCGGAATAGAACGTCTTTACGTCCATTATTCGGTACAATCAGTGCCTGAACGGATTCCCAACAAGTTTTAGGTGTCAGACTCTGAATCGGGGATAAGATGGTTTCGCGGCTCATGCTCGGCTGTGGTTCCGTCGGGCATGCCATCGTTGACTCGGTGGCCGACTGGTCCGGTGCTCTCGTCGTCGTCGATGAGAGCGAGAGTAGAGTCGAAACGCTCCGTACGGAGGGCGTCTCGGCCACCCGTGGTGACCCGACGGACCGCGAAACGGTCGCAGGGAGGCCACACGTTGATATCGCCTTCGTCTGCGGCGACGACCCGGAGAGAAATCGGGAGGCCGCACGGGTGGTACGGGAGGTACATCCGGACGCTTATCTCGTCTCGTACGCGGGTTCCCGTCCCTCCGAAGAGGTTCAAACGGAACTCGACGAGTTGTCGGACACGTTCATCGACCCCGGTCGGGCGCTCGTGGAACATCTGCTCCCGCTGACCGACGCCGACACCGCGTTTCGAACGCACGAACTCCAGCGCACACTTCGGGACATCGACGGCAAACTCGGGATTTTCATGCACGACAACCCCGACCCGGACGCCATCGCCAGCGCGGTTGCACTGGAGGGGATGGCCGAATCCGTCGGAACCGAAGCGGAAACCTGTTACTACGGGGCGATTTCCCATCAGGAGAACCGTGCGTTCGTCAACCTGCTCGATCTGAACCTCAGAAATCTGGAGGAAGGTGCGGACCTCTCCGAGTTCGCCGGACTCGCGCTGGTGGACCACTCCAGTCCGGGCGTCAACGACCAACTTCCAGAGGAGACGCCCATCGATATCGTCATCGATCACCATCCGCCGAACCACCCTGTCGAAGCGCGGTTCGTGGACCTGCGAAGCGGTGTCGGTGCGACGAGTTCGCTGCTCGCTGACCACTTGGAACAACTCGGAATTCACCCCAACGAACGGGTTGCGACGGGCCTGTTGTACGGAATCCGCGTGGACACGAAGGACTTCACCCGCGAGGTGTCCGAGGCGGACTTCGAGGCGGCGGCGTTCCTGCTCCCACACGCCGACACGAGCATCCTGGAACGCGTCGAGACACCGTCCATCAGCACCGATACGTTCGAGACGATTTCACGGGCGATCCGAAACCGGGAACTCGACGGAACGGTGCTGGCCAGTTGCGTCGGGTCGCTTTCGGACCGTGATGCGCTCGCGCAGGCAGCGGACCGGTTGCTCAACATGGACGGCGTGACCGTCACGCTCGTGTTCGGCTTCATGGACGGTACGGTGTACGTCTCCGCACGCGCGCGTGGGACCGACGTCGACCTCGGCGAGACGATGCGGGCGGCGTTCGGTCAGATCGGAAGCGCAGGCGGGCACGCCGACATGGCCGGTGCACAGATCCCGCTGGGCTTGCTCGGGGAAGTGGAGGACGACGAGGAGGAGTCGCTTTCGACCATCGTCGGCGAAATCATCACCGACCGGTTCTTCGAGACGGTTCGCTCTCGACCGGGGCCGGGGGATTTCGAAACCGACCGCGAACGGGTCGCGGCGTTCGACATTCAGCTCGCGGAGAACGACGAGAGCTGACGTCGGGAGGTTTTTCCCTCGGGGGGGGCGTCGATACTCTGCATGGACGAGACCGAGGAGGAAACGGAAAGTCGCACGTCCTCCAACGTCGGTATTGCGCCCGACGGCGGAACTGAGGGCCTCAAAGCGAAGGTCAAGGAGTACATGACTCGCGACGTAGCGACGGTCTCCCCCGATGCGACCGTCGAGGAAGTCGCTCGGCGGATCGCCGAAAGCGACGGGCACAACGGATTTCCGGTCTGTGACGGACGGCGTGTCGAGGGATTCGTCAGCGCCCGCGACCTGTTGCTCGCCGACGAAAAGGAACCCATTTTCAAGGTGATGACGCAGGAACTCATCGTCGCACACCCGGACATGGTGGTCAACGACGCCGCGCGCGTCATCCTCCGCTCGGGCATTCAAAAACTCCCGGTCGTGGACGACGCGGGTAACCTCGTCGGCATCATCACCAACACGGACTTCATCCGCAGTCAGATCGAGCGCGTGACGCCGGAGAAGGTCGGCAAACTCATGCGAACGCTCGAATCCATCCACGACACCGAAGTGACCCAGCGACGGCGAAAGGTACGGCTCGCCGACCTCGTGCCGACACAGGGGAAGGTGTACGCAGACGAGCTAGAAGGACGCGTGTACGAGATGGAACGCGGACTGGCTGAACCGCTCGTCGTCATCGAAAACGGTCACACGCTCCTGCTGGCGGACGGCCACCACCGGGCGAAGGCCGCGGACCGACTCGACATCGAGGAGATGGACGCCTACGTCATCATCACCGACCACCGGGTCGAACTCGGGATGGCCGAGACGGCGCGCAAGGAAGGGCTCGAAAGCATCGACGACATCCAAGTCGTCGATTACGCCCGCCATCCGCTGATGGAGACGACGAAACGGCTGCAGTAATCACTCTACATCCACGACGTTCAGCTCCTCGTCGAGCGTGAGCGTCGGTGCGTCCTCCTCCGGTCCGACTTCGATACGAATTCGGTACGGCTCCTCCGAGACGACGTCCGTCTGAGCCTCGCTGCGAACGAAATCGAACGAGAGAAACGGGACTTCCCGCACGTCGATTCCCTGTTCGTAAAAGTACGAGACGATAGCGGGATGGCGGATGACCGAACTTTCGACTGGCAAGTGCATTCGCATCCAACAGGAATCACAGTCGATTCGTGTGACGAGGCTGCCGCCGTCCGTCCAGTGAGGTTTCTCCACGGACATCGACCCGCTACAGAGAAAACACGTTCCATCGACCGCCTTCTGAATGTGGTGTTGTGACTCCACGTTGGCGAACGCGACGATTTCCGACACCGATCGGTTCGCGGCGGCCTGCGGCGGAACGCTCGTTTGGAATACCATGTCGTGTTCGTCACATTCGGTTCGCACGAGACCGTTCTCGTAGATGCCCGTCAAAGAACGCTCACACTGGGGACACGTGTGTTCGAGCGTCGCTGACCGCGACTCCGTTCGTTCGGTGAACGCCCCTTCCCGTATCGCTCCGACGAGTTTGAGTGCGGCGTATCGAGGATAGTACTTCCCGTCGCGTTTGACGACGAATCGATCACGGAGTTTCGAGAGGTGATAGTTGAACTGTCCAGCATCGGAAACGCCAACCGCTCTCCTGAGTTCCGCAAACGAAGGGCCGTCAATTCCTTCGATAGTTGCCTCCTCCGCGAGCGCTTCGATGATGGCGACTCGCGTCTCGTCGGCGAACAGCGCGAACGCCTCTGCCGGTGGGAGCGACTCGGAATCGTCGTCGGTCACGGTTCACGGTTTTCGATCTTCTCGCATAACATTTTCGTGTCAGAAATAATGCTGAAAGGCCGTTCTGGAAACGATTATATTGTCATCACAACAGGAAGACGTATGAGCATCGAATCGCCCCGAACGGAGTCGAAAGCCGACGAGGCGACGGGAGCGAACGGAGAAGCGGCAACGGGAACGACAGAGGGCGAGACGGAATCCATCCTCCGCGTCGAAAACCTGCAGAAACGATACGGGGACGGGGCGGATGCGGTCACTGCCGTTGACGGCGTCTCGTTCGACGTGGAGCGGGGGTCCGTCGTCGGACTGCTCGGTCCGAACGGGGCAGGGAAGACGACGACCATCAAATCGATCCTCGGACTGATCATTCCCTCCGGCGGTCGGGTGATCGTCGACGGTATCGACGTACACGCCGACACGAAGCGCGCATATCGTCACGTCGGCGCGATGCTGGAGGGCGCACGCAACGTTTACTGGCGACTGACCGTCCGGGAGAATTTGGAGTTCTTCGCGGCGCTGGCCGGGCAACGTCCCGCCGATACCCGCGAGCGTCACGACCAACTCCTCGACCAGTTCGACCTCTCGGACAAGGCCGACACCGCGGTTCGGGAACTATCCCGCGGGATGAAACAGAAGGTGTCGCTCGCCTGCACGCTGGCCCGCGACGTGGACGTCGTCTTCCTTGACGAACCGACCCTCGGGTTGGACGTCGAGAGTTCGCTCGAACTGCGGGCCGAACTCCGCAATCTGGCCGACGAAACGGGGACGACCGTCCTCCTTTCGAGCCACGACATGGATGTCATCGAAGACATCTGCGACCGCGTCATCATCATGAGCGACGGTCACGTCGTCGCCGACGACAGCCCCGACAACCTGCTCGATCTATTCCACACACAGGCCTACGCGGTGCAGGTGGCGAGCGAGATTTCCGCTGCGACGCGTCGCCATCTCGAAGACGCGTTCGACGCGACGGAGTTCGAACGGCAGGCCGACCGCGAGCGGTTCGTCGTCTCCGTAACGGGCGACGAATTCTACGAGTTGGCCGACTGCCTCCGCGAGAACGGTCTCACGGTCGCGTCGATGGCGTCCGTCGAACCCGATCTGGAGGACGTGTTCCTCAGCATCACCGACGACACAGGAGGTGAGGGCGCGTGAGCTACGGGTCCGAAGGGTCGAACGCGGCGTCGGATTCGGACGTCGCCGGGGTGCTGACGCTCTTCGCGGCCGTCCTCCGCAAGCGCGTGCTTCTCTTGGTTCGCTATCCGATGAACACGCTCGCACAGATCGTGACCGTCTACCTCTTCTTCGCCGTTATCTTCTTCGGCGGGAAGGCGGCCGCCGGGAGCATCGGCGCTGCGAGCGCACTCTCCGGCACGTTCGGGGGTCTCATCGTCGGGTGGTTCCTGTGGACGATGGCGCTGGCGGCGTACTTCAGCCTCGCAACGAGCATCACCCGCGAGGCACAGTGGGGCACGCTCGAACAGTTGTACATGTCCCCGTACGGATTCGGGGCGGTGATGGTGTCGAGCGTCGTCGCGTACCTCCTCGAAAGCATGCTGTGGGGCGCGATCATCCTCCCGCTGATGCTCGTGACGACCGGGCAGCACCTCGCCGTCGATCTGCTGACCGTCGTTCCCATCGTCGTCCTGACGCTGCTTCCCGTGGTCGGCATCGGGTTCGTCTTCGCCGGACTCGCGCTGTTGTACAAGCGCATCGAAAACGTCTCGCAGTTGATGCAGTTCGTCCTCATCGGCCTCATCGCGGCCCCCGTGGCCGACTTCGAACCGCTCCGCTACCTCCCGCTGGTGCAGGGAAGCGCGATGCTTCAGCGAGCGATGCAGAACGGGGTCCGTCTGTGGCAGTTTCCCGCGACCGACCTCGCTATCCTCGTCGCCGCCGCGGTCGGTTACTGTCTGCTCGGCTTCTACGTCTTCACGCTGGCCGCGCGCCGCGCTCGACGACAGGGCGTGTTGGGCCACTACTGACCGTTCCCCCTTCCTGCCGACACATCGTTCCCACCGTTCCGACACATCGTTCCCACCGTTCCGTCACGTCGTCGCCGACAGGTACAACTCCTCTCGCTCCCCACCGAAATTCATGCCCGGCGAGAGCGACGACCCGAGGGCCATCCGTGCCGTCGCGGTCCACGCCGACGACGTGGTGACCGCGCTCGAAGCCACCGAGCGCGGCCGGGAGGCGGTGCTCCGGATCACGGCCCCGTTCGCCGGACGGGTGCGCGCCCGTCTCCACGTCGTGCAGGCGACGGAACCGGCGGACGACGGCCACGGCGGTCCCGCTCCGATTCGAATCCCACCGCGAAAGCTCGTGACGGCGGACGCGCCACCGTATCCACGAGTCGATGATACCGACCCAAGTATGGACGATTCTTCGACCGAGTACGACGTGGAAGCCCACCACGAGCGCCACGCGGCGGCGATAGACGGGTGGCGCGAGGACGTTCGTGGGTGCTTCGTCGATTCGGTGGCTTTGGCGACGGAATCCGGACCGCATCGCGTGCGCGTCTCCGTTCTCGGGTGAGGACTCATCTGGGGCGACGTCGTCGAGAACGACCCTCCTCACGTCGCACGAATCGCTCACCGAATCCTTAATGAATTCCCCGGCAGAAATTACGACCATGTACGACGAGGATGACCTGCGGGAGATCCGGCAGGGAAAAGAGGAGTGGGAGGAGGATACTCGTTCTCCTGTATTGGAGCGGTTCGGCGAGCGGAAGGAGCGATTCGCGACCGTCTCGAACCTCGAAGTCGAGGACCTGTACGACCCGTCCGACGTGGGCGACATCGACTACGAGGAGGAGTTGGGCTACCCCGGCGAGGACCCCTACACGCGCGGCGTCTACCCGACGATGTACCGCGGTCGGACGTGGACCATGCGCCAGTTCGCCGGGTTCGGGACGGCCGAGGAGACCAACGACCGGTTCCACTACCTCATCGAGAACGGCCAGACAGGCCTCTCGACTGCCTTCGACATGCCGAGCCTGATGGGCAAGGATTCGGACGACCCGCTATCGGACGGGGAGGTCGGCAAGGAGGGCGTGGCGGTGGACACCCTCCGCGACATGGAAATCCTCTTCGACGGCATCGACCTGGATGAAGTTTCGACCAGTTTCACCATCAACCCGAGTGCGCCCGTCATCTTCGCAATGTACGTCGCGCTGGCCGACCAGCAGGGCGTCCCGCGCGACGAGATTCGCGGCACGTTCCAGAACGACATGCTGAAGGAGTTCATTGCGCAGAAGGAGTGGGTCATCCCGCCGGAACCGTCGCTCCACACCGTCACCGACACCGTCGAGTTCGCGGTGGAGGAGACGCCGAACATCAAACCCATCTCGATTTCGGGCTACCACATCCGCGAGGCCGGTTCGACGGCGGTGCAGGAACTCGCCTTCACCCTCGCCGACGGGTTCGCCTACGTGGAGGACGCGATGGAGCGCGGGTTGGACGTCGACGAGTTCGCGCCCCAACTCTCCTTTTTCTTCAACTCGCACAACTCCATCTTCGAGGAGGTGGCGAAGTTCCGGGCCGCCCGTCGCATCTACTCGACCGTGATGGACGAGTGGTACGGCGCGGAGTCCGAAAAGTCGAAACAGCTCAAGTTCCACACCCAGACGGCCGGGCAGTCGTTGACCGCCCAACAACCGCTGAACAACATCGTCCGCGTGACGATCCAGGCGCTGGCTGGCGTCCTCGGTGGCACCCAGAGCCTCCACACGAACAGCTTCGACGAGGCGCTGGCGCTCCCGAGCGAGCAGGCGGTCCGCGTCGCCCTGCGAACCCAGCAGATCATCGCCGAGGAGAGCGGCGCGGCGGACATCATCGACCCGCTCGGTGGCAGTTTCGCCGTCGAGTCGCTGACCGAAGAGGTGGAGGAAAAAACGATGGCCTACATCGAGGAGATCAAGGAGATGGGCGACGGTTCGGTGCGAGACGGCGTCCTCGAAGGCATCGACCGCGGCTACTTCCACCGCGAGATTCAGGAGGCCTCTTACGAGTACCAGGAGCGCGTCGAGGACGGCGAGGAGATCGTCGTCGGCGTCAACAAGTACGACATCGAGGAGGACACGAAACCGGATATCCTGCAGGTGGACGAGGAGACCCAGAACCGCCAACTCGCCCGATTGGAGGAGGTCAAGGAGGAGCGCGACGACGACGCCGTCGAAGCGGCGCTCGACGACCTCCAAGACGCCATCGACGACGACGAAAACGTCATGCCAGCCATCGTTGACGCGGTGAAGGAGTACGCCACGATGGGCGAGATCATGGACGTGTTCGAAGCCGAACACGGCGCGTATCAGGAGAAGATCGGGCTGGCCTGAGACGCGGTACGAGCGAATCGATCCCGGAAGGTTCATTTTATGTAGATTTGTCGTGATAACATGGACGTTGATGAGCTCTTGATGCCGATCATCGGACTCCAATGCACGCTGCTCGCCATTTTCTTCGTCGTCGCGTTTCCCCATACACTGTGGGTGTGGCTCTCCTTTCTCCTCCTTGTCATCGGGACGGTGTTCACGATAGGATGGGCAGTCGCACCACGGGATTCCGACGGAGCGTAGTTTCGACCCTGTTCGGCGGGACGATTTTTATCCATCGAGTGCCATAGGTCGAACCCATGGAAGTCGCGATTCTCACGGTCGGCGACGAAATCCTCGCGGGGGACACGGTGAACACGAACGCGACGTGGTTGGCGGCGGAGATCCACGACAGGGGTGGGTCGGTTCGCCGAATCATGACCGTTCCCGACGACGTCGAAATCATCGTGGACCGGGTCCGCGAGTGGCACGAATCGTTCGACGCCGTCATCGTCACCGGCGGTCTCGGCGGAACACCTGACGACGTGACGATGGACGCAGTGGCGATGGCGCTCGACCGAGAACCAGTCCTCGACACGGAGGTGCGGGACGCTCTCAGGGAGAAAACACGGAAATTCGTCGAGGAAAACCCCGAGTTGACCGACGAGTACGAACTCGACCTGAGTGCCGACGAGGCGGCCGAGCTTCCGAAGGGTGGCCGACCGCTCGTGACTGACGCGGGGTGGGCACCCGGCTGTGCGGTGGCGAACGTCTACGTCTTCCCGGGCATCCCGCGCGAGATGAAGGCCATGTTCGAACTCGTCGCGGACGAGTTCGGCGGCGACGTCGTCTCCGAAACGATGTACACGCCCGCGCCCGAGGGCGCACTCGGCGGGACGCTCGAAACGGCACGGGACCGGTTCGACGTCGCCATCGGAAGCTATCCGGGCCGGGACGACGACCCCGGACGCCTGAAAGTGACTTCGACGGACGACGACGAGGTTGCCGCCGCTGCCGCGTGGTTGCGAGCAAATATCGAGATGGTGACATCCACGACGAATCCGGATGAGGTGGCCGATGAAGGGGGAGTATTGGACGACGAAAACGGTGGAAAATCGAGCGAAGCGACAGAGTCGAAGCGACAGTAGTTTTCATCGTATTTCAAAGCCTGAATTTTACTTTCTCTTCCCGAAATGGTCGGCGAACGTAGCATATCTTTATACCACTCCTTAAAGCATGCTAGCATGGGCATATGTCAGACGATACCGTGGAACTCGAAGCGCGGCTCGAAGAGGCAGAATCGTTCGAGCCACCGGAATCATTTGTTGAACAGGCAAACGTCTCGGACCCCGAGATTTACGACGAGTTCGAGGAGAACTGGCCGGGGGCGTGGGAGCGTGCGGCCGACTTGCTCGATTGGTACGAGGACTACGACACCGTTCTCGACGAGAGCGACGCTCCATTTTATAAGTGGTTCACCGGCGGGTCGCTGAACGCCTCCTACAACTGTCTCGACCGACACCTCGACGAGCGGGGAGACGAGACGGCGATCGAATGGATCGGAGAACTGGGTGAGACACGAACCTACACGTACGAGGACCTCCACCGTGAGGTGAACGAGTTCGCGGCGGCACTTCGTGAGGTCGGCGTCGGCGAGGACGACGTCGTCACGATGTACATGCCGATGATTCCCGAACTCCCCATCGCCATGCTGGCCTGTGCGCGAATCGGCGCACCACACAGCGTCGTCTTCGCGGGCTTCTCGGCCGACGCGCTCGCCACGCGGATGAAGAGCGCGGCTTCGGAGCACCTCATCACCTGTGACGGCTACTACCGCCGTGGGGACCCGCTCCACCACAAGGAGAAGGCCGACAAGGGTCTCTCGCAGGTCGGTCACGACGTGGATACGATCGTCGTGGACCGACTCGGCGACGAGTACGACCACCCGATGAAAGAGGAGGAGTACGACTACGACGACCTCGTGGACGAACAGGAAGGTGCGGAGGTCGAACCCGTCCAGCGTGACGCCGAGGACATGCTGTTCCTGATGTACACCTCCGGGACGACCGGCGAGCCGAAAGGTGTCAAACACACTACGGCGGGTTACCTCTCGTACGTATCGTGGACCTCGCACGCCGTCCTCGACATCAAACCCGAGGACACCTACTGGTGTGCGGCGGACATCGGGTGGATCACCGGTCACTCCTACATCGTGTACGGGCCGCTCTCGCTCGGGACGACAAGCGTGATGTACGAAGGAACGCCGGACTACCCGGAGAAGGACCGCCTCTGGGAAATCGTAGAGGACTACGGTGTGGACATCTACTACACCGCGCCGACGGCGATTCGGTCGTACATGAAGTGGGGAAGCGAGTACCCCGAACAGCACGACCTCTCCAGCCTTCGACTGCTCGGAACGGTGGGCGAACCCATCAACCCACGCGCGTGGAAGTGGTACTACAAGCACATCGGCCACGAAGACTGCCCCATCGTTGACACGTGGTGGCAGACCGAGACGGGCGGGATGATGATAACGACGCTCCCCGCCCTCGGAACGATGAAACCCGGCAGTGCCGGACCGCCGCTACCGGGCATCGACGCGCAGATCGTGGACACGAAAGGGGAGACGATCCAAGCGGGACGGGCGGGCTATCTCACGGTCCAGAAACCGTGGCCGGGAATGCTCCGCACCGTCTACAAGAACGACGACCGCTACATCAGCGAGTACTGGCGGGAGTACTCCGACCCCGACGCCGACGAGTGGGTGTACTTCCCCGAGGACGGCGCGAAACTGGACGAGGACGGTTACATCACCGTTCTCGGGCGCGTCGACGACGTCATCAACGTCTCCGGACACCGTCTCGGAACGATGGAGATCGAGAGCGCCATCGTCGGCGTGAAGGGCGTGGCGGAGGCGGCCGTCGTCGGTGGCCACCACGACCTGAAAGGCGAAGCGGTGTACGCCTACGTCATCACCGAGGAGGGCTACGACGGTGACGATGAACTCTACGACCGCATCGTCGAAGGCGTCGAAGACGGCATCGGACCGATCGCACGGCCCGAGGAGATCATCTTCACGCCCGAACTGCCGAAGACGCGGTCGGGCAAGATCATGCGGCGCTTGCTGGAGGACATCGCTAACGAGGACGAACTCGGAGACACCTCCACGCTCCGGAACCCGGACGTCGTGGAGGACATCCAGGGCAAGGTCCAAGACAGTTAAACGGCGTCGTAGTCGCGGCAAATTTCTCGATTGTTTTCCGGTCGTGTACTCCTTCTTAAACAAACATTATATATGAATTGCGGATAACAACTAAAGGAGTGGTGCTAACGAATGTCATTCGCACACCAGACAACGACACAGAGAACCGGTAGGAAACATCACGGCGATAACGGGTTCGGAGGTGGCAGATAGATGCCCGCAGACACGAAGACTGGCAATCCGGCTCCGCTCGGGCTCGTCGGCTTCGGACTGACCACCGTCCTGTTGAGCATGATAAACGCAAAACTGCTTCCTCCGGACGGTGAAGTGGTGGTCATCCCGATGGCGTTGGCGTTCGGTGGGACGATCCAACTGTTCGCCGGGCTGTTGGAGTATCGGGAAGGAAACACGTTCGGCACCGTTGCCTTCACCAGTTACGGGGCGTTCTGGTGGTGGTGGGGACTGCTCGTCATCTTCAGTGGGAACGGCTGGATCAGTTTGGATGGTGCAACTAGCACGATCGGCATGGCGCTCATCATGTGGGGCGTCTTCACGACGTACATGTGGTTCGCCACGTTCAAGCTCAACTGGGCGCTCTGGAGCGTGTTCCTCCTGTTAGCGGTCACGTTCTTCCTGCTCGGCTTCGGCGATTACCTCGGTATCGGCGCGCTCGTCACCGCTGGTGGCTGGGTCGGCCTCATCACGGGGCTCGACGCGATGTTCGTCAGTTTCGCCGAAGTGGCCAACTGGGCGTACGACCGGGAAGTCATCCCGTTGGGAGGTGCCCCGCTCAAATCGAAGTCGGGACGAAAGACCCAACCGGCGGACTGACGACCGCAACGGGTTCAGCGATTCGGAGATTTTTTGGTTGTAATTGGTCGGTACAGATGCTGAGTCATCCGCATTTTCGCACTTAACAATCAGACAACAGTTATGCTCACGGACATGGTGTGAATCCGTGTAGCATGTCACAAATTGGCATCGAATGGTGGGGAGGAGTACGGTATCGCGGATACGGTTTTCGCGGACGAAGCAAAGAGGTGAGAACCGATGCCCGCTGATACCGAGTTCGGCAACCCGGCACCGCTCGGACTCGTCGGCTTCGGACTGACGACGGTGTTGTTGAGCCTCGTCAACGCTGGGATTTTCGGCAGTAGCTTGGAGATGGCAGTCATTCCGATGGCAATCGCCTACGGCGGGACGATTCAGCTATTCGCAGGCTTGTTGGAGTACCGAAATGGGAACACGTTCGGGACCGTCGCGTTCACCAGTTACGGCGCGTTCTGGTGGTGGTTCGCGCTTCTGGTCCTCTTCGAATCCAACGGCCTCATCGATACGGTGAGTCCGGGTGCGCTCGGGATGGCCCTCATCATGTGGGGCATCTTCACGGCCTACATGTGGATCGGGACGTTCAAACTCAACTGGGCGCTCTGGAGCGTGTTCCTCCTGCTGGCGGTCACGTTCTTCCTGCTCGGCTTCGGCAACCTGCTCGGTATCGACGCGCTCGTCACCGCTGGTGGCTGGGTCGGCATCGTCACCGGTCTCGACGCGATGTACGTCAGTTTCGCGGAAGTCACCAACTGGTGTTTCGACAGGGAAGTCGTTCCGCTCGGCGGCGTCCCGTACGGCGGACCGGCGACCGAACCGCAAACGGGAACCGCAGACTAACGGTTCCGGCCGCAACACGCCTACTCGGCGTGTTTAGCCCCTGCGACGAGTACCGGTCGGTCGGCGTTGAGGATGACCGATTGTGACACACTGCCGAACAACGCCTTCCCGGCGGGCGAGCGCCGCCGACCACCGACGCAGACGCAATCGACGTCCCGTTCCTCGGCGACGTCGAGGATTACGTCGGCCGGGTCCCCGCTCGATTCGACGATGTCCGTTTCGATGCCAGCGTCGTCGAGTACCTCCATCGCCCGTCGGATACCTCCGACTTGCAATGCGGAGCCACCGCTCGGATTGTCGGTGAAACAGTAGAGCAGCGTCGCCTGTACTTCGGACGATGCCTCGGGAAGGTCCACAACGGCGTTTACCTGCGCCATCGCGCGCGATTCGGTTTCGTCCACTGCCAGAAGGACGTGATACATGGTAGCATGTCGAATGGCGTGAACTTAGTCCTTCGGCTGAGCGTCGTCGTATCGCTCCGCGACGAAGATAACGAGCGAGAGCAGGATACCGAGGAAGAGACCGATCGTTACGATGCCATAGATGGCGAGTTCGACCGGCGTCGGTTTCAACTCGATGACGCCGAACAGGTGGACCGGGCGCATACCGTCCGGACCGAACGCGCCGAGGAGGACTCCCACGACTCCCGCAAACGTGACGATGAGGACGTACAAGCTGACGACGAGCGAGCGACCTTGCAGTCGAGATGACACGTATTACCCTTTCGGCAGGCCAAGGATTAGCCTTTTCATCCAGACGTGCTTAGTGGGTGTATGTCCGAAAAAGAACTGCTCTTGCTCGTCCTCGCCGGCATTGCTGCACTGATGTTCGTAATGGGTATCGTGCTCGCTGCGACGTAACGAGCATCGGTTCGACGATTAAAAAGCGGGTTTATTCTACAGCGGACTATTCGTTCGAGGTTCTATTACGGAAGTTATTCTTCCGCAGCGGGCGTTCCTTCGTCCTCACCGCCGTCGGTGAGTGCCGTTTCGCGCTTCTTCGCGAACCACGTCCACTCCTTCGAGAGCATTCCGTCCTCGCCGAGGTTCCACGGGTCGTCGGGAGCGACTGGGCCGTCGAGCCAGGACTGTGCGAGGTTCCAGACGAAGAGGAGCTGGCCGATACCGAGGATGAACGCACCGATGGTGGTGATCTGGTGCCACGTGGTGAACTGCGGGAGGTAGGTCGCATACCGGCGCGGCATCCCACCGTAGCCGAGGAACAACATGGCGAAGAACGTCACGTTGGTACCGATCATCGTCAGCCAGAAGTGCCAGTGAGCGAGCGTCTTGTTGTACATCTTGCCGGAGATGACCGGGAACCAGTAGTAGATACCAGCGAAAACGGCCGTACCGATGGCACCCATCACGATGTAGTGGAAGTGACCCACGACGTAGTAGGTGTCAGTGAGCACGAGGTCCACGGGAATCGCGGCGAGGAAGACGCCGGTGACGCCGCCGATGATGAAGTTGGAGACGAAGCCGATACAGAACAGCATCGGCGCAGTCAGGCGAAGCCGCCCGTTCCACATCGTCGTGATCCAGTTGAACGTCTTGACGGCGCTCGGAATCGCGATGGCCATCGAGACGGCCATGAAACTCGCACGGAGGCGCGGGTCCATCCCGGTCGAGAACATGTGGTGGGCCCAAACGCCGAACGAGAGCACACCGATAGCCAACGTCGAGTAGACGACGAACTTGAACCCGAACAGCTTCCGTCCCGAGAACTTCGGGAGAATGAGGCTGATGAGTCCCATCGGCGGCAGGATGAGGATGTACACTTCGGGGTGGCCGAAGAACCAGAAGAGGTTCTGCCACAGCATCGCGCCACCACCGTCGGCCGCGAAGAAGGTGGTGCCGAAGTTACGGTCGAGCAGCATCATGATGATGGCGCTGCCCAGGAGGGGGAACGCGAACAGGATGAGACCCGACTGGGTGAGGATGGTCCACGAGAAGATGTCGAGTTCCGGCCATCCGATGTCGTCACCACGCTCGGTGAAGATGGTAGCGATCATGTTGATCGCACCGAGCGTCGTGGCGATACCGGAGAGGTGCAGTCCGAGGAGCATCATGTCCACGGCGGGGCTCGCCTGTGCCTGACAGGTTGCGCCGGCCGCCACGGCCGATTGCCCACAGGACGCCAGCGGCGTGTACATCGTCCAACTCGTCTGTGACGGTTGGATACCGCCGAACATGAACAACGGGAATCCGATCCAGATGAGGATCGCCCCGGGCGGCAACAACCAGAACGCGACGGCGTTGAGACGCGGGAACGCGACGTCGTCCGCGCCGATGAGCAAGGGCATGAAATAGTTCGCGAACGCCGCGATGATGGGCGTCCCGAACAGGAAGAGCATGGTAATACCGTGCGTCGTCATCAGGCTGTTGTACATGTTCGCACTGAGAAAGTCACCGCTCGGCGTGAACAGTTCTATCCGCATGAGAAGCACGGAAATGCCACCCCACGCGAACGAGAGAAGACCGAACGTCCCGTACAACAGACCGATGTCCTTGTGGTCTACTGTCGTGATCCAACGAATGATTCCAGCAGGCTTCTCGTGAGTCTGCGTGTTCGATTCTGCGTATCCGTAGCCACCACTGCTGCCAACGGGTGCGTACGACCGCCAGTCCTCGAAACGAGCGAGGAACGAAGCGACCGCGAGCAAAAGTACCCCCATGACAACGGTGAGAGCCAGCTGCGCAGTAGCTGCCATGCGAGAGGGTGAGAACTGCAAGGTAAAGAAAGGTTATGTTCCAGTTGCGACCTCGATTTTCTGGGCTGCAATATACGTCAACGCGGCGAGGGCGATGAACGGGAGGACGAGGAGTGCGATGCTAATCATGCCGCCGAGCCCGCTGTTGCTCCACGCGTTGAAGCCAACGAAAGCGACGAAGAAACAGACGATTATCCCCAGGGGAATGATGTTGACCATCAAGTTGAGGAGGGTTTCTTTGCTGAAGACGCTTTGTGCCATGGTACGTAAACGTAGCAAGCACGAGCTAAAATAGGTTAGTGGTTCGTTGCCGACCGTCCGACCGTCTCAGATGGGGTCCGGTTGCCAAAGCGCGCCAGCAACGCCGCCGAGGAGGAGGATGACCCCTCCGATGAGGATTGCCGTGCCACGAAGTTGGATCGAACCCACCGTCGTCAACCAAATCGCGCCGCCCACGACGAGCGACACGCCCGATGCGGCGATGAGTGCTTTCCACGGGTTGTTGATGTACTCCGATTCGCGGAGGATGCCGACGATGCTACCGACGAAGATCAGCATCCCGCCGACAGCGACGGGAAACAGGATGTTCGCCATCACGATACCCGCCTCGAACATTGCGAGACCGAACGCGACGAACAGCGGCCACGGACTGGATTTTCGGTACTGGTCGGAAAGCCCCGGTTGCTCGTCCATACTGACGCTTCGGGCTTCAGTGGTTTCATCGTTACGTCTTTCCAGTCGACGCACGGGAGTCGTAGCTCGAACGTTCAATCCCCACCGACCGCATCGACGTGCTCGCCGGGCGCGGGGTCGGTGCTGTAGAGCATGGCGAAAACGAACGACGAAACGATGATGAAACCCGACGCCGCCCAGAACGCGACGAACACGCCCGTGGCGTCCCAAATAGCGCCGATGAACACGGGACCGCCGACCTGTCCGACCTTCCACGCGATAGAGCGCAGGGAGAGGCTCGACGCCACCGCCTCGAACTGCTCACCCTCTTCGACGAACAGGGCCATACTCGCCGGGAGTCGGAGGCTATCACCGATTCCCAACACGGCGTAGGCGGCAAAGAGGACGAAGAACGCGCCCGGTATCACCATCGACCCCCCGAACGCGGAGACCGTCACGCCTGGGATGTAATCGTCGGCGAGGTCGGCGAACGGGATGAGCGCCGTCCCGAGCGCGTACACGAGCGCCCCCGCGAGAATGAATCTCTCTTTCTTCCCGACCCGGTCGGTCCAGTCGCCGACTTTTCCCTGCGTAAGCGACTTCGTCAACTTCCCACCGGCCATGATACCACCGACAACGAAGGGATTGATACCGAACTCCGTGTGTGCGTAGATGGGGAGGAAGGTGATGACGGCCATCTTCCCGACGCTGAACGAGAGGCGGAAGAAGACGAGCGCCTTGATGGCCGAGCGACCGAGCAGGGTCTCGAACGTTTCACGGCTACTCGACTCATCCGGGTCCTTCCGTCCGCCGGGGTTGTCCCGAAGGAACAGGAAAATGGCCAGAAACGCGCCGATGGTGATGACGCTGAGTGCGGCGTACGTCGCTTCGAACCCGTACAGGTACAACAGCAATCCGCCGAAGATGTCCCCGAACAGGCTGGAGAACGCGCCGACCTGATTGTACGTCCCAATCCACAACCCGCGGGAGTCGTCGTCGCTGATCTCGCCGATGACGGTCGTTCCGGTGAGCCAGAGGATGCTCGCGGCGAACCCCTGCACGACGCGCATCAAAATGACGCCCGTCACCGAATCCACGAAGCTGAATCCGATGAACACGAGGACGTTGACGAAGAGACCGAACAGCAGGATCCGCTTGGAGTTTCGCGTGTCGATGTAGCGGCCGAGCGGGAGGACGATGAGCAGTTGGACGACGGCGAACGCCGTCCCGAACAGACCCTCGACGGTGCTCGACGTGTGGAACATGCCCGCGTACAACGACAGCGCGATGAGGATCGTCGAATACGCTTGGCTCCTGGCGAACGCGGTGCCCGCCAAGGCGATGAACTCGCGGTTCCGAAAGAGGCTGGTCGACCCGCCGCTCGTCTCCTCAGTCACGGTTACGAATCGAAATAGTGGGCGAAGTATAAGAACTTCCGGCTACGGTCGGTGATTTGCCGAAAGAGGAAGGGGATTACTCTTCGAGCGCGTCGGCGATGCGCTGAAGTTGTCGCGTCGCGTCCCGAACCTCGTCGCGTAGCTGACGAACTTCGCGGACGAGGTCCTCATCACCGCCGCCGCCGCGCTCGCGCTGGCCGCCCATGCCGCCAGCGCCCGGACCGCCGCCCATCATGCCGCCCATCATCTGTGCGAACGGATTACCGCCCATTCCACCGGGACCACCGCCGCCCATGGCCTCCTTCAATCGTTCGTCGCGGTCTTCATCGCCCTCTTGTGCGCGTTTCTCTCGGATTTCCTCGACCCGCTCCTGGAACGTCTTCTCTTGTTCGTCACCGTTGTCGCCGTTTTCGTTGGATTCCTCGTCTGCCATGCATACCCGTTCTTTCGCACAACCGAAAAGGGTTGTGACCCGTGGAAAACGAGACGATCCTCGGGGTCTCGTCCACCTCACATCGTCACAAAACTGACGACGCCGTTGAACGGTTGCTTATCCCCCCGAACCGGTCGTTACCGACGAACGACGTGTGACGAAAGGCTCACATCTCGAACGACACGCTGGAGCGGTCGGGGACGACGACCACTACCGCGGAACTGCGCTCACGTTACGGCGGGTGAACGATGGAAACGGTTGGCAGGGTTGAGATTCACCGGGGACGATACTGGAAGGGAGTTCGATGCCACGGGGAACAGTCGCTTCGGTGCTCGCGAGCGTGCCCGAGCGTCGCAACCGACTCGTTCTCTATGCCCTCTCCCGACACGCGGAGACGGCCCCGGTCGAACTGGAAGTCCTCGTGCGGGAGGTCGCGGCGTGGGAACGAAACCAATCCACCGAGTCGGTCTCCGACGAGGCGTTCGAAACGGTGCTCGAAGACCTCACACAGACCCGGCTACCGACGCTTTCCTCCCGTGGACTGGCCGATTTCGACCCGTTGAGTGGATTGGTCGGACGTCCCACCTACTCGATGTCCGCAACCACGCTCGTCGATTGTCTCGCCCGTACCGAGTTGGGCGCACCGTTTCTGAAGCCTTAAACGCGAGGAAGGACTTACGAACGTATATGACCGAGGAGCAAGCCGCCCAAACGGTAGACGAAGAGCCAACCGAAGGGGAATCCCCGGCCGAAGGGAACGTCGAGACGGACGAAAATACGATGGACGAAGAAACGCCGGACGAGGACGTTCTCGGCCCGGAAGACACGAGCCTCATCGCGCGGGTTGCCATCGCGGACGAAGGCCTCGCCGCGGACGTCGAGGATCGACTCGCGGCTATCGAGTCGGAACGGCAGGAACTGGACGACGAAGTGGACGACCTCGAAGCGAAACTGCGGCGCAATCGTGCCGACTTCCAGAACTACAAGAAGCGCGCGAAAAAGCGGCAGAAACAGCTCGAAAAGCGTGCGACTGAGGACCTCATCGACCGACTCATCGACGTGCGCGATAACCTCCAGCGCGCGGTCGAAGCGGAGCACGACGATGTCGAGAGCCTGCGTGAGGGCGTCGAACTTACCCTGCGCGAACTCGACCGCGTGTTCGAGGACGAGAACGTCGCACGGATTCACCCCGAAGAGGGCGACGACGTGGACCCACAGCGCCACGAAGTGATGCTCCGCGTCGAGAGCGACCACCCCGAGGACACCATCGCCGACGTGTACCAACCGGGCTACGAGATGGGGGACAAAGTGCTGCAAGCCGCGCAAGTGACGGTGAGCGACGGAAACGGCGACGAAGAGTAACGTTCTTTCTCCATCTATCGCCATCGGAAGGGGACACGCTCGGGTGCCGCGTGGCCGATCCTCGCAGCAATCTGCCCGGTACGGATTTTCCACCTCTTCGTGGTTACCTCCTTGCACCTCAGTCGTCTTCTGGTGGACGACCGCTCCCGTTCGAGTGTCGCGTCGTCCGGAAACGGGGGATAGAATATCGGTTCGATAAAAAGCTCCCGAAGCGCGAAGACGGCGAAAACAAAAACCGCATGACTGCGGAGGGGTGGGATTCAGCGTATCCTCGTGACATCTAGTAACCTTTAACCGGCGCAAACGGGTAGGTTGCCCCAACAATGACGAGCAACAAGATACTGGGCATCGACCTCGGTACCACGAACAGCGCGTTCGCGGTCATGGAAGGTGGCGACCCGGAGATCATCGTCAACGGCGAAGGTAACCGGACCACGCCGTCCATCGTCGCGTTCTCCGACGACGGTGAGCGTCTGGTCGGGAAACCAGCCAAAAATCAGGCTGTTCAGAACCCCGAAAAGACGATTCAGTCCATCAAGCGACACATGGGCGACGAGGATTACACCGTCGAGATCGAGGGAGAGGAGTACACGCCGGAGCAGATCTCGGCGATGATCCTCCAGAAGATCAAACGCGACGCCGAGGAGTACCTCGGCGACGACGTGGAGAAGGCGGTCATCACCGTCCCCGCGTACTTCAACGACAAACAGCGACAGGCGACGAAGAACGCCGGAGAAATCGCCGGGTTCGACGTGGACCGCATCGTCAACGAACCGACGGCCGCGTCGATGGCGTACGGACTGGACGACGAATCCGACCAGACCGTCCTCGTCTACGACCTCGGTGGCGGGACGTTCGACGTTTCCATCCTCGACCTCGGCGGCGGCGTCTACGAAGTCATCGCCACGAACGGGGACAACGACCTCGGTGGTGACGACTGGGACCAGGCCATCATCGACTACCTCGCCGACGACTTCGAATCGGAGCACGGCATCGACCTCCGCGACGACCGGCAGGCGCTCCAGCGCCTGAAGGACGCTGCCGAGGAAGCGAAGATCGAACTCTCCTCGCGGAAGGAGACGGACATCAACCTCCCGTTCATCACGGCGACCGACAACGGTCCGGTCCACCTCGAAAACAGCCTGACGCGGGCCAAGTTCGAGTCCCTGACGAAGGACCTCATCGACCGCACGGTCGAACCGACCGAACAGGCGCTGTCGGACGCGGGCTACTCGAAATCCGACATCGACGAGGTCATCCTCGTCGGCGGGTCGACCCGCATGCCGCAGGTTTCGGAGAAGGTCGAGGAACTCACGGACCAGGAACCGAAGAAGAACGTCAACCCCGACGAAGCCGTCGCGCTCGGCGCGGCGATTCAGGGCGGCGTCCTCTCCGGCGACGTGGACGACATCGTGTTGCTCGACGTGACGCCGCTCTCGCTCGGTATCGAGGTGAAGGGTGGCCTGTTCGAGCGTCTCATCGACAAGAACACGACCATTCCGACCGAGGAGTCGAAGGTGTTCACCACCGCGGCGGCCAACCAGACCTCGGTGCAGGTCCGTGTCTTCCAGGGTGAGCGCGAAATCGCCAACGAGAACGAACAACTCGGCGAGTTCCACCTCGCGGGAATCCCGCCCGCACCCGCCGGAACGCCGCAGATCGAGGTGACGTTCGACATCGACAAGAACGGAATCGTCAACGTCTCCGCGGAGGATCACGGCTCGGGTAACAGCGAGGAGATCACCATCGAGGGTGGCGCTGGCCTCTCCGACGAGGAAGTCGAGCGCATGCAGGAGGAAGCAGAACAACACGCGGAGGAGGACGAGGAACGCCGCGAACTCATCGAAGCGCGGAACGCCGCCGAAGGTGCCGTTCAGCGCGCCGAGACGCTCCTCGAAGAGAACGAGGAGAACGTGGACGACGACCTCGAATCCGAGATCCGGGACGAGATCGAGGACGTCCAGGAGGTCCTCGAAGACGAGGACGCGACGAAGGACGACCTCGAAGACGCGACCGAGAACCTGAGCAAGTCGCTGCAGGAGATCGGCAAGCAGATGTACGAACAACAGGAGCAAGCCCAACAGGCCGGTGCCGCAGGCCCCGGCGGAATGGGCGGCGGCATGGGTGGCATGGGCGGCGGCCCGAACCCCGGTGCCGACGGCGGTGCTGACGAGGCGGACGACGAGTACGTCGATGCCGACTTCGAGGACGTGGACGATTCTGACGATGACGACTCGTCAGAATCGTCTGCCAGCCAGACGTAGTCTGGCGACGTTCACGACGACGAAGACGAAGAGTCGTCGTGAGCCAACCAGAACGTTCCGCGTTCTGGTGACGTGGACGATTCGGACGACGAATAGTCAGAATCGTTCGCCAGCCGGGTGTAATCCGGCGACGTTGACGATGACGACGAAAACGAACTCGTCATCCGGTGCTGACGGGAACTGACTCGTCGGCATCGCGTTCGCCGCTCGCGGCGAACGCGTGACGAACGGTAGACGGACGATTCAAATACCATCCTACATTACAAAACGATAACTGATGAGCGAGGACTTCTACGACGTACTCGGTGTAAGTCGGGACGCCGACGAGGACGAGATCAAGAAGGCGTATCGCAAGAAAGCCGCCGAGTATCACCCGGACGTGAGCGACGACCCGGACGCCGACGAGAAGTTCAAGAAGGTGAAAAAGGCGAAAGAGGTGCTCTCGGACGACGAGAAGCGCCAAGCCTACGACCAGATGGGTCACGACCGGTTCGAACAGGCCGAGAAGCGCGGCGGGTTCGACGGCGGTCGCGGACCCGGCGGTGCCGGTCAGGGCAACCCGTTCGGCGGCGGCGGTGGCATGGGCGGCATGGGAGACATCTTCAACGAGTTCTTCGGCGGCGGCGGTGGTGGCCGTCGCAACCCGAACCGCCCTCGACAGGGCGCGAACCTCCGAACCGGCATGGAGATCGACCTCGAAGAGGCGTTCGAGGGCGTGACGAAGCAGATATCGGTTCGACGGCCGGAGCGTTGTGCTGCCTGTGACGGCGAGGGCCATCCGCCGGACGCGGACGTGAACACCTGTCCGGAGTGTAACGGACAGGGGCAGGTTACGCAAGTACAACAGACGCCGTTCGGTCGCGTCCAGCAGTCCCAAACCTGCCCGCGCTGTAACGGCGACGGCCAACAGTATTCGGAGACGTGCAACGACTGTGGCGGCGACGGCGTCGTCCAGCGGGAGGCGAAACTCAAAGTGGACATCCCGGCAGGGATTGCCGACGGACAGACCCTCCAGATGGAACGCGAGGGCGCACCGGGTGAGAACGGCGGCCCGAAGGGCGACCTGCTCATCGAAGTCAGGGTGCGCGAGCATCCCGACTTCGAGCGCGACGGTGCCGACCTGTACTATCGGACGGCGTTGTCGTTCCCGCAGGTCGTTTTCGGTGACAAGATCGAAGTTCCGACGCTCTCGGGGTCGGTCGAGATGGATGTACCGAAAGGGACCCAGAGCGGCGAGACGTTCCGCTTGCGGGGCAAGGGGATGCCCCGTCTCCGACGCCGCGGGAACGGCGACCTCTTCGTGAAGGTGCAGGTCGTCACGCCGGACTCGATGAACGACGAACAACGCGAGGCGTTGGAGCAGTTCGCGGAGGCAGGCGGCGAAGAGGTGAACGTCGAGAAGGGCTTCTTCGAGCGAATCAAGAGCAGTTTCTGACTCCGCAACCGAACAAGCTAAGCATTTCTGTGGTGATATTATAGATAGCTACGGACATTCCTCGTATGACCGGATCGAAACTCTCTCGTCGGCGGTTCGTGCAAGTAGCCCTCGGAACGGGAGCGCTCGTCGGTCTCGCACGCGGGCAGACCGCGACGTTCGAACTCGGCGGACAGGTCTCCGGTTGGTTGGGACAGTCCCCGGAACCCCTCGCGGACAAGACGAATCCGACGATCCAGATGGTGGCCGGAAAGGACTACGTCATCGGGTGGGAGAACCTGGACGGCAACTCCCACAACATCGCCATCGGTGACGGGAAAGGGAACATTCTCAAGCGAACCGAAGTCATCGAGATGAAGGGGGCGACCCAAACCCTCGAATTCACGGCGACCACGGAGATGGAGACCTACTTCTCGGAGTTCGATCCGGAGACGATGCGCGGCAACCTCATCGTGTTACGGCCGACGACCACGATGAACGGAACCGCAAACGGTACCACGGGGACGATGGGAGAGATGGGAACGTCATCCACGACGGGCGCAACGACATCGCCACCGTCCACGTCGTCACCCACTGCCTCGACCTCGCCATCGACGACAGAGACGACGACGACGGCATCCGGGGATACGAGTTCGTCCACGACGGACGGCGGCGGGTTGCCGGGATTCGGATGGCTCGCCGCGCTCGGCGGCATCGCCGCGTTCGGCTATCTGCTTCGACGGAAGGAGTAGAGGGCGTTTTTTCGAACCTCGTTTCGACGAGGTGGACCGCGAAAAGTGAATTCACATCGGTAGGAACAACAGTCCGAGACTGATGATGACGCCGCTACCGAGCAGCACCAGCACGCAGTAGCCCATGATGTCACGAACCGAGAGGCCGCTGATGGCGAGCAGTGGAATCGCCCAGAAGGGTTGGATCATGTTCGTCCACGCGTCGCCCCACGCGGCAGCGATGGCGACGCGGGGGACGCTCGTGCCGCTCGAATGGGCGGCCTTCACGAGCGTTTCGCCGACGACCGCCCACTCGCCGCCGCCGCTAGGGACGAAGACGTTGACGATGCCTGCGGTGAGGAACGCGACCACGGGGAGCGTTCCGTCGGGCGAGACGTGGACCATTCCCTGTGCAATCTGCGTCGCGAGGCTGGCCGACCCCTCCGGCGCGTAGCCCATGATACCCATGATGCCCGCGTAGAAGGGGAACTGGAGGATGATCCCCCAGACGTTCTCGACGGCCTCCTTCATCGCGCCGATGTACGCCGCCGGGGTGCCGTGAAGGACGACGCCGAGGAAGAGGAACGTGAAGTTGACGATGTTCAGGTTGAGGTTGTTCCACGGCATCGTCCCGTCCACGACTCCGCGGACGAAGTAGCCGACGACGGCCAGCAACCCGGCGAAGCCGATGGCGTACGCGACGAACGACGAGTGTTCGATCCGCTCCGCGAGCGTCATCCCATCCGTCGTCGTCGGCGGTGCCGTGACCGTTTCACCGCCGTCGGTCGCCGTCTCGACCTGTTCGGGGTCGAGCGGGTGTTTTTTCGCCTCGCTCTCGGGGTACATCAGCAGGAACAACAACGGGAGGAAGACGAGGCCGACAAGGACGAAAATGACGATGTTGGCCGCCGTGAAGATGGTCTGTCCCGTCGAAATCGTGGAGTTCAGGACGCCGCTTGCGAGGAGGAAGTTCCCCTCGTCCGCAGTCGAGTTGAGTACCAACGGGATCGATCCCGCGAGGCCGCCGTGCCAGACGATGAACCCGGAGTAGGCCCCCGCCACGATGATGGGGAAGTCGATGGTTCTGATCTCCTCCGCCACTTTTCGTGCGAAAATGGCACCCACGACGAGACCGAGGCCCCAATGAACGAACGAGGCGACGGCGGCCACGACCGGTACCAACGCGGCGGCGCTTCGTTCGCTCGACGGGACCGCCGCCATCCGAGAGAGAAAGCGGTCCACGACGGCGGACTGTGCGAGTGCATAGCCCGTCATCAGGATGAGCGTCATCTGCATCGCGAATTCGAGCAGTGCCCAGAATCCACCGTACCACCCGTCGAGAAGGATGTTCGTGCCGTGTTCCAACGGTCCGCCGCTCGATCCGACGAACACGAACGCGAACCCGTACGCGACGAACGTCAGAATGATCGCGAACAGAAACGCGTCCGGGAGGTAGCGTTCTACGAGCCGTGAACTGCCTTCGGCCATCCGTCTGATTACGTTTGCCATGATTGCGACTGAGAGTATCTAGCACCCCAGTATAAACGTTCGTCAGACGCTCGGTGGTGGACCGTCGGGGTCGGTCCGTGTTCACGGGAGACGATATCGTCCCTCGAATTGACGTCCGAAGATCCGGTATTCATTCGATTATAAACCAACCTGCTACTCGGAATCGTCGGGCTTTTGCGCTCACCGGGACGAGAGTCGGCATGCAGATTCTGGGCGATCTCGTTGTCCGTTCCCGACGAAGTGACGATCCGGCGCTTGGGGTTTCCGGCTCCGGAGGGTACGATTATCATCGCTTCTGTACGACGGCGTGGAAGACGGGGAACTTCTTCCGGCACCTCGGCGTGCGCGAGGGAGTGACGGTCGGCATCCGTGCAACACCCGCGGCGCAACCGATACTCGGCTTCTTCGGTGCGGTTCTGCTCGGCGCGAGCGTGCGCTTCGACCCGCCGAACGACATCGACGCGCGTGTCCTGCTCGCGCCGACCGAGCGGGTTGGCGAGTACGAGCTACCACCGGGTGGACAGTACGTCGCCTACGGCGATGCCCCTGCCGATCCGACCGTCTCGCATTTCGAAACCGACGTGTGGAGCGAAAATCCGGTCTTTCCCGAGACGCCGCTTTCGTCCGAAACGCCCGCACTCACCGGAGAGCGTGAGGTGTCCCACGCCGAGTTGCTCGACGCCGGAACCGCGGTCGCCGACGAATGGGGATTCGGCCCGTCCGATTCGGTCGCGGTTCGTACACCGTTGTCGGACCCGCGGACGATAGCCGCCGGACTCGTCGCGCCGCTCCTCGTCGGCGGGGAGTGCGTCCTCGATACCGAACGGACGGCAGATTTCGCGGTCGTGGACGACGATTCGGGCGCATCGAACGCGCCCGAATCGTCTGCGATCACGCTGGACGACGTTCCGCTGTGATCATCGGGATACTGTAATCCTCGTTCCTTCGACTTCCGCAACCACATGGATTAGGACCCCTCTCCACGAATCCCGACTATGACCACGACGGACATCGACGACGGTTCGGCAATCGGTCTCGGCACGATGGGAATCGACGATCCGGAGCGAATCGCCAGCGCCATCGAGATGGGGTATCGCCACCTCGATACGGCACAAATTTACGACAACGAGGCGGTCGTCGGCGAGGCCATCGAACTCGCCGACGTCCCGCGCTCGGACTTGTTCGTCGCCACCAAAGTCTGGGCTGATAGCCTCGCCCCCGACGACGTGCTATCGAGCACCGAGGAGAGCCTCGACAAACTCGGCCTCGATACCGTCGATCTGCTCTACGTCCATCGACCGATTCAGACCTACGATCCAGAAGCAACGCTTCCGGCCTTCGACCGACTTCGGGACGACGGCCGTATCGAACACGTCGGGGTCAGCAACTTCGGCGCTAAGGAAATCGAGGGCGCCCGCGACGTGCTCGACGCGCCGATCGTCGCCCATCAGGTCGAGATGCATCCGCTCTACGAGCAGTCGGAACTCCTCGCGGATGCGGCGGCACACGAAACCACCCTCGTCGCGTACTCGCCGATTGCCCAAGGCGAGGTGTTCGACCTGCCGGTAATGACGGATCTCGCCGAGAAACACGACGCGACCGCGGCACAAGTCGCGCTCGCGTGGGTCGTCGAAAAAGGGGCAGTCCCCATTCCACGCTCGGGGAGCGACCACCATCTGCGGGAGAACTTGGCGGCGGGGGAGATCTCCCTCGATGCCGAGGATATCGCGCGAATCGACACCATCGACCGCGAGGAGAAGCTGTTCGAGTAGTTCGTGTGGGAGTGGGGGGGCTCGCGTCGCTCGCCACCGTTAGACGGTTGTACGAGAACGCTTTTGCCCTGGCCGTCGAATCGCACTCGGTAGCTCATGGCGATACGCGCGGACGAGATAGAGTTGGTCGTTAGTCTCGGGATACTGCTCGTTAGTGTGGGATTGGGGACCTTGACGTACCTGACGTGGCGGCGCGAGCGCGAGCGGCGGTTGGCCGTCGTCACCGTCGCCTACGGCCTGTTCGCCTGCCGTGGACTGGCGGTCGTCTTCGAGGAAACGGTCTTTACCGGCGTACAGCCCGAACTCGTCGATCATCTCTCGTCCCTGTTCGTCCTGTTCGGCCTCCTGCTGTTCTTCGTGGCGATAGTGCGGGAGTGAAATGGACGAACTCGAACTCGACTCACGGCGGGCCATCTTCGGCGAGATTCACGCGACGCCGGGGATTCATTTCCGTGAGTTACTCCGCCGACACGAGTACGCGCAGGGGACGATTCAGTACCATCTCCGATGGCTCGAAGACGAGGGGTTGGTCGAGTCCTCCGACGACGGGAACTTCACCCGTTACTATCCTGCCCACTCGTTCGAATCGGGGGACAAAACGACGATGAACGCCCTCCGACGGAAGTACTCGCGGCGAATCATCGCCCAACTCGCGTCGGAGGACGAACTCAGCACCGCGACGTTGAGCGACCGTGTCGAGAAGTCCCGTTCGACCGTCTCGTGGCACCTCTCCCGGCTTCACGAGGAAGGAATCGTGGAAAAGGAACGCGACGGGCGTACCGTGTTGTATTCGCTTCGGGACCGCGACCGGGTGATGCGCCTCTATGCGACCTATCAGGCGAGTTTGCACGACCGGCTGCTCGACAAAGTCCTCGACCTGTGGGACGTGTACTGAGTTCGTCGTTTACCCAGTTGGGTTGACGAGGCTCGTTCCTTCGAGGAGCTTCAAGGCCAGCGCGAGTATCACGAAGACCACTGACCCGACAACGAGTTGGCCGAGGAGGCCGGTCATATCGCTTCCGATGGCGACTGCGTGGACGATTCCGAACGCGAATCCACCGTATGCGAGGGTGTGAACCGCCCCCGGATTGTCGAACCGCCGCGGTTCGAGAAAGCCCAGTGCGGCGAGGACGAGCACCACCAGTGAGACGGCTCCGACACCGACACCAGCGAGGAACAGCGAGAGCGGGTAGTTCGGCGCGGGTGCGCTCCCATCGACGACCAACCACGCATCGACGGTTCCGACGATGGCGTGAACCGCCATCATGCCGATGCCGAAGACGGCGAGTTCGATGTGTATTCGACGGGAAAGTCGGTGTATCAGGCCGAACCCTCGGGCGGTGAAGAAGATGCCCGTCAACACGGTCAGCCAGAGTGCCGGAAAGAGCACCAGCGCCGATGCGCGGTCGAGATACCACAGCGTGAGCGTGACGAACCCGTTCATGATGCGTGGGTCGTCGTCACGACGGGACAACCCAAATCGTCACCCTGACCGCGCCCCGCCTTGGACGGACATTTGTCGGCGCTGTTCGGGACACCGTCCCGGTCGTCGTCGCGTTGTTGGGTCGTCGTCCCGGTCCCGGTCCCGGTTCCGGTCCTAGTTCCGGAACTCGTTCCAGTCCGGTGATGATCGGTCGTTGGCGGCGTGTAGTGGACGGTCGGTTTCGCCTGCGTCTCCTTTTGATGGGTCGTTCGATACGCCATAACCCCCGACGCGAAGACGAGCGAGGCGACCACCACCACCAGCGCGATCAGCGTCCGACGACGCTTAGCGGACGTGTCCATCGAATCCCTCCGTTTCGTGAAAGACACCCTGTTGGATGACAAGCGCCTCCGCACCCTCCCACTCCTCCGCCAAACGAATCGCCGCGTCCGGCCGAAGCGCGGCGAGCGTGGTGGCGAGGGCGTCGGCTTCCATGCAGTCTCGACGAGCGACGACAGTCACGAGGTCGTTTCGTGATCGGGTTCGTTTCTCGTTCGGGTTGTAGATGTGCTCGATACCGTCGCGGTTGCGTCGATAGCCGCCCGATGTGGCGACGTTCCACTCCGTCGAGAGGACGCGGAGGAACGTCCCGACATCGTCCGGGCTCTCGATACCGACCGGTCCGGTCGGCCGTGCGATGTCGCCACCTCCGTCCACGAATCCGCGTCGGCCGACGCCCGAAAGCGCCTCCTGTGCTCGGTCCACGATGTAGCCTTTGGCGAGCCCGTTACAATCGAGCGGTCCGTCGGTCCGCACGGTGTCCCCATCGACCGTCACGGACGACGGGTCGAACGTCGGGTCCGGTGCTGTCGGATCCTCTCCCCGAACGTACGCTTTCACCTCGTGTTCGACGGCACCGTGACGGATGTCGAAGACGCCGTCAGTTCGGTCGTAGTACTCCAATCCACGGCGAACGATTCGCGCGACGTGACCGTTCGTGACGCTCCCCGTTCGATTCAGCTCGGCGATGTGACTCGATTCGTCGAATGCGTCCAGTTCCCGCTCCAGTCGAAGCGCCGATTCCTTCGCACGCTTACAGGCGGAGGTCGCACGGACGCCGTCAGCACCGATTCGAAACGTCGTATCACAGCAGTCGAAGGACGTGCTGGCTCCGCCGACCGTTCCGTACAGTCGGTCCGTGGACGCCGCCAGCCGAGCGCGTATCGGAGGCCGATGCATGTCCAAGTATTCAAAAGCTGGAATGATATCGATTCGCGTCCATTCATCGAACCGTCAAGCGGCGTCAGTCCACCCAAGAGCGACGTCCATCCGCCGAATCAGCAATCGTCCATCCGATCATCGACCATCCGTCGAATTTCCACCCTCTATCCGATCATCGACCATCCGTCGAATTTCCACCATCTATCCGATCATCGACCATCCGTCCGATCACCGAAACAGAACCTGTGCCCGAGAAGGAAATCAGTTCGCTTCTTCGAGCCTATCGAGCGCGTCGGGGTTCTCGATGCTGGACATGTCTCCCAAGTCCTCGCCCGTGTAGGCCGCCTCGATGGCCCGGCGGATGATTTTCCCGGACTGCGTTTTCGGGAATTCGTCCACGAAGAGGACTTCTCGGGGACGGAACGGCTTGCCGAGTTCCTCGCCGACCTGTTCACGGAGTTCGGCACGCAGGTCGTCGGATTCCTCGACATCCGATTCGAGGATGACGTAGGAGACGACGGCCTGTCCGGTCGTGTCGTCCGGGACGCCGACGGCGGCGGCCTGATTCACCGCGTCGTGGTCCATCAGCGCGCCCTCGACTTCCGCGGGACCGACCTTCCGACCGGCCACGTTGATGGCGTCGTCCGAGCGGCCGTGGAGGAACCAGAAACCGTCCTCGTCCTTCTGTGCCCAGTCGCCGTGGTTCCACATGTCGTCGAACCGCGACCAATAGGTGTCTAGATAGCGTTCGTCACCCGACCAGAGCGACTTCGTCATCGACGGACAGGAGTCGCGGGCGACGAGGTAGCCGCGTTCGTGGGCGTCGGCGACGGATTCGCCCTTTGCGTTCACGATGTCGATGTTCATGCCGAGACCCGGCCCGCCGAGCGTACAGGGTTTGAGCGGTTGTGTCGGCATGGGCATCAGGAAGCAACCACAGATTTCGGTGCCGCCCGAGATGTTGATGATGGGTGCTTCGCTTCCGCCGACGTTCTCGTAGAACCACAGCCACGATTCCGGGTCCCACGGTTCGCCGGTCGAACCAAGCAGGCGCAGCGAGGAGAGGTCGTAGTCGTCCAGCCACTCGTCGCCGTACCCTCGAAGCGCGCGAATCGCGGTCGGAGAGATGCCGAAGACGGTCAGGCCGTGGCGGTCGATCATGTCCCAGAAGCGGTCGGGTTCGGGGTAGTCCGGTGCCCCTTCGTACATGAATATCGTGCCGCCGAAAGCGTGGTTGCCGATGAGCGTCCACGGACCCATCATCCACCCGATGTCCGAAACCCAGAAGAATCGATCAGCGTCCTTGTGATCGAAGCCGAAGTAGATCTCCTTCGCACACTGCATCAACTGTCCGGCGTGCGTGTGGACGATGCCCTTCGGTTTCCCCGTCGTCCCCGACGAGTACAACAGCATCGACTCGTCGCTCGAATCGAGTTCCTTCGTCTCGTACTCGTCGTCCTGTTCGAGGACGGCTTCGTCCCACCGTTCGTCGCGGTCGTCGTTCCAGGGAATCTCGAGTTCCGAGGCACTGTGTTCCTCGCTGCCCAGTCGCTCGTAGACGATGGTGTGCTCGACGTGGCCCGCTTCCGCGATGGCCTCGTCGGCGGTGTCCTTCAGAACGACCTCGCTGCCACGACGGTAGAAGCCGTCGCCGGTGAACAGAACGGAACATTCGGAATCATCGATGCGGGTCGCAGTGGCGTCGGTTCCGAACCCGGAGAAGATCGGCACCGCGATCGCGCCGACTTTGAAACAGCCGTAGAGGATGGAGATGACCTCGGGAACCATCGGCATGTACAGGCCGACGGTGTCACCTTTCTCGATGCCGCGTGCTTCGAGCGCGTTGGCGACCATGTTCGCCTCGCGGTACAGTTCGTGATAAGTGATCTCCCGCACGTCACCCGGCTCTCCCTCCCAGATGCAGGCGACTTTGTTCCGGGTCGGGCTATCGACCCGCGCGTATCGATCGAGGGTGTTGTGCGCGATGTTGATCTTGCCGCCGGGGTACCAGTCCGAGAACTGTGGTCCCTCGCTGTCGTCACGAACCGTGTCGTACTCCTCGTAAAAATCGATGTCGAGGTAGTCCACCAGTTCGTCCCAGAACCAATCGACGCCAGAAGACGCGTCTTCCGAGCCATCCGTACAGGTGCGCTCGATGAGTTCGTCGTAGTCATCGATGTCGTGTTCCTGCATGAATTCCCAGACGTTCGTGGATTCCACGAACTCCCGTGACGGTTCGTGGACGATTTCGTCTACGTCCGCAAGTGTGTCCATATCATGACCTCCGTGTGGCAAGGATTGCGCACCCGCCTCAAAATAGTTTGTTACCTCCTCAGAGCAATTCGCTCGCGTTCCCCTCGTCGAGTCGGGAGACGACTTGCTTGAGGTCGGCGGATTCCTCGATTTCGTCGCGGACGCGCTCGCGCGAGCGTACGTCGCTCGAATCGGCATCGTAGGCGCGGACGTACTCGGCCCGGGAGTGTTCGTCGAAGGCGTGGCGGATGGCGAGGTATCCGTCCGGGACGACCGTCCCGCAGACTTTGCACTCCCGTCGTTCGTGCTCGGTCGTCTGATGGACGATGGCGTCCTCGACGCTGGCGAACCGTTCCCCACAGCCGTCGATGTCACATTCCCATGCGCTCATGTGTTGATTCTCTAATTCCCATGATATAATTGTTTCTTGCTCGTCATCCGAAGGTCGTTCGGCTCGCCGAGAACGGCTCGATTGTACGTCCTCCCGAGAATCCCACTATTTCGAGGATGACGCACCGACGAACCCGGAAACCGACGCGGGGAGAACTCATCACTATCGTTCGTTCGATCAAGCAGATGATACCGAAACCAGAACCACTATCGTTCGACCGCCGAAATATCCTTTCGTGACCGACCGCGACGGATTCAGGGTGGACATGCACGTCAAAGTGCTGGACGAAAAGGTCGTCAGACGGGCGAAAGAACGCGGCCTCGACGCGCTGGTGTACGCGCCACATTTCATGCGACTCCCCGAAATTCGTCAACGTGCGGAAAAATTCTCCGACGACGAGTTGCTCGTCGTCCCCGCTCGCGAGGTGTTCACCGGAACGTGGAGGAACCGAAAACACGTCCTGGCGATCGGATTGGACGACCCCATCCCCGACTTCATCTCGCTCACGGCGGCGATGGAGGAGTTCGATAGACAAGACGCGGCCGTCCTGATTCCTCATCCGGAATTTCTCAGTGTGGGCGTCACGGAGGCGGACATCCGCGTTCACGCCGACGTCATCCACGCCGTGGAAACTTACAACCCCAAACACTGGGACCGACACAACCGCCGAGCAAAAGAGATCGTCAAGAACACCGGAAAGCCCGCGTTCGGGTCGTCGTACGCACACCTCCGTGGAACCATCGGGGAAGTGTGGACGGCGTTCGGTGAGGACATCGAAACCGAGGACGAACTCGTCGAACTGCTTCGGGCGGGGAACACGACGCGGGTCCTCCATCGGACGGGACGGAGCCACGAACTCCGTCGCCGATTGGAATTCTCACACCTCGGGTACGAAAACTCGTGGAAAAAGATCGATCGCCTCGTCCTCTCGGGCATGGAAGCCACGCATCCCGACCACGAAACGTACGGCGGGAAGTTCGACGACAGAAGCGTGTACTGAACGGTCGTTTTTCGAACGCTATTGAAGGCCGACTGCGGTCATCCCTGTGTCGATGAGGAATTGCCCGTTGACGATCACTGCGGCGACGATGAGTTCGAAGACCGTCACCGCGAGCGTGACCAACGTGGCGGCGCTGCTGGAAACCGAGACACCGAACGGTGCGCCGAACTCGCGTTCGTACGGGTAAAACAGCGCCAGACCCCGTTTGCTCCCGAGCATGTCGAGGGCGTAGTGGGTGAGGACGCCGATCCAGACGTATTGCAGGTTGCCGAACACCATCGGGAAGACGTAAAACAGCGCGAGGATCGGGAGGTTGTGGAGCGTTTTCCGGTGTTTGCCGAAGGCGGTGTCCACGTCCGGAAAGAGCGCGCCGAGGATGACCGGAACGCCAACTGCCACGATTGAGTAGAACGTCTCCACGTCACCCGACGGATGGAGAACGTATCCGAGCCCGATGCTGAGAAGTGCCGCATTCAATACGTGTTCTTTTCGATTCATTTGGTTGCAGGTCCCACCCCGCAATATCAAGGTTTTCCCTTTTACTCCAGTTCGTCGAGGAGGTCCGAAAGGGCTTGGTTCGCTATTTTACGCTTGATCTCCTGTCGCGAGCCGTCGAACTCGTACCGGGCGACCACCGAGTAGGATTCCTCGCTTCCCCACTCACCCGCGTAGGCCACGCCGATGAAGACCGTTCCGACGGGCTTTTCGTCGGTACCGCCAGTCGGTCCGGCGATTCCGGTCGTGGCGACGCCCCACGTGGTCCCCGCGACGTCGCGCACGCCGCGAGCCATCGCGCGGGCGACGGGTTCGCTGACGGCACCGTGCTCGTCCAGCGCTTCGCGGGTGACGCCGACGTGACGCATCTTCGCGTCGTAGGAGTAGGTGACGAGACCGCTGTCGAAGTAGTCGCTCGACCCCGGAACGTCGGTCAGGAGCGACCCGATGAGGCCGCCAGTACAGGACTCGGCGGTCGCAACCGTCGCGTTCGATTCACGGAGGGCGTCCCCGACTCGCCTTTCGATGGGTTGGTCGTCCGTGCTCATGGGGAGGGAAAGGAGGCGCGAAAAAAAGAAACCCGCGGGTCGATTTCCAACACGAGACGGAAAGCAAGACGATGATTACCTGGCCGGAATCTCTTCGAGCATCCCGGCTTGGACGCCCCAGAGGTCCGCGTACAGGCCGTCCTCGGCGAGCAGTTCGCCGTGCGTTCCTCGCTCGACCACGCGACCGTCTTCGAGGACGAGGATGGTTTCGGCGTTCTTGATGGTCGAGAGACGGTGCGCGATGGCGAGCACGGTTCGATCCGCCAACAGCGCGTCGAGACTCTGCTGGATGCGGAGTTCGGTTTCCGTGTCCACGTCGCTGGTCGCCTCGTCGAGGATGAGCACGGCCGGGTTCTGAAGCAGGATGCGGGCGATGCCGACGCGCTGACGCTGACCGCCGGACAGTTTCACACCTCGCTCGCCGACTTCCGTATCGTAGCCGTCCGGCAGTTCCTCGATGAACTCGTGGGCCTGTGCGGCTTTCGCGGCCTCGATGACTTCTGCTCGGGTCGCGTCGAACGTCCCGTACGCGATGTTCTCGCCGACGGTCCCGGCGAAGAGGAACGTCTCCTGGCTGACGTAGCCGACCGATTCGCGGAGACTGGAAAGCGACACCTCCGTGATGTCTTGCCCGTCGAGTCGAATCGTCCCGTCGTTCACGTCGTAGAGACGCAAGAGGAGTTTCAGTATCGTGGACTTCCCCGCACCCGTCGGGCCGACGAGCGCGAGGGTTTCGCCGCCGCCTACCTCGAGGCTCACGTCCTCGATGACGGTCTCCTCGTCGTCGTAGCCGAACGTCACGTCCTCGTACTCCACGACGCCCTCCGAAACGTCTATGGCTGGCGCGTCGTCATCGGTTTCGAGGGCGCTCGGTTCGTCCATCAGTCCGAAGATGCGCTCGGAGGACGCGACCGCCTGCTGGTACATGTTGATCAGCTGACCGAACTGCGCGAGCGGCCAGATGAACCGTTGGCTCAGGACGATGAACGTGACGAACGCGCCGGGACTCAGATCGCCCGAGAAGACGAACGGCGCGCCGCCTAGCACCCATAGCCCGCCGACGGCGAACGTGAGGATGAAACCGAACCCGGCGCTCAACTCCAGTCCAGGGAAGAACGTGATCCGGGTTCGAATGGCGTCCCAGTTCGTGTCGTAGTACTCCCTAGACGAATCCGTCACGCGGTCGAACTCGTAATCTTCGGCGCTGCTCGCCTTGATAACCTCGATACCACCGAGGTTGTTCTCCAGTCGGGCATTGAGTCGGCCGACGGTCGAGCGCACCTCGGAGTACTTCGGTTGGATGATCTGGACGAACTTGTACGTGAAGAGCGCGACGAGCGGCACCGTCACGAGTGTCACCAACGCGAGTTGGAAGTTTTTCGACGCGAGGATGACGGTGACGCCGACCACGGTGATTCCGATCTGAGTCATCACGTTCAGTCCGCCGTTGAGGAACTGTTCGAGGCGGTTCACGTCGTTGTTGAGGATGCTCATCAGTTCGCCCGTCTGCTTCTCGGCGAAGAACCCGAGGTCCAACCGCTGCATCGCGTCGTAGGTATCGCTTCGCACTTCGTGCTGGATGGACTGGGCGAACTCGTTGAGACCCCACCCTTTGGCCAATCCGCCGAGCGCACTCCCGATGAAGGAGAGGGTTATCAGTCCCACGGTGAACCAAAGCTGAGCGAAGTGGTCCGTTGGGATCCACGACTGTGGTATCAAGGGCAACCGATACGGTTGCGGGTTCTGTACCGGAAATATCGCATCGAGTGCAATGCCGAGGAGAACCGGCGGCAGGAGCGAGAGCAGGTGCGCGGCGAGGCTGGCCACGATTCCGACTGACAGGGGAAACCAGTGTTCCCGGCCGTAGGTTCCGAACAGTCGTCGAATCGGCGAATCGACGCGGTCGCGTTGCTCGCTGAACTTTTCGTCTTCATCTGTGTTATCCATCATTTCGTGTGTCGTTGTGGGTGGTGTGATTTGCTGTTCGTTGCCCGTCCAGCGCCCACGGGATGTGATTCCGCGAATCGGGCGGATGGACGACGGCGTTCGATGCGGAGACCTACCCGTGACCGTCGAATCGGATACCCACGGATACGCGGCAGATCTATCGGTTGTCTGTCGGACCGATGCCGTGGCTACGGCGTGCGAACACGCGATGAGAACTGTCGCCGCCACGGAGTGATTACGGACGCCGTCGAGCGGCGCCGACCACTGTCAGTAGAGGATACGAACCGGCATCATCTTTCTTCATTCCTAATGAATTTCCTGACAACATAAAGTCCAGTGTGACTATGGGATGCATACTCATGCCCATCACCCATCGAACGAATCCCTTCCCGCGTTCGTCGCACTCCTCGTTGCGAAAGAAACACTTGCCAGTGCTGCGACCCTGAAGTATGGACTACGACACCCCCCTGTTCTTTCACGTCATGACCTACGCGGCGGACGCCGACCACGACGTCGTCGATATGGTCAGCGGAAATCCTGACTGGGGGTCACCGCCCAGTATCGCCGAGGGGCTTCACGCCTACGCCGACCTCGGCGGGGATGATTTCCAATACCCGCCGAGCGAGGGACTCCTCGAACTGCGCGAGGAGATCGCCGCACGGCGGGATGTCGATACCTCGCAAGTCGTCGTGACCTGCGGTGGCGGCGAAGCCAACTATCTGGCGATGGCCCGGGCGATGGAACGCGAAGCGGGCGACGAGTTCATCCTCACCGATCCGGTGTACCCGTACTACCCCGGCAAGACGACGATGCTCGGGGCAAAGCAACGCTTCGTCGCCACCGCGGCGGACGGGACGCTTGACCCTGACGACGTGCGAGAAACCGCGAGCGAGGACACCGCCGCAATCGTCGTGAATTCACCGAACAACCCGACCGGCGCGGTGTACGACGAGAAAACGATGCGCGAACTCGTCGCTATCGCCGAGGAGTACGACGCGCTCCTCGTCAGCGACGAGGTGTACGACCACTTCGACTTCTCCGGCGAGTTCACCAGCGCGTTGGCGTTCGACTCCGACCACCGAATCGTCACCAACTCGTTCTCGAAGTCGCTTGCCATCACCGGATTCCGCGTCGGCTACGCCATCTTCCCGCCGGAACTCGTGGACGTGGCCAAGACTCGCCACATGCTGACGAACGTGGCGACGGGCCGTCCCGCACAGTACGCCGTCCTCCACGCGCTCCGCGAGACGACGCGGGAGTACTACGAGGAGAACCGCACGCTCCTCGAATCACGCGTCGAGATCTTCACCGACGCGCTCGACGCCGCCGGTGCCGACTACACCACCCCCGACGGCGCGTTCTACGTCATGGCTCGCTTCCCCGACTTCCCCGGCACGCTGTCGAACGTCGAGAACCTCATCGACGAAGCAGGCGTCGCTGGCATGCCCGGCGAAGCCTTCGGCTCTTCGCGCGACGACTGGATCCGGTTCGCCCTCGTCTCTCCACGCGTCGAGGAAGCGGCCGACCGACTCGCGGCGCACTTCAGCTGAGAAACGGACAGCAATGTTGCTGTATCGCTTTTGGCGCACCCTCCCGGGTTAGGCAGACTGTGGGTTGCGAATCGATGGGACGAGGCGTTCGGCAACCCGAAACGTCCACCGTCGTTGGTCCCGGTTTGGTATTTAAAATTGCGTGTGAGTCACTCCACCGAAAATCCCGTCTCGCGTTCGAGAGCTTCGTCGATCGCGTTGACGAGCGCCTTCCCCTTCGCCAACGTCTCCTCGTATTCGGCTTCGGGGACCGAATCGTGGACGATTCCCGCGCCGACGCGGAGGTGGTACTCGTCACCGTGGCGAACGAGGGTGCGGATGACGATGTTCAGGGTCGCACGCTCGTCGAATCCCAGCATGCCGATACTGCCGGTGTACGGTCCACGGCGGGTGGATTCGAGTTCGTCGATGATCGCCATCGTTCGGGGTTTCGGCGCGCCGGTGATGGTGCCGCCGGGGAAGGTCGCCGCGATGGCGTCGGTGACGGAGACGTCGGGTCGTCGTCGCGCCGTGACCTCCGAGACGAGGTGCATCACCTCGGAGTAGCGGTCGATTCGGCGGTAGTCGGTCACCTCGACGCTGCCGTACTCGGCGATCTTTCCGAGGTCGTTTCGCTCCAAATCGACCAGCATGGCGTGTTCGGCGCGCTCCTTGTCGTCGGAGAGCAGTTCGGCGGCCAGTTCGTCGTCGGCTTCCGGGGTCGCGCCACGCGGGCGCGTTCCGGCGATCGGCTCAGTGCGAAGGTGGTCGCCATCCACGTCGAGCAGGAGTTCGGGACTGGCGCTGACCAAGTCCACGCCCGGGAACTCGACCAGCGCGGAGTAGGGCGCGGGGTTGACCTGCCGGAGCGCGTCGAACGCCGTGACGGGGTGGACGCTCGCCGGTGCTTCCAGTCGCTGTGAGATGTTCGCCTGGAACGTGTCGCCGTCGCGGATGTACCCCTTGACGGCGTCGACGCGCTCCGCGAACGCCTCGCGTCCGCAACTGCTGACGAACGGTCCTCGTTCGTCCGTCGGCGGTGGACCGACCGATGGGTCGCCGTCGATAGCCGACTCCGCGAGCGACAGCGCCGTTTCTCGGGCTTCGTCGTACGTCGTGTCGGGGTCGTCCGGGTCGCGGAGTTGCGGACACGCCGTCACGCGAAGCGTGTCCTCGGCTCCCGTTTCCCACGCGGCCACGCAGTCGTACAACCCGAACTGCACCCGCGGGAGGTTCCGGTCGTCGGTCGCTTCGCTGGGGAGGGATTCGAGTTCACGAACGAGGTCGTAGGAGAGCCAGCCGAACAACCCGCACGGGTACGGTACCTCACAGTCGCCGCGGACGAGCGTCTCGTCGGCGAGCACCGTCTCGACGATGTCGAGGCTCGATCCGTCCGCGTCCGATTCCCCGGTCGAATCGATTTGGAGGATACTCGCGGGTTCGACGCCGAAATATCCCCATCCCGATTGCCCACCCGTCGTTGCACAGTAAAAGCCGCCGGTACCGTCGCGTGCCCGTCGATACGCCCGAAACGGGTCCGTAACACTCACACGCACTTCGACGGGGATTCGAGCCGCTCGGGGTGCAGTTCGTGCGGTTTCGCGGAACGCAGCCCGCGAGGTGACAATCTCCGGGTCGTTACATCGATTCCGCACGTTCCATCCAGCCTTCGATGCGCTTCACCGAGAGGTCCGTCTCCCGGGCGAGTTCCGCCGAGTCGGCAGTCGCCAACTGCGCCGCGTTTTCGACGCCCGCGTTCCGAAGTCGCTCGGCGTAGGCCGGGCCGATGCCCTTCACGTCTTCGAGCGGTCGCCCCTCTTCGGGTTCGGGTTCGGGTTCGGACTCCGACTCTTCCTCGGGTTCGGGTTCGGGTTCGGACTCCGACTCTTCCTCGGGTTCGGGTTCGGGTT
>NZ_JAMYJX010000039.1:0-276 GCF_024136965.1 Haladaptatus sp. AB618 | reverse complement strand
TGAGCGACAGGGCGATACCCATGATCATGATCATCGGCACGATAAGCTGATACAGCGCGCTCGTGCCAACGAGCGCCCCCGCTTGCTTGTACGCGTTGTTCAAATCGACGCCCCAGTTGGGCACCGACGTGGGCAGGATGCCCAAATAGGCCAAGCCGACGGAGGTAAAGACGACGTAGCGAGCGGCGTTGGCGAAGTTGACCAACACGAACGGCATCAGGTTCGGGATGACGTCCTTGAACAGGATGCGCGGCGTGCTCATCCCCATCGTCCGCG
>NZ_JAMYJX010000038.1:0-276 GCF_024136965.1 Haladaptatus sp. AB618 | reverse complement strand
TGAGCGACAGGGCGATACCCATGATCATGATCATCGGCACGATAAGCTGATACAGTGCGCTCGTGCCAACCAACGCCCCGGCCTGCTTATAGGCGTTGTTCAAATCGACGCCCCAGTTGGGCACCGACGTGGGGAGGATGCCCAGATAGGCCAGTCCGACAGAGGTGAAGACGACGTAGCGGGCGGCGTTGGCGAAGTTGACCAACACGAACGGCATCAAATTCGGGATGACGTCCTTGAACAGGATGCGCGGCGTGCTCATCCCCATCGTCCGCG
>NZ_JAMYJX010000037.1:0-303 GCF_024136965.1 Haladaptatus sp. AB618 | reverse complement strand
TGAGCAGAATCAGGATCGATTGCTGCATCAGCAGGTCCAGCGCCGCCGTCGGTTCATCCATCACCAGAATATCGGGATCCAACACCAGCGACAGTGCGATCAGCGCGCGCTGTTGCATCCCACCGGACAGTTCGTGCGGGTACGATGACAGCACGCGGTCAGCATCGAGGTAGAGATCGGCGAGCAGTTCACGCGCGCGGTCCATTCCCTCGGCGCGGTCAGCGTCGTGAGCGTCCAACGTATCGTAGAAGTGGTCCTCGATTTTCATCGTCGGGTTGAACGAACTCATCGCCCCCTGGAACA
>NZ_JAMYJX010000036.1:0-303 GCF_024136965.1 Haladaptatus sp. AB618 | reverse complement strand
TGTTCCAGGGGGCGATGAGTTCGTTCAACCCGACGATGAAAATCGAGGACCACTTTTACGACACCCTCGATGCGCACGACGCCGACCGCGCCGAGGGAATGGACCGCGCGCGGGAATTGCTTGCGGACCTGTATTTGGACGCCGACCGCGTGCTGTCGTCGTACCCGCACGAACTGTCGGGCGGGATGCAACAGCGCGCACTGATCGCATTGTCGCTGGTGTTGGATCCGGACATCTTGGTGATGGACGAACCGACGGCGGCGCTGGACCTGCTGATGCAGCAATCGATCCTGATTCTGCTCA
>NZ_JAMYJX010000035.1:0-353 GCF_024136965.1 Haladaptatus sp. AB618 | reverse complement strand
CTTCCCAACCGCGTTTTCACGGGTTGGTGCATCGGTTTGTTGGGATTGATTCTTTTGTCGCGACCCACTTAAGGGGCACGATTCGAATCACCCCACGACATGGACCCACAGGGATTCGAACCCTGGGCATCCTCCTTGCAAAGGAGGCACTCTACCACTGAGCTATGGGCCCTCCTCGTCGTGAGACGAGAGGTGTGTGTGTTAACCCTGGCAGTTCAAAGGTGCCCGACCAGAAACTGGTCGAGGTCGTCGAGGATAATCCCAAAGTGAGTCAGGCACGTCGGCCTGATCTCGTTCGTTAGGAGGTGATCCAGCCGCAGATTCCCCTACGGCTACCTTGTTACGACTTAAGC
>NZ_JAMYJX010000034.1:0-370 GCF_024136965.1 Haladaptatus sp. AB618 | reverse complement strand
CTTCCCAACCGCGTTTTCACGGGTTGGTGCATCGGTTTGTTGGGATTGATTCTTTCGTCGTGACCCACTTAAGGGGCACGGTTTGAATCGTCCCAAGCGACGGCCTTCCACGGGAGTCGAACCCATGACCGCTGTCGAACAGCGGCGCTCACCAGCGAGCGAAGGCTACCCTCCCAAAAGGGAGAGTGTAACCAGCCTTGGTAGTTCAAAGGTGCCTCGTCGGTAGACGAGTAGTGTACCGTTCGTGTGGTGCCAATCCGTCAACGAAAGTTGACGGGTTAAGGTGGGTTGGGCACGTCGGCCCAATCCCGGTCTTTAGGAGGTGATCCAGCCGCAGATTCCCCTACGGCTACCTTGTTACGACTTAAGC
>NZ_JAMYJX010000033.1:0-397 GCF_024136965.1 Haladaptatus sp. AB618 | reverse complement strand
TGGGTTTCGGGCGAAAGAAAGCCAATCCAATGCCCTTAAGTGTATGGGGGCACTCGGATGTAATGTCGACGGCGTCCCTCGGTTTGGGACGAACGAAACACGACGAATCCGGTGCCCTTAAGTACTAAGGGGACATTGGATTGAATGTGAACGCGCCTCCGGCCACAAAACGCCGGAGGCGAGCGAGATTCGACGCCCTTAAGTGATAGAGGGCGCTTGGATATAAACGCGAAGAAAGACTCAAAACGCGATCTGTGGGGCGTTCAAACCGTCTCACAATCTCGGAGCGAACGAGGTTCGAAGGGTTTAATACCCTTCCTCGCCTTCGTTCAAATCCGAAGGAAATGAGGATTCCACCCCTGCGGTCAGCCGTATACGATGGAATCTGATGTTAGCC
>NZ_JAMYJX010000032.1:0-425 GCF_024136965.1 Haladaptatus sp. AB618 | reverse complement strand
TACATCACGTTCACGCGGTCGCACAGTTCGGCGACGACACCCATGTCGTGGGTGACCCAGATGAAACTCGTGTCGTATTTGGCCTGCAAATCGTTGACCAACGAGAGGATTTGGCCCTCGACGGTCACATCCAGCGCCGTCGTCGGTTCGTCGGCGATGATCAGGCTCGGTTCGCACGCAAGTGCCATCGCGATGAGCACACGCTGGCGCATCCCGCCCGAGAACTGGTGTGGGTAGTTGTCGTAGCGTTCGACCGGTTCCGGAATGCCTACTTCCCGAAGCATACTGATCGCTTCTTCCTTCGCCTCGGATTTCGACAAATCGCGGTTGATTTCGATGAACTCCCTGAGTTGGCTCCCGACGGTGAAGACGGGATTCAGGCTCTCCATCGGGTCCTGGAAGATGATGGCGATTTCGGTGCCGCG
>NZ_JAMYJX010000031.1:0-439 GCF_024136965.1 Haladaptatus sp. AB618 | reverse complement strand
GTACCGATTATCGGCACGGTGGGCCGTTACCCCACCGTCTACCTAATCGGCCGCAATCACATCCTATAGCGCCGGAGCGTTTCCGGCTCCTTGCAATTCCAGCAAAGGAGCGTTATTCAGTATTAGCCTCAGTTTCCCGAGAGTATTCTGATCTATAGGGTAGTTTGATCACGTGTTACTGAGCTTTCCGCTACGAGTCTAAGCTCGTACAACTAGCATGGCTAAATCGAACTCCAATAGCAATGACCTCTGGCAGGATCAACCAGAATGTCGCTGAACACAAGGTTCAGCGTATAGGCGGAGACACTCTCAAAGAGAGTGTATCACATATCACACGTTCGGGACACCATATCGGAAACCGACAAGGTGTCACCGAACTACCAAGGCTAACATCAGATTCCATCGTATACGGCTGACCGCAGGGGTGGAATCCTCATTT
>NZ_JAMYJX010000030.1:0-455 GCF_024136965.1 Haladaptatus sp. AB618 | reverse complement strand
AAATGAGGATTCCACCCCTGCGGTCAGCCGTATACGATGGAATCTGATGTTAGCCCTGGCAGTTCGGTGACACCCGTCCAGTTACTTGGTTCGGGGTCGTCGAACTGACGGACCAACGTATATGCGACACTATACATGCATTAGCATGCTTCCGCCAGACCCACCGAGCAGTTATGCTCGGCAACCATTCCGGTTGATCCTGCCGGAGGCCATTGCTATTGGAGTTCGATTTAGCCATGCTAGTTGTACGAGCTTAGACTCGTAGCGGAAAGCTCAGTAACACGTGGCCAAACTGCCCTATAGATCAGAATACTCTCGGGAAACTGAGGCTAATACTGAATAACGCTCCCCTGCTGGAACTGCAGGGAGCCGGAAACGCTCCGGCGCTATAGGATGTGGCTGCGGCCGATTAGGTAGACGGTGGGGTAACGGCCCACCGTGCCGATAATCGGTAC